>NZ_KB850003.1:0-56255 GCF_000369425.1 Acinetobacter sp. NIPH 284
AACAGGTAATTTCGATATTTTTAAAACTCACTAATCAACCCAAGAACCTAACTAATCTAGCCAAATCCTTGTTTCTCAACAAGTTTTTATCTGCATCACCGCCGATGGATGTGCATTCTACACCATTTCAAAACACACGCAAGCACTTTTAGAAAATTTAAAATTCGGTTGTTTTTTTTTTAAACTTCAACTTACCTAATTTACTGATTTATATAATTTAAAATTTATTAATTTTCTTAAAAGTGAATTTAATCAAAGTAAGTATATGTAATTTAGTAACTTTTCAATAAATACGCTTTAATTATCAGCAAAAAACAACTTTATCTTTATGTTTAGCTTTTATTTTAAGCACCTTACTCCATGCAAAAATTTGTCTCTTATTCGATTGATGTTTAAAACTTCACCACCCAAAATAAAAACAACGGCTTTGATCGCTCAAAACCGTTGTTCTCAGTATTGCAATAAGTACTTTCTCTTAAGGAGTACTCCCTCTCACGATATTCAAGAAGTATAGATGACGTTCATATTGATCAATAATGTCTTGGATTAAATCTTCTTGCGTCCAATCCATCACATCATAGTTTTGTCCACCCTCTCTTAAAAAGACTTCTGCTTGAAAGTAATTGGCTTCATCTTCTTCTGCTCGTCCCAACATAAAGCTAGGTGGAACAGTGGCATGCGAAACCACTTTATAGATAAAGTTAATTTCATGGTGATGATCGACATGCAATTGCAGACCATTTTCGATTTCATGTATATCCACTTCCAAATGACGGCGTTTAAATTCACGCTGAATACTTTCAAAGGCTTTACGTACCTGTGTCTCGATATAGTGCTTAACTTCAGTTTCTGTATGCGGATAATGCATGATCAAACCCAGACGCTGCTGCCAACTGCGTGGATTATTGATGGCACGTGGAGTAATACGCGCCTCTTGAATGGCCTTCATTTTAGTGACATCTAACTTCAAGGCTTTGAGTAAGCCCCAACTCATCAGCAACATAATAAAAGTAAAAGGCAATGCACTCATAATAATGGAAGATTGCAATGCCGATAGACCACCCACCAACAGCAGAATAATGGCCAATGCGGCCATCAACACCGTCCAAAATAGTCTTTGCCATGTTGGAGAATTGTCGGTTTTAGCGGTGAGATAATCAGTAACCAGCGCACCCGAATCCGCAGAGGTGACGAAAAAGAGCATCACCAATACCGTAGCCAATAAACTCATCACTCCTGAAAATGGCAAATGATTCAAAAACTCAAATAAAGCTACAGATGAATCACTTTGTACGGCGTGAATGAGACTGTGATTATGCTCTTGCATAATATTGAACAGTGCAGCATTACCTAAAAAGCCCATCCAGATAATAGTAAAACCAGTCGGAATCAGTAATACACCCACAATAAACTCACGGATGGTTCGGCCGCGCGATACACGGGCAATAAACATCCCTACAAATGGCGACCATGAAATCCACCATGCCCAGTACATAATGGTCCAACCACCAATCCAGCCATTCGGTTGGTAGGCGTACAAGTTAAAGGTCATGCCAAATAGGTTCGACATATACGAACCCATGTTTTGAATGGTCGTTTGTAGTAGATAGATACTTGGGCCAGCAATAAATACAAAGGCTAAAAGTACTAAAGCCAAGACCAGATTCAGCTCAGAAAGACGTTTTACGCCTTTATCCAAACCGAGAAATACTGACATTGAAGCGAGAATACTGACAAAGACAATCAAACCCACTTGGACTTGGCTACTTTGCTCCACTCCAAATAAATAATGTAAGCCAGAATTAATTTGAGTAACACCAAAGCCTAAAGAGGTTGCTACCCCGAAAACAGTACCGATGGTGGCAAAGGTATCAATACTATCGCCCCAAGGACCATAAATCTTCTTACCAATAATAGGGTATAAGGCTGAACGGGTTTTTAACGGCAGATTATGACGATAAGCAAAATAGGCCAAAGCCAATCCGACCACGGCGTAAATTGCCCATGCATGTAAACCCCAGTGGAAAAAGGTAATCCTTAAGGCTTGTTGTGCAGATGCGATACTTTCAGGATCACCACTCGGTGGGCTGACATAGTGCATCACAGGTTCTGCAACACCGAAGAACATCAAACCGATGCCCATACCTGCGGTAAACAGCATAGCAAACCAAGAACCATTGCTATATTCAGGTTGGCTGTGATCTGGTCCTAATTTAATTTTGCCGCTGGCCGAACAGGCAATATAAATCAGTAAAATCAAAAACACCGCAACAGAGAGGACATAGAACCAGCTAAAGGAATCTGTAATCCATTGCTTCAGTTGTTGTGTCAGAAATTCAAAGGAACTGGGTGCGATAATGACGATTGCGATAAAAATCGCAATGATAATCACCGTGCTTAAAAACACGTTTGGATTCACATTCGCAAACTGCGAAGATGGCTTGGAAGGCATAATTCCCCCATATTTTTTTAATGATAATGACAGACCCTAAGGGTCAAATAAGACATTCACATAGTGAATAAAAGCGAGTTCAGCGGTGTAAAACTCGATACTGATTATAAAAAATGTGAAAAATAAAGCAGTTGTAATGCTGTAACTGTATTTATTCTTTATCGCTCGATTGCTTAGGCAAATGGGCAATATATTGCAATGCAATTAATCGAGAAACCACGACAGCGAGATACATCACCCCACCAAACATTTGTAGCATGGTTAATACTCTAGCGGCTGGGCTAATTGGCATCAAATCAGATAAACCCGTTGCTGATTGCAGACTAAAACTCAGAAATAATAAATCGAGCCAAACTTGTAAATCTTGTGGCTGATTTGGGTTTTGAAAACTATGGGGTAAAAGCAACTGGCAAATACTATATAAAAAGGCGAATGCCCAAGCGATGAGGGTAAAAACTGCACCTGCAGCAAATAATTCATCTTTGGTGAGATAACGATCTGCAAACATATAACGTAATAATCCATAAGCAGCATAAAAATACGCTAATGCTTCAAAACTATAAGCGATGATTTGGATTTTTGAATTGTCATAGCCAATAAAAATTAAAATTGAAAACAGAAAAGCACCACTGACAAAGACTAAGCCCCAAAATGTGAATACTGGTGTTTGGCGAATAACCTTGGCGATGATTAAGAGAGCTAAAACACCTAGTGACCAAGTTAAGGCACGATATTCACTATCTCCATAAGTCAACATCGCCATAACTAATAAGGCCAATTGCACCAACAACAACCACGCAGAAGGTAATAAACGAAAACTGCCCCAAAATTGTTTTAAGCTTTGCATGTTGTTTTCCATGTGATTGTTATGATTTTCATTAAGTTAATGGCATCACACCGTATCTAAAAAGGCAACAATCATTTTAGAGAGTTCTTGTTGCAAACGTTGTTCTTCAATTAAAAAGGTATTTTTACTGGCATAACGCATCATGGTAAATAAGGTACTGTTAATAATCACAAAAGACTTGTGTTTTAAAGTCTCAAAATCCCAATGGGGGTAATAACGTCCAAATAAGTACATACCCACTTCCAAGAAATGCTGCTCTAATACTTGTGCCGCTTCTGAATCACTATAGGCATGCCAATTTTTTAAGATTTCGATAAAGAAACCATGATCCGATTTCAATGATTCAAAACCAAAAGCGATACTTAATGTGATGATGTCTTGAATAGCTGTTTGTTGTTGGAACATCACTAACTGCTTTAGTGCTTGCCCTAAATTTTCGCTTTTACGTAACAATAGTTCAGCAACAATCTGTTCTTTATTTTCAAAATATTGATAAATTGATCCAACACTTACCCCTGATTTTTCAGAGATTTTCGGTGTAGTGACATGCAATACACCATATTCAGAAATGCATTTTTGCGTTCCCTCAAGAATACTTTCGACAATCATTTTTGCACGTTGCTGCTGGGGTCTTTTTCTCATGTTCAGCCTTTATTAAAACGCGAATTGAATACGAATATTTATTCATATTAAGCTTTGATTAAATAACAATCAGGGGCTTTATGCAATGCAAAGCATCGTTAAACCTAAACGCTTAGCAGCGTTTGAAGACATGATTCAATCAAATATTAAAACCAAAATTCTTGGTTATATGACGCATCAACAAATTCAACCGAATTATCAAGAATATCTCTCCTTGAACACAGCGTTGCAAAGTGGTGACGCGCCCATGGACCAACTACTGCTTTGGATACTTCAAAATCCAAAACTGCATCGTAAGTACTTTGAAACTGCGCTATATCAAGGTCTTGAGAAATTACCACATGAGATTGCTGAACTGACTACCTTCTTCCAGTTAGTGGAACAAAAACCTGATTGGTACGACCAAGCCAAAGTCGATGAAGCACTTAAATTTACCTATCGCCTAGGCATCAATAACGGACTGATCCTACGAGATCTATCGCTAATGACAGGTTATTTATACCCTGGTTTTAATCAACCCCTAGTCCTGACAGGTGCACTAAAAAAACAGGCGGGAACACGCTTAGCCGAAACAACTAAATGGTGGGTCGATATCACTGAACAAGATGGTTTTGAACGTTTTAGCAAAGGCTTCACCTCTACTATTTTTGTGCGCTTCATTCATTCACTGGTACGCTATCAATTACAAAAATCTGAGAAATGGGATGCCGAGACTTGGGGGCTACCTATTAACCAATATGATCAAGCGATGACAAATATTGCCTTTAGTGGTGTGGTATTGATTGGTATCAGGGCATTGGGAATTTTCCCTAGCGCACAAGAGATTGATAGTTTTTTACATTTTTGGAAATATGCGGGCTGGTTGATGGGCGTTGAAGAAAAATGGTTAGTGGATAATGAAGCTGATGGCTGGAAACTCATGTACTGGATGCAGTTTGCACATCCTCAATCTGATGAGAGCAGTGTTTGTCTTGGCTCTAGTCTTTCCAAAGAACCCTTTGAACGGAAATATCGCTATCTGCGTTCTTTCCAGCAAAAACTGGCCTATAAGCAGCATCTGGAAATTACCCAGTTCTTTATTGGTCGCAAGAAAATGCAGAAGCTGGGCTTGGCACCGCAATCGGCTTCATGGTTTGCTTATTATTTAATTGGTCGCAATCTAGCACTCTATACAGCTGCCAAACATATCCCAAAATTAAATCAACTGCTTGAAGAAAAAGGACGGCATTTACAACGAATCGGTTTGTCACTCTATCGTAATCAAGCGCAACAACTGGCCAGTATGCATCAATAATAGAAAAAGCCCTCAAATGTTGAGGGCTTTAATTCTTAGGATTCGATCTACTTAGTGATCAGATGCACCAGAGATACCAATACCTGTTTGTGAACGAACAAACTGAGCATCGAACGCTTTACGCTCTTTCTCTGCACGAGCTGATTTGTCAGTTACTGAGAAGAACCAACAGCAAAGGAAAGATAATGGCATCGCGAAAATTGCAGGGCCATTGAATGGATTCACTGCGGTGTCTGAAATTTTCAACGTGTCAACCCAAACTGCTTTAGAAAGAATGATCAGGGTTACTGCAGTCACTAGACCAACAATACCACCAATTACTGCACCACGAGTCGTTAAACCTTTCCAGAACATAGACAATACGAGTACTGGGAAGTTTGCACAACAAGCCACTGAGAATGCCAAACCAACCATGAACGCAACGTTTTGTTTTTCGAACAAAATCCCTAGAATCATGGCAAAGATTGCTAGACCTAAAGTCGCAATTTTTGACATACGTAATTCAGATTGAGGCGTAGTTTGACCTTTTTTGAATACGTTTGCATATAAGTCATGTGAAATCGCAGAAGCACCTGAAAGTGTTAAGCCAGCCACTACAGCAAGGATTGTTGCAAATGCAACTGCTGAAATGAAGCCCATGAACAAGTCGCCACCAACTGCATCACTTAAGTGAACCGCAGCCATGTTGTTACCACCAACCAACTCTAATTTACCTGTTACCGCTGCTTTAGCGACATCAAGGAACTGAGGGTTGTTAGAAACGAATAAGATCGCACCGAAACCAATGATGAAAGTTAATAGATAGAAGTAACCAATGAAACCTGTTGCAACTACAACTGATTTACGAGCTTCTTTAGCATCTTTAACAGTGAAGAAGCGCATTAAGATATGTGGTAAGCCTGCTGTACCAAACATTAATGCAAGACCAAGTGATAACGCATCAATCGGGTTTGCAGCCAATTTACCAGGCCCCATGATTTTTGCAGCTTCATCCCAGCTAATGCTGTGAGATTGGCTATAGACACCAATCGCTTGATTGAACATGTTTGAGAAACTAAAGCCAACAGCTTTCATCACCATGAATGCCATAAATGTTGCGCCACTGAGTAACATTACGGCTTTAATGATTTGTACCCAAGTGGTTGCTAACATACCACCAAAAATTACGTATGCCATCATCAACAAACCGACGATTACAACCGCAATATTATAGTTCAAACCAAAAAGTAATTTGATTAACTGACCTGCTCCTACCATTTGAGCAATCAGATAAAATGCAACCACAACTAAAGAACTTAATGCAGCTAAGGTACGAACTGGTTTTTCTTCCAAACGGAAAGAAACTACATCAGAAAGATTATATTTACCTAAGTTACGTAAACGTTCAGCAACAAGGAAAAGTACGATTGGCCAACCGACCATGAAACCAAGTGAATAGAGCAAACCATCAAAGCCTGAACTGAACACAAGTGCTGAAATACCGAGGAACGATGCGGCTGACATATAGTCACCGGCAATCGCTAAACCATTTTGGAAGCCACTAATTCCACCACCTGCGGTATAGAAATCAGCTGTATTCGTGGTTTGTTTTGCTGCCCACTTAGTAATAAACAAAGTGAAACCAACAAAAATGGTGAACATGATGATTGCATGCCAGTTCGTTGCCTGTTGCTCTGCTGCACCTAAATCAGGGCCAGCAAATGCAACTTGAGAACAACATAGGCTTGCAAGCGCGAACAGTTTCGCTTTGAATGACGTCCCTTTCATCTCAGTGCATCCCTTTTTCATGTGTGATTGCCTCAACTTCCTTGAGAGCCTCTTCATTCAACTGATCTAGTTTATTATTGGCGATGTATGAATAGACACCACACAATAAAAATGACAGTACGATAATGCCTAAACCGAGGGGCATGCCCCATGTTGTTACACCACCACTAAAAGAACTTGCTAGGAACTCTTTGTTATAGCCAACTAAAAGCATAAATCCGACATAGATAAACAACATGATTGCTGTTAATGTCCAACTTAATGTACGTTTTTTGCTGACCATTTCTTGAAACTTTGGATTGTGTAGAATACGTTCTACCTGTGAGTCATCCATCATTAACTCCTTATTTTTGTGTCCAGCCGTGGACCCCTTTTTTACTAGGGATTTTTCATTATTTAAATTAACAAGATTATGCTTGACTCGTAACTTAGACTTTGGTCTCTAAATACAAATCTCTGCTCATAACCCTTTTGATGCTTCGGGTATGATAGAAAATGGAGTTTGATCACGTGAGCAATATGAACAATTGGCTTATTATTGGGGCACTTGCCCTATATATCGCGCTGTTATTCGGCTGTGCCTTTTTTGGAGAAAAACATGCCAGTCGCTTAAGTACACGTGGTCGCATGTTGATGTTCAGCTTAACCTTAGGCGTATATTGCTCATCTTGGACATTCTACGGCGCAACAGGTGCAGCTGTCCGTGAAGGTATTATTTTCTTACCAATTTATTTAGGACCATTACTTTTTATTTGGTTTGGTTACGACATTTGGAAACGGTTAGGAAGGATTCGTCAGCATCATGCCATTTCTTCAATTGCCGATTTCGTTGCTGCCCGATATGGCAAAAGCGGTAGTCTCGCAGCCTTAGTCACTATTCTTGCAGTGATTGCAATTATCCCCTATCTCGCTTTGCAATTAAGAGCGATTGCATTGAGTGCCTCCGTTGTACTCGAACAGAATGCACATGTTCATACCAGCACAAATAGTGTGTTATTACTTACAGCGGTACTTGCGATTTTGGCTATGATTTTTGGCACGCGGCATATTGCACATACTGAACAGCACGGCGGCTTAATGCTTGCAGTCGCTTTTGAATCTTTTGTAAAACTGTTTGCATTACTTAGCGTTGCAGTTTTTTTCTTATTCCAATCCCCCGAAAATATCAAACAAGTCAGCAATGATGTCACTCAACATTTTCAAGATTTGCAACAATTAGGGGTTCCTGAAACCTTCTGGGTACAAACCTTACTCGCTGCGCTAGCTATGATTTGTTTACCACGACAGTTTCATGTTGCCGTAGTCGAATTACGTGATGAAAAACATATTCGTGGGGCCAGACGCTGGTTTGCAGCTTATTTAATTTTAACCATTATGGCGATTATTCCTATCGCCAGTTGGGCGTTACACTCCCTCCCTGATACATTAGGTACACCTGATATTGCGGTATTGGCGCTCCCTCTAAGTTATCAGCAAGATTGGTTGGCATTACTCGCTTTTTTAGGTGGTTTCTCTGCTTCAACAGGTATGTTACTGGTTGCCTCAGTCGCACTTTCTATCATGCTCAGTAATGATTTAATTATGCCTGCTTTATGGCACTTTAAGATTATCTCTCGACATGATCAACAATTACCAAAAGTACTCAAACTGACTCGAAGAATTAGTATTATCAGTGTGATGTTACTGGGTTTTTTATTCTTCCACTTTTTTAATGACATTAATCAATTATCAGTATTTGGCCTATTGGCTTTTAGCGCAGTTGCGCAATTTTCGCCAGCACTCATTGGTGGTTTATATTGGCGTGGTGCAAGCCGTCAAGGTGTCTACGTTGGTCTGATCGTAGGCTTCATCATGTGGAGCTACACACTGCTCTTTCCTACTTTGTTACGTAGTCTCCCAGAACAATATCAAGCGTTCGCACAACATTTACTATTGTTTGGACCTTTCGATATTAATAGCTTACGTCCAGAAGCTTTGCTTGGTTTTGAATCTTTTGCACCATTGACCCATGGTGTCATGTGGTCTTTGGGACTGAATATTATTTGCTATATTTGGGGTTCTCGTTTGTACCGCCCAAGTGTTGCGGAACAGATTCAGGCTGAAAGCTTTTTCTACTATGAAAGCAAACCGTTACCCTCTACCCAGACAAACCTTGATTTAACCGATTTACCGCAAAATGCAGCACGGCTCAAAGTTGGCGATTTATTGGCGCTGGCTAAACGTATTACAGGTGATCGCCCTACGACTCAAGCATTCCAGCAATTTTGTGAACAAAATCATGTGGTTTTAAATGAAAATCATGTGGCGAATGGCATGTGGTGGCGCTTCACTGAACAATACTTGGCAGGCATTATTGGTGCTGCATCAGCACGTACTTTGCTCACCACCGCCATGATCAATAATGGATTAGCACTGGGGCAAGTCGCGAATATTCTCGATCAAGCTTCACAATGGCAACGCTTTAACCAAAATCTTTTGATGACCATGATCGACCACATGACTCAAGGGGTAAGTGTTGTTGATAAAAATATGTGTCTGGTAGCATGGAACAATCAATATCTTACCTTATTTGATTATCCTAAAGACCTTGTTTATGTAGGATGCCCAATCGCGGATTTAATCCGTTATAACGCAGAACGGGGTGAATGTGGACCCGGTTCAGTTGAAGAACATGTGCGTAAACGAATTCACTGGATGAAAGTCGGTAGCGCCCATGAATTTGAACGTATTCGTAAAGATGGCTTGGTCATTCAAATGCGCGGTAATCCTATTGAGGGTGGAGGATTCGTCACGACCTTCGCCGATATTACTGCGTTCCGCGAGAATGAAGCGATTCTTGAAGAAAGAGTGAGTGATCGAACTCAACAGCTTGCAAATGCACTAGCTGAACAGCAACTTGCCCGTGAACAAGCCGATAAAGCCAATCAATCTAAAAGTCGATTTTTAGCAGCGGCCAGTCACGATTTGCTGCAACCGATGCATGCAGCACGTTTGTTCAGTACGGCATTGGAACAGAGTGTCAGCTCAACTGAAGATCAACAAACCTTACAACAACTTGATCGCGCACTGTATGGTGCTGAAAGCATGCTCTCTGCCCTACTCGATATTGCCCGTTTAGAAGGTGGAACCATCCAACCAAAACGCCAAGCGTATTCATTACACGACTTATTGAGTGATCTTGAACTTCAATTCAAATCAATTGCAGCGCAGCGTAATATTCAACTGTCTGTACACGATACTCAATTCTGGGTTGATACCGATCCACAATGGATGCGACGAATTATTCAAAATTTCGTTAGTAATGCATTGCGTTATACAGCACAAGGTCGTGTCGTTGTTGGTGTATTACGTTCTGCACAAAGACCAAACCATATTCGAATCGGTGTTTGGGATACAGGACCTGGCATCAATGAACAACAACGGGTGAAATTATTCCAAGAATTTGAGCGTTGCGGGCATACCTCCCCTTGGGGTGAACAAGGACTTGGGCTTGGTCTCGCGATTGTTCAACGTATGACCAGCCTGCTGGATTTCCCAGTGCATGTCTACTCAGAATTAGGTAAAGGTTCTTGCTTTATGATCGAAGTACCGCTCGCCGAAGCACCAAAAATTCAAGCGACTACATCGCATGTGACCGCACTGCAACATACTGCATATAAAGTGCTTTGTTTAGACAATGATGAAACTATTTTACAAGGTATGCGGACTTTATTAAGCAAATGGGGCTATCAAATTTTTACCGCGACTGAACCGTCGGAAGCACTAAAACTAATTGAACAAGAAGATATTCAAGTGTGGTTAATCGATCAGCATTTAAATCATGATCAACGGGGATTAGATTTTATTGAACAATATCGCCCTGCACACATTCCAGTCGCATTAATTACAGCAGATTCTGATCCTGAGTTGCCTCAATATTTGAAACAGCAAAATATTGTTCTATTGAAAAAACCGCTCAAACCTGCGGGTTTACGTGCGTGGCTTTCTGCTTTAAAAATTATGCCGATGGGCTAAATGGCAAAATATTTTGAAACATAGGCAAAAACCATCAAAAAAAGCGCATTAAAATGACAATAAATTGACCAAAATGCTCAAAAATTTATTGGCTATGGCAAAAACGTTCACTTACACTAGTGAACGTTTGTACACTTACTTACAATTAGACAATTCATTGTTTTTATTTATGATTTTTACCCTAAAAAACCTCTATACAACTTTAGTCGTATTCTACTTGCATCCACAAACACGCAAAAATTGATCAACTTGTTGATAGAAGCCGTTTTTCATGTGTTTAGGTTTCTAGCAAAACTATCACAAAGGATATTGATCATGAATACTAGCCACCCCGCCTCTGAACATACCTCACAGCAATTTTACCGCCAATATAGTGCCAATGCATTATTACCAGAGCTCAACTGGCAGGATATTTTTGTACAGAGCAACTTAGATGATACTCATCTAAAAGCATTGAATACACTTTATCAAGCAGCCGTCCCCCTTGCCCTCAATGTATTCCATGAGCTGAATTTTGATGTATTTGCACCTGCAGCTTATCAGCCACAAGGTCTAGGACTATTTGAAAAACTAGCGTTACAAGAACAAAAATTCTTGGATGTATTAGAAACAGAATCCGCTCATTTGGATCATGAAACTCGTCATCAAATGTGGAGTATGCTACTTCGTGGTGGTGCCGTGCTGGTCTTCAAAGCATGGTTAGGTCATGTCAAAGATGGCGAAAATCAACTGGATAAAAGTCAGTTCGATGAACTATCAGATTTATTATTTATCAAAACTCGCCCAGAACAATTAGCTCAACGATTAAATATAGATTCAACTGTTGATCTAACCCATATCTTTTTGATGCACGAAAATGATGTATTTTTAGATCATTTTAATAGCCTTGAAACAGCAGCTTTATTTGTAGATTTAGGTGTTTATGATGCTGCATTTTTAAGTTTACGTGATGATCGCGTCGCCGAATATCTCATCGCAAAAAACTATGTAACTCAAGAACAAATTGATGATTTGCAGTGCGCACTAAATCCATTGTACTGCGATAGCTTAATGCCAAAACAAGATTGTTTGGCTTAAGGTCGGATAAAACAAGGTGGAACTTACCACCTTGTTTTTTTAAATGCAATTTAGAACTTCATGCTCATCCGCATCCAGTAGTTGCGTCCAATATTATTAAACTGCTCAGTTGCAGCATAACCAAACATAGACGCACCCGCTTTATTTAAGTGCTCTGTATAAGCCTTATCTAAAACGTTATCAATTCCGACTGAAACATCGACTGCATCAGTGAGCCTATAAGTTCCATTTACAGCTAGGGTATCGAATGCTTTACTTTCATTCATGTCATAACCCACCACATTACCCTCATTCAAACTGATACGATCCTGGTTTGCAACAGCACGCCACAATAGACCTAAGCTATATTTTTCATCAACATAGCGTAAATTTATTCGACCCTCTAAAGGTGCAATTTGCGCTAATGCGCGATGATCCGATGTATTTTCCCCCCAAGCATACATAGTTGAAATATCCGCTTGGAAATGATCAGTGAATTGATAACCTAAACCTGCCTCAGCACCCGCAATCGTGGCATGAACATTACGTGCCAATGGCTGTCTCATGGTTGGCGTATTATATTCCAACAAAATAAAATCTTTGATTAAACCTGCATAAGCTGATGCCCACGCACTCCAAGCACCCTGTTCAGCTTGGAAGCCAAGATCAAGTTGTGCCGTACGTTCATTGTTCAGATTATCTAAATTATCGAGCATGCGGTAGCTGGTCATTCCCATCATGTCAGTTGAGCCAACACCACGATCTGTTGAGGTGCTATACAGCTCCCAAAAATCTGGAGTACGCTCCACATAACCCAGCCCTGCGTAAGTTTTGAGGCCATGTTCAGGCAAGGTTTTTTCGATACGGATAAAACCACTTGGTACTATCTCTTTACGATTGTTTCCATCTTCAAGATTATCAATCTTCACTTGATCAACACGCGCACCTGCAACTAACTTCTGATCTGGACTCAATGTATAAGTCCACTCACTAAATGCACCATAAGATTGGAACTTCAAGTCCTCAGCATAAGGTGAACTCATTGATGGCATGGCATACATGACCATATCACCGCCATGTTTATTTTGTTGCGTATCTACACCCGAAATCACGCTAAATTTGTCCCAATCGGTTGTTACTGCTAAACGGGTATTTAAAGTACGACGATCAACCCGCATCGACATTTTATTTGGCACAGTCATATTCATTCCGTGCATGTTCATTGTCGTCATTGGCGGCGTACGTAAGCTAAAATTATCCATGACATGATCGTTATAGCTGTAGTCCACTTGGGCTTCAACTTTCTTGATCACCTCTGTAATATTTTTCTGTTCAGCATGTAGACCAAGACTTTCTCGTTTAAACTGCGAACCATCCATGTTACGGCCAGCGTAGGCAGCCTCACCATCACCTTTAGCTGCACGCAATTCTAACCAAGAATCATCTGTTGGCTTCCAACCCAATGCCAAGTCAGTATTCCAGCGCTCCCAATTTGAATGAATGCTTTTATCGTTGCCATCTTTGTAATCATCTGCAACAGAACGATTGGCATTTAAACGAGCATATTTGCTTTCATCGCCAATTGCCGCTTCAATATTATGATCTAGACGACCATATGAACCCATCAAAACACTGGCTTGGCCACGATAAGGCTGTTCTTTGCTGAGATTTTCAGGTTGACGCTGAAAAATGACAGTTGCAGCCGAACCAGGTGTTGCGTACTGAACAGTTTGCGGCCCTTTAATCACCGTAATTTGATCAAAGCTTTCTGGCTGAATATAAGAAGTTGGTGCATCCATACGATTCGGGCACGCACCTAAATTTTCACTATCATCCACCAGCATTTTTATCCGAGAACCAAACATTCCTCTAAATGTAACATCACCATTCGTTCCGCCATTTTTAATGGAACTAAATCCCATAATATTTTGTAAATAGTCTGCACCGTCGGTTGCAGGAATAGGTTGAATTGCTTGCTTAGGGTCAGCGTGAATAATCAATCCATTTGCATCATTTGGCTGCTGTGCTGTAACGACAATAGGTGCTAATACAACAGGGGTTTTATCGGGCTGAACATGCATATTTGCCCATAATAATGTACTATTTGAGGCAGCAAGAATCGCAACCGTGAGGGGTTGTAATAAAAATTTAGGTTGAGCCATGATTGGTCTCTCTTAAAACATAAATAAAACGAGGCTAGAGTTTTAAAAACCCTAATGAAATTGACGTTTTAATTTATGCAAAGAGTGGCGGTGCTCGCCCTTGAGGTAATAAGAATAGCCGTTGTAGTGCAAAATAAACATGCTTAAATGCCTGTTGATACGCGACTAAACGGATTTGGATTCGGACTAAAACTTCTTTCACGCCGAATTCTGGTGGTAATACCAGATTGGCATAGACAGTACAGTACTGACATTGATGGTTTGGATCGTGGTGGTCATGTTTCGACATCAAGCTTTGATGTTGTTCAAGCTGATGTGAATGATGATGCATATTGTGTGATACAGACTGCTGTTCAGCTTTTAATTTAGGCAACAATAACGCTTGGGTAATCGTTTCACAGACGGGTGCAATCTGATATTGCTTCGGCAGTAGAGGCTGCAAAAACACCGCAATCTGTAAACAGACTGCGGTAAATGCAAGCATTAAACCACTACGAAACAATAAGGGCACTTTTAATAACCGAAAAACATGTGTTAACGTTTAACCGCAACTTTTTCCTTATCGCGTTGACGTACAACTTTTTCAACTTTTTCACGTGCACGTTGACGTTTCAATGGCGATAAATAGTCTACAAACAGTTTTCCATTTAAGTGATCCATTTCATGTTGGATACAAACTGCGAGAAGTTCGTCAGCTTCTAACTCAAATGCTTGACCATCAAGGTTAATTGCTTCAATTTTTACACGTGACGGACGCTCAACTTTATCGTATATTTGAGGCACAGAGAGACAGCCTTCTTCGTAGGGCTGTGTCTCTACGGTCAGTGGAGTGACTTTGGGGTTAATGAACACCATCGGTTGGTTTTTCTCTTCAGAGATATCCATAACAATAAGCTGAATATGATGATCAACCTGAGTTGCCGCTAAACCTATACCCGGTGCCTCGTACATGGTTTCTAACATATCTGCTGCAAGCTGACGAATATCATCAGTGACTTCTTCGACTGGCTTAGCAATGGTACGAAGACGGGGATCAGGAAAACTTAAAATAGGTAATAAGGCCATACCGTTCCTCATTTATGCCATTGATCAGGAAACCAACTGAAGGGAATGCTTGATCAAAAAATTGTGTGTAAAGTCGTTATTATAACGCAACTACACAGATAATTTTTAGGAATTATGATAATGAAAAAGGTTTTAAACGGCATACCATCATTTCATGCCTTGGGGTTAAAAAAACAACTGATTGCTGCTGCAATTTGTGCAGGATTAGGCATGAGCATAAACCTTACTCATGCAGCAAGCCCTAACGCAAACCCACCATCCTTAAAAGCGGGTGCACCACATGTCTATGTGGTGAAAAAAGGCGATACGCTTTGGGATATTTCAGGCAAATTTTTAAGCAAGCCTTGGCGCTGGCCTGAAATTTGGGCAAGCAATAAACATGTCAAGAATCCACATTGGATTTATCCTGGTGATCGCTTGCTACTTTGTAGTTTGAACGGTAAGCCACTGATTGGTAAAGATGAAGGTGATGGTTGTGACGGTATCATTCGTCGTTACTCTGGCAATACTTCTACTTTACGTCCAAAAGTTCGTATTGAAGCTTTGAACAATAGCGTCCCTGTTATTCCATTAGCTGATATTCAACAATGGTTAGAACGAACTTCTGTACTTCCAGCGAGTGCGATTGCAAATACCCCATATGTCTTGGGCACAGCGGATAATCGTGTACTTGCAGGCAAAGGTCAGATCATCTATGTACGTGGTCAAGGTATCGAAAATGGTCAACGTTATGGCGTATACCGTGAAGGTGAACCATATATCGTGCTTGATGAAACAGGGAAGAAACAAAATCTAGGTGTTGAGCTCACGCAAGTCGCTTCGGGTGTTGCGATTACCAATGAAAATGACATTACAACCTTTGAATTAACCGATAGTTATAATGGTGAAGTACGTCGTGGTGATCGTGTTATGCTTGAACAAGATGCCATGTTACCTACTTTATTCTACCCAACTGAACCAAATCAGGTGAAAGATGGCGGTAAAGTCATCCGTGTCATGGGGTCTATAGGTACAGCTGCGAAAAATGGTGTCGTCACTGTTGACCGTGGTACAGCAGATGGCATTGAAATCGGACAAGTTTTTAGTACGTACCAAGATGGCGAAACTGTTCGTGATCCTAAGACTAAAGAAAGTATAAAGTTACCAGGTCAATATGTTGGTAGTATTATGATTTTCAAAAGTTTTGATCGCATCAGCTACGGCTATGTTTTAGAGAGTGAGTTGCCAATTAAAATTGGTTCAAATATCAAGCCGCCTCGTCTTGATAACTAATCTCTAATTAGAAATGTTGAATCAGCTATCGCCCCATCATTATCATACTGTGTTGGTGTGGTACTTGGTTCAACACTCGCTTTCTAGTTTTCAAAAAATTCGAAACTATTTCGGTAATTGTGCGGAAGCAGTCCAAACACATCGACTTTCTGAATGGCAACAGCTCGGTTTACACAAAAATCATTTAAAACGTCTAGAAGAATTCCAAACCCCACACGGAAAGCAGCAATTTGACCACATGGTTCAATTGATTTGTAAGCATACCGATTTTATTTTAACCCCTGAAGATATCGACTACCCTACTCAACTTTTACCTTATTCTGATCACCCTCCTATTTTATTTGGTCAAGGCCAGCTACAAGCATTATTACAGCCCCAGATTGCTATGGTTGGAAGTCGAAAGCCGAGTCCTCATGGACGACAAGTTGCCTATGATTTTGCGTATTATTTAAGTGAAAAAGGATTTTACATCAGCAGCGGTTTAGCCCACGGAATTGATGAAGCGGCTCATCGTGGCGGTTTAGCCCATCATCGGACAATCGCGGTGACTGGAACAGGTTTAGACACAGTTTATCCATCGCAAAATAGCAAACTAGCCCAAGAAATTATTCAAACAGGCGCTCTTGTCACTGAGTTTCTTCCGACTACCCTACCTTTACAGCAGCATTTTCCACGCCGTAATCGTATCGTTAGTGGTCTAAGTCTTGGGGTTTTAGTTGTAGAAGCCGCTTTGAAAAGTGGTTCACTGATCACAGCAAATGAAGCAGCCAATCAAGGGAAAATGGTATTTGCCATTCCTGGACATATTTACAGTGAGTATCATCAAGGCTGTCATCAATTAATTCGTGAAGGTGCAACTTTAGTTGATCATCCAGAACAAATTATTGAAGATCTAGCCTTACCTACACAATGGCAAGTACAACAACAAATTCCAGAAGACCATGTAACCATCACACCAAGCTTACCAACACATTTGATTGCTCTTTATCAAAGTCTCGACTGGGTTGGACAAGACTTGGATGAACTTGCTCAACGTCATCCAATTCCGATCGCAGAACTTACAGTTCAATTGATGGAATTAGAATTACTCGGTTTCTGTATACAACAGGGCGGTCGCTATTTACGTTGTCGTCCAATTCATTAAAATAACCCTATCTTTGTCGCTAAATATAATCCCATGATTACCTCATCAATTTCGGAAGCAGCACAGCTTTTGAAGCTAGGACAAGTTCTTGCTTATCCAACAGAAGCTGTTTGGGGCTTAGGCTGCGATCCATTCAATCAACAAGCTTTTCAAAACATTCTTGAGCTAAAACATCGCCCAATTGAAAAAGGAGTCATTTTATTAGCAGGTCACTTAGGGCAAGTTGAGCATTTGTTACAAAGCTTAGCCCCAAAGATACGTAAGCAAGTGATTGATAGTTGGACGGATCGTGTAGCAACTGAAAGAGCAACTACGTGGTTACTTCCCGCTGATGAGCACATTCCTATTTGGATTAAAGGTCAACATCCATTGGTTGCTGTACGTGTAACCACGCATCCTTTGTGCGTCGAACTTTGTAATGCCTTTGGCGGCTTTATTGTATCGACCAGTGCCAATCCCGCGGGACTAAACCCAGCACAAAATTTAGAACAAGCTCAAGGTTATTTTGGTGTATCCCTGAATTATTTGGAGGGTGATTTAGGGCTTAGCCAAGAACCTAGTCGAATTCTCAACGCATTAACAGGTGAAGTAATTCGCGCTTGATTATGTAAATAGTGAATAAAAAAAAGCTCAGTTATATAGGGATAACTGAGCATAAAAAGGATGTGTATAATCACATCCAGAGGGTCTGCAAATTGGTTGAGTATATTCATCATTAAAAATGAATCTAGCTACTCTGAAAGTTATTATGGATCAATCATTTGATTTATACAAATATATTATTTCTCTAACAAAAAATGTGAAAAGCGTACCATTTTTGTCAGTTTTAAAATTTCAATAAAATTATATTTCTATTTTTATTGAAATTTTTTTGGTCACAAACTTGATAAATATCTAAAATATATTTGAAAATCATATAGAAATAATCTTCATTAAATAAAAATTTTGATGTGTTTGTCGCTATTTCAACCAATTTTATACGATCATTTCATATTTAAGTGGCGCTTTAAATCAATTCTACAGGTGCTTTTTCCGTTTTCTTTTGCGCTAAAATGATACCGACCAAAATCGTCACACCGCCTAAGGTATGGTAGATCGTCCAATGCTCAGATAGCCATACACTTGCAATAATTGCAGTAAATACAGGCATCAAATTCATAAAAATACTAGTACGGTTTGGACCAATGCTTTGTACAGCAATCATCCATAATAAAGGTGCGATTAACGATGGAAAAATACCTGCATACAATACACTTGCTACATTATCTACATTAATTGTATCTAAGCCCAACCAAAGTAGAAATGGAAGATGGTATAGCAACGCAAAAGCGATTTGGATATAGAGACTGGTCATCAATGGCAATTGTACTTGCCATTTTTTTAGAAAGACGCCATAAAATGCATAAAAACCTACAGCCAAGACCATAACAGCATCTCCCCAATGACCTCCTTGATCAAATAAGCGAGAGAAATGTCCTTGGCTCATTACATAAAGTAGGCCGAAAAATGATAGGAAACTGCCAAAAATCGCAAATCGATTTGGCTTATCTTTTAAAATAATATAAGAGATAAAAATGGTAAAAACTGGAACAAAGGCATTTACAATACCCATATTTGTTGCAGTGGTATAATGTGCTGCTGTATAAGAAAGCCCTTGATATAAAACCATTCCAAAAGCGCTCAGAACTGCTAATTTAGGAATATATGGGCGAATCAAAGCTCGCTGTTTCCATACTTTGGGCAACATAAATGGTGTCAAAATGAGAAAGGCAACAAACCAGCGATAAAAACTAATACTGACGGGTGAAATATAGTCCGCAACATAACGAGTCACTGCAATATTTAATGACCAAATTAAGACTGCTATCAATGGCAGTACAAATGCCCATTTTTGGTATTTACTTAACTGAGTCATCAGCCATCTCACAATATTTCTAGATTAGGATTATTCTGAAAGATGTCTAAAATAATTGAAATATCGTATTTCAGACATTTATACCGCTATGTCGACATCAAATCTAAAAGCAGATCCAAATTTACAACTTGAGACTTATACGCTTGATCACTTCAATAAAAATATCTTAATTTATGCTGTAATCAGCTTTATTACCTCCGTCTGTATCCATCTTTTCACCTTAGCAAAAGGTTTGAACAATCCTAAAGTCACTTGTGAAAATTAAATGAAAACCCTGAATGAAGTATGATGAGACTGAAAAATTATCTTTTTTAAATGGTATCGAAGTACATGAATTTCTATACCAAAAGGATGATATTGTCAGTCCACATTCCTCACTCTGGGGCGACTTTAATTTTAGTTTAAATGGTACGCTGGAGTTTGATATTGAGGGGCAATACTATCTTTCTCCGCCCAGTTATGGACTATGGTTGCCACCGCGTACTGAACATCAGTCGCTCCCTGTTGAACATCAAATCCACTATATCTGTATTCGTTTGCACCCCAAATTTGGACAATATTTAGGTGATGTGTGCCGTTGCTTTAGTATTGAACCCTTTTTCCGTGCCTTAGTGGTACAGATTCTGGAACAGCAGAAACAGGATACGCGACCTGAATACCTTGAACACTTGCTACAGGTATTGTTTGATCAATTAAAGCAAGCGCCTGCTTATTCACACTATTTACCGCAAAGCACCCATCCAGTTTTGTCGCCAATTCTGGAAAAACTTTCTAATCCCGATTTATTTAATGCCAGTCTCCAGCAGGTGCTACAAGACTTTGCCGTGAGTGAGCGTCATGTCTTGCTCCTAAGCCAGCAGGAGTTGCAGCTTTCGCTGTCTGAATGGCGCAATCGGGCCAAGATCATCTTTGCCATCAACCAGATTCGTCAGGGCATGACCATTAAACAATTGGCATATACTTTAGATTATCACCATAGCTCTAGCTTTATTGAATTCTTCAAGCGCTATACAGGACAAACTCCTATTCAACTCAAAAATGCCTCGATATAAATCCAAGACGTGCTTTTGCTCATAATTTGTATGGATTCATATCAAGAGGATTGCACTGTACGAAATTAGCAGTTAAAACAAACAAGTCTTGTCACAACAACATTAGGACGTATTCCATGAGCCAGTCGGTTTATCACATTCCAGTTAAAGATATTAAAGGTCAAGACGTTGATCTTGAGCAATATCAGGGTAAAGTTCTACTAATTGTTAACGTAGCCTCAAAATGTGGCTTAACACCACAGTACGAAGGCCTAGAAAAACTTTATCAAGCGAAAAAAAATCAGGGCTTAGAAATTTTAGGCTTCCCTGCAAATAACTTCTTAGAGCAAGAACCAGGGACAAATGATGAAATCGAACAATTCTGTTCACTCAACTATGACGTCCACTTCCCTTTATTTGCAAAAATCTCTGTTGCAGGTGAAGACAAACATCCTTTATATCAAACACTCACACAAGCAATTCCAGAACGTATTGGTGAAGGACCTTGGTGGAAAGACCTCGTTGATTATGGCTTAACACCAAACAATCCACCTGAATTACTATGGAATTTTGAGAAATTCTTAGTCAATAAAAATGGGGAAATCGTAGCGCGTTTTGCACCTGACATTACCGCAGATGATGAACGTATCGTCAGTGCGATTGAAGCTGAATTAGCAAAATAAAATAAAAAATTAATAAAGAGAATGGTTTAACTATTCTCTTTATTAAAATAAATATTATAATTTTTTTACTTTAATTTTAATATTTACATAAATGTTGGAACGGCATGTCTAAATTTCTTAATACAAGTGCAACTAATTTTTATCTAGAAGAATTAATTAAAAATGCAAAAGAACGCCTTATCCTAATTAGCCCTTTTTTAAAACTAAATGATCGTATAAAGGAACTTCTTGAAGATAAAAATCGTCTTAAAATTGATATTCGTATAATTTATGGCAAAAGTGATTTACATCCTGATGAAATCAAATGGATGCAAAAACTTGATTATGTAAGGGTGAGCTTCTGTAAGAATCTTCATGCTAAATGTTACATCAATGAATCAACTTGTATAATTTCCAGTCTAAACTTATATGAGTTTAGCCAAGTGAATAATAATGAGATGGGAATTTTGATTGAAAAAGATCATGATGAATTAGTGTTCAAAGATGCTTATGAAGAAGCCCAACGCATTATTCGAATCAGCGATGAAGTTAGAATTTCTCTTGATGAGGTGAAAGATACAGAAATAAGCCAAGAAAATAGTGAACAAGATGATTTTAGCAAATTAACAACTTCAAAACTTGCTGCCAAACATAAACTGAAAACAAATGAGCTTTTAGAAAAATTTGTAGCTAAAGGCTTTCTCATGATTAATGATAAAGGTAGGCACCAATTAACAGATGAAGGGAAAAATGTTGGTGGTGAATTTAAATTTAATAGCTACGGTGGTTATTTCCTCTGGCTTGCTGATATGAGTATTTAAATTCTTGAGCTCAAGTATCTTTATTAGAAATACTTGAGCTTTTAGAGAATAAGAATACTTATTACATGATCTTAGCAATATTAAATCTCATAACTCATTTTGATGGGTTGTATCTGATACGATGGCATAGAAACTGAAGTATTAGCTTTCTGCTTGCTTAGATTTGGAAAATCATGCCCCATTTGATTCATTTGTTTATACTTTTCGAGCTCAGCATTTATCAAACTGACCCGTTGTTTTAAAATGTATCAATAAAAAAAGCCACCTTTCGGTGGCTTTCTCAATCTTAAATCTGCAATTACATTGCACGATTCTTGATTTTACGGATGGTTTCAAGCTGAGCCGCAGTTTCTGCAAGCGCAGCAAGAGCAGCAGCCGAGTCCAAATCACTCTTTTGATTTGCTAACAATTGTTCAGCTTGTTTACGAGCTTCCATAATTGCAGCTTCATCTAAGTTGTCAGCACGGATTGCAGTATCTGCAAGCACAGTAACAACATGAGGTTGAACTTCTAACACACCGCCTGATACATACACGATTTCTTCTGTACCATTTTCCAACTGAACACGGATCGGTCCCGGTTGGAGTAAAGTTACAAGTGGCGCATGCCCTGGTAAAATACCTAGCTCACCACCCGCACCTTTTGCGATTAACATCGTCACTTGTCCAGAGTAAATAGACTCTTTAACACTTACGACATCACATTGCATAGTCGCCATGAGAATCTCCTTAAATTAGAGTTGCTAATTAAAGTTTCTCGGCTTTAGCAATCACTTCGTCAATACCACCAACCATATAGAACGCTTGTTCTGGGATGTGATCGTATTCACCAGCTAATAGACCTTTAAAGCCACGAATCGTTTCTTTAAGTGGTACTAATTTACCAGGAGCACCAGTAAACACTTCAGCTACGTGGAATGGTTGAGAGAAGAAACGTTGGATTTTACGCGCACGGTAAACAACCAATTTATCTTCTTCTGCTAACTCATCCATACCCAAGATTGCGATGATGTCTTTAAGCTCTTTATAACGCTGCAATACGTTCTGTACAGAACGTGCAATTTCATAATGCTCTTGACCAACAACCAATGGATCTAACTGACGTGAAGTTGAGTCAAGTGGATCGATCGCTGGATAAATACCAGAAGATGCGATATCACGGCTCAATACTACTGTTGCATCTAAGTGAGCAAACGTTGTTGCAGGTGATGGGTCAGTTAAGTCATCGGCAGGTACGTATACTGCTTGGATCGATGTGATCGAACCAGATTTAGTAGACGTAATACGCTCTTGAAGAACACCCATTTCTTCTGCAAGTGTCGGTTGGTAACCTACCGCAGATGGCATACGACCTAACAATGCTGATACTTCAGTACCCGCAAGTGTATAACGGTAGATGTTGTCGACGAATAATAATACGTCACGACCTTTACCATTTTCGTCTTTTTCATCACGGAAGTATTCAGCCATAGTCAAACCAGTTAACGCTACGCGTAAACGGTTACCTGGTGGCTCGTTCATCTGACCGTAGACCATTGCTACTTTGTCAAGAACGTTAGAATCTTTCATTTCGTGATAGAAGTCGTTACCTTCACGAGTACGCTCACCAACACCAGCGAATACAGATAAACCTGAGTGCGCTTTAGCGATGTTGTTGATCAACTCCATCATGTTAACGGTTTTACCAACACCCGCACCACCGAATAAACCAACTTTACCACCTTTCGCGAACGGGCAAAGTAAGTCAATGACTTTAATACCAGTTTCTAAAAGATCAGTAGAAGCTGCTTGTTCAGCATAAGAAGGTGCTTGACGGTGAATCGGCAAACGTTCTTCAGTCGCTACAGGACCTGCTTCATCGATAGGGCGACCCAATACGTCCATGATACGACCAAGCGTAGCAGGACCCACTGGAACAGAAATCGGTGCATTTGTGCTAGTTACATTAAGGCCACGTTTAAGACCTTCTGTAGAACCCATTGCGATGGTACGAACAACACCATCGCCAAGCTGTTGCTGAACTTCTAAAGTAGTTTCAGTACCGTCAACTTGGAGAGCGTCATAGATCTTAGGAACGCTATTGCGCTCAAACTCGACGTCGATAACCGCGCCGATGATCTGAATGATACGACCGCTACTCATTGCTGTCTCCTCAATTCAAACTTAATAATGTTAAACGGCAGCGGCACCGCCAACGATCTCGGAAATTTCCTGAGTAATCGCGGCTTGACGCAGCTTGTTGTAAATGAGTTGTAGGTCTTTAATCAATTGGCCTGCGTTGTCTGTCGCTGCTTTCATTGCGACCATACGAGCAGACTGCTCACATGCAACGTTTTCAATCACACCTTGATAAACCATAGACTCGATGTAGCGAACCAACAAACCATTTAACAATTCTTCTGCTTCTGGTTCGTAGATATAGTCCCAACCATAAGTACGGTTGAGATCATCGCCTGCTTGCGCTGGTGCTAAAGGAACAAGTTGTTCTACTTTAGGCTGTTGAGTCATCGCATTGACGAAACCATTTGAAACGAGATAGATACGATCTAATTCGCCTTTATCAAATGCATCAAGCATAACTTGTACAGAGCCAGTTAACTGTTCCAAACTCGGCGCGTCGCCAAGTTGGGTCGTTGCACCAAGCACTTTACCGCCGTAATTCTTAAAAAACGAAACCGCTTTTTGACCAATCAAAGCAAATTCAACTTCAATTGACTGCTGTTGTTGTGCTTTGACATGCTGCACAACTTTCTTGAACAAGTTAATGTTCAAGCCACCTGCCAAGCCACGATCTGAAGACACTACGATATAGCCAACACGCTTAACTGGGCGGTCAACCATATAACGGTGTTTGTATTCAGGGTTTGCTTGAACTAAGTGAGCAATTACACGGCGCATATTATCGGCATACGGACGGCCCTGAGCCATGCGCTCTTGCGCACGACGCATTTTAGAAGCAGCTACCATTTGCATCGCGCGAGTAATCTTTTGCGTGCTCTTGATACTAGCTACTTTGGCGCGAATTTCTTTTAAATTTGCCATACGCTTAACCTAGTATTCGAAAGCCCTTTCGAGCTTTCGAAGGTTGATCCGTGAACCAAACTTAACTAAAGGTAAACTTAGTAAGTTTGAGTCGCTTTGAAGCTCTCAATACCTGATTTGATTGCTGCTTCGATGTCTTTGTTATAATCACCAGTTTCATCGATCTGTTGCATTAACGCAGCATATTCAGAACGGAAGTAAGAAATTAACGCAGCATCAAAGTCTACGATTTTCTTCACTTCTACGTCAGCCATATAGCCTTCGTTAGATGCATAAACAGAAACAGCTTGGTCAGCAATTGAGTAAGGAGCATATTGTTTTTGCTTCATTAACTCAGTTACACGTTGACCATGCTCAAGTTGCTTACGAGTTGCTTCATCAAGATCAGAAGCGAACTGAGCAAACGCAGCCAATTCACGGTATTGTGCTAAAGCAGTACGGATACCACCAGACAATTTTTTGATGATCTTAGTTTGAGCAGAACCACCAACACGCGATACAGAGATACCCGCGTTCACAGCAGGACGAATACCTGCGTTGAATAATGATGTTTCTAAGAAGATCTGACCGTCAGTAATCGAAATTACGTTCGTTGGTACGAATGCAGATACGTCACCCGCTTGAGTTTCAATGATCGGTAATGCAGTTAAAGAACCAGTTTGACCAGTTACTGCACCGTTAGTGAACTTCTCAACATAGTCAGCTGAAACGCGCGAAGCACGCTCAAGAAGACGTGAGTGAAGATAGAATACGTCACCTGGATACGCTTCACGACCTGGTGGACGACGTAATAACAATGAAATTTGACGGTAAGCAACAGCTTGCTTAGACAAATCATCATAAATAATTAACGCATCTTCACCGCGGTCACGGAAGTATTCACCCATTGTACAACCAGAGTACGGAGCTAAATACTGCATTGCCGCAGGATCAGCTGCCGCAGCTGCGACAACAGTTGTATACGCCATAGCGCCAGTTTCTTCTAGCTTACGTACAACGTTTGCAATTGTTGATTGTTTTTGACCAATCGCAACGTATACACATTTAATGCCAGAATTTTTCTGAGCGATGATCGCATCGATCGCCATTGCTGTTTTACCAGTTTGACGGTCACCAATAATCAACTCACGCTGACCACGACCTACAGGGATCATTGTATCAACTGATTTATAACCAGTTTGAACAGGTTCGTCGACTGATTGACGCCAAATTACGCCTGGTGCTACTTTTTCAACAGCATCAGTTAATTTTGCATCAATTGGGCCTTTACCATCAATTGGGTTACCTAAAGCATCTACGACACGGCCTAGAAGTTCTGGACCAACCGGAACTTCTAATACACGACCTGTACAACGAGCTTTTTGACCTTCTTGCAGGCTTAGGTAGTTACCTAAAACAACGGCACCCACTGAATCCTGTTCTAGGTTCAGTGCCATACCAAATAAGCCGCCGTCGAATTCGATCATTTCACCGTACATTGCATCCGCAAGACCGTGAATACGCACGATACCGTCAGATACCATGACGATGGTACCTTCATTCTTCGCGGTCGCGCTGGTGTCCAGATCGCCGATACGCTGTTTAATGAGCGCACTGATCTCGGATGGATTCAGTTGTTGCATTGCGCTATTCCTCAATCTTTTTTAAGTTCAGTCTTTTTGCTATTACGCAAGAAGACGAGTCCGCATTTTTTCAAGCTTGTTAAGCGCAGAGTCATCTATCACTTGGTCGCCTGCATGAATCACAACACCTGCGATTAACGCTGGATTAACGCTAACAGTCACATGAACAGTTCTGTTAAAACGTTTTTCAAGCGCATGAGCTAAAATATGCTCTTGTGTCGCATCTAATGGAAAAGCAGATTCAATCTCTACTTCCAAAGTGTTGTTGTTCTGCGATTTAAGTAATTCGTATTCTGCTGCAATTTCAGGCAATAAAACTAAACGATCATTATCTGCAAGTAATGTCAAAAAGTTCGACACTGCTTGTGATTGATCTTCACCTAAAACTTTCGCAAAAAGACTTACCTGCTCCGCAGGAGTCAACTCAGGGCGATTTAAATAAGCGGAAAATGCTTCATCTTGCACCGCAGCACTGAGCAGTTGTAATGCATTTGACCAAGAGTCAGTTGCATTTTGCTCAGATGCATAAGCAAATGCTGCCTTAGCGTATGGGCGTGCCAACGTCAAGAGTTCAGCCATATTTCGCCTCGCTTAAAGTTTAGCAGCCAGCTGAGTCAGCATGGCATTATGAGCTTCTGCGTCAACTTGTTGGTTCAGAATTTTTTCTGCGCCAGCAACTGCCAAAGCAGCAACTTGTTGACGTAATTCTTCGCGAGCAGCATTGATATCTTGATCAACAGTTTCTTTCGCCTGTTGACGAATACGCTCACCTTCAGCAGATGCTTGGGTACGCGCTTCTTCTACCAATTGTGCTGCACGACGGTTCGCTTGTTCGATCAATTGAGCCGCTTGTGCTTTTGCTGCGTCTAATTCTGCCTTAACTTGTGCTTGCGCATCAGCAAGGTCAGCTTTTGCTTTTTCAGCAGCATTTAAGCCATCAGCGATTTTACGCTGACGCTCACTAATCGCATTGATTAGTGGTGGCCAAACGAACTTCATGCAGAATGCGACAAAGAACGCAAATGCAATCGCTTGACCAATCAATGTGAGGTTGATATTCATTTCGCTATTCCTCAATATGTGGATTTAGGAATTAAGCTATTAACCTACAAATGGATTAGCGAAGATGAAGAACAAGCCAATACCAACACCGATCATAGGCACAGCATCAAGAAGACCCGCAATTAAGAACATACGAGTTTGAAGTTGTGGAGCCAATTCTGGTTGACGAGCAACAGCTTCTAAGAAGCGGCCACCTAAAAGACCGAAGCCAATCGCAGTACCTAAAGCACCAAAAGCGATCAAGATAGCAGATGCAATTGCAACTAGACCTAAAGTGAGTTCCATGAAAAATTCCTCAGAGGTTAGGTTATTACCAAATTAAACTAAAATTTAAGCCTAACCATCGATTGATAATTAGGCAATACCATTAATGCTTTTCGCTTGCCATGCTCAAGTAAACGATGGTCAGCATCATAAAGATGAATGCTTGCAACGTGATTACAAGAATGTGGAAAATAGCCCAAGGCACAGATAACGCCCATTGAATCCAGAACGGTAATAACGCGATTAAGATGAAGATTAACTCACCCGCATACATGTTACCGAACAGTCGTAGAGCCAACGAAACTGGTCGAGCAAGAAAAGTTACTAATTCCAAAATCAAGTTCACTGGAATCAATAACGCTTTTGCAACTGGGTTACTTGGGTTAAATGGGTTAAGTGCCAATTCACCGACGAAACCGCCGATCCCTTTTTCACGAATACTATAGAACAAGATCAGTGCAAATACAGACAATGACATACCAAGGGTAATGTTAGGATCTGTAGATGGAACAACCTTGAAATAAACGTGGTGAGGGTCCATACCAAACACGCTTGCGCCAATCTTTTGAGCTAGGAAAGGAATCCAGTCAACAGGAATCAAGTCCATTGCGTTCATGAGGAAAATCCACACGAAGATGGTCAATGATAAAGGAGCAATTAAACGCGATTTGCCGTGGAAAGTATCACGAACACTTGAGTCCACAAACTCGATAATCATTTCGATTGCAGATTGGAATTTAGTTGGAACGCCAGCATTTGCAGCCTTCGCAACTGTCCAAAATAACAAACAGAAAATAACACCAAGTCCGATAGACCAACCCATTGAATCCAAGTGAATTGCAGTGAACCCCATCGAATGAGCTTCTTCAGCAGTCTCAGCCAACTTCCATGTACCATCAGGCATTTTGCCATAGGTCATATTGGTCAAGTGATGCTTGATATACTCGGTCGAAGTAAGGGCATGTTCTTCAGCAGCCATAAATCACACCTGGTCAATGTCAATCATTAAAAAGAAGCGAAGCGAATTCTGCGAACTGCAATAATCTCACTCACACTTCCAAAAAATCTTAAATGTGTTTTAAACTCGTTTTTGTAGACGTGACACCCAAAATGGCGCGACCCACGACATCGTTTGAACGAGGATAAATCCACAAAACAACGCAACCGGTGACAGCGGTTTAACATTGCTCAAAATTAAAATAAAACCCACGATCACGATTGCAAACTTACCGAGCATCCCTCGATACATGTTCAGCATGACTTGTTTTGATGCTCTTGCGCCTGCCGTTCTAAACGACTGCCAAGCAAAATAACAATGTGCCAACCAACATACCAAAGCCCCAAGCGCAGCACTTAGAGCAGCAGTGGTGTCTTTCATCATCCATGCAAGCAAAGCTGCAACAGGAATCATACACGCTTGTAAGAAGACCAAAGCTTTTGCTAATCGTCGGTCAATCAAGCGACTAGTTTGGCTCATTTTTTATCCACTCACAACATAACTGCTTGACAAGTTTTATTGATGATCGTTTCGAATCGCAGGCATTATAGAGTTACACCCCTGAACATGCAATCTTTTCTCGACTTAAGTCTGTTTTTTTCGTTAGCATATTTTCTGACGATAGAGTCAACTCATTTTTATTTTTTTCATCATTTTTGAGTACTTAATACGCATTTATCGGTTTTTGAAGCCAATTTTTTCCATGCAGCAACAAAATTATCTTCACCACGCATACTTTCATCAACTGGTTGGAACACGACTGGATTTAGCTTTTGATATTGACCACTACTTGCTGATGTTTCAGCCAACAAGCACATTTGTGTTTTAGGGCGACTATCTTTTAAGAATTTAATTTGAGCTACTGTGGGTGCAATATGAGGATCATCAGTCAATGCTCCAGCAAATTTCAAATTGAGTGCTCTTTCTAAATATTGATAAGCATCATGATAAGACCAATAAGGTTTTGCTTTATTGGAACTTTCATATTGCTGTGAAACCTGCAGCATTTGTTGCGAAAACTCTTTTGCATTGGCCATGTATTTGGCTTTATTTTCTGGATATTGTTGTGAACGTAAAGTTGCAATAAAGAAAGCGATCCGCACTGCATTGTTTGGCTCTAACCAGACATGGCTATCTACAGTGTTTGCCAATGCAGCACCGCGTAAACTACGTTGAGGCAAAATCGTTAAAATACCGGAATCTAAAAGTGCAATTGCTTTAGGGTTTTGATTAAGCAACTTATCTAAAGGTGCTTCATGTACTTTACCTAACCACAATACCAGCGAAGCATCTTGAATCGCCTTACGATGAGCGGGTGTGAGTTGTACATCATGCCCAGTTTGATCGCCAAGTAACAGAACAGGCTCTTCTATGCCTGCTGTAACCTCTTTAGCAATTAAATAAATTGGATGCGTTGAAACAACTAAACTTTGAGTCCATCCCCATGTACTTAACATTGAAAAGAAAACAAATACAATTAGGCGGGACATCACAACATTACTCAACTCAGCGAATCGTGTTATAATATAACAAAAGTTAAAAAACACCTATGTCTTTTTTAGATTTGTCGCACTCGCCTGCCGAGGTTCAACTTATATAGATAGTTATATTGAATTGCATGTTATGATAATGAGTCTATTGCGACATCATGAAAGGCGATGAGCGAATGAAAAGCAATAGGTTCTACAAAAACAATGAGGTCTACTATGAGTTCTTGTTCACATGAACATGACAATGCTTTACATGGTGTTCACGGTCATCACGATATTAAAGCTCGCATTGCTGAAGCAGAAATTTTGTGTACTGCGGTTGGCGCTCGCTTAACACCCTTACGTAAAGAAGTGCTTGAACTCATTCTAAATGCTTCTGCTCCAATGGGCGCTTACGACTTACTGGCTAAAATCAAAGGTCAAGCAGACCGCCCTGCTGCCCCACCTACAGTTTATAGAACTTTAGACTTCTTATTAGAAAAAGGTCTAATTCATCGACTGACCTCAATTAATGCCTATATTCCATGTTGCCACCCACGTGAAGGGCATCAAGCTGCTTTTCTGATTTGCACTGAATGTCATTCAGTGAAAGAGGCTTCAGCACAAGGATTAATTCAACAGCTCGATCAACTTGCTGCTTCTGACCAATTTGCTGCCCAACACAGCATTATTGAAATTTCTGGAAAATGTCATCAGTGCAACACACGCCAATAAGCGCTCCACTTATTCAGTTGGAGAATATTTCTGTTCGACGCGACGAACGAGATATTTTAAGAAATATTGATTTTGCATTGCAGGCAAAAGAAATTGTGACATTAATTGGTCCCAATGGTGCTGGTAAATCAACATTAATTAAAATCTTGCTTGGCATTATGTCGCCAAATAAAGGAAAAGTTCACTTTTCCAAGAAATTAAAATTGGCCTACGTCCCACAAAAATTCAACCCTTCAGCCAGTCTTCCCTTACGTGTTCAAGATTTACTGGATCTAGAAGTTTGTGCCGCTGATTTACGCGAAGAAATTATCCGAGATACGGGCATTCAAAAATTACAAGCCTCCAAAGTACAACAACTCTCAGGTGGCGAACGACAACGGGTTTTACTGGCACGTGCACTACTCCGCCAACCCGATATCCTAGTGCTTGATGAACCCATGCAAGGTTTGGATATTCAATCCGAAGCTGAGCTTTACGACTATGTGAGAAGCCTACCTGAACGCTACGGTTGTGCGGTATTGATGGTTTCACATGATTTACAATGGGTAATGCAAGGCACGCATCGCGTTGTTTGTCTGAACAAACACATTTGTTGTAGTGGTTTACCTGAAAGTATTCAGCAGCATCCTGAATACCAAGCGATTTTTGGTACGCAACGGATGTTCTATCAGCATCATCACAATCATTGTGGACATAGCGATCATGCGGAACCCTGTTCTCATGATCCACGCCCACACATTCACCCTGAACCGAAGGTCTAAGCGATGATGGAATGGTTACAACTGCTATTACCTGCTTGGATTATGGGGTCACTTTTGGTATTTCTGACAGCACCACTCGGCTGTCTGATGCTTTGGCGCAGAATGTCTTTTTTTGCTGATACCATGGCACATGGCACGCTATTAGGCGTCGCTATTGCAGCCTTACTTCATCTACCCTTTTGGTTAGGGGTCGCTTTTCTGGCTGCTTTACTGGTTGGTATTTTATGGGTACTGCATGACTCTCGCCTCCCTAATGATGCCTTACTCGCATTAAGTTCAGCGACATTACTGTGCTCTGGTTTGTTATTAATTCAGCATATTCCGAGTTTACGCCCCGAATTATTAAGCTACTTATTTGGCGATCTTCTTAGTATTGAATGGTCTGATTTACCCATGTTTGCGGTCGTGATTGTAGGTTCGCTTATCGTTTTGTATCGTTCATGGTCTGCACAAATTCAAATTGCAATTGATCCCGATATTGCAATGAGTGAAGGGGTGAGAGCCAATTGGCAACGCTTGATTTTCATGCTGTTATTGGCGCTATTTACGGTACTTGCGCTCCGTGCTGTTGGCTCACTCCTTATGGGTGCATTACTGGTGATTCCTGCGCTAAGCGCACGCTTACTTGCACATTCACCTAAACAAATGGTGACTTGGGCATTCTTACTGGCTCAATTGGCTGTGACGGTTGGCTTATGGTCTAGTGCGGCGTTAAATATTGCCACAGGTCTCAGTATCGTTTTATGTATGGCGCTTTGCTTTGCCGTTATTTTTGCAGTACAAAAATTCTTACCGAATTTTAAAACCAATTAAATGTTTCCAATCTTAGCATTCAATACTTGGATGCTATGTCGACTATTATTTAACGATTATCAATATCGCAAAAATCATCAAAAATAAGCTATTAAGCACTGCTCACATCGGGCAAAATCATATCTTTGCATCATTTAAAAATAACGAACCAAGGAGAGCTTCATGACTGCTCAATCCGTCATTCTTCCATTACCTTCTGATCATGCCCGTTTTATTGTTTTGCGTTTAAAAGATTTAAGTATTTCTGAACTCAAACAGCAGATTGAAGCTCTACTCTCAACCCGTGATCGTCTGATTACCCAACACCCTAACGATCAAATTAAAACAGCGATTGCCTTTGGTCCTGAGCTTTGGTCAAAGCTTTATTCTCAGACACCTGAGGACTTTAGACAGCTTGACCCGCAACATGGGGCTTTTGACATGCCTGTGGTTCCCGCGGATGTATTTATACACATTGCGAGTGCTCGTGCTGATATCTGCTTTGCGATCAGTCAAGCTTTCTTCAATGGTATTCAAAGCAAAGTTGATGTTTTAGATGAGCGTGCTTGCTTCCGTTTCTTTGATGGTCGCGATATGACAGGCTTTATTGATGGTACAGAAAACCCTCAGTTCCCAGATGACCGTGCTGAAGCTGCGCTCCTTGCAGAAACAGCAGGGGCTTTTGCAGATGGCAGCTTTATTTTTGCACAGCGCTATATTCATAATTTAGCAAAATGGCAACAACTCAAAGTCGATGCTCAAGAACATGTTTTTGGACGTACCAAACTTGAATCTATTGAACTTGATGATGACATCAAACCCCAAAATTCACATGTCGCACGTACTGTGGTAGAAGATGAGGATGGCGAAGAAATGGAAATCTTGCGTCACAGTTTGCCTTATGGTGATGGTAAAGGTGAACAAGGTCTATTTTTTGTTGCCTATACCAATAATTTGAGCATTATTGATGCCATGTTAAAACGAATGTTCGGTACCACAGGTGATGGTATTCATGACCGTTTATTGCATTTCACTACTGCGATTGATGGGGCATATTATTTCGCACCAAGTGATGAATTACTCGAAGAAGTTATTGAATTATAAAATTTAGAATTGAAAAGAATAAAATTTCTTCAATATAATAAAAAACTTTGCAGCATAAATAGTATCTAACTCAATCTAATATGCTGCAAAGAGAATTATTTAAATCATAATCAGTTTAAAGAAAAAATATGAACAATACGCAATATTCAGAAAATGAAAGATTTGAAAAGCTCATTCTCCAGCTACAAGAGAAAATCAAAAAAAATCCTAAAACCTATCAATTAAAAGTATTTATGCTGGCTATTTTAGGAAATTTATATATAGGAATCATGATTTTATTCTTATTAGCCCTCATTCCCTTATTACTGATGTCGATTCTATTTTTAAAAGCTTTTGCAATTAAACTCATTCTAATCGTTGGTTTTTTTATTTGGGTCATTTTACGATCTTTGTGGGTTAAGCAAATACCACCTCAGGGTTATGCAATTACTGCTACGGATGCTCCTGAATTATTTGAGATTATTCATAAATTACAACAACAGCTCAATGCACCTGATTTTCATAAAGTGCTTATCGTAGAAGACTTAAATGCTGGCGTTGTTCAAATCCCTCGTTTTCTAGGTTTAGGCTCTTCTCAAAATTATTTATTGTTAGGGTTGCCATTACTTAAGTCCTTAACCGTAGCACAATTTACTGCGGTTCTAGCTCATGAATTTGGTCATCTCGCGAAAAATCATGCACAATTTTCAAACTGGATTTATCGTCAACGTATTCGTTGGACGCAGTTAGTCGAGGTATTAGAACAGAACCAAAGTCGAGGAGACTTCTTATTTAGACCTTTTCTCAATCGCTTTGTCCCGTACTTTACGGCTTATTCTTTCCCTCTTGCACAGGCAAATGAATATGAAGCAGATGCCATCGCGGTTCAACTAACCTCTTCGCAATCTACAGCCGAGGCATTAACCACTGTGAGTATTATTAGCCAATATCTTGATGAAAAATATTGGACTGAAATTTATAAACATGCGGATGATATGCCACAACCAGTGATGACACCGTTCTTTAATCTCACCCATGCCCTGACACATGAATTAGAGAAAGAAAATACCGCAGCATGGTTGTCAGTGTCGATGCAACAAATGACAACGCATCTTGATACTCATCCATCATTACAAGATCGTTTAAAAGCAATCGGGGTAGTTCCTGAGTTTAAATATCCTTCTGCTGAACAACGTGCAGATCGCCTACTTGGCAAGCAACTCGAAAAAGTGACCGCTACTTTTGATCAAATGTGGCAGAGTAATATTTCGTCTTCATGGCAAGAAAGATACCAGTTCATTCAAGGTGGCAAACAGCGCCTTATCGAACTTGATCAAAAACAACAGACCGATGATTTGAATATTGATGAAGCATTTGAACGTGCTCAACTCACGCTATTTATTGCCAAACAAACAGAGCAAGCATGTCAACAATTGGCAGAACTTCATGAAAAAGCACCAGAACATGCTGAAATTTGTTTGGAATATGGCAGAGCATTATTAGAAAAAAATGATGATCAAGGTTGTGTCTACATGATTCGTGCCGCAGAACTGAATGAATTCATGATGACAACTTGCTATGAAAGACTACGTGATTTTTATTGGCAACAAGGACAACCAGATCAAGCACAACATTATCACCACTTACTTGTAGAACGTCTTGAATTAGAGAGTTTTGCACAGCAAGAGCGAAATCAACTTCACTTAAACAATAAGTTCACTCCGCATGATTTAAGTTCAATCGAGTTACAACAGCTCACAGATGCGTTGAGCAAAATTAAGGATTTAAAGAAAGCATATTTCGTCAAAAAGAAAGTTGATTATTTGACACATTTACCCTGTTATGTCTTGGCATTTTCAACGACTCGTTGGTACCAATTCACCAATAAAAAGCGAATTGAGGATGTTTTACAACAAATTCAAAATAATATGCCATTAGATCAAGCCATCTTAATTTTAAGTATTGAGGGATATAATTATAAATTTGGTCGCAAAATGCGATGGATTAAAGGTTCTCGTATTCTTTAATTGATAACACAAGAGAAGAGGTGTTGTAAGCACGGCATCTCTAATCAATAAACTCGAAAGATTTATAGGAATATGTTAATTCAGCTGCAATGACTCTCCCCTTAAGCTGCTAAAATTTGCTATATTTGACGTTTTTCTGCGACATTTATTTCGGTAACTATGAATACGGCAATACAAGCAGCTCTTGATCATGCGGTACAATCCCTTCAACAACAAGGGGTACTTCCTTCAGATTGGACAAACACGAGCCATTTAACCCGTACCAAAGACCGAAGTCACGGTGACTTTGCATCCAATATTGCCATGATCGGCTCTAAAGCTGCTGGTATGAAACCGCGCGATCTTGCTGAAAAAATCTTAGCGGCACTACCTGAAGTCGCCGACATTACAAAAGCAGAAATCGCAGGCCCTGGTTTTATTAACTTCTTTCTAAACGCAGACCAACGCTTCGCTGTACTTGATCAAATTCAAGCACAAAAAGACCAATATGGACGCAGCCAAGCCAATGCAGCTAAAAAAATCCAAGTCGAATTTGTTTCTGCAAACCCAACATCTAGTCTGCATGTGGGACATGGTCGTGGTGCAGCTTACGGCATGACTGTTGCCAACCTTTTAGAAGCAACAGGTGCACAAGTTGACCGTGAATACTATGTCAATGATGCAGGTCGCCAAATGGATATTTTGGCAACATCAACTTATTTACGTTATTTAGAATTGACTGGGCAAACGCTTGTTTTCCCTAAAAATGCCTATCAAGGCGACTATGTTAAAGAAATCGCACAAAGCATTATTGATCAAGATGGCGATGCACACGTTCGTCCAGTTGCTGACATTTACAACGATGTGCCTGAAGATGTTCAATATGCTGAAGAACTCGATGCCGAAGGCAATAAAGTTATTCTGTCTGGTGATAAAGAAAAACACATTGATGGCTTAATCGCCAATTCACAACAACAGTTAGGTGCGGGCTATCGCGTATTTCACCAAGCGGCTTTACATGCCATTTTGGATGATATCAAAGATGACCTTGCTGACTTTGGCGTGACTTTTGATGAATGGTTTAGCGAAGCTTCGCTAACCGAAAAAATTGATGAAGCACTTGCGACGCTTGATCAACGTGGCTTTCTCTATGAAAAAGATGGCAATATTTGGTTTAAATCAACTGAATTTGGCGATGAGAAAGACCGTGTGGTCAAACGTCGTAATGGTCAAACCACTTATTTTGCATCTGACATTGCTTACCATTTGAATAAACTGCAACGTGGTTATACTGACTTGATTGATATTTGGGGTTCAGATCACCACGGTTATATTTCACGTGTAAAAGCTGCGATTGATGCAATGGGTTACGACTCTAAAAAACTGACTGTTCTTTTAGTTCAGTTCGTGAGTTTATGGCGTGGTGGCGAGATGGTACAAATGTCATCTCGTTCAGGTCAATTCGTGACTTTACGTGATCTACGTAAAGAAGTCGGCAACGATGCGGCGCGTTTCTACTACGTGATGCGTAAATCTGAACAGCATATCGACTTTGATTTAGACCTTGCCGTTTCTCAAAGCAAAGACAATGCGGTGTACTACATTCAGTATGCCCATGCACGTGTAAATAGCATTTTGAACCGTGCGAAAGAGAAAGGCATTACATTTGATGCCACATCTGCTCGCCAAGTTGCTAATCTCTTAGCTTTAGAGACTGAAACAGAGATTCTCGCTAAATTAGCAGCTTATCCTGAAATTTTGATTCGTGCTGCGAATGTCTACGAACCACATCAAATTGGTAATTATCTAAAAGACTTAGCTGCGCTATTTCATGGATGGTATGCTCAAGATGGCGTTAAATTTGTTGATGAAACAAATATTCCTTTATCACAAGCGCGTTTATTACTTTCAATTAACGTACAACAAGTTTTACGTAATGGCTTAGAGTTACTGGGTGTATCTGCTCCTGAAGCGATGTAATCAATACACACATTTGCAATAAAAAGTTTGAATCTGAAATCCTGTTGTTAACAACGCTATACAGATCTACTTTTAAACTTAGCTTATCATTGGTCGGCAATATCTTAAACAAAGCATTATTTTCAAACATAGTGCTTTGTTTTTAAGCAGATTCAAGTTACAAATAATCTAATAGGATCAAGAGGAATTTCAGGTGTTTGGAAAAACGCAACGTGGTGTATCTGAACGACCAAACAAGCCGAAAAAACCACTTATTCCAAAGTGGTTGGGAATGCTTGTCGCGATTCTTGCGATTCTATGTGTTGGTGTCATGCTCATGCTATGGCAACCATGGCAACCTGTTCCAGCAAAAAATCAGGTAACCTCCGATCATTATCAAGAAGAAGATACCAACAAAGATTATCGTTTCTACGATTTGTTGCCACAACAACAAGTTACTCCAATCCCTGAACAGGCTGTCCCTGAAACCAAACAACAAGGTAATGTCGTGATTATTGAATCACCAAAACCTGAAACGACCACTGAAGATCCAATAACGATCACCTCGACTGAACCAACTGCACCAGTTCAAGCCAGTTATATCTTACAAGTACGTAGCTATCCTGATCCTGACAGTGCTGATGCACGTCGTGCAGAAATTATTCTGAATGGTTTATCTGCCGATGTTATAAAAACGGTTGAAAATGGGCAAACATGGTACCGTGTTTTCTCTGGCCCTTATGATAGTCAGGATGCGGCTCTGGCAGCCCAGCAAACCCTGCAACATAGCGGCATTGACTCCATCGTAATCAAGCGTTAATACATTGATAACATGAGAAAGGGGAAACGATCTGTTTCCCCTTTCTCATTCTATATCTGGCTTTAAGCACATTGAGAGTGCAGGCTTTTCTGCTCAGCTCGCTGAAACGCTGAACGCTGCTGAACACGTTGGACAAAGGCTTGAATATTTGGATATTTACCATCTAAACGTTTTTGAATCGCAATCAGTGGAAATGCCATTTGAATATCTGCAAAAGAAAAAGCTCCAGCAAAATAATCATGCTCTCCCAAATACTGCTCCAGATATAGCATATGTTCTTTCATTCGAGGGCGAACAAAGCCAGCTTTCACGCCATCGGTAATTTTTTCAGCAACAGGTCGAATAATCCATGGAACATGCTTACTCACATTATTGATGACTAGAGTCATCACCAATAAAGGCATGAGAGAGCCTTCAGCGTAGTGCATCCAATACGAGTATTGGAGCTGATCTTTGAATTGCTGCGGTTTGAACTGTTGTTTAACATCATACTACTGTTGCAGATAATCCAAAATAACAGCCGACTCCACAATGACATTCTCATCATCCACCAGAATTGGTGCTTTACCTAGCGGATGAATCTGTTTCAAACTTTCAGGAGCTGCGTAGCTAGGTAATCTCTGATAATACTCAACTTGGTAGTCCATACCAAGCTCTTCTAATGCCCACAAAATACGGAACGAACGTGAGCATTGTAGGTAATGTAAGGTAATCATTTTTGTGCCTGCTTTGTCTACGCAACTGTTGTATGAATCCCTCTCACAGTTACGTTTAGAATTATGATTTGCCCAAGCACAATAGCATTTTAGTCTCAAACAATCACGGTGTGTATGTCTAAACTGCGTAACAAAGTTTTCGTCACCGATGTTTTACTACATACATTCAGCAACTTCTCTTGTAACGCTGGTGATGGAATCTGCTCAAATATAATACGATATGTCATCTTTTCTTGCTGTTCACGGTTAGTATAAAAATCAACTTCAACACTGAAAATCACCCAAGTTTATTTGCTTATGCTGCGCATACATGCGTAAGGTAATCATGGTACATGATGCTAAAAGGTGCAGGTTCCGTATCATGGCCTCCAAAAGATTCGGGTTTATCGGTTAGAAATTGGTGTGTTCCACTCGTTACTTCCCCTTTCCACGGTTCGGCTAAAGCCTGAACTTTTGCACTCGCAATCACACTCATTTTGAAGCCCTCATTTGCTCAGGCAGTACAGGTGCTTCGAGACGCTTCCCTTGATAATCAGGAATTTCACCAAAACGGGCTTCATGATTGATCCAATCTTCTCGTGCTTGTTGCAAATCTTGCATCGTACGCCCAACAAAATTCCACCACAGCAAAATTGGTGATTCAAACGGTTCACCACCGATGAGTAAAACACGATGACCTTCAGTCAGTTCAACTTCGATTTCAGTCAACCCCGTTTCCAACACCACCATATTATCGGCATTGAGTTCATGCCCATTGACCTGAGCAATGCCTTCAAGTGCCATAAAAGCATATTCAAAGTTTGGGTTGAGTGGAATACGGGTTTTAGTATTCGCTTGTGCGGTTAAGTCCACACCAACCAAAGGTGTATGTACTTGCACAGGAGAAACCATATCAAGAAAATCCCCCACTAAAATGGTAAATTCAACCTGATCCTTACTGACCACAGGTAGTTTTGGATAGTGTTCAAACTTTGGCTCCATATTGCGCTTGTCATCAGGCAAAGCAATCCAAAGCTGTGCTGCATGCATTTTGGTTTCAATGCCGGGTGCAACTTCGGTATGCGAAATTCCTCGCCCCGCCGTCATTAAATTCACTTGCTTAGGACGAATCAGTTGTTTTGAACCAAGACTATCGGTGTGCATCATGGTGCCTTCAATCATCCATGTAAAAGTCTGCAAACCAATATGTGGATGCGGTCCTACATCCAAACCATCTCCAGCGGGAAAACTCACTGGCCCTGCATGATCCAGAAAACACCATGCCCCCACCAAACGCTTTTGACGACTCGGCAAGGCTCGCTTAATGATTGTGCCCTTACCAATTTCCGCCGAGCGAATCCTAAATTCTTGAATAAACTGATTGATATAAGTTTCACAATCTTTTGAATCAGAAATATCGTAATTGTTATTATTACTCATGATATTACTCTCTTTTACCTATGCTATTGCAATGAGTTGTTTTATTGATCTTAACAATATCAACAGTATTCAATATAGTCTTTTGGTAATACGCAGAGTGCTATGCATGAGACAATCTGTATTATTATTCAACAGCTTGATATATCAATGTGGTGGCATTTCCACAATAAAGCTTGTTAAGCGTCGAACAACAGGCAAAAACATAAGCACGACAGGATAGGCAATCAACCATGAAAACAGCCATGTTGACAGCCACTTCGTTGTAAATCCATCTATTAGCCCAACATTCATTAGTAAGTTCACCAATGATAATGTTGCGCTCATCAGCCCTGATAATAATAATGGCATAATCCAAGCAGCATATTTTGCGGGTAATTTAGTAAAGAAATTCTTCTTTGTTTGTTGTATGCCATTTGTCCCCATACTCATTCAGCCTGTTTCTTTACATGTTGCTTTAGATTCTTCATAAATTGACCGAACTGCGGTAAGAATTCTTCGAATAGTGGATGATCTTTATTTTCGAGCATCACTTCGCTGAAAAGTTTTAAACCCACCGCAAAAGCTTTCGTGGTTTGATCATCAAAAAATTCAGCACTATTTAAACGTTCAACGATCTGAAAAATATCATCATGATTTCCAGTATAAAACTCTAAACGTTCGGTATAAGTTGACGCTTGCCCTTTTGCATCTTTTAAATGTTGTACGGTGACATGGTATTGATGTGGTTTCATAAGTTTTCTCTAAATTAATATTGGATAAGGTGTTTATAAACGTCCAATCGCAATTGCGGCTTGATCAATCTTTTCAGCAATTTGATAAATTTTTTCTTGCTGTAGATCGGCGATATTGAGTTTTAATCGTAATGCTGTTTTTAGATTTTCCATTGCTCGATGGATCTCTATCAGTTGATCGTTGTTATGGATTTCACGTCTAATCCGTAGTTTTTCCAATAAGGCGGTCAACATTTCTTGCTGATCTTTCAGGTAGGTTTCGCCATATTCAGTGACTTGGTATTGTTTACGCTCGGCATCGAGCAAAGAAATATAGTTCATTTCTTGTAAACTGGTGAGAGTTGGATAAATTGTCCCTGCGCTTGGTATATAGCCATCACCCACTAAATCACTAATTTCTTTAATAATTTCATAACCATGTTTGGGGCTTTGCTGAATTAAATGTAAAACCAAAAGCTTCATTCGCCCTGATTCAAACAAACGTCCACGACGGCCTGTTCGGTGATGTTCCCGATGATGTGTATCACGTTCGCTTTCATGATGATTTGATTGATGTCTCATCTTTATTTTTCTCATATTGCACAATTTATGCATATTAAGATATATCTTAAATAGTCTTATAGCAAGTTAAGATATATCTTTAATTTTTAAGCTTTTGATACTGAATAATTTATTTATTTTTTTAAATAGATCTTCAGAAAGATTAAGTAATAAAAAAGAGTGCATCAGCACTCTTTAACAATAGACTTTACTTCCAATAAGATTCATTTTTTCAAATCTTATTATTTGATCAAACTTTTTTCTGTTTAAACCGTTCATCAATTTTTGAAGACAGGAAATCAACAACAGGCTGTAAAGCATGATGCTGTTGTTGCCAGTTTTGCTTTTCAATCTCACCTTTATATTCTTGCACCATTCGCTGCAAAACAGGCTGATGTTGCGGTTGTAACTGAGCAATCACCCATTGCGCAGCCTGATCTTTAGGCGCAATCTCATTCGTCACCAAACTAAAATAAATACGGCATAAGGCCAGAATCTGGTTACGCTCATCCGCATCTTCATCCCAATGTGCCACTATCGATGGATAGGTATCTGCCATCGCCTGCCAGAGTTGCTGATCCGGAATTTCAACTGACCACTGCGTCAAACTTGGTCCAAACAAGCTACGATGATGTAGTTGTGCTTTCTTCAGTAAAATACTCAGATCTGGGTCTGCATGTTCGCTAAGCATATCGCCTTGGCTTAACTCATCCCGCAACCATTCCCCAAACTGTAGTTCATAGCTGAGTGGATAACTTCCCGAAAGAATATGGTCTTTGCGTACGATGGTGACTTCAAGTGCACGTTGCGCAGCACCAATCGGATGCGAAATTTGTAATAAGGTTTCTGCCAGTTGCTGTCGTTGCGGAAGTGTCAGTGCTTGACTCACCACAACCAAAATATCCAGATCACTTTCTGGACCTAGCCCGCCATCAACAGCTGATCCATATAGATAAATGGCAAAGAGAGATTCACCCAAAAGCTGCTGTAAATATCCTGTTAACTGTTCCAGTTGCAAGGTTTCGGACATGCTTTACCTCTTTGCTAATCGCATAAAAAAGGCAGGATTTTCATCCTGCCCTTGGTCTTATTCCCACTCAATCGTAGCTGGTGGCTTAGATGACACGTCATATACAACACGTGAAACATCTTTGATTTCATTCATGATACGCGTTGAGATTTTATCAACCAAATCATACGGTAAATGTGCAAAACGAGCTGTCATAAAGTCAACTGTTTCAACCGCACGAAGTGCAATCACCCATGCATAACGGCGACCATCACCGACAACACCAACTGATTTTACAGGCTGGAATACTGCAAATGCTTGCGCAGTTTTATCATACCAACCGCTTGCACGAAGCTCTTGCATAAAGATGTCATCTGCAAGACGTAAAATGTCTGCATATTCTTTCTTCACTTCACCCAAAATACGCACGCCCAAACCTGGACCTGGGAATGGGTGACGATAAAGCATTTCATGTGGTAAACCTAAAGTTGTACCTAGACGGCGTACTTCATCTTTAAACAAATCACGAATCGGCTCAACCAATTCAAAAGCTAAGTCATCTGGTAAACCGCCCACATTGTGGTGTGATTTAATCACATGAGCTTTACCATTTTTAGTTGCAGCAGATTCGATCACATCTGGGTAAATCGTACCTTGTGCAAGGAAATTTACGCCATCAAGTTTACGTGCTTCTTCAGCAAATACTTCAATGAATTCACGACCAATAATTTTACGTTTTTTCTCAGGATCAACTTCACCCGCTAACGCAGTTAAGAAACGCTGTTCAGCATCAGCACGAATCACACGGATACCCATGTTTTTCGCGAACATATCCATTACTTGCTCACCTTCGTTTAAACGAAGTAAGCCATTGTCTACAAATACGCAAGTCAACTGATCGCCAATCGCACGGTGTAAAAGTGCAGCAACAACAGAAGAATCAACACCACCAGAAAGACCTAATAGAACTTTTTGATCGCCAATTTGCTCACGTAATTGTTCAACACGCAAGTCGATGATATTTTCAGAATTCCAGAGATTACGGCATCCACAAATCCCATGCACAAAGTTCGATAATAACTCTGCGCCTTTCGCCGTATGGGTCACTTCAGGGTGAAATTGAACACCATAGAAACGACGTGCTTCATCACTTACCGCGGCAAATGGACAGCTTGGTGTGCTTGCAGTAACAGAGAAACCTTCAGGAATCACACTGACTTTATCGCCATGACTCATCCAAACATTAAGCTTGTCGTCACCATCATTGAGATCACCCAACAATTGATCGCGTACCAATACATCAACAGCAGCATAACCAAATTCGTGAACTGTACCTGGTTCTACTTTACCACCAAGCTGTTCAGACATGGTTTGTAAGCCATAGCAAATACCCAATACTGGTACACCAAGTTCAAATACAACTTGTGGCGCACGTGGACTACCTTCTTCATGTACGCTCTCAGGACCACCTGACAAAATAATCCCGTTCGGATTAAACGCACGAATGTCTTCTTCAGACATATCGAAAGCATACATTTCAGAATAAACACCCGCTTCACGTACGCGACGTGCAATCAGCTGGCTATATTGAGAGCCGAAATCCAAAATAAGGATACGATCTTCAGTAATTTGAGTATTGGTCGTCATGGCTAAACATTAAAGGCAAATGAATTAAGCGCCATATTCTAACATTTTTCACGCTTTGGCGCACCGCAATTCATCATCTATCTTATTTTTTAGTATGTATGATCAATTGCGACTGATATTTAAACTAAAATTCCCCAAGCACGTGTTGGAAAAGAGAATTAAATCAACAATTCTTGCTGATTCTGATCAACAAAAAGCAAAAATTGGTGCTAAGATGATGAGTCGAAAATATGCATGACCACGGAAAGGTATGCAGTCGGCATCATCGTTTCCTTTTTGTGCGACTGCACTATCCTTGGAAAGAGGAAAAATAAAAAGGTAACTAAAAGCCTAAAAGATATTGGCTCAGTCAATATTCTAAAATATTTCACTATCATCTATGGCTTGCCCTATCACGAGCAACAATTAGGACTTGAAGGACCAATAAAATAATGTTTCAAGAAATGATTGCGGATTTTCAACAGAATTTCTGGTTATATATTTCGATCCCATTTATTAGTGGCTTTATTGGCTATGTAACGAAAGTTATTGCCATTCAAATGATGTTTGCACCACTTGAATTTAAGGGACTAAGGTTATTTGGTCTTCCAATCGGATGGCAAGGCATCGTCCCGCGAAAAGCTGAAAAAATGGCGACCATAGCCGTTGAGTTAATGACCTCAAAGTTAATTCAGCCCCAAGAAATTTTTGCCAGACTGGATCCGAAAAGGATTGCTCAAGAAATTGAAAAACCGTTAATGGCCTCTGCCGAGGATATTACTCGCGAAGTTGCACAGCAATATCAACCGGGTTTATGGGAAGGTATGCCTGAGTTCGCACGAAAGAAATTAATTAAGCGAGTTCAAGCCAAAGCCCCTGAGATTGTTGAACATATCATGGGCGAAGTGCAAAAAGATGTGATCAAATACTTTGACATCAAACACATGGTGATTAGCAATCTCCTCAAAGATAAGCGTCTTCTCAACGAAATTTTCAAAAAAGTCGGTAAGCAAGAGTTTAGATTCTTTAGTAATGTCGGCTTTGTCTTTGGTTTTGCGATCGGTGTTGTACAAATGTTGTGTTGGGTGGTCACTCAAGGAAAATATCCTTGGATGCTGCCAATGTTCGGTGGCTTTGTCGGCTTTTTCAGTGACTGGATGGCTTTACAAATGATGTTTAGACCATTGTACCCAAAGAAGATTTTGGGCTACACATGGCAAGGTTTGTTCATTAAGCGTCAAAATGAAGTCGCGGCAGACTATGCAGCGCTCATTTCTAAACAATTACTCACATCCCGTAATATGATGGAAGAGCTTTTCTCTGGAACAAATTCAGATAAAGTCATCGAACTTGTCAGTCGCCATGTCAAACAAGAAATTGACCTACAGGCAGGTATTGTTCGTCCATTGGTTGTTTATGCGATTGGTGGTGAAAAATATCAAAATCTGAAAGCAGAAGTTGCCGAACGTATTTTAAAACAACTCCCAGAGACGATGCGCTATGTAGAGTCTTATGCCGAAGATGCCATGGATGTTCGCACGACTTTAGTCGAACGAATGCAAAAATTAAGCCCTGAAGAATTTGAAGGTATGCTCCGCCCTGCATTTAAAGAAGATGAATGGTCATTGATCATTGTTGGCGCAGTACTAGGTTTCCTTGTTGGGGAAATGCAAATTCACTTTATGCTGTAAATCTAAAATCCATACCAGCAAAAACAGGGAGCAATTGGCTCCCTGTTTTTATATCAATTGAAGTTATTTAATGGGTATGGGCAACCTTTTCAATTACGTGGTCAAGGCTCAAACGGTCTGCACCATGCAGCATTAAATAAAACAGGCCACCTGACATGGCCAGATTTTTCATAAAGTTGATGTGTTGCGCCTGATCATCGGCACTGTGGAAGATAAATGCAGTGATAATGCTGAAAATAGCCAGTCCAAAGGCTGCAAAGCGTGCCTGAAAACCAAATAATAACATTCGGATTAAACATGATCAGTTCCATACTGTTTGTTTTTTAACATGACACCAGTGTAGGAATATTTTATTTTGCAATAAACAGCATATTTTTGAATACATCATTCCATATTTGCAACAAAAAAGTCTTTTTAGCCGCATCCGCACTATTTTTCAACCACATTGTAAAGTTACCAATTATTTTGCTTTTTATACTGACTTTCCCCAGAGGCACTGCTACGATTTAGCTCAAATTCATACTGTTAACAGCTTCATGGAACTTATTGATTTTATTCTGCACGTTGATGAACACCTTTTAGAATTTATTACCAATTATGGCGTATGGATTTATGCCATTTTATTTTTAATTATCTTCGTGGAAACGGGTCTCGTAGTGATGCCTTTTTTACCCGGAGATAGCTTATTATTTGCTGCGGGTGCACTAGCAGCATCAACTGGTGCGATGGATCCGTGGGTACTCGGTATTTTATTATTTATTGCCGCAGTATTAGGTGATACCGTAAATTACCATATTGGGCGTTATATCGGCCCACGTGTATTCGAAATGAATTTACGATTCATCAATCAACAACATTTACTCAAAACACAGCAGTTCTTTCAACGTCATGGCGGTAAAACCATTATTTTTGCCCGCTTTGTTCCATTTGCACGTACCTTTGCACCATTTGTGGCAGGTGCAGGCAGTATGAATTATAAATTTTTCCTCACCTATAACGTAATTGGTGCTTTTTGTTGGATCGCATCATTTATTACGTTAGGTTATATCTTTGGTAATATGCCAATCGTTAAAGATAACTTCACCCATTTAATTTTTGGCATTATTATCATCAGTATCTTGCCGGGCGTTATTGGTTTTGTTCGGCAAAAACTCAATGAGCGTAAAGCTCAATAAATTAAAATAATCGAAAAATCATAGGCAACATACAGATCAGTAATAACATTGCCGACCCTTTATATAAATGGTCGGCTGTAATTCCATTGAAACTCCCAACCAAAAGTGCTCGTCCGAAGTACATCCAAAAAATACTTACAGGGATTAAAATCACACTAAAAATCGCAAAAACCAGCACTGCATTTTCAATCGAATTCCATGTTTCAACAGGAAAAATACCTGCCGCTAAAAGCACTGTTTTTGGATTTTTTAAAGTAGCGCTAAACAATTTTGTCTTACGTATCTTCTGATGGCGTTGATCATATTTTTGCAAATGCGCACTTTTCCAAAGATGAAATGCCATCCAAAGTACCACTGCTAAACTCACCGTATGTAAAATCACATCTAAAGCTGGCCAAATCGGCTCAAAGAGATGAATAAATAATGCCCACAAACTTATGCCATATACATATCCCAACCATTCAATTGGAATGAAGATTATCGTCTTAAAAGCGCCTTGTTGATGAGTTGCACTGGCGAGCAATGCATTGATTGGACCGGGTATTAATAATACCGCCAACATCGCCAAAACAAAAAACCAACTTTCAATCATAGACAGACCAGATGACAAAATATGCTCGTCACCTTAAACGAATTTGAAGCAAAAAAACAAATTTAGAGGAGAAAATTAGACTATAAAAACTTTGTACACGACAAAAGAAGATAACTCATTGAAATAATGGCATAATACTTGTTTTCTGACGACGAATATGATGACACATTTCAATGAGTTACATCTCATCTTAAACAAATATCTAAAGTGGAACAAGTCACATGTAAAATGTTTTACACTGATTATGCTGGCATTAATTGTAAAACAGACATGTAATCTTTCTTCCGCATCTAAAGCCTTACCCATCAAGTGCTCACCACAATCATTTTATCGACGTATACAACGCTTCTTTGCAGATCAGTATTTTGATTATCGTCAAATTTCTCAGTTGATTTTCAATATGTTTTCATTCGACAAAGTGCAACTGACTTTAGATAGAACCAATTGGAAATGGGGAAAACGAGATATCAATATCTTGATGTTAGCCATCGTCTATCGTGGAATAGCGATACCTATTGTTTGGACATTGCTCAATAAACGTGGAAATTCAGATACAAAAGAGCGTATTGCTTTGATTCAACGCTTTATCTCCATTTTTGGTAAAGACCGTATTGTGAATGTGTTCGCAGACAGAGAATTTATCGGTGAGAAATGGTTTACATGGTTAATTGAAAATGACATTAACTTCTGTATACGTGTTAAAAAAACTTCATTGTGACCAATCACTTAGCAAAGAATCATAAAATTAGTGATTTATTTCGTCATCTTCAAGTGGGTCAAACTGAATGTCGTAAACGACGTATTTGGGTTGGTCGAGTGAAACTGTATATTAGTGCGCTACGATTAGAAGATGGAGAACTTTTACTTGTTGTTTCTCCTATGTTTAATGCTTCTGCTATTCGTGATTATGCATTACGCTGGGAAATCGAAACCTTATTTAGTTGTCTCAAAGGACGTGGATTCAATCTTGAAAATACTCGTTTAACAGACCCTAGACGAGTCAAGAAATTGATAGCAGTACTAGCTATCGGTTTCTGTTGGTGCTATTTAACAGGTGAATGGCAACATGATCGAAAAAAAGCGATAAAAATAAAGAAGCATGGACGACTTTCAGTAAGTTTATTTCGATACGGTTTGGACTATGTTCAAATGGCTATTCTACGTTTGATTGGTTTTGGAAAAAAAGAAGAATTTAAGAAAGTGCTCGCAATTTTAAGGAAGAAAAAGCCTGATAGGACAAGGGCCCTATGAAATTTGTCGTGTACAGAGCTATAAAAATTAAAGAAATGAATATAAAGATTACTAAGACATTGTTTTATATATTTTTATCTTGAAATATTTTGCTAAAATTTAGTTATTTATCACTGTAGTAAATTACAGTGATAAATGAATTTCAACTTATGATTTTGAACGTGGCTTGACCACAATTGCACAACCTTTGAACTGTGCAGCTTGCACAATTGCATCCTGCTGTCCAAGCACATTGGCAAGCTCGGTATTCTTGGTGTTCATCGACTGACCCATATTTAATGAGATTGTTGGCGAAATTCCCCAACCACCGCCTCTTGCCCAACCACCACCAAGTCCAATACCGACACCAACCCCAGTACGTTTAGGTGTCTGCACACCATTATCGATGTATTGTTGAATACGATTATATTCAGCTTGCAACTGTTGGCAGTTTAAAGCTTGGTACTGAGTTGGTGAAACATAAGACGGCTTAACCGTTGATGCGCAAGCACCTAATAACATACTGAGTGCTACCACAGGCATCCAATATAAGCGTTTCATAAGATTCTCTTATTTTTTTGATTCAATCTCACCAAATAAAGTGACGTAAGCTAAGGTCAACTTATGTTCTGATGCCAAGTGAATCAAGGGTAAATTCTTTTGATGTGATTCTTTCATCAACACGGATGGCGGTAACATGCTTTCTAAAACAGGCAAACCTTCATCTTTTAATTGCTGAACCACTTCACGCGGTAACTTTGCTTGAGACTGGAATTGATTTACGACGATTCCTTCAATCTCTAAGCGATCATTATGATCATCTTGGGTTTCGAGTACATTTTCAATCAAAGTTTGTAACGCGCGTTTCGAGAAGACATCACAATCGAAAGGAATCAATACTCGGTCTGCTGAAATTAATGCTGATAACGTAAAAAAGTTAAACGCTGGAGGAGTATCAATAAAAATACGGTCATAACGCGCACTCAGGGACTGAATCGAGTCGCGTAACTTATAAATTTTGTGCTTACTTTCTAATGCATGCTCCAAAGCACCAAGACTTGGACTTGCAGGAATCACATCTAAGTTTTCAAAAGATGAGCGATGAACGTAACTTTCTAAACCCTTACCACGTGGTGCTTTCAAAATGGAACCAATTGCATTACCAATCAGGCCCTTTTGCTGCGTGCTTCCCAAAATATCTTCAAAGAAATTTTCAATGTTTGGCTCTAGTGCTGCTTTGTCAGCAGAATATGTTGCATCTTCACCTAAAAGGTACTGGCTTGAATTTGCTTGTGGGTCAAGATCAATCACCAAAGTTCTTAAACCTTGCTTAGCACTAATTGCAGCTAAGTTGACTGTAATACTTGATTTCCCTACACCACCTTTTTGGTTAAATACCACACGAGTTAACATGATTTCCCTCTACAAGATTTTTGTAAACTGCACGCAGTTTAACCTAGTGCAAAAACAATTACTAAAACAATGTCAAACAATTACGCAAAAACAGGTTTAATGATGACTAAGCCAATAATACCAACCAATGCCACTGTACCGACCAACAAACCTGCACGGCGCTGTTGTAACAACACGCTGTTATCTTTTTTATAAATTTTGATTAAAGATGACCAAAGTACAAAAAAGAGAATCACTTTGGCATAAAACCAAGGCGCGACCTCAAAGTTTTTCATCACCACTAAAATAGCACCTGTCACAATAATCAGCGTCAATGATAAATGTTGTAAGCCAACGAGTGCTTTAAATCCCTTTGGATTTGGCTGCTGATCCTGAACACCAACAAATAAAGTCGCTGCACGAAAAACAAAAGCAATAATCAGCAAACTTACAGCGGACATATGAATAATTTTGGTAAGTAAATGTGCGTCCATGATCCATCCTTAACTTTTAGGTGCGTGTGCACATTCAGGACTGGCTGGCGCTTGACCTTGCCATTCACTAGGAACGTAAGCATGAATTGCTAAAGCATGAATTTTACCAGGACTCATTAGTTCAGCAGCCACAGCATAGATTTTTTGATGACGCTGTACTAAACGTAAACCCTGAAACTCCTCACTCACCACAATCACTTTAAAATGTGATTCTTTTCCTGGGAAATAGCCTCCATGTCCAGCCGACTCATTCAATACCTCCAAATGGGTCGGTGTTAAGGTTTGCAAACGCTCAATCAACTGTTGCTCTAATTTCATCAGCCACTCTATAAAGTCAGATTGTGATAGCGCCTTAGTATACATGACCCTAGATGAAGAGAAAATTTTGTACAAAATTTTGCCTTTTAACTTTTTTAATCGCAGAAATGCTTTAATTTTATGCAATTAATTAATTTATTTGCATAAAGTTGTTGACCCTTGTTTTGCTTAATGTATTATAAGCGGCACGCGGGAATAGCTCAGTTGGTAGAGCATAACCTTGCCAAGGTTGGGGTCGCGAGTTCGAGTCTCGTTTCCCGCTCCAGTTTGGTTTTTTAAGTGTAAGTTTTAGTAAAAACTGCTCAATATGCGGGAATAGCTCAGTTGGTAGAGCATAACCTTGCCAAGGTTGGGGTCGCGAGTTCGAGTCTCGTTTCCCGCTCCAAATTTAAAAGGCCCTAGTCGAAAGATTAGGGCTTTTTTCTTGTTGATTTTATTATATTTTTGAAAATTCCGCCTTCCTTTGTGATTCAATTCAATAAAAAATATTCTTAATGTAATTTGTATTTTGTGACCAAGATGTGACCATGGCGTGCCCACGACAATAAAAATGGTCTTAATTGATCTCAAATGCTCTCATTCCATCTCTACTTTTTAGCCCCCTCAGAGCTTTTTTGGCTGTAAAAAACACCTAACTCTTTTCAAAGCACAGTATTTTTTACCAATCGTTCAATAATTTGTGACCATTTCACTTTTTGATGTGACCATTTGTGACCAAACTAGTCATTATCATTTTGATTATTATCAATTTTCTTAAAAATCAATAAATCACCCACTCCCACATCTAATGCAATACAAATTTTATCAATGGTTTCAAAATCAATCCGTACAGATTCATCATTATAAAGTTTGTGCAAAGTAGATTTATTAATTCCAGTACTTCTTACCAAATCAGCAACCTTAAGTTTCCTTTCTGCTAATAAAACTGCCAAGTTTGAAATAATCATAAAATTTCCTACTTAAATCATAAAAAGTACTTGCAACAACATAAAAATATGATAATTTATGTCTTAGGAATAATTTTTCCTAGTTACCTAGTAAAAAATATGAGGCTCTATTATGTCATATACCTATCTCACAGCCCAGCAACTGGCTGAAAAAATCCAGTACGACGCTCGTACTATTCGCAACCAGCTAAAGGACAGTGTCTTTATCGAAGGTGTTCACTACATCCGTCCTTTTGGTGGTCGCAAAATTCTTTTTGTTTGGGAACGCATTGAAACTGAAATGCTTAAATTCACTGGTTTAAGCATGGATGCCCTGCAATAAGGCTTAGGAGGTTTAACTGATGGCTACCATCCGGGAACGAAGTGGCAAACTGATTGCCGATTTTCGCTACATGGGCATTCGTTGCAGAGAAACAACTAGTCTTGAAGACAATGCCTATAATCGTCGTATTTTGAAAAAACGTCTCGAGCAGCTGGAGGCGGAAATTACTTTGGGAACTTTTGAATACGAAAAGTACTTTCCAAAAAGTAACCGTGTTGAGGAGTTTAAGGAAAAAAGAAGTAAGCAAATTGCTGTACAGACCAAAGTTCCTCTTTTTAAAGAGTTTACTGAATTGTGGTTAAAACAGAAACAAGTTGAATGGAGAACCTCATACCAGCAAAAGGTTTCAATTGTGATCAAAAACTATTTGATTCCTGCTTTTGGTAATCAGGTTCTCTCGAAAATCAAGAAGTCAGACTTGCTGAACTTCCGTGCCTCTCTCGCCAAAGTGACTCACGGAAAAAATCAGACAAGTCTGAAAGCATCGAGAATCAATCAAATCATGACGCCTTTACGTATGATACTCAATGATGCGGCTGAACGATACGAGTTTGAGTCGCCTTATAAAAATATTAACAATCTGAAGGAAAGCAAGATTGAAGTCACACCTTTTTCTCTGGAAGAGGTGCATAAAATTCTTACCACAGTGCGTGAAGACTTCCGCCCCTATTACACCATTCGCTTTTTTACGGGTATGCGTACCAGTGAAATCGATGGTCTGCAATGGAAAAATATCGACTTACAGCGTCGTGAAATCCATATCAGAGAAGCGTTAGTGAATGGTGTGCTTGGCGGAACCAAAACTTATGGTTCTGACCGCACGATCCAGATGAATGACCGCGTTTACCAAGCCTTTATGCAACAGAAAAGCTTAAATAATGGTAAATCAGAGTTTGTTTTCTGCAATCGTGATGGTGGACCTCTCGATTACCGTCTGGTGAATAAACGTGTCTGGCATCCGATCTTGCGCTTTCTAGGATTGAAGTCTAGAAGAGCCTACCAAACACGTCATACAGCAGCAACTCTATGGCTGTCAGCAGGAGAAAATCCGGAATGGATCGCACGTCAATTGGGACATTCAACGACTGAAATGCTATTCCGGGTCTATAGCCGTTACATCCCCAATGTTACGCGCCGCGATGGCAGTGCATTTGAAGCCATGCTGGAAAAACTAAATACAGAGGAGCTTGCACATGAATAGTAAAGCTTTCTTTGGTGGTGTGGTCGTCAGCCCTGAAGCAGATATGGTCGCTCGTGAACTCATTCATGAGTTACACATTCCCAAACTGCACAATCTGGCCTTTTTGCTGGAAATCAATAAATGCTTCGATGACCACCAAGCATTGAGACTCTGGTTACAGCGAATGCTGGATGAAGGGCAAGCTCATTACGATGACTTGGCTCAACAGGCCCGTCTCCGCTTAATGAGTCTCGCTCACTCATAAAACAAACATAAAAGGTCATCAAATCGATGACCTTAGCCCCTTTATACCTATAAAAAGGTCAACATATGAATAAAGATATTTCAATTTGGATGCCACTCTATATTGGCGACCTACAGGCGAAATTTGCACGAATGACAGCAGAACAAATTGGTGCGGCACTGCTGTTAATGATGGATTTCTGGAAAAATGGTGCCATTCCTCATGATTTAGCAACGGTATGCAGCATCACGAAATTACCGCAGCACACCAAGGCTAAAACTTTGTTAAATACGCTGATGGCCCTAGAATTGTTTGAAGTCGAGTCTGAGCAGATTCATTCAAATTTCTTAAGCAGTTTAAAAAGCCAGGCATTGCAAAATCAGCAAATGAAATCTGATAAAGCTAAAAATGCAGCTCAAGCACGTTGGGGGAAATCCGCTAGTAATGCTCAAGCATCAACCAAGCAACGAAAAGTAAATGCTCAAGCAACTCCTGAGAAGAGCTCGAGTATTACTCAAGCCATGCTTGAATCATGCCCTTCATCTTCATCTTCATCTTCATCTTCATCTTCATCTTCATCTTCATCTTCATCTTCATCTTCATCTTCAAATTTTGAAGAAAAAAATGAGAGTTTTTTAGAAAATTCAAAGTGGATTTAGGAGATCATTCATGAATACCATGCTTAAAACACTCCAGTTTCGCGCAAAAACAACGGAAACACTTTGCGCTACCCATCATATACCCCTGATGGAAATTGCAGGTCACAGGCTCTGTAAATTGTGTGCCAAAGAAACCGTCCATCACTCAAATGCAGCCTATGAGGATGAACTGCAACAGCGATTGCTACAACAGAAAATCAAAAACTCAGGGCTCAATAAACGCTATCTGGACCGTGGCTTCAAGAATTTTGTAGTTGCATGTCCTGCTCAAGACAATGCCATCAAACTATGTCAGGCTTTTGCACAGCAGATTATTTCTGGTCACAATCCGAACATGTTGATGATTGGTACACCGGGTACAGGTAAAACCCATCTGAGCGCATCAATTATTCGCAACATTCTGCATAACAGTACAAAGTCTGCACGCTACTATACCAGTGCAGAAATTGCTCAAAAAATGATGGATACCTGGTCAGATACTTCACGCTCTGAGAAAGAAGTCATCGACCATTTCTCCAGTTTTGATTTATTAGTGATTGATGAATATGGCCTGCATGACCGGCATGAAAAACGCCTAGAGATGGTACATAAGGTTCTATATAGCCGTTATGACAATATGAAATCTACCCTGCTGATTTCCAATTTCACAGTCCAAAATATGCAGCGGGATTTAGGTGTAAGATTATGGTCACGGTTGCATGAGAACCATTTGATTGTAGTGCCGTGTTATTGGGATGACCGACGAATTAGCGGATAATCGCAACTCTCACTTAAGCCAATTATCTCACTGAAATAATTGGCTTTTATTACAAGAATTACTTACAGAATATCTCGCTTGCATAAGTATAACTGAAAATAATACTTCTAAGCTGCCTATACGGCAGTGAGCCCCGCTGTTCTCGGCTCATAGGCTAGGGCATTTTTCTAAGCTGCCTATACGGCAGTGAGCAATCAATTGGTGGGCAAGCACCTATTATTTTTTTTCTAAGCTGCCTATACGGCAGTGAGCAGATGAAAGCCGACATGCACAGCACCATTATTTTTCTAAGCTGCCTATACGGCAGTGAACATATTCTGATGCAGAAGCTAGTAAGTCAGTATTTTCTAAGCTGCCTATACGGCAGTGAACCGCTGCTGCTGGTGATATGAGCTATAGCTCTTTTTCTAAGCTGCCTATACGGCAGTGAACACCATGAATACATGGCTGTAGAAGCT
>NZ_KB850004.1:0-2324 GCF_000369425.1 Acinetobacter sp. NIPH 284
TCTGAACTTTTCAGGCTCTAAAAGCATGTCTGCTATGCGTTTCGCAAAATCTTGAAAGGATTCTGTACCCTCAGAGTATTTACTCATTTCAGGCATTTCAGACAGCTTGTGAGCAAATAGAAAGCGTTGCGGATCTGTCATTTTGGTGAATAGATCGGGCGTGTTTTGATCTCGTTGTGTAGATATTGTTTTCTCAGAAATTGCCGTTTGTTTTTGCTTAAACTTGAATGAAAATCCTGTAATAGAACGTCCTGTTTTATGCTGTTCGACTTTAATTTTAATGTCGGTTTTTTCGTTAATTTGAGTGATTGCAGGCTCTAAAACACGGCTTTTAAAATTATTCATTTGCTTGTATTCAGTATCAAGAACACCAAGCTTTTTTCTAAATTCATTTATTTCAATAATAGGCGTTTTGCCTGTGCTACGCCAAGCAATCAATAGCTCATAAAGCCTTATTGCATAACCGCTTGATAGTCCAGAAACCTGTTGTATGTCGTACTTTGTAAATTCTTTTTCTAAGCGTGTAATCAATGGAATGATGGCAGGAGCAAAGATAATCTCGACTTTTGCCTGTTCATCAATATAAGCAATTTGTGAAACCCAACGACTTTGAATATTAGCTATAGCCTTTCCTCTAGGTTCTTGATATGTGAAATATCTTGAAAACAGTGCCTTACATGCACTTTTCAAGCCTTCGTAAGCTGTATTCCTATGTGCTGAAAACTGATTAATATAGCTTTCAGCATGAATAGTTAAAGGGTCATTTGCATTAATGCCTTTGCCACTTTGACGGGCTTCAATGATTGCTAAAAGTATTAATCTTTGTTCGACCAAATCGAGATTGTAACTCGCATTAATTAACGCATTATCTTTAACAACTAAATCACCCATTCCATTACCCTATTTATTAATGTTGTTATTGTTACACTAACAAACTATGTATCAATATGCACGGAAAATGTAGCTTTATAAACTCGATTTTTCATTTTTTTGCACGGAAAATGTAACGGTATTGCACGGAAAATGTAGCTTTATGAGGCTTGAAATGCACGTATAGCAAGGCTTTCAGCGTGTCTAAAAGCATTTAAAAGCTTAAAAGATTATTAAAAGCCAAAAAAAAATTAAAAAGCATTTAAAACTGCCCTATGTTTTCGCTTCGCTCAAACTCTATTGAATCTCGCTGCGCTCGATTCCTGGGGGCAGTTTTTTCAAATATCCACTAGGACGCTAAAAACAAGAATGGATTCGCTTCGCTCATAAGGCTTTATGCTCGCTTCGCTCGTCATGGAGCCAGTGGCTAAGTCGCTTTGCTCTGTAAATCTCGTTATGAAGCAACAGGGAGCTTGTAATCAGGGAAAAGGCAGGGGGCGAATTTTTATAACGCTCAGTCGCTCGTAGACACTCGCTCGGCTAATTGATCAATTTGTTTAGTTGTTCTTCAAAATCTTGCTTGTTTAAATCACCTGAAACGTACTGATCATATAGTTTTTGATGATCTTCAGTGATTTCTAAATCGTAATAAGTTCGATCTGATTTCTTAAAAAACACTTCTTCCAAACGGTTATTTCTTTCAGCATCAGTTAATTTCATGCTCTAAATGCTCCTATTTTGCGCTTATTGGCGTTTTTAGCCCCGTTTGGCTAGGTTTCCCTGTTTTTAGCAAAAATGCGCTTAAATGCGATTTTAGGCCGTTTTTGAGCTATGGGGCGAAATTTGATATTGGCACTTCGCTAACAAGCAAATTTTTAGCGGTTTGGAGATTTATCATTTTCCGACAGCAGGAGGGAATGCACGCTTACGCGTTTCTCTCCGAGAAACAAAAAAACACCCTCTAAAAATACCAAAAATAAGCCCCAAAAATTTGGGGCGTTTTGCAGGGATTATTGGAGGAATGAATAATTATTTATTGAGAGCTTCACGAGCATGTTTTTGATCTAAGCTATGTTTGAAAAATTCAAAAAATACTTTTTGCTGTTTTTCGTCCAAAAGCATCTCTGCAATTCTTTTTTCAAAATCCACCATTTTTTCACCCTCAATTTTTAAGTGCTTATATTTTTTTTCACGAGCAATATTGAATACATTACTTTTGAATGGCGTGAAATTTTTCTTACTGCTGTAATCAATAAATATGTGATCATCAATTGTGTATTCTTTCTTTTTTTCTACTGGTGCAGTTGGTGCGATTTGTTTAGAACCGAATCCTAGCTTTTCTAAAAACGGATAGAACTTTCTGAACTTTTCAGGCTCTAAAAGCATGTCTGCTATGCGTTTCGCAAAATCTTGAAAGGATTCTGTACCCTCAGAGTATTTACTCATTTCAGGCA
>NZ_KB850005.1:0-2248 GCF_000369425.1 Acinetobacter sp. NIPH 284
AATTATTTTGTAGTAACACGAAAGGTAAACGTAGTGATATTGATGGGTAAACGTAGTGGTATTGATGGGTAAACGTAGTGGTATTGATGGGTAAACGTAGGAGAATGTTCTTTGTATGCCTTGTGCCATGGGGGTTTCAGCCTGTCTAAAAGCATTTAAAAGCATTTAAAAACATTAAAAACCCATTTTCATCATGAAAATTGCCCTCGGTTTTCGATAAATCTCAAACTTTTTTGACTTCACTTCGTTACGTCAGGGGCAATTTTTAGCAAATAACGGTTAAAAATCAGAAAAAATCAAAAGCAAAATATTTTTAAGCAAGGATACACAAAGGGTACTTTTTCACTGCCGTGATAAATTCCCACTCTGTGACCTTGTTCAGGGGCAAGCCCCCGAAACCCCAACAACACTCTTTAACAGCTCATTTTTAATAGGCAGTTAATAAGAACAGATAAAAAGCGACTATGAACTCGCTTCGCTCGTATTTCTTGAAAAGCAAAAGCTCACGATAGTAAAAACCATCTGGTAGTAAATATTTTTAAAAGCGGTTTTTCAGAGGGGCAATAATCGAACTTTCATTGTGTCGCTCGTAGACACTCGCTAATTAATTTTTTTAAAAAATAAAAAAACCCTCATAAATTGAAGGTCTTTTTTACTCATATTTTTATTAACCTAAATTGTTTTTTCATCGCCTTTGTAAGCCCAACCAGCTTTTTTGGCTTGTTCAGTTAATTCATGAATCGCATCTATGTCAGGAATACGAGCTTGTCCTCTTGCTGCTTGTAATTTTCCTTCAGGTGTTTTCCAAATAAAACGAAATCCTTTATCAGATTTCCCATTTTCATAATCGTATAAACACCATTGGAAACATAATTTCCATTTCGATGGATACTCTTTAAAAACTGAATCTATAACGTGAACTCTAGCCATTTTAACCACTCTTCTTAAAAGTACAGTTAAGACCTTAACTGTACTTTTAAGTTTGTGCAAGCTGTTTTACTATATTTTTTTATTGAAACGCACCCATTGGACTCAATGGTAAAGTGCGCCCTTTGGAATTTTTCATTTCCGAGTAGCAACGAGGGAATGTTCATTTCCGAGTAGCAACGAGGGAATGCACGCTTACTCGTTTCTCCAAAACTTAAAAAATTACGCCAAATTCTTCGAGTTTATTTTCCCATTGGTTTGCTATTGCTTCGTCTGTAATTTCGCTTTGAATACGAGCCATCATTTGCATAATTGACTCATCACTCTGTTTAAAGCGATCTGATAGACGGTTAGACATGATTAACCCTGTAATCTTGCTCGCTCTATGCTGTAAATCGCTCATATTTGCGTTTTCAGGCTGTTTTACGAGATTGGTAGGGATTTCTACGGATTTTTGTTTAGGAACGTCAGAATCGCTGTTTTTTGGCGTTTCTAGCTCTGTTTTCCTCTTCTGCTTAAACTTGAATGAGAATCCTGTGATTGTTCGCCCTTTTTTGTGCTGTTCGTAGGTGGCTGTGATGTCGGTATGATCATTGATCTGTTTAAGTGCTAGCTCAATAACTCGCATCTTTAAGTTATCTGTTCTAATGTATTCAGTATCTAAAACACCTATTCGTTTTCTAAACTCGCCTAATTCAATAACAGGGGTTTTTCCTGTGCTACGCCAACAGATCAATAATTCATACATACGGACAGCATAGGCACTCGATAAACCGCTAATTTGCTCAATATCATACTGGGTAAATTGTTTCTCTAATCGTGTTATGAGAGGAACAACCGCAGGAGCAAAAATAATCTCAACCGTTGCCGTTTCGTCAATATAAGCAATTTGTGAGACCCATCGACTTGTAATATTCGCTCGTCCACGTTCTCGTTTTTCTTGATAGCTGAATTGTCGTGCAAATAAGTCCTTGCAGGCATCTTTTAAGGCTTGGTATGCCGTTGTTCTGTGTACGCCAAACTGATTGATATAGCTTTCTGCATGGACTGTAAGAGGGTCATTTGCATTGATTCCTTTGCCTGACTCTCTCGCCTCAACAATAGCAAGAAGAATTAACCGCTGTTCAACAAGATCTAAGTTGTAACTAGCGTTCATTAGGGCGTTATCTTTTACTATTAATTCGCTCATAACCTACAATTATTTTTTTGAAGTTATTACTACATTAAATTATTTTGTAGTAACACGAAAGGTAAACGTAGTGATATTGATGGGTAAACGTAGTGGTATTGATGGGTAAACGTAGTGGTATTGATGGGTAAA
>NZ_KB850006.1:0-68390 GCF_000369425.1 Acinetobacter sp. NIPH 284
ATCGTCTATCGTGGAATAGCGATACCTATTGTTTGGACATTGCTCAATAAACGTGGAAATTCAGATACAAAAGAGCGTATTGCTTTGATTCAACGCTTTTGATTTTCTTCGGTGTTTTCCAGGAGATATACGCATTTATCATAAGTAATCGTCAGGCTATTCGTGACTCTGCGGGGTTCACGCCAAGTAAAAATATCATCTAATTCTTCGGCTGTTTCAGTGATAGGCCGATGTGGATTCTTAGGATTAAAAGCCAGCTTGGCGAACTTCTGATTGAACTGCTCAATGAAGCAGGGTAGCCAGGCATTAGCTTGCTCAATCGAACAGATACATTTCAGGTGCATCTCCTTGATCAGACGATCCTGAAGGGTTCTGTTAGCACGTTCCACACGGCCTTTGGCCTGCGGTGAATTAGCGAAGATGATATCGATTTCAGGGTGCTGAGTACACGTCCAAACTGGGTAATCTTAGTGTCTTTCTTGCTGCTTTGATTCACTCTAAAGACTGAATGTTTGTCGCTGTAAAATGCTAAAGGCTTACCGTGCTGTTCGACATATAAGCGTGTTGAAATCATATAGTCAAAGGTTGATTCTGACTCACAGAAGCGTAAATGCTGCAATTTTCCTGTAGCATCATCGATAAACACCAGCAGACAGCATTTAGCAGCGCGTCCTTCAAACCAGTCATGGTGTGAGCCATCAATTTGGATCAGTTCACCAAAGCAATCCCGGTTGTAACGAGGCTGATACGGGCGTTTCAGGCGCTTGGATCGAGGAATCCATAAGTCAGCTGCAATCATCCAGGAACGCAGGGTTTCTACTGAAAGATCGAGTCCATGTACGGTGGTGAGCTTTTCATGCGCTAAAGTGGGCCCGAAACCATGGAGTTGGTCAGAAACAATATTGAGGCATTTGAGTCTGAGTTCTTCAGGAAGTTTGGAATTGCTGATTTGGCCACGACCGGCATGGGCTAATGCAACTGGACCTTGGGCTTTGTATTTCTGCAGTAAGCGTCTGATCTGACGTTCTGAAATATGAAGTAGCTGAGCAGCCTAGGATTGAGTTATGCGTTGATCGCAGATTTCCTGCAAGACCGACAATCGTTTAAGTTCTTTATCCGACATAGACACCAACATATCAAACCGTCCGCTAAGGAAATTGCAGAAGTGCATATTCTAAAAGCGGACATTTTTACTTTGGAGAAACCGGACATTTCTATTTTGGAGTTACAGTTCTTTAAAAAATTATTGTTTTTCATATAGTTAAAAAATTTCAACCACCCTAAAAAACAGCAAAAGGCCGATTTTGAAACAAGTCGGCTTTTTATTCAGCGAAATTGTCACTTTCAGCCAATAAAATTGACCAAAAAAAACTCTATTCAGCTTGAGCGATACAATTATGTGATACATTATTGTATATACAAATTTGAATGTTTTTTATGGAACAGTATTTCGAATGGGATGAGGCAAAGAATCGAAAGAATCAGAAAAAGCATGATATCTCTTTTGAAACTGCAAGCCTTGTTTTTGAAGATCCTCTACGGATCTCAATCCAAGACAGACATACCAATGGGGAAGAGCGTTGGCAAACCATTGGTAAGGTTAAAGGCGTACTGATGTTATTAGTCGCTCATACCATCTTTGATGAAGATGACTGTGAAATCATACGAATCATTAGTGCAAGACAAGTAACCAAAGCGGAGCGCAATCAATATGAGCATGGTTAGATATACACGCGAAGAGCTGAATGAAAATTTCAGCAACAAGCAAGATGCTGAAGTTGAACACTTGCTTGCTAAGGGAACGGTTCCTGACGATCAGCTAGATCTATCAGATATTCCTGAAATTACAGACTGGAGTAATGCTATTCGTCATGGGCAATTTTTTCGTCCAGTGAAGCAACAAACGTCAGTTCGTCTTGATGCGGATGTATTAGCATGGTTAAAAGCACAAGGAAAAGGTTATCAAACACGTATGAATAAAATTCTGCGTGAAGCAATGCTAAAAGATTTAAAAAATCATTAATAAAAATGGGAGCTTAGGCTCCCATTTTTAATTTAGTATAACGTGTATTATGCTAATTTTCTCTGTAAACGACAAATTTCATAGGGACCTTGTCCTATCAGGCTTTTTCTTCCTTAAAATTGCGAGCACTTTCTTAAATTTTTCTTTTTTTCCAAAACCAATCAAACGTAGAATAGCCATTTGAACATAGTCCAAACCGTAGCGAAATAAACTTACTGAAAGTCGTCCATGCTTCTTTCGTTTTATCGCTTTTTTTTTGATCATGTTGCCATTCACCTGTTAAATAGCACCAACAGAAACCGATCGCTAGCACTGCTATCAATTTCTTGACTCGTCTAGGGTCTGTTAAACGAGTATTTTCAAGATTGAATCCACGTCCTTTGAGACAACTAAATAAGGTTTCGATTTCCCAGCGTAATGCATAATCACGAATAGCAGAAGCATTAAACATAGGAGAAACAACAAGTAAAAGTTCTCGATCTTCTAATCGTAGCGCACTAATATACAGTTTCACTCGACCAACCCAAATACGTCGTTTACGACATTCAATTTGACCAACTTGAAGATGATGAAATAAATCACTAATTTTATGATTCTTGGCTAAGTGATTGGTCACAATAAAGTTTTTTTAACACGTATACAGAAGCTAATGTCATTTTCAATTAACCATGTAAACCATTTCTCACCGATAAATTCTCTGTCTGCAAACACATTTACAATATGATCTTTACCAAAAATGGAGATAAAGCGTTGAATCAAAGCAATACGCTCTTTTGTATCTGAATTTCCACGTTTATTGAGCAATGTCCAAACAATAGGTATCGCTATTCCACGATAGACGATGGCTAACATCAAGATATTGATGTCTCGTTTTCCCCATTTCCAGTTGGTTCTATCCAAAGTTAATTGGACTTTATCGAATGAAAATATATTGAAAATTAACTGAGAAATTTGACGATAATTGAAATACTGATCTGCAAAGAAGCGTTGTATACGTCGATAAAATGATTATGGTAAGCACTTGATGGGTAAGGCTTTAGATGCAGAAGAAAGATTACATGTCTGTTTTACAATTAATGCCAGCATAATCAGTGTAAAACATTTTACATGTGCCTTGTTCCACTTTAGATATTTGTTTAAGATGATATGTAACCCATTGAAATGTGTCATCATATTCGTCGTCAGAAAACAAGTATTATGCCATTATTTCAATGAGTTATCTTTTTTTGTCGTGTACAAAGTTATATTTTATAAACTCAGCATGAGACCAGTCGAGTAAACTTATCAAACGAAGTATTCATTAATTCTGCTCTTCAAGAGCATCTACATACTCAAACAAGTCACTCATCGTACAGTTAAAGTATTTACATAACTTATCAGCGACTGGTAATTCAATACGTACAGCACGGTCATAATACATACTTGTGAGCGTATTGCGATTGATACCTGTTGCATGCACCACCTCACTTAATTTTAAAATTTTTCTATCGCCCATGAGCCTAGATAACTTACAAGTAATCATATTTAAATTAACTTACAAAAAAATAACTTGCTGCGGGTTATTTTAAGTTGTTGCCTGAGTAATACTTTGCTAAAATTAACCTACAGCAGGTTATTACAACTTATAGAAAGTATATTTTATCCATTTCAAATAAATTATAACTTTTTAAATATAAGGATTGAACCTGCATTAGATTATTTTGTGGAGATGACCGCCGTGCTACCGAATGAGTTATTGATCAGCCAGCAAGCTCGTGACTTAGGAAACCAATTAATTAAAGAAATGAACATCAATAGAAGTTACGGAATGGCTAATTTTCTTGGAGTAAATACTTGCTATGATAATCATCAGGCTGTACTTATTTGGACATTTCAACTTCTTGAAAGGAAACCTACCTTAAACGAATTAGCAGAAATTAAAAAATATTTTCTTTTAATCTTTCCAGATAGTGTTTATCAATTAGCCTAAGTTGTTTTTAAAAATTAGACCTCTTGCGAAAGTAAAAACCACCTCAATTTGACATCCTCCCCGACCTAAAGGACGGGGATTCCTCCTCCGAGACGCTCATGTCCGAGCGCAAGAATATTCAGTGCGGAATTTATATCCCGATCCCATGAGCTACCACACTCACGACACTGCCATTCTCTTATTCCAAGTCCTGCTCTACCTTTCGGACTACTGGAGCGTGAGCCACAGCACGAGCAAGTTTGGGTGGTATAGGCCTCATTGACTTCTTCATAACATACCCCTGCGTTCTCGCATTTATACTTGAGCATGGTTCTTAGTGTTGTCCAACTGGCATCTAGCACTGATTTAGCCAATCTAGTCTGTACTAACGCTTTGGCATTCACATTGCCAACGAAGATGGCTGCATGTTCATTCACCAGTTTATGGCTGAATTGATGCAGCATATTTTGACGGATATTCTTGATCTTGGCGTGAATCGCTTTGACACGTTTCTTGTTTTTTGCACGGTGTGCTATGCCAAGTTTTTATTCATATTGCCGATAGATTTTAGGGGCTTTCAGCTTTACACCGTCTGAACAAGTCGCTAAATCTTTTAAACCTAAGTCTATGCCGATTGATGTTTTGGCGGTGGTTTTTTCAGTTTTAATTGAATCCACAACCAAACAAACGTACCAACGCCCACGGCTATCTTCTACGAATGAGCCTGTTTTGACAGTGTATTTTGATAGTCCATAGCTATCCCATAGCTTGAATTGGTGTTTACCATATTGAATATAGCCATCAGCATATTTAATTGCTACTTTCTTGAATGGAATCCAACCTAAAGAACGCCTAGCTGATTTTTTATTACTGACACGCCATTTTAGTTTTGCTTTCTTAAATTGCTTACGTCTTGTCACTAACTCTTCGGTCACTGCCTGTATGGTTTGGCTGTGCAAGTTACATTCTCTTGATGTACCTTTAGTATATTTCGCTACATCATAGGCTGAAAAGAATTGCTATTTGCGCTTGAAACACAAATCATTGACATAATTCCAGACAAAATTTACTTCGGACGCTAACTGATTTAGCACCTTGTAATGTTTGTCTTTTATGCGTAATTTGAGTGTCTTCATCCAATTATTTTAACAGTATTTTTCTTAATAGTGACTATAGTACAAGGATTTAAAACGACATTTCATGTCGTTCGTATGGCTTACACTAGTCGCTTATATCCTCGGGCTAAACCCCGAGGTTTTACGCTCCAGTGGATAAATTTCATGAGATATCAGAAATTAAATCGTTTTTCAGATTCTGAATTCAAACGCTTGGTTGGTGTACCTCGACAAGTTTTTACTGAAATGGTAGAGGTTTTAGAAAAAGCAGAATCACTCAAAAAGAAATCAGGCCGTCCTCATACTTTAGATATAGAGGATCAGTTGTTATTAACTCTCAATTATAGTCAAACCGCTTAATTACTCATACACTCGTTAAAGAAACGACCAAAAAGCTTATCTATTGAGTTAACCAACCATTTTTTCCTTTTTGCTTTCACCCATGCCCACATTTTTTCAATAGGATTAAGGTCAGGACTATAAGGTGGTAACCAAAGTATTTGATGCCCATGTTGGAGAGTTTTTCTATATAAAAGTATAGTAATCACCTAGCCATTACTTAAATAATCACCCCACCACTGCATCATTTCAGTCCGTTGAACTAAGTAATCAGCATGATTATAACTGGCACGGGTACGGTTCTTATCAATATGTGAAAGTTGTGCCTCAATCCAATTATCTTGAAACAAACCTGAGTCATTCAAAATGGTACTAAAAGTGGAACGTAGTCCATGAGAGGATAATTGATGTTTTCCATAGCCCATCTTACGTATAGCCATATTTAATGTATTAAAATGAATCGGTTGATTGTGTTTCCGTGGGCTAGCAAAAATGTACTTTTCACCGTATGACCATTGCATGACGTCTTTTAAAATATCTAAAGCCTGATCTGAAAGTGGAACTAAGAAGTCGGGAATCTCATGGCCTAATATGACTTTTCGTCGAAACTGTTTAATATGCAAGGCAGGTATTTTCCAGATTTTTTCATTTAAATCAAAATGATGAGGCTCAGCCAATAACAATTCAGCCCCTCGCACGCCAGTATGTAATTTGAACAGCAGTGCTTTTTTAATAATCGGATGGGCATCCAATTTTAATAAATTTTTCTTAAAATCTGATATATCCTCCGCTTTCAAATACGGATAATTCTTCTTGATTTTACTGTTAATGGCGATTTTATTTAAACCATGCGCGATGTTGAATTCACAATAACCCATCGCTACAGCGTAGTCATAAATTTGGTTCAAATAACTACAAGCTTTCTTGACAGGTTCTTTTACTTGGCGTCCCTCTATTTTTTTGATTACTGAAACCAGGTCATAACGCTTGATGTTTTGAAAAGGTAAATCCTGAAGGTCTGGATAAATATCTTGCTGTAAACATCTTTCTGCTAACTGTAGTACACCGCAGCGGGGTGAATCATTAAATGCATTTTTCAGTTTGAACTGCAGCCACTCCTCCCCTACCTTACGAAAGGTGATGACATTAGAGACAGTATCATGCTCAAAACAATAATTATTGTCTTTAAAGTCATCTTTGACTTGTCGTGCCTTTTTCAGCGATAAATCAGGATAAAGCCCCAACTGAATGCGGCGACGTTTTTTTGTTTGTGGATCTGTATAGCGATAGCACCAAGATTTTCTTCCAGTCGGCTCAATCTTCAGGCTAAGTCCATCTTCATCGGATAAAAAACAAGTTTTTTCCTTGCAATGAGCTTGGCGAACTTTAATTTCAGTAAGACTCATGAAATTTAAATGAAACCTATCAGCGGATTGACGAGATCCATTATATCAAAATAGAAGAAAATATATATGATGCGTACCATACGCATCATATATAAATGTAATATATTGTTTTATATATTTATTATTGAAAATGCTATGGTTTTAGTAACCAGTATAGTTACCATCATTACATACTTAAATATCCAACGGCTTTGTTGCACAAACCTATCTCTAAAGGCTTATTCCACAATATAATTTTGAGATGAATAAGCCTACACCTAAAATCTACCGTCAACCAATTGGTCAACATACAACCGAGCTCTCATTAATCGTGGGAATATTGCCATTTGGTTTGATCCAAAAACACAATGGTATGCTCAACCAAAAAGCAAACATGGTCGAAATCAAACTTACTCCAACACAGCCATCCAATGCTGTTTAATGATTAAATCCATATTTCGTCTTTCTCTACGCATGGTCACTGGCTTTGTGCAAAGCCTGATTAAACTTTGCGGATTAGATTGGGCGGCACCAGATTACTCGACCATTTGCAGAAGACAAAAGCATATTGATATTCAAATTAACTATTAACAGAGTTGCAATGGGCTGCATCTACTTATCGACTCCACTAGTTTGAAATTTCTAGGTGAATGGAAGCGCAAGAAACATCAGCCTGAATATCGTCGACAATGGCGTAAACTACATATTGGTATAGATGCTAAAACCCTACAAATACGTGCAGTTCAGCTCACTATGAATAATGTGAGTGATTCAAAGTCCTCGGGGATTTACTTGATCAAATCCCGTTGGATGAACAGATTGATTCAGTTTATACAGACGAGGCTTATGACATAAAACAATGCCGTCAGGTCATTGTAGATTGACAAGCGCATGCAATTATTCCACCCAGAAAAAATGCAAAGCCGTGGAAAGATACAAAAGTTCATTCGCAAGAGAGAAATGAATTACTAAAAATAGTTAAGCGCCTAGGACGAGTCCTTTGGAAAAAGTGGTCTGGTTATCATCGGCGAAGTTTGGTCGAAACCAAGCTGCATTTCATCAAATTGTTAGGCGATAAACTCTGCTCAAGGAATTTTGACAGCCAAGTGAACGAGATCTATGCACGTGTAGCCGTATTAAATAAATTTACAGAATTAGGCAGATCTCATACCCAAGTTGTAACCTAAATTTTAGCAACTTAGGAATACTTTACCTTCAATGGCTTTATGCAACAAAGCCTCTTATGTGCATAAATTCAATTGGTCAAATTTTATGACTAATATTTAATCAATTAATTCAAAAAAATTAACTATATTCTTAAAGGCTTAAGCATACAGATGAATATCTTCTAAACTCTACAATATTTAGTTGATGCATAAAGTGATCAGCTACTTAACCCTATAAATTTAGTAATTCGATTTAATCAAGGAAATATATTGAAACTGCAAATTTTATCGGATACTCACAATTCCAAATATTCAATATCAGAAGAAGCTGACGTAATTATTCACGCTGGCGATTTTTCTAATCGTTTGAGTGGTGTAATTGAGTTTACAGAAATATGTAAAACGCTGAATAAAAAATTTATCTTTGTTTTGGGTAATCATGATTACTATTACTCTAACTACAATTCAGTCGTAGATTTCTTGAAAGAAAACTACCCTGAAAATGCACTACTTGATCACAACCATATCAAGGTACAAGATAAAGTATTTGTAGGTGGCACACTATTTTCGAACTTCCGCTCCAATTCCCCACTTACATCTCATAAGGTACTTTTACAGTCCCAAAAAGTTGCTGAACAATCGATTTATGATTTTGATCAAATCATGATTGGCAGTGATCATCGAACTATAACTGCTAATGACTACCTAGAACTATTTAAAAAATATCACCAAAATATTATGCAATTTAAGGGTCAAGATAATGTGATCGTCATTACTCACTTTCCACCTCATTTAGCTTGTCTTGATCCATATTGGGGAAAGCATCCTATTGCATCAGCCCTAAATCCTTATTTTATAAATGACTTGGATGTTAAAGGTTTCAAACTTTGGATTTCAGGGCATACGCATACATCAGTGGATACTTTAGTCGACGAATGTAGATTAGTAATCAATCCTTTAGGTTATCCACAAGAACAAGGAAAAAATGGGTTTAGAGAAAATTTGATCATCGAAGTTTAAATTGTCATACTCGTATTAAACCCATTCAACCCTACTGGGGAATATGAGTCTGGGTGGAAACGTCACACCGGTTGAAAGTATTGCTGAATGTCTTCAGGTTGCATTCGATGCCGGAGCCAAGAAAGTCGCTTTGCCAATGAGTAGTGCCGCAGATATCCCAACCATTCCAGTTGAGCTGTTTACCAAGTTCCAGACCAGTTTTTATGCTGATCCAGTAGATGCTGTGTTTAAAGCTTTGGGGGTGGATTAAGTTAAATTTGTGTAACTAAAATAAGATATTCCAAAATCATGATGATTTTGGAATAGATCTATACTGTATATGAGCTATTTAAAAATTCGGTTGCACTCGCAATTAATCCAATTTCTTGTTTTATTTTTCATATATATATTTATAATTTCTTCACTAAATAATTATTTGGCAGTGTTTCAAAAAGTATGCTGGCATTAGACGAATCCATTGTTGATATAAAAGAACTCTAAATCAAAGGCTTTGAGATGATTCTCAAGCTTTTTGGAGAAGTTGCAACTTCTCCTAAATCCTCGCCTGATTCGATGTCGTAATCGACAATTATTGCCTTCAATACCCACAGTGAAAAACTTACCAATCAATTGTTTACACTTTTGAAAGGTTGTAACAAAACTATCCCAGTTGTCACTCGATATTCGAGCATAGCTTATTCCTAGCTGCTTTAATCTTGCCTTAAGCCGTTTTGCAGTCGCTAAATCTCGCTTACCCCAAACATAAGCAACTATCTCACCTGTTTCTCGATGATAAGTATAAATCAACCATTGTTTATTCTGCTTATTGCCAACAAAAGTCCAGAACTCATCTACTTCAAGGGTTTCATAATGACTTTGCTGTGCTTGGATCTGATATTTTGATTGACTCAGTGTACGTAGAACTTTACCAATACTGACTCTTTCAACTTCTGCGATATCTCTAACGCCACTACCTCGCGCCATGAGGTGTAATATTTTGGTTTTTATGCCTGAGTGGCAACCTTGATAGCTAAGTGCATGATCACCGATAAACTGACGTTTACATATTTTACATTGGTAATTTTGTTTACCATCCACTTTTGTGCCATTTTTCTTTATACTGTCGCTCAGGCAGGTAGGACATTTGATCTGTAGAGTGATTAGCATTTCTCTATAGTATCAAATTCTTACCTGTTTTTTTTATTTCAGCATACTTTTTGAAACACCATCAAGATAAGATAAGATAAGATAAGATAAGATAAGATATTTACGATAGATCATGAATGAGCAACTTATTCAATAATTTAGTATTTTTTTGTATAATAATTGTGTTTGATAAAATATTTTATGTGAGATTGTATGTATGGCATACAAATATTAAGAAAAGAAGAATTGTTCTTAAAAGCTGGTGGTTATGTACGTTTATATTTCAGAAACTTGTCAACAAGAAGCGAAACTTTATCAAATCGAACAAAAACTTGAGGAATTGGCAAATTGGGTAAAAAAAGGCAGCCGCCCAGATTTTTTTAAACTCTTTGAAATATTTCAGCATCCTTATTATGTACGAAAGAGCATTGGTTACCGCTATCGGCTCTTAGCTAAAATGATTGATGTACCTTTTGAGGAAAAAAATTACCAAATTGTGGTATTTTTTCGCTTATTTTTGCGAGGTGATGATGAGTATAAAACGTTGTTCTGTCAAGCAGATAAGCATGGAGATTTCTTTTATAACCAACAAAATCTATATATAGAAATCGCTAGCTATGTCGCAAATATTGCGAATTCTAGCTACAAGTCATCAAATGGGCCAGTTGCTGTAAGAATTAGTCACAGTGACAGTTTAGCCTATTTTATTCAAGCAAAGACTAATCTCTTACAACTTAGTCAACGCGCTAATAATGAAGAATATTACCAAGAAGACATAGGATGGTATTATGGTGCACGTCCCTTTTTGACTGAGGATGATTTACAAACAATATATCAACATATTCAAAAAGGTCTGGATACCCTAGAGCCACAATATTTTGACATTAATGACACCTCATTAGAGTTTCAAACATCACCACTACGGCTAAATTTAGCACATGATGCACCTTTAGAAGCCTTTAAGCGTTATTTGCCGTCTGATACAGTATTTGACAGCGATAGTTGGTTAGCACAGCAGCGAAACGCTTTACCGTTATATCTCAATGCTTTTCAGCAAACCGTCTGTGATGCAATCTTTCAGCAAAATGATAGTTTTCCTTTATTGGTAAATGCACCTGCCCTACATGGTAAAACGAGTCTCCTTGCCATATTGACGGCTCATTACCTCTTGCAACTGCCTGGTGTTAACCAAAATGTATTACCTGTCTTATTCATTTGCCAGACGCATGAGAAATTACCATTGCGATTAGCTATTGCTAATTACTTGTATTATCAAGCCAATAATAATAGTAGCATTCAATTGGATTTCAGCACGCTTACAAGAAAAATTGAAGCATGTTGCATGGATATACAGGAACTTGCTGAAAGTTTAGTAGCGAATCTTAATGCAAATTTTGATCAAGACTTATTTATTGACCGTCATAAATTTGACAAGCTATGGAACAAAGCTCCTTTTATTAAAAATCAAAAACTTAGTTATATTCCTGCTGAGTTAGCGTGGTTTGTAATACAACATATCATCAAAGGCAAACAAGACATCTTGGGTGAAGGTAAAGCTTTTGGTGAGAGCTTAACAAACTATTCAGGATCAACAACCGAACTGCATCAGCTAATCCATGATGAGATTTGGCTTGATTGGTATCAGCCACTGCAAGAAGAGGGCTATTGGGATTTACATGACCTCTTAGCCTTTGTTAATCGACAAAGCGATTTTTCACAACGCTATGCCAGCATTTTGGTGGACAATGCTGAGCAGTATTCGAATCTAGCTATGCAAGTCATGTTGCGCTGTAGCGAGTGGTGGGAGCGACCTAACTTATTTATTCAAGCTCCGATTGTCTTTATTGGCAATATCTACGCTAGTATTCCTCATAAGATTTACCACTGGCAAAACGAATTAAATACCCTGTTGTATCGCTTATACCGTGATCAAAGCAATGATGAACAATTACAAACGCAACGTATCGAGTATGACGTAGCCGACTTCGTAACCACCACGAGTTATGCATTGCAAACTCAACGCAGTAAAACCAATCTGATAGCATTCGATAAGAGCTTAAATGCTGAAACGGTATTAATGGAAACGCAGCTTTTATTTATCGATACCAATGATGCTGCTTTAACCCAAGCTTTATTACTCAATCATAAAATAGCCTTGGTTGTGAATAGTAATAGTCGTGATGCTAAAAATATTTTAAAAAACACCAAAATGGTAGGTGATTGGTTTTACTATGCAGATGTCACACAGATAGAACGAAGTTGTTATAGCCTAACGTTGCTACCCACTAAGCAGCATAGTTTGGCCTTGTTTGGCTTTTCTCATCAAGATTTTTCCTATTTTAAGCAAGATAGTAAAGAATTTGCGTTTTTAGACTTTGAGAAGCGCTATCAACTCAATAGCATTTTAAATTCGCTTAGGGCCGCTGTTCAACAAGGCTTAAAACGGATTTTAATTTTGGGGAAAACTGAAGAGTTACCGCTCTGGCAAGCCCTATTTGGCTCGGTTTTAGGCGCAAGTACTATTCAAACTGCCACATTTGAAGATGTTAATCCTAGCTATCAACAACAGACTGAGCAGTTTCTCATTCAGAAACAGCAAGCCCTTGAAAGTAGTGATATTGAGTTGATATTTAATGTTGCGTTACAACATTACCAACGTTTTGAATACCCGCAATATTTTTATTTACTGCTTCATATCTGCGAGTTAACTCAAGATTATCAAGATTACTTTGACAACTTAATGAATGAGCAACAGCAGCAGCTCACCTTTGAATATTTATGGCAACATGAGAAAGTTCAAGTTATCTTAGATTATCAAGACTACTTTACTAAATCGGCTCGCTACAACATCATGGGCTTACAAATCATCAATGATTTGCCATTATCTTTATCTTTTGAACAAGCATTTGTATATGTAACCAATCAATACGTCAAACAATGTCAACAACAGCCGTATGCAACCTATTGGCAAGTAGTTTTTGAAAGCATACTGCAAAAGTTATTTGATGAAACGCTGAGTATTAACTGGTCTGGTATTCTTAATCAACTGCATAAGTTAAAAGACGCGGGTATCGATATACCACTCACTGTGTTTGCAATGAGCTATTATCAACAAGGTAATAGCGAAAAATCCATGAAACTATGGCAGCAAATAGAATCCAATGATTCTACGGTCCTATTACCAAAAACCTATTATGAACATTGCCTAGAAAAAACCACCGATTGGCAAGAGCAAGTATTAATTGTAATAAAACTAAAAAATTTGGGTGCACTGATGAATATCCTAACCAACCATGAACTAAACGACTTACAAGCTCACTATTGGGATAAAATCCTACCTTACCTGACCGAAGAAGATGAGCTTGAGACAGTCCTATTGACGTTATTACCTCAAATTCATGCCCCAGAAGTCTTAGAGAGAATCTATCAATATTGCCAATTTGACGCTTCAGAGAACTTTTTGGTGCGTCTGCAGCGGCTAAAAACGCTTCAAGCTTGTTTGCAGGGGGACTGGGATACAGTCATTGAGCGTCTACAACATTATGTCCCTGTTCAAGATACTGACGACATGATGAGCAAGTTGTCGCAAGTGTTTACCACTAAGAAGGTCATGCGTGGTCCAAACCATATGCAGAAAACTGTGATGCGAGACAAATTACCCAAACCTAGCGATGAAATTGTCGATGTATTATATGCATTGAATCTTAACCCTGATATTTATATGCCGATGACCGTGGCAGAATTTGAAGAATATCAGAAAATAGTTCCTTTTCAAAAAATATTTGATTTAATTCGTCAGAATCTATCATTACAGTCAAACGATGATTTTAATGATGTTTTATGGAGTATTGATTTCCCTGCGGTACGTGGCCTAGCTTATTTATTGGAAAAAAGTGACGATCCCACAGATGCCCTCGTATTCTATGCCAATATTACAAGTTTCAGTAAAAATAAAAAGCTCATTACGTTTGCGATGGAGCGTTTGTATCTCTTACTCAACCGAGCTAAAAAGTTCATTGAGGGTGGTTTAGATATCTCAAATTTCACCTCAACTAACAGCGAAGAGGAAGCCACAGATGATCTAACCACGCTCATCAATAAGCTTGAAAAGCATTATGGTAAATTATTAAAAGACATCCGAATTAATGATGACGCGATCAATTTACCTACCCTAAAAACCTGTGAAGAGCTTGTTAAGTCAATTCTAGCCTTGACCGATAAAGAACATCGAGAAATTCAGCGAATTGCACAAGAACAACGCCAAGCGATGAAAAAGCAAGAAGCAGAAGCTAAACGTATCGAAGAAGAAGAACAGCAACAAGCTGAGCAACGTGCACGAATTGAACATGCCTTGCGCCTAAAAGAGATTGAAGAAGAACAGCGAATTCAGGCTGAACAACAAGACCAGCAACGTTTAGAAAATGAACGGTTAGAGCGTGAGCAATTGCAACAAGAAATTGCGGCACAAGCAGAGGTAGAAGAGTCAAAAACAGGTCAGGAGCAAAATATAGCTGTCGATGTCGAGCAATCCTCATCATGCGCTCAAGCTTTAACCAAGTCTGAGCATTTAGACGAATGTATTGCTCACTTTGATAAGTCATTTGAAGAAGTCCTTGTACTAGATGATTTAGATACATCTAAAATCTGTGTAGTCAATGAAGACTATAATGAAGCTAAGCTGCAAGACACCAAACAGATGGCTGAACAGCCAAATAATATTAAACAAGCTATTGGAAATCCTGCTTTGTCTCAATACAATACGATAGCCAAACCTGCGATCATGAAAGCAACAAGCGAGTTGCAATTTTTTCATTGGCGAGTATTTGTTAGTCGTATGCTTAAACGTGTGAATATTGAAGACACAAATACGGGGGAGCGTTGCTCTGTCACTTTAGAGGATGGTGTTTTCAGTAGTGATTGGCCTTATTCTCAACTCGAGGAAGCTTTTACCTTTATCGCAATACCCTTGATGATTATAGTTAGCAAAAATAGTGTGGTCTTAAGCCATATTGAGCATGGCATAGAGCTAAAAATTCATTTTTAATTCTCTATATAATTGGATTTGAATAAGTTGTTATAAACTGAAGGAAATTTTTTAACTTTACTAAGATGTTTAATATCTAAAAATCATATAAGCGAGATTTTAATGTTCTCATTTGCAGATTTATTTAAAGCTGATTTAAAGCCTGAAGAAGTCGTAGGCCCTACTTTACCTACAGATAATGTTAATCCTATCTCAGAAGTAATTAATGAAATAAATACTACTAGCATAAAGAATTTTATTTTTTGGCGATTGCCTGAAAGTGAAGCTCGACACCCAAATCAGGTTACCTTGGAAAAATTAGGTCAGAAGGTTGTTCGCACTTTCCGAAATTATTCAAACCAATTTCCGGAATTATCAACTAAGGATTTTGAAGAAGTTGCTCAAAAATTTTGCGAAAATTTTTTCCTTAGTGATTTTGATCAAGATATTACAGCTTATCTTGCTAACTTATCTTTAAATGATAATTCTGAGAAACGAATTTCTTTATCAATTCGTATCCCTGCTCATCCGATTTTTAATGAGCATCTATCACAAACTATCGCCGTAGCTGTGATTGGCTATTGCCCTACATCTACTAATAATCCCATTTTTATTCCTGAAAATGTTATTTTGACACACGGTAATATTGAACCAACTAACTATGAAAGTGAGGTTCAAGCTGAATTTCAGATGTTGAATTCAGAACAATTTCCACCAAGAAATCGCCAAAATCTACTTAAAAAAGAATTCACTCAATCATTACCAAAATATGCTGTAAAAACTAAAGAAAGGCTATCAGGTTGGCTAGACTTCTTACGTTTTAAAAATAATTTAATAAAACATAAAACGCAAGGTTTACGCTATTTGAATTGGCAATTTAATGAAGAATTAGGACAGGTACAATTTTGGGTAATTGCTGAAAATGAACTTGCACTTAGGAAAGCACGTTCTGCATTTAATCGACAAAGTCTGCATGCATTCAATGTTAATGTCTCTACTGAACCATTTCGATTCAATTTAAAACAAAATAGTGACAGAGTTGAAAGTAGTTTTGCAGGTTTAGGGCAACTATTAGCAAAAAACGGCATTCAAAAAATTGATATTAAAAAAGATAAAAAATTAGTAGAACAGATGCAAGCAATAGCAACATCTTTACTAGAGGATGGAAAAAAAACTAATAGCTTTGATATTTCTCAAGCAGTATTTGCGACTGTTTCAGTGGAAATTTCTGAAGATTTAGCGAACAAATTGTCGCAAATAACTGATGAAATAGATGAAAATGGACTAAATAAGCAAGAGAAAATAGAACAAGTATTCAAAAAGCTTCCTCATACAGGATTTTTATCTATTTCATTAGTAGGTGATTTAGCTTTAGTAAAACGTCATGAAAGAGCTGTGAAGAATTTACAACAAAATGAAGGATGTTATGCGCCTTATTTATCTAGCTACTTATTTGACATTGCAAACGCCAACGAACCTGATCAATTAGTTGATGTAATAGAATGGTGTAATAAAGAGCTTAATGATAAGCAAAAATTAGCTGTCCAAAAAATGTTGTCTGCACCAGATATATGTCTCATCCAAGGACCACCAGGTACAGGCAAAACTACAGTTATTGCCGAAGCTTGTTTGCAATTCACAAGACGTGGAGAGACGGTGTTACTTGCAAGTCAAGCACATGATGCCTTAGATAACGCATTATCTCGCTTACAAGATAACCCTGAGTTACGTGCAATTCGTTTGGCTAAATCAGTTAATCGTATCACTGATGAAGGTAAAGAATTTACAGGTGAGAGTGTTTTAGCTAAGCATTATCAGTCTTTAAAACGGCATATTACAGATGAGTATTTATCCCCTATTGACGATTTGAATGGAAAAATATTAAAACTAAAAAATTGGAAAACGGATGCAGAATTTATTGCAGCAGATTTGCAAAATCTACGCCTTGAATACCAACAGAAAAATAATGAATTACAGGAAGCGAAACAGAGTTTATCAATTCATCAAACAGAATTTGATAAAAATATGGCTTTTTTCAATAAACAGACTCAAGCCGTTGAGTTAATAAATACATTATTAAATGTACTAATTAGCAAACAACCATCTCAAACTCTATCCAGTATTCAGGGTGGATTACCAAAAAGTTTACTACCTTTAGCTCAAAAAATTTGCCAACTAGAAAGTATAAATATCAAACAAAGTTTTAGCTATGAATTATTGTTAGCTGATACAGATAATCAGATCGCAATTTTTGCCAATTTATGGAGTAATTGGTGTAAAGTGAAAGAGTCTGCTGGAAAAATGCAGATTGATTTAGAAAAAATAAAAAATCAGTCATCAGGTACTTTAATTGATACAGAAACGCAGTTAAGAATAGCTGAATTGACGCAAGAAATTGACGATATTACCCAGCGTTTAGATGAGGGTGAGGACAATGATGAATTATCTGCATTGTGGACACAAAAACGCCGTGAACGTAAAGCTTTAAAGGATAACGCCATAGCATCTGGCGGACTCAATCTTGACGTGTACAAAATATTTGAGGATAGTGCAAGTTTTACTCAGAACAACAATGTAGCGGAATTAAAATTATTATTAACACATCGTTTGCAAAAAATACATTCGATTGATGCTGATATCAATAGTCTGTTAGTAGATATTATCCATCAATTAACTAATGAACTAAATAGTTACAATATTCAAAAACCAAGCGATGAGCACATTATTCTTCAGAAGAAAAACATTAATGAGCTTGAAATTAACTTAAATAAAATTGTGGATCGTGGTAAGGAAAAGAATGAACAAGGGAAGCAATGGTTAATTAATGGAGGCTTTAATAATAATTTAGATTTTATAGAAACTGTAAAGGTACAGGAAGAAAATATTTTAAAGCTTAATCAACAATTAACTGATATGCGTTCCCAAAACAAAGATTTTTTACCTTTGCTTGAACGCTTTGACACAATTTTAGGTAACCCTACTGAACATGCTCAATTAGATTGGAATGAATTGGAAAAACCTTTTCTTGAAAGTTGTAATTTGGTCGCAATCACCTGTAATGAAAATGAACGTACCTTAAGTGAAAATGAGTTTGATGGTTTTGATGTAGTCATTATTGACGAGGTTTCAAAAGCAACACCCCTAGAGTTACTACTACCTTTGATGCGTGGTAAAAAAGCTGTTTTAGTTGGTGACCATCGACAATTACCTCCTGTATTTAATGAGGCGGACGGCTTAACTTTTGAAGATGAGGTTGAAAGCAACGCAAGCGATGAAGACCAAGAAGTCTCTAACACTGATTTGACTGAAGCAAATCTACACAAATATGAAAAGATGGTTACCGCCAGCTTATTTAAAGAATTATTTGAACAGGCACCTGAAAGTTTGCGTGAGCGGTTAAACATCCAGTTTCGTATGCATCCTGATATTATGAATATGATTAATTTTTTCTACGATAAGCAGCTAGTGTGTGGCAACCCAGAAAAGGAAAGGTTGCATAATATCGCATTCAAAGGATTATTATCTAAACAGGATCATGTGCTATGGATTGATACCACAGATGATGAACAAGGCAAACGATTCAAGATTGACGATGGTCAAGGAAATATTAATAGATTAGAAGCACGTATGATTGCTCAAACGTTAGTAGAAATAAATCGACAATTGGAATTAGAGGGTTATCATAAAGATAATAGAATGAAAGTGGGTGTGGTGTCATTCTATCAACCACAATGCCGTGTAATTCGCGAAGAAATTCGTAAAGCTACAGGTAAAACAAAAGGTTGGTTTTCTGCATTAGATTTGGAAATCAATACTGTTATTCGTTATCAAGGTAAAGAAAAACCAATTATTTTACTTAGTCTAGTCAAAAATAATGGTGGGGATTTAAATCAAAGATTTCGTATTGGGCGTGCCAATATTGCACGTTTTGAATTTATTAATGTAGCGATGTCGCGGGCACAAAATCTTTTATTAATATTTGGTGCGAGAAATATGTTAGAAAACCGAGAAGTCAAACTACCAAGAATGGATGAAAAAGGTTTTGATAAAAAATTGGTTTATAAAAATATGTTCAAGTTTTTAGAATATCAAGCTGAGAGTGGGAATATTTGTCTAGCACAAGAATTTGCAAATGTTTTGCCTAAAGTATCATCTAAATTGAACAGTAAAGGTTAGCACAATGAGAAAACTAAAGACATCTATTTTTGGCTATCCTATTTATACAGTTACGACCACTTATCATTATCGCAAGGTTGGCGTACCCACAGTTTTTGAAGAGTTGCTAATGAGTCTAGCGGCTGAATTTCCACAGTTAAAGCAAAAGAGCATAGGACAAATAGCGAAGGTTCTCAAGCTAGAACCTACATTTATCCGTCATACCTTAAGTACGATGAAAGATATAGGTATGATTAATTTAGATGATACGGAAAATTTAGAAGAACTAGCAATTGCAAATTTAACATTAACTGATACAGGTAAACAATTCTATCAAAGTAAAAAAGTTCCAGGTAGACGTAGAACTGCGATTACTGAATTCTATTTTAATCCAGTAAGTCAAAAATATGACAAACTTAATAAAGCCTCAAAAATAGATATTTCTTTTGAACAGTCTTTATTCTCTATTGATGAAACTTTATTGCCTACATTAAGTCGAAATGAAGTTGAGTCTCAGCAGTGGTTTGATAGTGATGTGGCGTTAGAAGATAATGGCATTACTCATTATATCGAGCAAGAAAACTTCCAATCAGTGCCTGTAACCTTGTCTCTTGATGATAATTTCCACCTACAACTTGATAGTAGTTAGGACTTACGCATTGACGGATTCAAAAAAGTATTAAAATAGTTTATAAAGTATCTGTGATCAGACGAACTAAACATGCTTCTACAGCAACTTGTACATTACCCATTTATATGGGCTTTCTCATGACAGAACCGAACTCTATTAGCTGCACACAACTTGCCGAGACTTATAATATCTCGCATGATAGTGTAAATCGCTTTCTGGAGCGTGAAGACTACACACCTCACGACCTATATCAAGAAGCAATTCAACATATTGATAATAATAAACTTATAGTCAGTATTGATGATACTGTTTTAGATAAACCATATAGTCAACATATGGACTTGGTTAGCTATTTTTGGTCAGGCAAACACCACCGATCCGTCAAGGGGATTAATCTCATTACCCTGTATGCGACAGATCAGAATGGTCAAAATATTCCAATTAATTTCCGAATTTATGACAAATCTGAGGGTAAAACCAAGAATGATTACTTTATGGATATGTTAAGTGAAGTACTTAGTTGGGGTGCAAAGATTCAATTTATTACAGGTGATAGTTGGTATTCATCGACTGGAAATCTAAAAACCATAAGAAAATATGGTATTCGATTTATGTTTGGTATCGACTGTAACCGTAAGGTTTCCCCAGAAAAAGGACAATGGTTTCAACTGCGTTTATTGCCAGATTTTCATCAGGGTCAAGTGGTCTGGCTCAAAGATTTTGGCTTTGTACAATTATTTAAGACTCAGTTAAAAGAACAGCAGAGGTTTTATATTGTGCATCAAGATGAAGATGATTTATTGTCCTTTGAGGGTTTTCATGAATTACATTCAAGTCATTGGAAAATAGAGCAATATCACCGAGTGATTAAACAGGTTTGTCATATTGAAAAGTTTCAAGTAAGACGATCTAAACTGATTTTGAATCATATTTTTGCAGCCTTGATGGCCTACGTCGAGATACAAAAGAACCAGTTTGAGCGGATCTTTGAAAATGTATATCGTTGGCAGAAGAAATTATTTAGACCAATCATCAAAGACTTCATTGATGACTTTATTCTCGATAAAAATCATCTCCTACCACAGAGAATCTATAAATAATAGTGCGTAAGTCCTAGTAGTGATAAATTATTTAATGAATGGATTAAAACTCGATCATCAGATATTTTAGAGACTAATATTCTTAAACCTTTACTAAGTGCTCCAAATAAGATTTTAAATGAACATATTATTGAGTTAGAAAATAGCGATAATTATGAAATTTTATCGCTTGTATTAGCTGACCAAAAATCAGATTTAACTAAAGTTGAAAATACGATTACTGTTCAATTGCTAGATGCACAAAACATAGCTAAAAATATTCCTGCTTTAATTTTATCAAGTAATTCAACTAATGCTGCTCTAGAGGGAAAACATTTATCCATACCAAATCCCCTATCTATAAATGACAGTATTACTCAATTATTTTTCCAATTTAATAGTGATAATATATTTATAGAAGAAGTAGGATCTCTATTATGCTATTTTGATCATCAACCTTATCACCTACCTGTTAAACGACTCTCTAAACAACAAGGTAATTGGATTATCAATCTACCAACTTTTATTTCGCCTAATAATGACACGTTAATATTCTTGGCAAACTTTATACAAGAAGATGTACTTTTGGCAAAATTGCCCATCATGAATGTAAGTCAAGCAGTGCAATTTCATAAGGATGTGGTAAAGACATGGAATAAAGAATTCATGCCTAAATTGTGGACAGAAAAAATAAGTCCAATTTCTAATGAAAAAGAGTTGCAAGAATTTATAGAATATTTCAATCATGCATCACTCAGCTTGAAGCAAATTACTAACGAATTACAGTTCTCACTATTTGATTTAGGCATTAAAAATAGTAAGTCACCTATCCGAAAAATTGTAGAACTTGTTGAATTGTTTGATATGTATGACTCATTAAAACTATTGGATTTTGAACATTGGGATTTAAAGATTATTAATCTAGATACATTAAATAAAATTCAATATTGGCAAAATGCATGTGACAAGTTACGAATAAATTATCCAAATTTCTACTCACAAACTTTACAGCAGTTCTCCGAAAAACTGCTAACGTGGGAACAGAAAATAAGAAAAATATTTAAGTTACAGCAAAGTAAATTTGCTATTTTAGACACCAATTTTATTCGCAAATATTCAGAAAAATTGCCTGAGATACAAACTACTCATACGGTGATTCTTCCCAAAGTTGTTTTGAGTGAATTGGATTTCCAAAAGGAAAAAAATAGAAAAGAGATTGATAATGTAAAAGAAGAATTAAATCAACATAACATTCTACATGAGCGTGAGTTAAAGGTAATTGGTGGATTTACTGAGAAAATTAAAGCAATGAATTCAAGTATTACAACCGTAGAAGATGAATTAGCAGAACTCAAAAAGAAATTAAAAGGTTTAGTTGAGGAGGAACGAAATAATGGCAAAGAATAAAAAAACAAACAATTCCAAACTCGAAAAATCACCAGAGATGCTAGTAATTGAGCAAAAAATAACAGAGTTAACTCAAAAGAAAATACTATTAGAAGCACAAAAATCTGAGTTAAATAATAAGAAATCTCATGCTGAAAGCAATATGCGTGAAACTGAAAAAAAACAGCTAGAAACCACACGTGTATTAGAAAACTTAGAGGCCGAGGCTTATGAAATTAGAGAAGCAATTCGTAATATTGAAAACCTAAAATTGGCAACCAATATCGAGTCTGCGCGCGATGAGATTCTTTCCCTTATATCAAAGGGTACGCAAAGTAACTTTAAGAACAGTCAAAATGATGATGAGCTTTTAGCAGTTGCTTTATCGTATAAATTAAATGATGTAGTTCTCTATACAAAAGATAAAAATTTAAAGAACAAAGCAACTGCATTCGGAATTGTGGTGGCTTAGGAGTATAATTATGAGTGCAATTCATGAAAGACAATGGCGATTAGAGCGGGAACGACAAATACGTGAAAAAGAACGTAAACGTCGTGAACAAGAGATTAAGCAAATGACTTCAAGTTATTTGCAACAATATGAACAACGACTCCAAGCCTTAGAACAACAAGGCTTGGCACAATTTGTGAATACACAAGTTAGTCAAATTCGTAATGAGATAAATCGCATTCGTTTGATGAATGCTTATGATGGACGTAATCTAAGTTTTGAAATAAGAAATCAGATTCAATCTTTGTGGTCAGAGGCGATAGAGGCTAGGCGAATTGAAGAAGAACATCAACAATTTTTGGCTCAAGAAGCACAACGTGAGGCGGAGCGATTACAGGAACAAAAAGAACAGGCATGGCAGCAAGCTACTAATTGGGAAAATAAATTAGCAAGAAATTTAGCATTTAAGACCTTATCTTTTTTAAAGAAAAAGGTTAAAGATGAAAATTGGGATATTATACAGATTCAAACTGCTATCACTGCTATAAAACATGAGTTTGAACAAAAAGCTTTTGAAACGCAAGCAACCTCAGCCAAACAAATACAACAAAAGTTAGTCAATGAAGAAAAACAGAACCTACTTAAAGTAATTGAAACCACGAATTTACCTCAAAGTCAGTCAGAACTTTTGAAACAACAGCTTAAAGAAAGTGATGGCGAAAATTTATCTGAGCTAGCAATACAAATCAATCAAGCTGAAGACGTTACTTTAGAAGATGAAGCTGTGCGTAAAGAAATGGTAAAAGCTGTATACCAATCATTAAAACAGGCAGGTTTTACTGTATTAAATCCTAAAAAACAAGGCGATGGAGATGATAGTGTTGTAGTAATCCAAGCTAGTCGTCCGCAAGGCAACCAAGCAAATTTCCGTGTGAAATTAGATGGTTCTGTGAGATATGAATTTGATAACTATAAAGGACAAAGCTGTAAGAAAGATATGGCTCAAGTATTACCTAAATTATCAGATATTTATGGAGTAGACTTATCGGATGAGCGTGTAATTTGGGAAAATCCTGATGATGAATCAGCAACATCAAAACCGATAACACCTATCCATACATACCAAAAACGCTAGAAAACGAGATTAAGCTAATGAATGAATATATAAGTGCTTGGCTAGAAAATTTTGAACGTCAAGTGATGATACGTCGAGCTTTAATTGTAAGTGGTAATATTATTGACTTAGCATTTAATCGCTTTAATGCGCTAACACCTATAAATAGAGTCATAGAAGGTAGTTTAAAAACTCAAGGATTCAATCAAGTTATATTTTATTCTCGTCTTAATGGTATCTCTGGTATTTCTAGTGATGAGTGGAATCAGTTAACTCAAATTGGTATGAAAGTTGAACAGGGTGAAGAGTATAGCTTTGATGATGACACGCAAACGACTACCCAATCAAACTCTAACTCTGGACGCATTCCAATTGAGCCTCAAAATTTCTTTGCAGTTGCTGAAAGAGTAATGACACAAACTCAAAATAAAGTTGCCTTTATTATTGATTGGTCTAATTATTTGTTTGGTCAGGTAAATGCACTAAGTGAAACTGAAAGGGCGTGGTTACAGCAAATTTCAACTAGTTTACGAGACAGTGAGCAATCTAATTCACCTCAAAGTATGGTGCAAGCTCAAAGCGTATTAATTTTTTTATGTGCTGGCACTAGTATCCTACCACCATCAGTCTATTTGAATAATCCTTTTTTCGCTGAAATTAATATTGCTCTTCCTAGTATACAAGAGCGAGAACACGCTATTCTAGCACGTCAAGTGCAATGGAATATTTCTGATAACTTAAGTGTGGGTAGCCAAGCTTTAGCTAATTTAGTTACTTTGACCGATGGATTATCTCTTAGAGATATTGATAACTTAGTAAGATTATCACGTCAGCAATCAGGTGGTATTAACATTAATAATTTAGTGTCTTTATATCGTTATGGAAAACGACAATCTCCTTGGGAAAAACTAAATTATCAACGTTTAAAAGAAACTCAATCCATATTAGCCCAACGAGTAAAAGGACAAGAGCAAGCTATCCAAGCGGTCAATAAAATTTTGATTCGTGCTTATACGGGTTTTTCAGGTTTACAACATTCAATCAAAGCACGCACCCCAAAAGGTGCTTTATTCTTTGTTGGTCCTACAGGTGTCGGTAAAACAGAATTAGCAAAGTCATTGGCAGAGTTCTTGTTTGGGGATGAAGATGCCTGTATACGTTTTGATATGTCCGAATTTAATCATGAGCACGCAGATCAACGCTTAGTAGGAGCCCCCCCAGGCTATGTGGGTTTTGAAGAAGGTGGGCAGTTAACGAATGCTGTCAAATCTCGCCCATTTTCTTTATTATTATTTGATGAAATTGAAAAAGCACACCCTCGTATTTTGGATAAATTTTTGCAAATTTTAGAAGATGGTCGTCTAACTGATGGTAAAGGTGAAACCATTTCATTTGCTGACACATTTATTGTGTTTACATCAAATATTGGTGCTGCTCAAATTTTACCTGATAATGATGTAAATATAGTTGCACAACAATTCAAACAAGCGGTACAGTCGCATTTCCGTGATGAATTAAATCGTCCAGAACTATTAGGGCGTATTGGTGATGCTAATATTATTCCGTTTAATTTTATGAAAAATACTGATGTATTAAAAGATATTGCCCGTGCTAAGCTTAAACCCTTAATTGAACGCTTAAAGGATAAATGGGACGTTGAGAATGTGGTTTTTGATAATGAGGATAAAGCGTTAGAAATGTTGGTTAAACAAGTCAATCTACAACATGGTGGTCGTGGTGTATTAAATATTTTAACCCAAGCATTATTTGACCCTTTAGCAGAATTTATTTTTGAATGTGCACAAAATCCCACTCAGATGAAAGATAAAACTTTGCGAATTGTTCAAGCTGGTAAGTTGTTTGATTTTGAGTGGGAATAATGATGCCCTTGTTAAATATTGCGAATATTGTAGAAGCGACCGAAGCTGAAGGGCCTGGACTGCGTTTTGTAGTCTGGGTTCAAGGTTGCTTAAAACGTTGCCAAGGCTGTTGTAATCCGGAATTGTTAAAAATTAAACCTACTCATATCTTTTCTTCTAAGGAGATTATTGAGCAATTGTGTGCAGCTAAAAAAAAGTATCCTTCATTAGAAGGCATTACCTTTTTAGGTGGCGAACCTTTTTTGCAAGCGAAAGGTTTGGCAGATATTGCTAAATATGCTCATGAAATCGATTTATCAGTGATGGTCTTCACAGGTTACTTGCTTGAGGATTTAACGGAAAGTCAATTCTTTGGTAGTCAAAACTTATTAAAATATACAGATCTACTGATTGATGGTGAGTTTGATTATACACAGCAAGAAACTATTCGTAACTGGGTAGGATCAAAAAATCAAAATTTTCATTATTTGACACCAAGATATTCTGAAGAGATTGAGGTTAGAAGATTAACTGTTACAAACGAATGGAGAATTAGCTCAGATGGATATATAGTTAGTAATGGGCTCCCTTCTAAAATAGCAAATTGAGATAGATATGCATAGCAATATAGATTTATATTATAATTCAGAAAACTTTAGGGCCGAGCCTAAGGATTTATTAAATAAACTTTGTGAGTATGATGTTATTTCTTTCGATGTTTTTGACACATTGATTTTTCGTCCATTTACAAGTCCAAGAGTGCTTTTCTCTATTATGGAGAGCAGATTGGGTATATATAAATTTTCTAAAATCAGGGTCGATTCTGAAGATGAAGTAAGAAAACTTAATCAAGAAAAATATAATCATGATAATACTACTTTAAGCGAAATTTATAATTTAATTTCAAAAAAAACAAATTTATGTCCAATTAAAACAGCACAGTTAGAATTTGAATTAGAACTTAACTATTGTTATGTAAACCAATTTTTTCAAAAAATAATTTCAGAATGTATTAAAAACAAGAAAAAAATCATTATATGCACAGATATGTATTTATCTAAACAGCAAATAAGAGAGATATTAAAAAATAATGGATATCCCCTTATTGATGAAATATATGTCTCTTCCGAATTAAATAAATCTAAGAAAAGAGGTGACATTTATCACATTATTAAAGAAAAGTATAAAAATAAAAAGATTATCCATGTTGGAGATAATTATATCTCTGACATCGAAAATGCTGAAAATTTAGGCCTTAATACTTTCTATTATAAAAACATAAATGACATTGGAAACAAAAATAGAGTAAGTAGTATGTCATATATTGCTGGAAGAATATACTCAGCAATTATTAACAATCATCTCTATTGTCAAAACAATGAATATAGTGAAGCCTATAAATTAGGCTATATATATGGCGGAATATACATCTTAGGGTTTGTACAATGGGTGAATAAATTCTCTACTACTCGTAATATTGATAAAGTTCTATTTTTATCAAGAGATGGAGATGTTTATAGTAAGGTGTATGACAAATTACCGAATCATAAAAATTGGCAATATTTTCATTGGTCTAGATTAGCGGGTACAAAAATTACGGCTTTCGAAAATTTTTATGAATTTTGTCGGAGGATGATTTGGCACAAAGCAAGAGGTGTTTATAATATAAAAATAGAGCATTTATTAAATTTCTTGGGAATTGAATATTTGATTGGTAATTTAGATAGTTATAATTTATCAAAAGATGATATTTTATCAAAAACCACTGCTCAAAAAATTGAAGATTTATTTTATGATAATAAAACACAAATCATCGACTCTTTCAAAGATGATATTAATGCAACAGTGGAATCTGTAAGACAATCAGTTGGTAATTCAAAAAGCATTGCAATTGTTGATGTGGGTTGGGCAGGTACGGGTCCATTAATTCTAAAAAATATTATTAATAACTATTTAGAATTAGATTGTCAGGTATATTCTTTGCTTGCTGGGTATACACAACCTATTGAAAACATGGCAGCGTTATATACAATGGATGATTCAATTCATTCGTATCTATTCTCTAATACATTAAATAAAGATTTACTTGATTTGCATCTAAATTATGGCACAGGAAAGAATAATTTGTTATTAGAGTTATTTACCCAATCTTGCACACCATCATTCCTGGGCTACACCAACAACGGTTTGAAATTTGATAGGGCCGAGCTACAAAATTATGAAATAATAAAACAAGTTAATCGAGGTAGTGAGGATTTTATTAATTTTTATATCGACAAATTTAAACATGATGCATTTTTGTTAAATATATCTCCATATGATGCATATTTACCATTTAACGAGTTAAAAAATTCAAGTAATAGGTTAAAGAACATTTTATCTCAATTAATTATTTCTCGTGGTAAATTCTATGATGCTGAAAATTTATCAAATGAAACATGGCTTTCTTTCTTTAATAAGGATTAAATAGACCTCTTTCATAAGTCATTTTTCACTCAGTTCTAAATTATAGATTCCTGCAATCAAATTAAATCTTAAGCCCAGTCTTTTTCCTCGATTGCGATAACATCCAGCAAGAATCTTAAAGGTTTTGAGCCTACCAAATACATGCTCAATTCCAATTCTTCTTTGATTGATTTCTCGGTTATAAGCTTTCAGTTCAGGATGCAATTTACAGTGTCTTTTTGCTTTTAATGGCAATAAGCTATCCGTAAACACCGCATAGATTCCTTGATAACCTTTATCTGCAAGGATAAAAGCACCGACAGGAATTTGGTTTAAATTATGCTTGAATAGTTCGAAATCATGAACAGATCCACGACTGGTACATAAACTTAGAATTTGATGAGTTCTGTAGTGAATGATTGCTTGTAACTTAAATGTATGTGCCTTTTTCTTGCCACTATAGCTTTTCTTCTGTTTTTTTAGGTCTTTGGATTGGAATTTCAGTGGCATCTACAATCACCACATTCCAGTCTATACCATCACCTTGAGGTAATTCTTTCGGTAAATTAAATAAACCTGATTGAATCAAAGTATCCTCAACTTGACGAACAATTCTAGATGCGGTCGGTTCTGATACGCCATAACTTGCAGCAACATGAAATAAAGTGCGATATTCACGCCAATAGCTTAAACAGAGTAAAACTTGATCTTCAAGGCATAGTTTGGGTGGTCTACCTTTAGCAGGGATTTGCATCTGCATTTGTTCAACCATAAGAGAAAATATTGAACTGGATATGCCTGTATAACGCTTAAACTGAGAATCAGAAAGCTTTTTGGATTCGAGATATTTCATGGCGCAATTATGCTTTAAAATCTAAAGTTTTGCAGAATGTTTTTCGACCTAAAAGTTGTATATTTTTTGATTTATGAAAGAGGTCTAGTGAAAAATAGCGTTAAAATAAGCTATTTATCATTATTAGCTAGTTCTTAAATATTCTAGTAAGTTGGGAAGACTGGTAAACTTTAAACTTACTATTTCTTCATTTACTCCCATTAAAATTGGAGTGAATCCAATATTCTTTGCTCCATTATAATCCTTTTCTAAAGAATCTCCAACAAAATATACTTCTTTAGGATTTTTAATTTCTAATCTATTTATCACGTAAGTAAAAATTTCTTTTGAAGGCTTTCGAAAACCTATATCAGCGCTAGAAAATAGTTCCTCTATGTATTTTCCAATGCCTAAATGATCTAAATGTATTTTTAAGTTAGTTCCAGAAAAGATGCTATTGCTTAATATAAAAATTCTATAATTATTTTTTATCAAATATTTTAAGAGTTCATGTGTACCATCGATTAATTTTTCTCTACGAAAAAGATGAATGAAATTTAACTCAACTGAAGTGAAATCATCGTAAATTTCGATACCCAATGTAGTTTCAAAGAAAGTTAACTGATTAAAAAATGAGTTTTCTTTATTTGATTTTTTTCTATCTTCAAGATATTTAGCTTTGAATATTTCAGATAATTTTTTTAGTTCTATAAACCTATTTTCAAAATATGTATCTGCCAACCATTTCAAGGCTTTATCATAATCATTTTGATTGTCATCAATATCAATTAGTGTGCCAAATAAATCAAATATAATAACTGCCATATTATAGCTTAAAAATATATCCATCAAGATAGTCGACCCATTCATGATCAACATTTTTATAATCAGTCAAATTTAATGCATATCCAGTACAAGCAACTGTACCTGATTGGCTGATATAAAGAGTTATGCCATCATTCTTAAATGAAGTTTTTTCAAAGAAAGAAATCACTCTTTCCTTAACAATTTCTGGTCTGTGCATAGCTTCACAACACTTTCCTCTTTTCCATTCGCTAAAAATATCTCTACAGCGCATAGTATCTGTAAGTTTTGCATATTCAATTTCATTCTTTACTTGTATCCCTGGTTTTCCCAAAGCGCTTGAGAGGGAAATATTACTACTCTCTCCATTTACCCTATTGTTTATAATAGTTGCGGTTTCTATGCATCGTTGTTCCGGGCTTGAGAATACATTAATTTCTTTATTTAACAAGTATAGTTTTTCAGCAAACTCTAAAGATTGCTTTTTCCCTTCACTCGATAAATCATATCCATCAAGATTTTTCTCGCCATGTCTTATAAAAATACATATATTACCGCTATTCTGTAACTGATTTAAACTAATCATATTGTTTATTTTTACATTCTCTAATTAATGTAGAAAGAAGATGGCAGCAAAATAGATGCAAGTCCTCAGAAATTTGCATATTATTTACAGGAGCATGAAAACAAAAATCAGAAATTATTTTCAATCTCCCACCATCGAATCCAACCATAGAAACTACAACATTGCCTTTATTTTTTGCATATTCAGCCGCTTTCACAACGTTAGTTGAGTTTCCGCTACCTGATATGGTTATGAGTACATCTTTTTCGTTTAGAATGAATTTTAATTGATGCAGAAATACATCATCATAAGAATAATCATTAGAAATAGCCGTTGTTGTTGATAAATTATCAGCTAGACAAATAGCTGGCATGGATTTTAAAGTAATTGAAAAAGCATTATTTAAATCAGTCTGAAAATGTGAAGCTGTAGATGCAGACCCACCATTTCCACAAATATAGATCTTTCCTCCCCTGCTAACAGCAGTAATTAAAACATCGTATATATTTATAATCTGATCATAATTAATACTTCTACAACTTTCGATCACATTGCCTATATAACTACTGATTATATCTTTTTTCATCAACCGAGTCCCGACTTAAAAAAGATATTATATCGTTAAATAACTCTTTATAATATCCACTTTGATAGTGAGATGGTGAAGCACCTCCAATCATTGGGCTAAAAACATCACTTTTCCAATAAGTAGTTCTTTTATCTATATAAATGGAATTTGGTATTTCCTCTAAGAAAATTCTATCAACCTCATCCCAATTTTTGTTGACGTTTAATATCCACTCCATCTTATCATTCCATGGACTTACTTGGTTTGTTTGTTCATTAATTTTATATTGACTTTGTCTGCCTCCAATTAAAATAACGTTTTTAACATTATATTTAGTCAATATATTCCTAAAATTAACTATGCTTTTTCGATATAACTCTAAATGCTGTTTTGTTCCTGGATATATAATATCACAAGAAGAAAATAGCCGCTTAAAGATAGATTCTGCTAGATATTTATTGTATGTTAAAAATGAGTGAGTGCCGCATTTTATAATCGGACTAGTTGCATCTATATAATTATCTATAACGACTAATTTAAAATTATTATCTATAAACTGTTCATCTAGATTTTTTATAAATTCTATTCCAATGTATAAAGCTGCATCTCCCATTATTAAATCCTCGACGTTAGAAAAGGTATAGTTAACAGGATCAGAAAAAAGAGAGATAAATGAATTGTGGAATAGCGTCTTTTTTAGATGAAAAAACTCTTTATATCCAGGATTAAAATATTCATGTGTCTTAAAGACACTTCTACTAAAGCATGAACCAATATTTAACGTATCAACAGGTAATACAGTAATGTTTTCAAGTTCTAACTTATTTTCATATTGAATTTTAACTTGCTCATTTATCAGTAGTTCATTCTTTGGAATCGAATCTCTATTATTAAAAGCTAAAAGCTCCTTAGTCAGCAAAATATCAATATCATTTAGATATATGTTTTTAAGGTTCGAGGAAACCTTATAGGTAATTCTTTTAGTCATTGTAGATAATGAAAGTTTAAACGATTCACCAGGGAATTCTTTAATAAAAGATTGTAATGCTTGATTTTCAATTACAATTCTTCGTTTTTTATTATCAACTTTGATATAAAATATATGAGGCTTATATTTATTTTTATTTTCTAACCATGCCTCTATTTCCATTTCTTCTGAGCTATCAATATCAAAAAAAATCGTAATTGAATGCGTATCTATATATATTTTTTTAATGAAAATTTTATTATCACTTTTCATTAATAATTCTCCAACCGTGAAAGATCACAGTGTTCAAATTATTAATTGAAATTAAAATTTTATCCAATAAATTCGTTTCACTATATTTTTCATATAACATATCATCTAAATTTTTTTTAGAAAATACCGTATGGCATCTGGTACTTAGGGAAATATTATGATTGTTTAATAATAATTCCATTCTATCCCAATAAAAAATCATTTGGATAAATGAATTTCTAAGTCTTTCAATGTACTCGCTTCCGAAAAAGAGAATGAGCTCATTACTCTTAAAGACATCATCTATTGTCATTGAATATTGATTTAACCATGCAACTTTTTTTCTTAGGAAAGAAATCATAATATACATTGAAATTATCGTATTCTTGAAAGCCTTTTTAAGATTTGACACTTCAATTGCATCTTCAAATAAATATTCATTATAATCAAAATTATAATTTGAAAAGATATTGTTTTTATTTTCTAATTTCACTAAGTCTCCAATAAAGTCATGTTCCGTGGAGTTTTCTATTATGAGAATAGAATACAAGCAATCAATATTACATTGTAATGTGTACTTTTCTTGATAACCATCAATGAGTGATTGATAATCTCTTACATTCTTTATGCCCATGATATTTTCAATTAAAGCTTCAGGACCACATTTATATTCAATAAAAGCCTGATCAAATTTCAAAATATATAAATTATCCTTCTCCGTTAAATTATCAAATTCACAAGTTATAGGATAATGCTGGAATTTTCCATGAATATGATCTATTGAGTGCTCAAACACATGGCAAATAGAGTAATAAATTAATTCTTCTGCGCATTCAAAAGTATAACTTTTCTTTTCATCGTAACAAAAGGTTAAGTCAATATCACTTTCAATTCTATCAGTAAATTTTGTTAAACTACCAAATTCATAAATTAGACAATTATTTGGTAAAAATTTACGAAATTTTTTAATAATTTCATTAATTATATCTTGTCTAAGTTTTCGATATTTATCTCTAAACTCAGTATATTCATCTGGACGATTATTCCAAACTGCAGAATTAGTAATATTATATATATCAAAAAGGCTATTTCTCTTTTCATCAAATTTGCTTTTCAAAGTATCAATAAAATCGGTATATTCTTTATAACTAATAAAACTAGAAACATCAAAAACAAACATTCTTAAACCTTCTTAATAACAATATTACCAATTACTAATACATCTATTTGCCTTTCTAAAAAGCAGTCTACGGCATCCTTAGGAGTATTGACTAAAGGCATACCTCGGCTATTAAATGATGTATTACACAATACAGGAACACCAGTCAATTTAAAGAATGCACTAATTAACCCATAATATTTATGATGTTTTTTAGGTACTACTTGAGGCCGAGCCGTATAATCTACATGAACGACCGCAGGAATATTTTTACGTTTGTCCTCTTTAACAATAGTAGCGACATTCATAAAATATTTTGAATCTGCATTGCCTTCAAAAAAATTGGAGTATTGCTCTTGTAAAATACTTGGAGCTATTGGCCTCCACATTTCTCGCTCTTTAATTAAATTTAATTTAATTAAACTTCGTCTAGTTCTTGGATCTGCAAGTATGCTGCGATATCCTAACGCTCTTGGTCCTGCTTCAAATCCCTCCTGTACCCAACCAATAATTTTCCCTTCTGAGATTTCTTTAGCAACTGAATCGAACATTTCATTCTCTTTGAGTATGGAGTAACGAATTCTGTCTTTATAATTCTCTAATACGAGTATAGTATCATGCTGTGTGTATGAAATTCCTAGTCCAGCTACTCTAAGCGTTTTGCTAACCTCTTCTTTGGCATACAACTGATGATACACCTCTAAGGCAGAACCGATAGCAGTTCCAGAGTCAGAAGGGAAAGGTGGTATAAATATATTTTTAAAAATACCAGATTTTTCAATCTTTCCATTTGCAGAACAATTAAGGGCAACTCCACCAGCAAGAACTAAATTGTCTATATCTGAAAACTCTTTTAGCTCTTCTACAAAATCAATTAAAACGTCCTCTAATGCTTTTTGTACAGATGCAGCAAAGTTTGCATAACTCATTATTTCTTCAACATTTCCGGTTTCGTAAGGAAAACAATTTTCTTCAAAATACTCTTTAAATTGTTGTTTTCTTAATGAGAGGGAATTGAATATGCTTTCATTTTCTATATTTGGAAAGCTAGCAAAAAGGAGTTTATTTCTCGATGGTATTAATGGCATTGGCATTGTGGGTTGACCATATGAAGCTAACCCCATAAACTTCCCTACCTCTCTATGCTTACCATATAACCCCGTAAATTCAGCAGCTCTATTATAGAAAAGACCAAGCGAATTTTGAATGTTGATTTCTTTAAAGAAAGTAATTTCTCCATTCTTTGCTATTCCTAAAGAAGTTGAGAACTCCTCCCCCCGATTGTCTACTACAAGAATAGCACACTGCTTAAACCCACTTAGTCTATAGGCACTAGCTGCATGTGCTAGATGATGTTTTATTATATAAACTGGAGGTAATTTATCTCCAAAAATTTCTGATGGTAAAAACCAATCTCTATTTTCAAATTTTTTATACTTATCTCTTTCTTCTTCAGACATTTCATATATATTATTTCTATACTGCCAGTCCATCCCGACGGATATGGCTGAAATATCGTGAATAGAAACTCCCTCACTATTTAAACATGCCAAAATAGCATCAATGGGTGGTTCGCCCAGTGCCATCTTATTTCTACTGATTCTTTCTTGCTCAATATATCTTACTACTTCTCCATTTTTAATAAGCGCCGCCGCAGAATCATGATTACCAATATTTAACCCTAAAATATAATTATTAATTTTTATTACTCCTGTTCACACTGTATACAAAAAAAATCACTTAAATATCTGAATCGCCTTATTTATCTTTAAGAATCGAATATAAAGCGCTAGTAACACCTCCTATTAGAGTAAGCGGGACTACAACTGGTGTTGCAACTACACTGGCAGCACCCGTAGCAATAGCCGTTCCTACCCCTATTCTAGTAGCTACTCACCATCGGCTCACAAAAACAGTCAATGGACAATCAGCGTAATGTCGTTAATCACACCGGTAGTACCGTGGGCGCCATTGATGGCAATGTGGTAATTAATGCGGGTAACCATTATCAACAAACTGCCAGTGACGTGGTTGCTGGAATGGGGGCTGATACGGGTAAAGAGATAATTGATCCAAATCGTGGCAACATTGACATTACCGCAAAATCGGCTGATATCGTCAATGTCACGGCAACTGAAGACAGCCAATCACAACAAAAATTTAAGCAATCAGGATTAACCGTCAGTGTCAGTAATGGTCTGGTCGACCAATACAACAGTATCAATGGACTTGTTAAAGCGGGTGAAAACGCTGATTCTGATCGCATGAAAGCCATGGCGGGTATTAGTGCCGGATTAAAAGCGAAAAATACCATTAAAAACCTTGCACAAGCTAAGGATCCAGTCACTGCAGCAACTTCTGGTCGTATTCAAGCCACTTTAGGCGCGCAGTCAAGTCTGACCTTATATGGTTAAGTACAAGCGATAGCCTGCGCCAACAAATACTCGCATTTCACTCACTTGGCCACCCACAGATTTGATATCGCCTAAGTTGCCTGCTTCTGCTCTGGTTAACCGTAACACAATTGCTTTAACAGCTTGTCTGTCTTTTAGCTTTCTCAACCATGTATCAAAATCCGCCGTTGTCCGAATATCATACATGCCCAAACCTAATTTGTAGCTCATAGGCTATTTTATCACAAATTTGGTAAAGTATAAAGGCTGCTCCCGCGTTATCTGTCTTAGACAAGTATAGAAAAACGAACAACCTAATATAATAAGAAGGTTTGTTAAGCCTGTTAGACGACGCTTACATACTAATTGCTGCTAAGGTGCTTTTGCTAGCAAATCCACTCCTGCCTTTTTAAGCTCCCCTTTCGCTGTCACATAGTGATATAGCGTACTGCTGGGAATATCGCCAAGCTCTTTGCAAATCGCTGGAATACTCTTGGTTTGATCAGCCATCAGATGCTGGGCATATTTAAGTTTCTCAGCCGTCATGATTCTAGGTCTCCCACCTTTACGTCCACGAGCACGAGCACGAGCACGAGCAGCAGCTATCCCCTCTTTCACTCGTTGACGAATGATATTACGTTCCATCTCCGCAAAAGCGGCTTGAATCTGCAAAAATGCCCGTCCTGCAGGGGTTGTGGTATCCATCGGTGAGTTAATGGCTTTAAAGCCAATGTCTTTTTCTGCCAGCTCATCAATGAGTTTAATCAGGTCACTGGCTAACCGCCCTAACCTATCCAAATCCAAAACAACTAGCACATCCCCTTTTCGCAAATAATTGAGACAATCATCCAGGCCTTTTCGTTGGGAGTTACTACCCGATGCTTTGTCTTCAAAAATTCGCTCACAGCCAATTTCTTTCAACGCATCAACTTGACGATCAAGGTGAACCGTACCGGGTTTGTCGGAGACTTTTTATTTAAGTTAGGCCACCTGACCTAACAGGTTAATCTTATCATAGTACATTGCTTCAAAATCAAAAGGGGATACATAACCCAGTGAACTGTGTACACGCTTTTTATTGAACCAATCTACCCAGTTGAGTGTCGCCAGTTGTACATCCGCTAAACCTTGCCAATCTGCTTTTAAATATTCAATCACCTCTGTTTTGTATAAGCCATTCACCGTTTCAGCCAAAGCATTATCGTATGAATCACCAGTCGTACCGACTGATGCTCGTAAATTTGCTGCTTCTACCCCAGTCATCAACACAATATCTTGTGCATTGGTGGCATATTTACTCACCAGATAGGGCGCGAACTTATCCATATGCAGTGGGCCCTTTAAGGCTTTGAGCAGCGCTTCATCGCCTTTGGCTTTTTGCATTTGAATGGCTTTATCGATGAAGTTACGCTCATCCAGATAATCCACCACGGCTTGCAGCAGGTTGATATTCACCACCTTCAGCTGACTGTGTTTTTTCTCCAGCATCCCGTCTAGAAAATGCAGATATTCGCGCACTTTCAACTCATCTTCAGGTGCATAATCAAAAATCCAGAAGCCAATTTCATTGCCCAATCCTTGTCCAGTGAGAAACTCAGTGGAAAGAATTCGCTCTGGAATCTGGTTCAGACGCTCATGTATTGTTTGACTCATTGCTGCCCCTCTACAACTACCGCGTCCATAGCGACACTTCCATAGATCTTTTAATGCGTTGTCTATAATGTTCTTCCAACAGGCTACGCAGCTCTGCTCTGACGATCACGCGCTGCAACTCCAGCTTACGGGTACTTTTTAAGTAACCGGCTTCTGCCAGCATGCGAAAGACCACCTGCCCCATTTTTTTCTTGCTGGACTCTTTCCAATCACAGATATCCGGATCTCGTTGTGAACGCTCCTCCAGAAAATCTGACCAGATATAACTGTCCAGGTATTGAGCCTGAGAGATATAGGCCTCTCTCATCACCGTTTCCATAAACTCAAGCAGCAACAGGTTGCGTTCCAGTGCCCCACAAAAAGCCACCTGGGTCGCCAGCTCATCATCCCCATCACGCAAAGCTTTCCAGAAATCAGGCTCCAAGCGCTCCAGACGCTTACGAATAGCGGTGGCATTGCGTTGAGCTGAAGCAGGTGTTCTTTTTTGCAGAATATTGTCAACCTGAATGGCCTGATGCCATATTTCTGGAGTCGCTTCTCGTAATAACAGATCCGCGATCAGCCGGCTTTCACGCACCATCAGGGAACCGCCAATCAGGTCACTGTCATAATGAAATTGTTCTAACATAGCCAATCTCCTATGAAGCTTGATCAAACAGGTAAGACGACAGCTTTTCGATATCTGAACGTTGTAACACTAAGGTATATTTCAAGGCATCTTCCGCCTCAGCCAGCGTGATCGCGACCTGATAGCGCTGCAAGGTATAGTGAGCCAGGGCTTTTTTCACCAGAATCTGTAATCTACCATCAGGCATGCCGAAGTCTTTTTCGACCAGCGCTTTTTGAGCTTCATTCAATTTTGGATTAGGGATCAGCGTCAGTACAATTTCTTCATGCCATTGCTGATCCTGAGCAGGGTCTACTGACTCAATCGCCACCACAACAGGTGTGCGATCAATTCTGGAGAGTAAAAAGTCCTTAAACTGCTTGCTCTGATGGCAATAGGCACGGACATGCCAGCGAAAACCGGTATACACCAGGGTATGTGGGGAAATCATGCGTTCATGCCACTGCGGATTTTGCATGGAGGCATAAATAATTTTGAGACAGCTTTGTGTTCGACAGGCACGCAACACTTCCCTGATGACTTCAGGACGCACACTGCGATCGGGTAACTGGACCGCTGATAGATTCGGTTCTGGTGTCGCAATCAGGGCATGTGATTCACTGACCAAGCCCGAGAGCATATTGAGATATTCATTGATATGCGCTGTAGTCAGTACAGGCTGGAAGCTGGCTTTAGGCACATAACCCTTGACTGAGGGATCATGAATCAAGGCATCGGGGTTATACAGCGTATTATAGCGCTTGATATCCGCAGAAGCCTGCTGTCGACTCAGTCCAAACCAACTCATCAAACGATTGGTAACCAAACGACCTTCCCAGTAAGCAAGCAGCTCGATCGCTCGCATTCGTAGCAGGACTTCATGCTTATCTGTCGTCATATACCAATCAGTCAAAAAATAGTAGTTTTAAGATTACCCTACAGCAAATATACAGTAAAGATTTTTGACGGTATTTAAAGATAGTATTGCAATCACCAGATAAAAAATATACTAATATCGTGATGATAGCCGTCAAAGTACGATCTCTAGCAGATCATGGATCCTGGTGTAGAGCGTAAATTGAGCTAAATTTAGAATGAGAGAAATATGGGTTTTAGATTTCGTAAAAGTATTAAATTATTCCCGGGTTTTAAAATTAATCTGACCCATAAAGGCATCAGCAGTGCCAGCATTGGCAAACCTGGTGCTTCTCTAAATATTGGGAAAAAAGGTACGCGAACCAGTGTCGGCATTCCAGGTACGGGACTATCTTACTCTAAACACCAACCTTACTCTAAAAAGACCCGTGTTCCACAACCGACATCGCTAGAACACACGGAATATAATCCTCAGAATTTAGAACAACCGAAGACAAAGATCTGGCCTTGGATTATTTTTGGAATATTGTGTTTTATTGTAGGTGCCGTCATTTTTTAGCAAGAACAGCATTGTATTTTGATCAAAAAAAATGCCCACATGGATGAATGGGCAAACTAAGGAATTAATATCCTTCAGAAACTCCAGCGCAATTCTCGCTACTTTCAGTAAGCGACTCTGGCTCAATCATGAGGGTCTGACTCAATCGAATCGAGGTAAATCGATCCATCACAATTGGAGCAGAAATTATGCTTGAATACATTCTTGGATGATGCTGAAAAGTCTTTGAGTTTTAATCTGCGTCAATAAATAAGAGTATTCATGTCTACCCTCAACTTTACTTATTTTCAGATAGCAACCATTCGAGAGCACTCATTTTTACAATACCATTATAATTTGCTTCAGCCCCTATCGTGTCTAAGGTAAGTAAATATTTGGGATACGAATCAGAAATTTTCTGTAATGGACGTAACTCTCGGCTGAGTGTCTCCTCATTGAGCGTTTCTAATGCCACTTGATAATAAGTTAAATTCTGTAAAGTATCGACAGCAACAAAATCAATTTCATATTCATCAACCCGCCCTACATAGACCGTATAACCTCGTCTGATAAGCTCAAGATAAATTACATTTTCTAAGATATGACCTTGATCAGCATTAGCATCAGGCAACATAATCCGGCGCAATCCGACATCAACTAAATAGTATTTTTCAGAGGATTGTAATAACTCACGCCCGCGTACTTTAAATTGTGCAGCACTATAAAATAACAAACTGTCCTGTAAGCCCTGAATATAGCGTTTTACTGTTTCAAATGAAATTTTAACCCCACTTGAAACAAAGGTATTTTTAATTTTATTGATGGAAATAGGTGAGCCTGTCACGCTTGCCAAATATCTTGCGACACGCTCGAGAGAGTTAATATCGGCAGTATTCAAACGGGGAATAACATCTTTAAACATTACACTGGCATAGACCGCTTGCAAGTAATCATAAGTTTCTTGCTGGCTAGTCATGGCAAGCGTATAAGGGAAACTACTGCGCGTATACATGGCATATAAATCACGATTGGATAATTGTTGGATGATCGGATTATTTTCAATATGCCACTGTTTAAATTCTTGGAATGACAAAGGTAGAACATGTTGCTCGATATAGCGTCCTGTAAGTAAAGTCGCAAGTTCTCCACTTAGAAAGAATGCGTTTGAGCCTGTAATATATAAATCGATATAATCCCGAACATATAAAGAGTCGACCACTTTCTCAAAATTGGTAACATGTTGTATTTCATCTAAAAAAACATAGTTTTTTTTACTTTTATCAACTTTGGACAATACATAATCATGTAGTTTACGGTAATCGGTGAGTTCTTCAAATTCCATAAATTCGAAGTTGATGGCAATGATGTTTTCGGCTTGTACACCCTGTGCTTTTAGGTCTTGTTGAAACATCGCCAATAAGGTGGATTTTCCAGAGCGACGTACACCTGAAAGTACTTTAATGACATCACGGTTTTGCCATGTATTCAGAAATTTTAAGTAACCATCACGTCGAATATTAGCGCTTCTCATTATTTACACTTAGAATCTAAATTTTTAATAAATTCTATCAAATTTTAGAACTCATATGTAAATACATTTAACTTTTAAAAAAGTTTAAAGGTTAAGTGAAACATTCAAAGCTGCTGTTGAAGCATGCGGATAGTAAATGAAACTAAGATGTTAACTAGAGTGGAACTCATTTTTGTGTTGCTGATGGTGGTAATCCTCCCATAAATAACCGAAGTTAAAAGTAGAGGTTAAGCAGCCATTAGAGGTGGCTTTCCTTTGTTAGCTTGATGTGGTCTTTCATGGTTGTAATGCCACAACCAGTTTGTTGCATAATCTTGTACTTCATCCAAAGTATCAAATAAATGCTTGCTCAGCCAACTATAACGTATGGTCCGATTATAGCGTTCAATATACGCATTCTGCTGTGGCTTACCCGGTTGAATATATTCAATACGAATACCGTGCTCAGTAGCCCAGCGCACAAATTCGTGACTGATAAATTCGGGACCATTATCGCATCGGATCACTAACGGTTTTTCTCTCCACTCCAGCAATTGATTCAACGTACGAATAACCCTGATTGTGGGCAATGAGAACCCTGCTTCAATGGCTAGGCCTTCGCGGCGGTAATCATCAATCACATTCAATAATCGAAACTTGCGACCATCGGAAAGCTGATCATGCATAAAATCTAATGACCAAACCTGATTTTCTCGGATTGGTTCTTTCAATGGTTCAGGCGCATGCCGTTTTAGTCTTCTTCTCGGTTTAATACGCAGATTCAGTGCCAACTCACAGTAAATGCGGTAAACCCGCTTGTGATTCCAGCAGCAACTCTCAACATGCCGTAAATACGAGAAGCACAAACCAAAGCCCCAGTCGGAATTCTCCTCAGTGAGTTCAATGAGCTGTTCAGCAATGAGTGCATTGTCATCGCTGAGATTGGCTTGATAGCGGTAGCAGGTTTCACTAATGCCAAATGCTTTACAAGCCAAACGAATACTAATGGCATGCTGGGCAACTGCCTGTTGTGCCATCTTACGCCGGCAAGATGGCTTTACCACTTTTTTGCCATTGCTTCCTGGATGATTTCGGCCTTTAATCGCTCTTCAGCATACATCTTTTTAAGTCTGGTATTTTCGGCTTCTAGCTCTTTCAGTCGAGCCATTAATGATGTATCCATACCACCATATTTGGCACGCCATTTATAAAAGGTAGCATTACTCATGCCGTATTCACGGCAAAGGGTCGCTACAGGTGTGCCAGATTCTGCCTGTTTCAAGATGGACATGATCTGACTGTCAGTAAATTTAGATGTTTTCATGCAGAATCTCCTGCTCGTATCTTAAGAGAAAATTCTACTTTTAGATCCTATTATTTTTAGGGGGATTACCAGATTAATCTATAAAGTTCAATAGCTTTATTTAAAAAAATCATTATCATAAATTCAAACATACTATCCATATTTTATTTATTCCCTCCACTATTATAATACAATCAATATTTCTTTATAAGAAAATCCATTATTTATTAAATTCTATTCTAATTAAAAAACCACCTATGGATGCTTGACTTACCTCTATTTTTCCATGATATAGATCGACCATTTGCTTTACGATCGACAGTCCCAAACCACTACCAATCACACTACTATTCTGGTTCGCACGATAAAATCTTTGCAAGATATATGGCATTTTCTCTTCTTCCACGCCAATCCCATTATCTTCAACCTGAAAAAATGTACGATTTTCAATACAGCCACAAGTTATCTTAATTATTGAAATGCCATTTTGACTGCGATATATAATTGCATTTTCTATAATATTACGTAATATAATTTCTAGATGTTCAGCTTTAGCAAGAATTGGAGCAGGCTTTAAATCTAATTGTATATCAATATTTTCTTTAACGATTTTAAAATCCATAAGTGTAAGTGTCTTTTGGATAATAATACACAAATCAACTGAAACTTCACTTCTTTCATCTAAATGTTCAATCCTAGCCAAAGTCAACAACTGAGTGATCATTCGAGAAGCTTTATCAATTCCAATCATAATGTCTTGTGCTGATTCTCTCGCCTCTTCTGTAGAACGAGCACTCAATAAAACTTGTGCATGCATACGGATAGCAGCCAAAGGAGTACGTAACTCGTGTGCTGCATTTGAAGTAAAACGTTTTTCACGTTGCATGCTTTCTGCTATTTCACTTAATAGTGTATTTAATGAATTCACCAATGGTTCTATTTCTTTGGGTACAATAGGGTTAATAGGTTTTAAATGTTCAATCGACTGTTTTTCTAGGTTTTGACTGATACTAAATACAGTGGCTAGATGACTACGTATGGTTCTTATAATCAACCAAGACAATAATGGAAGAAAAAATCCAGAAACCACTATCAAAAATAGCAACATATCACTCTGAATATCCTGACGAATCGTCCACACCTGAGCAATTTGCACCTGTATTGTGTGTGTGTTGTCCCAAATCGAATAGCTACGATACGTTTGATTGTGAATCTTAATCCAACCAAATTTGGCTTGCTGAACAAACGGGTGTGTGTCTACACCAACAGAACGATAGATTAAGTTTCCATTTTTATGCCAAATCTGGAATATAATTTGATTATAATGCTCGCCTTGAGCTTTCTCAATTACAGTATGGTCAGGGACTCGCCCTTCTAATGTACTTGATGTTGTTGAAAGTAAAGCATGGGCTGTTTCGGCTAATGATTTATCAAAAATATTATTAGCTGCGCGCTGCATCCCCCAATAGATACATCCCAAGCTACCCACCCAGACACTAGTTGTAATCGCCAGTAAAATTAATGATAAGCGCCGTGTCAGTGAATAACTTCGTATTAAATTAGGCATCAATAATTCTCATCCATGATATACCCAAAGCCTTGTACTGTTCGCACGATATTTTTTCCAAGTTTGCGGCGTAGGTTATGAATATATACCTGTATAACATTACTACTCACTTCCGCATCATAAGCATAGAATGAGTTTTCTATACTCTCTCGTGAAATAATTCGACCACGATTAAGAATAAGCAGTTCAAGTAAGTGAAATTCTTTTTGGGTTAATTCAACTTCAATCTCATTGATAAATACTTGTTTAGCTGATTGATTGACAGCAATATTGCCTATCTGAACCAAATCACTAACATGACCTGATATACGGCGTAACACTGCTTGAACCCTGGCGATAACTTCGTATAAATCATAAGGCTTAACTACAAAATCATCTGCACCTGCATCCAAACCTGCAATTCGTTCCTGAATTTGATCTTGGGCAGTCAAAATAATAACACCTACTTTATTCTTTTTACGGCGCAGTGACTTTAAAACTTCCAACCCATTCCTGTCTGGTAAACCTAAATCAAGCAGAATAAACTGATAATCATAACTCGCCAAAAAATGATAGGCTTGCTCTGCTGTGGTGGCTATATCGACCACAAAATTTGCATGATCTAAGCCCCGTGCAGTTGCCTTAGCCAGTAAGGCATCATCCTCAACTAACAATATTCTCACGTCTAAGCTACCCTCTCATTCTGCTACTTATAAGTCAGCCTATATTTATTTCTGTGCAAGCTGCAGGTACTCTGGCCCAAGCAAGACAAAATACCAACCGAATAATGATCATACAAGACATTGATATATCAGCACTCTACTATTTTACTCTGCCTGATGATCCTCATGTAGAGGCCATAACTGATGAGAATTTAGCAATAGTAAACTCAAGCTTTCTGCATAATCAATTTTGGCTTGATCAATTCGACCACGCGCATCAACCAATTGCTGTGAATGAAGTAATAGTTCATTTAAACTTAATTCACCAAGCTTATATGCTTTTTGCATCAATGCATGTTGTTGCTGTAACTGTGCCACATTCTGTTGAGCCTGCTCACTCCGTACTGATGCCGACTCCATCTGCGTGAACCAGTATTGAGTTTCCTGACGCAAACGGTTTTCTACTCGTCCAATCTCAAAATTAGCCTTTTGAGCTTCCGCCATTGCCATACCAGAAGCTATTCGTACTTGCCGACTGGCGAGTGGAATTGAAACGCTCACACTCATCAAATTTTCAACGCCAGACTGCTCACGACTATAGCCCACTCCTACCGTAGGATTAGGTATCCGATTAAGTTGCTCTCTTTTGACTAATGCATCTTGCTGTGCTGCCTGCGTTTTGGCCAACTCAAGCTCATGATTAGCAGACAAAACCTGCTGTATCCATTGAGTCTGTGTATATTCGAGTGGTTGAATTTTGATGACATCACTGCTCCAGTGCTCTGGAATTTTTCCCTGATAATCACGTGATAATAACTGCTGTGCTTGGTAGTAAGCAGTTTTAGCTTGCATATATTGTTCTTCGATTTGCCGAAATTCATTGCTGAGCAGCATCAGTTCTAGTCGTGAAGCATCTCCAGCACGGATACGCTGCTGGGTCATTTGCATATATTGCTGTATTCTTTCCTGCTGTTCCTCAATGCGCGTCAATTGCAAAGCACTGCGCATATAGGCAAACCACTGATTCAGCAAAGTTTTGGCAACTTCATGTTTGGCATCTTCATATTTTAATTCAGCAATAGTCATTCCTCGTTGCGCCAAATCCTGATCCAACTGGTATTTGCCAGGTAAACGAATCTGCTTTTCAACACCAAAGTTCGGCTCATAATTATTGGATTTGGTTTGACTATCTTGGACGTTACTGTTTCGAAGCTGCATACCCGCGCGCACGGTCCAAGGTTGGCCTAGTTTTAACCCTTGTCCTGAAAAATTGGCATAATCCTGATCAGAGATTGCCGACCGAACAGTTGGATGCTGTGACAAACTATGCTTAATCGCATCAAGCGGTGGCAAGATTTGATCTAATTCTGATTTCGCAGATACGACAGAAGTAATTATCATACAACAGCCTAGGCATAGTAAACGTGTGGCTTTACCCAGAAAATGTGGTTGAGTTTCAATCTCTCGTTTCATTCGTTCACGCCTCCTTGACTGGCATAGCCTGATGTTATCGTTGGTATTACCCAATAAAAACAGTCACTTGATTTAAATTTAATTTGAATATGAGCTAAAACTAGAGGTACATTTTCAAGAGGCAAAATCAACAGAATCAAATTACGCTCAGTTGCACCCTGAATTTTTTCTTGAATGTTGCGATAATGTTGGCGGCTACCGAAACCTTGTGCCGAGATACAGGTACATCCTGTCACAATCTCGGGAATGAGCCATAAATGGCTCATTAATTCTTCGGCAATATCACTGGAGATGTTGATAGAGAGTTGGCACATTTCAGACATGAGTATCTCGCACTAAACCAAATTGTTTGAACAAGTTAGGAAGTAAAATCAGCGTCAGTAAAGTGCATGAAATTAACCCACCAATCACCACGATCGCTAATGGACGCTGAATTTCAGCACCTGGCCCAGTGGTAAAGAGCAACGGAATTAAACCCAAAGCAGCGATACTTGCAGTCATCATTACGGGACGTAAACGTCTCATCGCCCCCTCGCGAACCACTTCTTCAATTGCAACGCCACGTGAAATGAGCTGGTTAAAATAACCAATCATCACCAAACCATTCAGTACGGCAATCCCCATTAAAGCAATAAATCCAACAGAAGCAGGCACCGATAAATATTCACCAGTGATGGCTAAGGCTACGACTCCCCCAATTAAAGCAAAGGGGATATTCACAAAAACCAGTACTGCCTGACGAACAGACCCTAAAGTTGTAAAGAGCAAGAAGAAAATCATGGTCAACGCTGCAGGGACAACCAGCATCAGACGCGCTGCTGCACGTTGTTGATTTTCAAACTGTCCACCCCATTTCAATGAATAGCCAGCCGGTAATTTAACTTTCTGGGCAACCTGCTGTTTTGCTTCCTCGACAAAACCAACCAGATCCCGGTCACGCACATTGGCACGGACAACGGACATTCTTGAAGCATTTTCCCGGTCAATTTTGACGACTCCTTCCGTCTTGACCATTTCTGCTAAAGAGGACAACGGTACAGCCGCTGAGTTTGCAACAGGTAAATTCATGTTCGCGAGGGCAAAACTGGATTGTCCCAGACGCGGATCACCTTTCATCATCAATGGAACTGGTCGCCCCTGTTCAATAATCGAACTAATCTGCTGTCCTTCGATGAGCATTTTGAGTTGTGCCTGTATGCTTTGGCTATCTAGCTGATTGCGGACAGCCATATCACGACGAATACGTAATTCCTGATATTGCACCCCAGAATTTTCCAAAGTCATGACGTCTTCGCTGCCTTTGATCCCTTGTAGAACAGTAGAGATTTGCTTAGATAGCTGATTAAGCTGGTCTAAATCGGTACCAAAAATTTTGACGGCCAAATCTCCACGTACACCCGATAACATTTCTGAAGTCCGCATCTCTATAGGCTGACTAAACGTGAGATTGACCCCAGGAACATCGGCCAATACATGGCGAATCTTAGCTAAAATCTGCTCCTTGCTTTGTCCGTGCCACTGATCTTGCGGTTTCAATATGATAAAGCTATCGGTTTCATTTAAGCCCATGGGATCCAAACCGAGTTCATCCGACCCAGTTCTTGCCACAATGCGAGACACTTCAGGAACTTGTTTTAAAATTCTTCTTTGAATGTCTAGATCAAGTGCAATTGAATTTTGTAGGCTGATCGAAGGCATTTTTTCCAGCTGTAATATGGTGTCACCTTCATCCATAGTTGGCATAAAAGATTTACCAATGAGTGGAAAGATGAGTGCAGCAACCACCAAAGCGCCTCCGGCCAAAGCATAAACACGTTTCGGATGGGCTAAACTTGCATTTAACACCTTGCTATATGCCTGTTCCAGCTTAGCAACAATATACGGCGTGTGATGTGCTTGAGATTTTAAAAAATAGGAACACAGCACCGGAATAATCGTTAATGAAAAAATCAGTGAGCTCGACAATGCAAAGACAATGGTCAGTGCCACTGGAGAGAAGAGTTTCCCTTCTAATCCTTGCAATGTCATTAACGGAATAAAGACCAGCATAATAATGATCATTCCTGCAGTCACAGGTACCGCCACCTCACAAACTGCACGATAAATGACGTTCAGCGGGGGTAAAAACGAACGGTGTTTGGACTCGTGTGCATCTGCCAGTTGCATTTCGATATTTTCAACCACCACAACCGCCGCATCGACCAGTAAACCAATGGCAATGGTTAAACCACCCAATGACATCAGGTTGGCACTTAATCCAAACTGACGCATCATTAAGAAAGTACTCAACGCAGATAAAGGTAAAATCGCGGCAACCACCAAAGCGGCTCTTAAATTGCCTAAAAACAACAGCAATAAAATCAGGACTAATACAATCGCCTCGACCAAGGTTTTACTCACGGTATGAATGGCACGATTCACCAGTTCACCACGGTCATAAAAAGGCTTGATCGTAACGCCCTGGGGTAAGTTTTTCTCAATGTCATGCAAATGTTCACGCACACTTTGCACAACCTGACGTGCATTGGCGCCTTTTAAGGTGAGGACAATCCCTTCAACAGCTTCACCCTGACCATTTTCGGTTACCGCTCCGTAACGGGTAAGGGCACCGGTATGAACATCGGCGACATCCTTCACTTGCACCAGCGTCCCCTGATGATTGGAAACAATAATCTCACCCAGCTCTTGTAAATTGGTGACACGACTATCGCTACGAATCAGTAATGATTCTCCATTTTCATTCAGACGCCCCGCACCGTCACTTGCATTATTTAATTCAATGGCTTGTTTTAACTGATCAAGAGAGAGACCTCTCGATGCCAGAGCATCCAGGTTGGGTGTCACTTCAAAGGTACGTGCCAAACCACCCAGGACATTGACATCCGCTACCCCTTCAATTTTTCTGAGCTGTGGACGGACGACCCGATCGAGCAAGGTTCGTTTTTCCATATCACTCATAGGACCATGTAAAGTGAACATAAAAGATTCACCTAATGGCGTCGTCATAGGCGCAATCCCGCCAGAGGCATTGCCAGGCAAAGCTGACATGACTCCAGTCAAACGCTCATTGACCTGTTGTCGGGCCCAATAAGGATCTGTCCCTTCTGCAAAATCCAGGGTAATGATTGCAATAGCATATTTAGATTGTGAACGTAGTACAGTTTGATGAGGGATTCCCAACATTTCCTGTTCTATCGGTACCACAATACGGCTTTCCACCTCTTCTGGCGTCATGCCAGGAGATTTCATCACAATTTGAACCTGTGTGCTTGATACATCGGGAAAGGCATCAATCGGCAATTTGGTAAATGCCAAATAACCCGCAACACTGATTGCCATACCCAATAACAGCATTAGGATTCGTTGACTCAGTGAAAATGCAATAATACGTTTTAACATGTGCCTAACCTCAATTCACCGCAGTGCTACTGCTGGCAGGTGGTGCCTGCTCTGCACCGAAACCTGACCAAACGGCTTTTAGACGTTCGACACCCCGCACAGCAACTTGAATTCCAGGTTTTAATGCATTTCCAATCACATGACTTTGCTGCTGGTTCGCCCCCACTAGTTCCACAGGCGTTGCCACGAAACCATTTTGGTTCTTGATAAAAATGAAGTGCTTGTTATCTTTTAAAGTTAAGGCAGCACTCGGTATTACCCATGCGGTTTTTGTTGTCGGGTTATGGCTTTGAATATTCGCTTTAACAAACTGTTGTACTTTTAAACAGTTATCCTTGGCCTGCATTTGGACTAGAACATTTTGAGATTGCGTATTGCCTGAAAGTGCTGGTGCAATTTGTTGTACCTGCCCGGTAATTTCACACCCCTCAACTTTGACCAAATCGCCAATCTGGATATATTTGCTATCCGCTAAAGGGGCTTGCAGCATTAATTGCAAAGGTAGATCACTATTCACCAACTGGCCCAGTACTGCACCGGTTTCTACATACTGACCTGCAGATACCTGTAAACTTTCTACACTGCCTCTGGCTGGACTTTTGACATACACCACGGGATTCAATCCCTGACTGCTACTTCCGCCCATAAACTGCAACATGCGTTGCTTGGCATTCAGATCAATATTCAGTCGTTGCACTACATTCTGGGCTTCCTGTACACGTTTTTCAGCAATAATCCCTTCTGCATATAAACTGCGTTCACGTGCCAAATTTTGGCTGGCTAATTGCAGTTGTGCACGAATTTGTAAAATTTCATTTTGAATCTGAATTAAATCGGGACTGTGAATAGCCAGTACAGGACTATGGAGACCAACTTCGGCTAAAGGTTGCACTAGTACCTGTTGCACTATACCCGCTACAGGACTCGTTAAGACCACTTTACTTTGAGGTGACCACTGCGCTTGCCCCTGCAAAGTCAGGGCGAGTTGTACATCTCTTGTCGCTTGTCCTAAAGTTTGTAATTGAATACCTGCTTGTTGAATCTGTGTGGGCGAAATTAAAATCTGATTACCAGACACATCTATTGTTTCTGTTTGATTGGCTACTACATTTTGTGTCTTTGATTTTTTCGTTTTATTTTTATTGAGTAGTAAACTGCTACCCCACCAAATTCCTAAAATCACCAAGACAAATGTGAAAATACTAATAAATACTTTTTTATGTCGTAATATATCCACTTGATGATTCACAGGTCTACCCTCAAAAATATTTTCCTCAGGGTAAAATCAAGTTCTTAAGATCTTATTAAGTTGGCTTTGTTGCATAAATAAATTTCATCCCCATACATGTTAGATGAATACAGAATAAAAAAGCCGATACAAAACAACGAACTGGTCTGAGTACAATCAAGCTTTACGTCAACGGGGTGCTTTCACCATTTGGTTTGATCCCCAAATGCAATGGTCTGCAACACCTAGTGGAAAAAAAGGACGTCAACCTACCTACACTGATATAGCAATTCAATTTGCCCTGACGATACGAAACCTGTTCCAACTGGCTTTACGCCAAACACAAGGTTTCATTCAAAGCCTTTTTCAAATGGCTCACCTCGACTGAAATGTTCCAGACTTCTCAACATTGAGTCGGCGAGCAGATAAGCTCCAGCCACTTCTACATAAATCAGCAAAAAATCCACAGGAAGACTTGCATATTTTAGTTGATAGCACAGGGATCAAAGTTACAGGTGATGGGGAATGGGTGCGTAAAAAACATGGCGTAAACCAACATCGTCAATGGCTGAAATTACATCTTGCGACAGATGCAAACAGTGGAGAAATACAAGCGGTTGAAGTCACGACCTGCCAATATGGTGATGCTGAAATGCTCCAAGCTCTTTTAGATCAAATTGATGAACCCATTGCATCTGTCACGGCTGATGGTGCTTATGACACAGTGAATTGTTATGATGCGATTTTGAAACGGCAAGCAAATGTAATTATCCCTCCTCGTTCCAATGCTGCTTTATGGGTAGAAAATGAAATTGGTAAAGCAAGGAATCATGCAGTACAAGGCTGTTGAGACAGGGGTCAAAAGCAGTGGAAACGAGATATTGGTTATCATCGACGATCCCGAATAGAGGCTAAAATGTTTGCCTTGAAACGACTTGGACAAGGTGTATCTAGTCGATGCTTTAATCGTCAGGTGGTTGACTTGCAAATAAGAGTCGATATTTTGAATAAATTTACTCAACTTGGTACAGTTAAAACGGTGGCTGTTGCATAAATATCTGAAGATTAGAACAACTCTACCTTTCGTCTATTTGTGCAACAAAGCCCATCAATAATGGCTTCATTTAATGTCAGCATACTTTTTGAAACACCACCATATATTTCTGTGACCCACATTCACCCTTGCAAAAAGGCACATGCGAAAATATGAATGGTTGAATTAGGCAATATTTACCTAAAGAGATTGATTTAAACCAGGCAGATCAGCATTATTTAAATCAAGTAGCCACGTCACTGAATACTCGTCCTAGAAAAGTGTTAGATTGGCTTACACCATTAAAGAAATTTGCTCAGCTTGTTGATTATCATAAGACTTTTGAAACTGTCGCACCTCATGTTTGAATTCGCCCCCTTTTAAACTCAAATATTTTTTGGGGCGGTTACCGCTTACGCTTAGGCTATTTCCCATAAGGAATCATGTTGTACAGCTTCCAGCAGCAGACAGAACGCAATAGATAATGTGAATTTTTTGGCTCTGTTGATCCATAAAAAATACCTGAGTCTCTATTATTAAGCGATAAATGAGCAGCAAGAAGTTTTCCTAGTCAGGTAAATGATATTATTCATGTACACATAGCTGTCTTTAACAAATTCACAGAATCTAGCTGCACTTATACCCAAGTTGTCACTTGAATTTAGCTCAATTAGGGTAGCGCTGTCTTTCAAACCTTTGTGTAACAAAGCGTGCGTAAGTCATATACTTAGATTCTGATATGATCTCCACTCGCTAAATATCGTACACTCAACCACGCAAGTACCCATCGCACGGCGCTCAATGACGCTTGTTGAGACATAATTCTAAAATAATTATATTTATTATGTTTCATCATCATCGGAAAAAATTGATGTTCTGTTAGGATTGAAAGCATAGGTTCATCCTCTGCGGTAAAATGCATCAATACTTTTGTTACATTACTTTCATACAACCATTTTTTTATTAACCAATTATAAGTTTCTGATTGGTTTTGTTCTAAATAATCAAATCGCTCTAAAATCTCTTGTGCGGAATTAAAATCTATAGCACTTAGTAATTCAGGCAAACGTGCTAACTTTCCTTGTGTCGATAATGGATGTCTTCCTATATTTGAACCACGTTTACCTGACGGAATGTTTGCCATCGTAATTAAAGCTCTCTTCCAGGACTCAATATCTAATCGTGGCTGCCCCTGCCCTGAAATAAGATACCGCTCAATATCTTCAAATTGTTGAAATAAATCGTGTTTAATTACTTTTTCAGTCGAATTCCCTCTTTTTTGAGCATAGATTACCCACCTCTGACTTTGTCTTTTTTTGAGTACATATTTTTCGATGGTATCTCTCAACTCATATTTTAGATTACCATTCTGTTGATGAATCGCTTGGAAATGCCTGAATAAATTACTCCGACTCATGACTCGCTTAAAAAATGCAGTATGTAAATTGGGTTGCTGTTGTTGCATGCTATAGGCATAAGTAGCCAGAAATAAAATATGAACATAATGCTTTAATGTTGTCGATTCATGTAAATGTCCAAGCACTCGACTAATCGCCTTAATCCCTTGCCCAACCTGTCCTTCATTGCCTACTAGCGTATTAAATTGCTCATTCGATGGCATCCAATTTTGTAGCCATGGCAGTTCTATCGTGAGCGCTTTAAAATCCACCACAGTTTGCAAACACTTTAAAGTATATGCACTTGCAAACGTATGTCTTAAATGATGTAAGCTGAGATCAACATCTCCAGTGACTTTCTTTAATATTTGAGATATTTGATCAAAAAAAGGCCTATGCTCACTGTCCTCATCAGACATTAATATCGAATATTTTTTATTCTTATAAATATCATCTAATCCCTTTTGAATCGTCTGACTTAATAAATTCATCGGAACAACACGTTCTGATCCAAGTGTTTTTAACTGATGCTCACCATAAGGACGAATTCGGAGCATATCCTCATCAATATCTAAGGGCCGTAAATGAAGTGTCTCTGAACGGCGTACACCCATCGCTGCAGATAAACGAAAATGACGCTGAATCTCTAGACGTAAAGCAGCATCACTCACCCCAGATTCTACAGATTGTAATATTTGAACGATCTGCTGCACTTCATTTTTTGCAAAAACTTTAGCACTTGCTTGATGCGCTGTACGCTTGTGTAACTTTATACGATCATCATTTAACTGAATTAAAAAATCTCTAAAGCGATTCCACGCAGCGAGATGCTTGCGGTGTGGAAAATGCTCTTGCGTCAACTCCATCCATTTTTGAAATACATCTTCATCAATCTGGCTATCTTTTGTTAAATCTTCTGAAAACCCCAATATACCTGCACTGACGATGGCCAAATGTAGATGAATCATATTTCGATTCTGTAGACTTAACTCTTCTGCATCACAGCGTAAAATCAACCATTGCACAAAGCACGTTAATAAATTGACTGAGTAGTGATTCGTTTTATTATTGGCAAGCTGTTCAAGCCAAATGCTTGATCTAGACTCACCTTTTAGTTGCTGAATCATCGCTAAAATATCAGACAAATGTAGTTGCTCATCGCCTATTTCTATTTCACTTTCTGGCTCAGTGCTATCTAAACCTGTGGTTAATTTTTCATATTCGGATAAGCGTAATAATTCATTTATTGAAAGATCTTCAGTCAGGACTTGGCCTGCTATATAACCTGCAATTAACGGAGTGCTATTTAACATCACATTTTGCTGTAAAGCTTTCAACCATTGAGCTAATGATAGAGTTGACTTAATCCCTATTTGTTTTAAATATGTATTAAAACACTTTTGCCAAGCCGTTCTTTGTTGATTTCTTGACTGTGCTAAAATCTCTTTTAATCGGGGCTGTAGATACTGTCGGTCTACTAAAATTAAAGTCGAGACATAAGGACTTAACAGTACTGTACGGCGTATCTTCGTCACAGATCTATCATTATTCACTGTCAGCTCAACGAGCCGACTATTCCCCATAGCGACTATATGTTGATCAGAAGCAATAAACTCCAACATCGCTTGTAAATGGCTTACCCTGCACAGTTGTGAATACATGGAGAGTACAACCAGCAAACGTCCTATTTCAACCTCACAATTTTGATGTTCAGGTAAATGTTCTAAATCCTTCTGAATAAGATCAAGTAAGTTTTGTTCAATATAACACCATGTACTAAAACTATTTTCAGATGTCAGCCATGTACGATTAGCTTTTTGAGGAAGTTGAACGAATAAAGGAATTTTCGTTTTATCGCGAATGTAAGCACAATATGCCTTGATCGCTTGTGGCAAATCAATGTTTGTATTTTTAGCTAAATGGGAAGCTAATACATGTCCAAGCTCGAAAGATACGTTTGGCTCAGGATTTTCCTCAAAAATCAACTGACAATAGGACTCATACTCTGAGTTTTCCAGCCATTCTTTTACATCATTTTCTGAATATTGTATTCTCGGCTTCGTCTCTGCTTGAACTGTTTTAATCTCTTTGGTTACAACAAATGTTGGAATATTCAGGTTTTTAAAAAAATCAAAAACATCAAGACATTCGAAACCTAACTGTTTTTGCAGGTTTTCTTGTACATCAAGCCACTGTTGTTTAAATGTTGATACAGGAAATACTGATAACATATCCCATGGATAACGACCGCGTACCCAGTGCCCAAGTCCAGCATCCTTGAACCGTCCAGGTAACTGATTATTATCAGAGCGAACCAGCTTCCGTGCCCAATTTCTACCTAAACCTTCAATCTGATGAGAATCACAAAGTTGCAACGCATAAGATGATAAATCAACACGTGGTTCAACTTGATCCCCCAGCATTCTCATCAAACCACGTAAAACTTGAATCTGTTTGATAAATGCTGCCGTCAATGGCACATAACGATCGGTTGATTCATCTTGATGATGTTTATCTTGAATCAATGCCCAGCCTTGCTGACTTATCCACTTTGGAAAAGGTTGCTTAATCCCCCGTCCTGCAGTTGCAAGATTCATCCATAATTCTGTATACAACGTTAAGTTATCAAAGAGCGTCTGCCAATCTTTCTGTTCGGCAGCCTGATTTATTCTCTTCTTTATTCGTGTAATTTCATTTTGTATTTCAACAATCTTTATCCCAGTCGGGCTACCCACGCGTTCACTAGAAGAGTGCATATATTCAGGAATATCAATTTTTATCGTTCTTAAGCAATCAGCCCATAACTGCTCAAGTTTCCTCTGTTCAAAAGATGCATAATGAATTAAGTTATCATAATTCCGACCGGATGCATTAGTCACTGCTTTAACGACAGCTAAGTCACCTTGGCTATGCTCATATAACAACCGTGGAAGAAGATCTTTAATGCTTTTGAGGCTGATTTCTAACTCTTTCGGCACACTGTTAATAAGTCTTCTAACTTCGCGTTCAACTGCCGGTTGACGGGTTTTAATCGCAAGATTTTTGACTTGATTCACCAAATCATTGAGCTCACTTGGTAAAACCAAATGTAATTTCTTGGTCCATGGCACATGAAATTTAGACTCTTCTGGCTTTGTTTTGAGTGTCGGTGTGCCTGCTAAAACGCTCAATACGTATGCAGATAAAGTATGATCATACTGAATAGCAATATTATTCTGATCAGTATTTTGACTAAAACACGGCGCTGTTAATTCAGTAACCGAACGTCCAGTGAGTAAACTCAATATCAAAGCTAATTTTGCGCGTAAAATTAAGCTGGTATCAGCCTTAGATGGTTGACAGAGCCTAAACACATCTTGAATCGAATTTAATGACAATCGCCATTTGGTCCAAACTAAACCAACATTTGTAGCTTCAACATGCTGAGAGGTAGACTTAGATGCATAAAACCCTCGAATTAAATCGGATTGTTCGGCCAAAAAAAATGTAAACAATGGCTCCAATGGTGTTTCATCTTCTTCAATCTCATCATACTCAAATACTTCAGAGACTAGACCACGATGAATTTCATCTACATCCTCTAAAGGTTGGATAGCAATACTTAATGAGCCGTATCGTTGCAAGATCAGTTTTTGATGCTTTAACCCTATACGGTGTAAAAACTCTCGACGTTTTTTCTTATTTTTTAGTCGATTCTTTTGCCAAATTTGTGATAAAAAGAGCTTTAATGCATAAAAAACTTCATTTAATCGTTTGTCTTCAGAACCAGCGGACATCAAATGAATCAGTTGTTTCGGTCCGTTTTTAGTCAGTAATTTTTCGACTTGTTCTAAAATATCCTCATTACTTGGATCACCCAACAGCCTGATCGCTAAAAAGGCGTTATACACACGAGATCCTTTTTGATCTTTCAGCTTTATGCTTCCATCACCCTTTAAATAATGACTATAAAGCTTTAGAGTGTGTACATTTTTTTGAAAGTGAAATATTTGCTCTAAAAACCAAATGATTACAGTATCAAAACGCTCATTATTTCGACTTAGTCCTGCTTGAATCAATAGCAAATCACAAATTCCACTGTCTCCAGTGTATGGACGTAATGGCGTGAGTTTATGTTTGTTTCTATCTGTTGTTTCTGAGAAAAAATGTGAATGTTGATCAGAATCCTGCAATCTACTAATGATCTTTAACGTATTAAGCTCATCACGAAATTCTGGTAATTCATCATCCCCAATCAATGTGAAGATTCGCTGACAAATGACAACGATACCGGCTAAGCTATAATGTGCACGTAATAAAAATAATGCTCGGAGGAGTTTTTGTTCTTCTATAGGGGAATTCTGGTTTATCCATTCTAGCAGTTGCTTAAAATAAATATTCATAGCCCACTCCTAAGACGATAGATCCATGCTTTCCCAAAGTCTGTTAAAGCTAAAGCAACTTCTGCAGTTGGAGCCACGCGAACAATTTGCTTTTGATATTTTTGATAAAGTTCTTCTAGTTGAGGTAAAAGCACAAAAAAGTCAGCTATGTGAAAATAGGGTTGCACAGATTTTCCAAGCTCTTTTACTTTAATTTTTTCTAATGGCAAAAGCTTCTGAGAGATATAACCTGCTAAAACATTTTCGATTAAAAAAGTACCACTAACCACCGGTGGTGCCCAATCTACCAATTTTTGAACAAAGGAAATCGGTAGTTTTTTTAAAAAATGCTGTGTATGAAAAAATAAAGGCATTTCTTCTAGATCTAAATGCTTTAGTCGAAGTTCTTTTGCAACAACCATCTTATCCTGCACTTTATCCACTTTACCCCAGTGTCTTCTTTTCACACTGTCCTTTAGAGTTTTTACATCACATAAATCACTAGCGACAGCACGCAGTAACTTACGATATGTCGCGAGCAGTAGTAATGCTTGATTTTTAATTTTTTCTGAAAACTCACTGCTTATTTCCTCATTGAGTAACATCATTTTCAAAACTAAAACTGGGCATGGTTTTTCAAACCTGCCTTCAGAAATTGTCAATGCGTCAATGAGCAATGGTGTCATCATTTTTTTCTGCACAAGTAAGTTATTTTTAGCGTCACAATAGTAGAATAACACAGTCCCAAAATTAACAAAATAAAATCAAATATATTTTATATTTAATAAAAAAGTATTTGATTTATATAATTTATTTACTAACTTTATTTTTACACCAATCAATTAATTCACTTAATTCTTGGTTTAAAGAAAAGGGACAACGAACGAATTTCTTTTGTGAAACTTCTAGATTCTTAACTCTTTTATCTGCTCCAGATATGAAATTTTCAACCAGTTTATCCTGATCTAAAAGCTTGTTAGCGGCAGTGTAAAAATGACCCTCTAATGACATTTAAAACTGCCCCCTTGTTGTGTTTTAGTTGTAATTTAGTGGTGACAACTAAGCTGCCGTTCCTAATTCTTCAGCCAATTGCTCTGCTTGTTCCAAGACAGTCTCTGTCGCCAGTAAAGCCATATCAGGTGGATAACCGTACTTCTTCAGCAAGCGTTTCACGATGACTCTGAGTTTCGCTCTCGCAGATTCCTTAACAGTCCAATCCAAGGTTACATTCTTACGAATCGAGTCTGTGAGGACAACTGCAAGCTCTCTAAGAATATCCTTTTGCATCAACTCTCTAGCACTGTCATTGTCTGCGACTGCTGAGTAGAACGCATATTCGTATTCAGTCAGGTTGAGTTCTTCTGCCAGCTTGTCTGATTCTTGGATGGCTTTAGCCAACTTGATGAGTTCATCAATCACTTCGGCTGCAGTCAGTACCTTGTTCTGATAGCCCTTGATTGCAGAACTCAGCATATCCATGAGCTTTTTACCTTGGGTGACACTGCGCTGTTCTCTTACCTTGATCTCATCACCAAGGAGCTTCTTCAATGTTTCAAGTGCAATGTTCTTATGCTGATAGCCTTTCATCTCCTGCAAGAACTCATCGGAGAGAATTGAGATGTCTGGCTTCTGGATTCCTGCTGCATCGAAGATGTCGACCACTTGTTCTGTAACAAGTGCTTGGTCAATGGTTTGCTTCACTTTAGCTTCAAGCTCAGCATTACTCATGCCTGAGACGTTGCCTGAACCATCACTGAACTTCGCAAGTCGCGCTTTCACTGCTTGGAAGAAGGCAACCACTGGTGCTGCTTCCATCGCATGAGGATGAGGCACTGCTAAAGCAAATGCCTGTGACATCGCTGCAACTGCTGTCAGGAAGCGGGTCTTACCTTCTCCTTGGTCTACACCTAAGATGTGTTCTTCTGCTTCAAGGATAATGTTGAGCTTACGAGAAGTATTGGTTGTGAAGTATTCTTGGTAATTGAAGCCATGCATGATGCCATCAATGACTTCGAGCTTCTCTTGTAGAATGCTTGCAGCTTCATCCTGTACTAATGCAGGATCACCCTTACCACCTGCTTCAGAGTAAAATGAAAGTGCTTCTTTCAGGTCAGATGCGATACCAAGGTAATCGACAACTAAGCCACCAATCTTGTCTTTGTAGACTCGGTTAACTCGTGCAATCGCTTGCATGAGGTTATGGCCTTTCATTGGCTTGTCGATGTAGAGCGTGTGCATACTCGGTGCATCGAAACCAGTCAGCCACATATCACGAACAATCACAAGCTTCAGCTTGTCATCATTGTCCTTCATACGATTGGCCAGGATTTGGCGTTGTTGCTTGGTCGTATGGTGTTTAGCAATCTCCTTACCATCAGAAGCAGATGAAGTCATCACCACCTTGATCACACCATCGTTTAGATCATCGCTATGCCATTCTGGTTTGATCGCTACAATCTCATTGTAGAGGTCGACAGCAATCCTACGAGACATACTGACGATCATGCCTTTACCTTGGTTTGCATTAGCTTTAAGACGTTGTTCAAAGTGTTCTACGATGTCTTTGGCAATCGCTTTGATACGCTCTTTACTGCCAATGAGTCCTTCGACCCTTGCCCACTTCGCACGCTCTTTTTGTGTCTGGTTTAGGTCTTCTTCGGTGAACTGGTCATCAAAGTCTTCAATCAGCTCTTTGCCTTCCTCACTGATGGCGATCTTGGCGAGTCGGCTTTCATAGAAGATCCGAACGGTTGCACCATCTTCAACAGCTTGCGAGATGTCATAGATGTCGACATAGTTACCAAACACTACAGGTGTGTTGACATCCGTTTTCTCAATTGGTGTCCCTGTGAAACCAAGGTAAGTGGCATTTGGTAAGGCATCACGCATGTACTTAGCAAAACCATAGACGGTACGTTTACCGACGACCTTACCATCGTCATCTTTGACATCGACTTCTTTTGCATTGAAACCATACTGTGAACGATGTGCTTCATCAGCAATCACAACAATGTTGGTTCGGTCTGACAGCAGCTCGTAAACACTGCCCCCATCTTCAGGTTGGAATTTCTGAATGGTTGTGAAGATCACACCACCTGAACCCACCTTCAGCAGTTCTTTGAGCTCATCTCTATTCTCTGCTTGCTTCGGTGTTTGTCTGAGTAGTTGGCTTGATGCTGCAAAGGTTCCAAACAGTTGATCATCTAAGTCATTACGATCTGTGATGACCACGACGGTTGGATTATCCAAAGCCAAAACAATCTTACCTGTATAAAAGACCATAGACAGGGATTTACCTGAACCTTGGGTATGCCATACCACACCGGCTTTCTTGTCACCGACTACTTGTTGTTGCACAAGTTCGAGCTTACTTCTGCCTTGGTGTTGCATAGCAAGTTCTGCTGATTTCGAGTCCGAAGACATTGCAGATGCACGAATGGTAGAGAGTACTGCTGCATTCACTGCATAGTACTGATGGTATGCAGCCATCTTCTTGATAGTCTTAATAGTGATTAAGCCGTTGGCATCTTCTTGCTTATTGGATTCAAACACAATGAAGTGTCTGATCATGTCGAGTAATGTCACTGGATTGAGCAAACCATGTAGTAAGACTTCAAGCTGTGCCTGAGTAATCTTGGCCTTGGTTTGACCATTACTGGTCTTCCATGCCATGTAACGACTCAGGTCTGCTGATACAGTGCCTGCTTTTGCCTCTAAACCATCAGAGATGACGTTGAAAGCATTGTAGGTGAACAGTGATGGGATCTGGCTTTGGTAGGTCTGGATCTGCTTATATGCGCCTTCTACAGTGGCATTCTCGTCTGTGGCATTTTTAAGCTCAATGACCACTAAAGGTAAGCCATTCACATAGATGATAATGTCAGGTCGTCTTGTCCAACGATCTTCTTTGATGGTGACTTGGTTTACGACAAGGAATTCGTTATTGCTTGGATTGTTGAAGTCAACAAGCCAAGCATATTCACCTTGGGTGTTGCCATCCTTGCTAACTTCAATGTTGATGCCTTCAGTGAGCAAACGATGGAATGCCTGGTTGTTGCTGAGCATATCTGGGGAATGCAGATTGGTGACTTGCTTCAGTGCTTCAAGGCACTTGTCTTCATTCAAATGAGGGTTGAGACGTTGCAATGCTTCTAGTACCTTGGCTTCCAAGATGACCTGCTTATAGCTTCGCAGAGGATTGATTCCCTTGGATTCAATTTCAGGTCCATACACATAGGTATAACCCATTCCCTCTAGTTGCTCTATCGCCATCAGCTCAATGTCTGATTCAGTCATCTTAGTCACTATATCTACCCCCATCTAATTTTAAGGCTCTGTTTGAATGTTGTTTTCTAGTTCTTTAACAGCGTAATAGACATCAGGAACTACAATTCGCCAATCTTCATAATCAAATCTATCTACACTTGAACTTATTTCCTGAATCGAAGAATTCATAGTATTTATGTATTCTTGTTGAGACGTAACTTTAGACTCCAACTCAGTAATTTGCTGCTGGTAGCTAGACTCCATTGAGTCGTATTCATCTTGTGTGACTTTTTTCGCACACCCAGATATGAGCAGTGAACTCATAATTGCTACGAGAAGTAATTGCTTCTTCATATTTCCTTTCCATCATTACCAGATTGATCTTCTTCAAATACTGGTGTGAAGACGACCTGTGAATCTTCAAATTTCTTCTTGCACGTTATAGCCATACTTCTGTACTGCATCCTCAATAGATCCCTCAAACTTATGACAAGCATAGAGGTAGAGTTCAGCATCAACCATTAGAACACCTGGTACACCTAAACCATCATTGAGTGGAATCAGAGTCTTTTGTGAACCTATCTGAACTGTTGGTCGTTTATATGAGCAATTCACAGTGACTTTATGTGACGATCTGTTCCAGTCAATTTTCTTGGCTTCCCACTCACGGCTCCCACCCAGCAAGGTGACTTGGATCTTGGATTCTGTCGCTGTCTTGTTCAGTTGTTTGTAAGAGACAAACTTGGCGACTGAACAAGGAGAGTGATAACAAGTTTCTATGACTTTACCTTTTTGTATACCGCTATGATTGAATTTAGCTGGTGCTGCTTGGACAGTGGTAGCAAAGCCAACTACAGCAATCAAGCCAAATCCCATTTGAGTTATGCGCTTTATCATTCTGTTTCCCTCTTATTCTCTTCTACTTAATCCATCGGCACAGCGATCTTGTGAATCTTCCAACTTAAGCCATCACGAACCATGAGCACTTTGACTTCTTTGGATTGATCCTGATCTTTAATGACCACCTCAAAATCATTTAGGGACGTGTAGCCCGCTTCATATTCTGGCTTAGGTTCTTCTTGTGTTTCAGCAGCCTGAGCATCTTGGGAATCCTGTTCTGTATCTTTCAGGTTCTTGCCTTTGAGCATCAAAGTCATGCCTTCAGGAGTGACGATGCCATCAATCATCTTGTCGACCATAGAAGAGGCAATCATTGCGCCTAAGGCTGCAAAACCATCATTGTCTTGATTCATCACTTCCTTAGCCATCTTGGCATTGAGTTGGTCTTTGAAGCTCTGACGAACACTTGGATAGTCGATGTACTTCGATACTGTATCGCTATCACCTGCTTGTGCTGCTTTCTTGATGTTGTTGAGTGCAAGGTATGGTGTTGCATACAGGTAGCCACAGATCACGACTACGATTGCTATTAAAGCCCCTATCAGCTTCTTGTTCATGGTTTACCCCTTGGATGTAAAAAAGGTGAAGCCATCCAATGACTTCACCTTAAATGTTATGCAACTTCTTCTGTTTGATATTGGACTCTCACTTCACCACTCATCAGTTTTGGTAAAAGCGTGTCTCTTAGGTTTTCAAGTGTTTGGATTTGCTCGACATTGTTTAGCTTCTTCTCAAATAATGGAGCTATCTCAGATTCAAACTGAGCAATAAAATCCATAGATGGAAGCTTAATCTCAACATCCTCAAATGTTCTAGTAGTGATTGTATCAAATACACTTCCATAAGCTGCTGCTGACAGCTCATCAACGATATAAGCTAATAACAAGTATACGAAGTAATAGTAAACATGTCCTTTAGGGATAATCCCATAATTGGACTGACTAAACGTCATCGGTCTAGATAACATTGCATATCTACCCACGGTACCTCTCGCACTAATGACAGAAGCTAACTTAGGTAACAACTTGGTGGAGCTTTTCTCTAAACCAAGTTCTGTAATAGCTTTCTCTGCTCTAACAATAAAGCCTTGGTGAGCATTCGCAATATCACCACCTGAAAGCCAAGGAATATCACCATCCCAATAGTCAGCTTCAGATGTTTTAGGCGTACCACCACCAACTAATGAGAACACATCCAATACTTTGGTTTCCCTCCAATCCTCTTTAGCTTCTTCAATAAACCATTGACGAAAAAGCGTTTCAGCCATGGCTTCCAAGGTCTTGTTCTGACGGTGCAGTAAGTCAATCTTGTCATCGAGTGATGAAAGGACTGAGGCAATGGCTTTTTGTTCAGGGAGTGGTGGTACAGCTACTTCAATCTCATCAAATGTGGCTCTCGTGATAGTATCAAATACACCGCCATGTGAAATTTGAGTCAATTCTCGAACTGTATCAGTTAAAAGGTAATACAGGTAATCTGTATCAGATATTCCTTTTTTAGACCGAATACCATAGCAGGATTGGTTAAACGTCATAGGTTTATCTAAAATTGCGAGTACACCAACAGTTCCACGAGCTGAGATGATAATGTCGCCTTTATTCAGTAGTTTAGTACTCGAGTTATTCAAACCTTCTTGAGTGATAGTCTTTTCTGTACTACTGACAAATTTAAGCCCTGTATTAAAATCGACTACTGACAGCCAAGGAATATCACCTCCCCAGTACCCAGATACAGAGGTTTTAGGTGTTCCACCACCGATGATTTCCATTAAACTTCCTAACGAAAGCTGTTGCCACTCACTCATACCACCACCTTAGTCAAGTTCTCAGCAATGATTTGATTCAGTTTCGCTTCTTCTGCAAGCTGTGCTTCAAACTCTGCCTTAAGGCTTGTAAAGCGTTCCTTAAAGTCGAACTCATCTTCGTCATCAGCCAAACCAACATAACGACCTGGTGTCAGTACATAATCAAGCTCAGCCACTTTCTCAAGCGGTACAGAAGCACAGAAGCCTGCAACGTCTTCATACTCACCATCTTGGTTTCTCCAATTGTGGTAAGTGTCAGTAATCAGCTTAATGTCCTCATCAGACAACACTTTGGTTCTGCGGTTAATCAGATGACCTAGGTTACGAGCATCAATGAACAGAATCTCATTGCTACGGTCTTTGTACTTGGTTGAACCAACACGGTCACGACGCATAAACCATAAAGCAGCAGGAATCTGGGTATTCAGGAATAGCTTTGCAGGCAGATTGACAATACAGTCAATGACATTAGCTTCTGAAACCAAGGCTTTACGAATTTCACCCTCACCACTGGTCTTAGAGGTAAGCGCACCTTTAGCAAGGACTACACCTGCCTGACCTTTAGGACTCATGTGATACAAGAAATGTTGCATCCAAGCAAAGTTCGCATTACCTGCAGGTGGTGTACCAAGCTGCCAACGAGCATCACCTACCAACTGTTCACCACTCCAATCAGAGACGTTGAATGGTGGATTGGCGATGATGTAATCCGCTTTGAGGTCTTTGTGTGCATCATTGAGGAATGAACCCTCAGAGTTCCACTTCACATGCTCTGAGTTAATGCCACGAATGGCTAAGTTCATCTTAGCGAGTCGCCAAGTGGTTTGGTTACTTTCTTGTCCATAGATGGAGATGTCATCGACTAAGCCTTGATGCGATTCTACGAATTTCTCAGACTGTACGAACATACCACCCGAACCACAGCAAGGATCGAATACACGTCCTTTATATGGTTCAAGCATATTAACCAATAAGCTTACGATGGATTTAGGCGTGTAGAACTGTCCGCCTTGCTTGCCTTCAGCTAAAGCGAACTCACCCAGGAAGTACTCAAATACGTGCCCTAGAACGTCAGCAGAGCGAGATTTCGCATCGCCTAGTGCAATGTTACCAATCAGATCAATCAGCTCTCCTAGGCTCGTAGGATCGAGATTCTGACGTGCATATACCTTAGGAAGTACACCTTTCAATTGAGGGTTGTCATTCTCGATGGCTTCCATTGCATCATCGACTAACTTGCCAATGTTAGGTTGTTTGGCTTGGTTTAACAGGAATGACCAACGTGCATTCTCAGGAACAAAGAAGACGTTGTATGCTGTGTATTCATCACGATCTTCAGGATCAGCGCCTGCAAACTCTCCCTCACCTTCTACGAGTAAGTTGTAGTGAGCTTCGAATGTGTCGCTGATGTATTTGAGGAAGATCAAACCAAGAACAACATGCTTGTACTCTGCAGCGTCAATGTTCTTACGAAGTTTGTCTGCTGTTTTCCACAGAACGACTTCTAAGGGTTCTTGTTTGGTTTGCTTTGGAGCACGAGCCATAAAATCAACCTGCAATGAATAGCTTATCTAGTTTTAGTAAGGGAATAGTAACCAATTATCTGTGCATGCGTAAGCATGTAGATGACATTACTTGTCGTATATCTTTGAGATACCGAACTTATCGTAGTACTTGAATCTTGAAAGATTGGTTTTGTATTGATCAGAGATACTTGGATTGCCTCCACCTTTACTCTTACTTGGTTCAGCTTGGACAGGAAACTTGCTGTCGTTACTAAATAAGATGAGTATGTTGCTGAAACTCACCTTTTTTGGGAATGCGAGGATTCTCCAAAACCTTGATCAACTTCCTCTTCAATGGCTGCTTAATACTTGGATTCAGCTTGTTCCATTCTGCTAATGCTTCTTCTAAAAAATCTAACTTATAGGTCATCAATATTTACTAGTAAAAAGTGTAGCAAGTTGCTACACAGTCATATAACGTCTTTTCCAAATATTTCATTCAATCGTTTTCTATTTTCTTTTACAAAATTTGGATTATTTTTTAATTTATATTTCATTTCTTTCTTAAATTCACTCATTGAACTGCCAGCGACAGCAAAATCCATTTGGAACATAATATCATTCACTATCACATTTGCTTGAGATTCAGTTAAGCACCCTTCTGTCTTAAACCACTTACTAAACTGTTTATAATTTGGGTCGTTTGCATAGATGTACCAAGACCTTACGGTCATATCGAACTTCGCACCTAATTCTTTAACAAGCGCATTATCATCAAAATTGACATCTAAATAGATTTGAGTCTTATCATTAGCATTAGATACAACAGCTTCAGTGGCATGCCTATTAAGAATTTTAAATCGAACTCCAACAATAGGTCGACCTTTCTTGATGGTATCGTACTCTAATTGAAGACTAGTCCTTTCATTAATTTCTTCAATAATTTTGTCTAAAACGTATCGTCTAAAATCAACCCAACGATCGTATTTTTTCTCCCCAATATCAATTAGTGCTTTGATATTCTCAAGTGAAAGTTCAACCTCATAAGAATCTTGATTAGCATACTTAAATTCATTTTTGATAAAGTATGAATACAAACTCATACTAGTTACAGAGTCCAAAGCAAATAAATCTTTCAATTGATAGGTCGTAAAATTTCCATTTGCTAAACGAGTAAAATATGGAAGTACTTCACTGGTGAAACGTATCTGCAAAGCATTTTTAGCATCATCTTCCCAACGGAGTTCACGAATAATTGGTACTACTGAGTGTACTTTTTTAACTTTACGCTTATTATCATCCACGGGCTCTTCAATTACAAAATGAGCTACTCGTGATGATAATTCTTTATAAATACGATCAATAGCAACATTAATGGAATTCTTTTTATCTAATCCTAATAGTTCGCCTAAATCATCTTTATGCAAATAAATATAAGTTTGCTCTGTAATTTCACGATCTTGATTATTCTTCTCACCATAATTCGCAACAGCCATTGCATAAAGTAGAGCTTTATACTCATTAGATGATAATTCAATTGGTCTAATCAGACGGTTACTAGTGCTGACTACTCCATTATGTCGAATATTACCAATACAATAAGGTAGATGTTCTAATTCTTCTGGTTCGTTGTGATTGCTCATAAGTGGAAAGATTAAAATATTTTCTACATGTTATACACAAAAGTGGAAGAAGATGCAAACTGCTCACTATTTTCTCTTGCTTACATTAAATTAACTCAGTTTATGCCCATCAAACACCTTAAGAGTGGAAGAAGTGTCACTATTAAAGTGCAATTTTGATACTATTCAGCCTTATGGTGGAATAAATATGAAATTAAACACTTTTAAGTGACAATTCTTCCACCTTTGATTATTCATCCGTGCCGCTAAAGCAATCAATTTGAAAGTAGAAATAGCCTACAACACCACTAAAGTGGAATTAATAAACACATATTCCACTATTAAAGTGACAAACATTCCACCATTCCGGTATTCTTGACTATCAAACATCATGTTATCAATTAAATTTTCTTTGTACACGACAAAAAAAGATAACTCATTGAAATAATGGCATAATACTTGTTTTCTGACGACGAATATGATGACAAATTTCAATGAGTTACATCTCATCTTAAACAAATACCTAAAGTGGAACAAGTCACATGTAAAATGTTTTACACTGATTATGCTTGCATTAATTGTAAAACAGACATGTAATCTTTCTTCTGCATCTAAAGCCTTGCCCATCAAGTGCTTGCCACAATCATTTTATCGACGTATGCAGCGCTTCTTTGCAGGTCAGTATTTTGATTATCGTCAAATTTCTCAGTTGATTTTCAATATGTTTTCATTCGACAAAGTGCAACTGACTTTAGATAGAACCAATTGGAAATGGGGAAAACGAAATATTAATATCCTGATGCTCGCGATCGTCTATCGTGGAATAGCGATACCTATTGTTTGGACATTGCTCAATAAACGTGGAAATTCAGATACAAAAGAGCGTATTGCTTTGATTCAACG
>NZ_KB850007.1:0-11989 GCF_000369425.1 Acinetobacter sp. NIPH 284
GTTTAAGGGGTAATAAAGATAGGTTTAAGGGGTAATAAAGATAGGTTTAAGGGGTATATGAATAGATAGATTGTTGACTATTTAAAATATATAACATATAACCTAGTTAAATGAATTAATAAGCTTCATATCATGACAAATAACAATAAATTAGTTGTTAAAGATAATGCTCTTATCGATGCTTCTTTTAACTTATCGCTCATAGAGCAACGTATTATGCTCTTGGCCATAGTTGGAGCTAGAGAGTCTTCTAATCTCACACCTGATACACCAATAGAAGTACTTGTAAGCGACTACATTCATCAATTTAAAGTGGATAGTAATAATGCCTATGGCTTACTTAGAGAGGCAGCAAAAACACTAAAAAGAAGGGAGTTTAGTTATTTAGATAGATATAAGGGCCTAGAGGCTCTTACTACTGCAAATTGGGTAAACAAAGTGACCTATGTAGATTCTAGTGGTCTTATTGTTTTATACCTTAGCAAAGAAGTTATCAGCTTAATTAGCCGATTAAGCGAACAATTTACCAAATATCATATAGAGCAAGTATCTGATTTTAGAAGCAAATATAGCATAAGACTATATGAGCTATTAATTAAATGGTTGAATGTAGCAAAAACTGAGAAATATAGTATTAACGATCTTAGATCAAAGTTAGGGCTTGATGCGACTGAATATTCAACAATGTCTAACTTTAAATCCAACGTATTAGACAGAGCAGTAAGTGAAATTAATAAACACACTAATATTACCGTTGAATATGACCAATTCAAGAAAGGTCGAGTCATCACTGATATTCAATTCAGAATTAAATCGAAAGTTAGATCATCTCAACCAGAATTAACCAGAACATCCCAAGTAGCATTCCATCAAATGACAGATGCTCAAATCAATATGTTTGGCAATCAGCTTTCACGACTACCTGAATTCTCAAACTTAGCAGATGGTAATGAAAGCTATGAGAGCCTAGCCGCGAAAATCAAAGAAATGCTAAGAGATCCAATACAGCAAAAACAGTTTTTTCCTCATCTAAAGAACTTAGGCTTTAAAGCTTGAGTGTATTGGAGAATACAAATATTGTATTCTTCAATACGTTTTCAAAATACACAGCAATACACTATGAATACAGCTACAAAATACAGTGTTAGTGATGCTGCAACCCTGTATAAAAAATCTCGAGCTACGCTATATAAAGATATAAAAAACGGTGTGTTAAGCCGTGACCACGATGGTTTTATAGATTTTTCAGAACTTCTTCGTGTCTATGGAGAACCTTTTGGAGTAAAACAAGTAAAACGTATCGATACGTCTCCAATACAAAATCAAAATACATCTGAATACACCAATAAAACAGTTGTAGAACTCAAAAACCAAATCGATTTTCTAAAAAAACAGTTAGAAAAAGCCGAAGATCGTGAAGCCAAGGCAAACGCTCGTATAGATACACTGCTGACACTCATTGAAATGAAGCCCCCAAAAGCCAATATGACTACGTTTACCGATCAAGAGCTGCCTCAATCAAATACTGCCCCAGCACAGCCAGAACCAGGCACCGTTGACACGAAAGATGAGAGATTGACTACTCTGGTTGAAAAAGAAAATAAGCGAATTGCAGTGCCGGAGCATGTCGAGCCTGAACCACCAAAACGGGGCTTTCTGAGCCGGTTTTTCCTGCCGAATGGCTGAGGGGATTGTTCAGTCTGACTAAGCAAAGGCGTGGAACTTTGGTTAAGAAATAGGCGTGGAACGTGAAAAATCACAAAAAAAGCCCAACTTGGGGAAGATGGGCTATCAACTAGGAACTACAGCATTGATTTATATAGATAATTATAACGCATTTCGTATAAGGTGTATTATGTTAATTTTAGAAAATCTTTAAAAGCTATAGCTTCTTGAGCTATCCATAATTCTCCTTTCTCTTGGAATACTTGAGATTATATGATCTAGCATCTTATCCAAGTTATAACCATAGTAAGCACTATAATATGTTGGTTTTTTTACAGAGATTCCTGTAGCTTCTTTAATCCGCTGCTGAACAGATACACTTTTTTCTTCTAAAAACTGCAAAAGTTCGGCTTCTGGTTGATTAATATAAGAATTCCATCCTCGTCTTTTCATCGCCATATCTGCTTGGTTAATAGCGATTATGACCCTATCTGGCTCAATACACTCTAAAACCACTTGCTCTAAAATTTTATAAGTTGTGCCTAAATCACGATGTGACCCATCTAAAATAACTAATGCTAAATCAATAAATCCATACTCTTTTTGATGAATATCCTCTGATTTACACGTTTGTAATAAGAGTTGAGTTAAATTTTTAGCATGGATTTTGTCAGCGGCTAAACCATCGCCTAGCCCAGCTGTATCATGTAGTCTAAAAACATCATTCACAGCATATTGTGTTACGTGCATAGTTTCAGGATCAACACCTGACCCTACTTTTGCGACTTCGGATCCAAATAATCCATTAATTGTTGAACTTTTTCCTACTCCTGTAGCCCCAATTAGTGCAACATCCAAAGGATATAGTAAGGATCGTTCTCTTAAAGTATTTCTAATGTCATTGATTCGATAATTTTGCATATACAAATTACCAACCAAAGAATGAGGAAATACCACCAACAATGCCACCTACGACACCACCAACAGTACGTCCTACAGCTTCACCAGCTTTCCCGAATAATGATCCTATTGCCCCACCGATGTTCGCTCCTTGCGTTGCCCCTTTAGATGCAGATTCAACTAAAGAATCCATAAAGCTTTTTTTAATTTCTTTTTGATAATCTTCTAATTTATCGTCCTTTTCCCACATTTCATCTTTTTTATTAATGTCTTGCATAAAGACAGCTCTTTTTTCTTTTTTAGTATGTCTTAGGATAAAAGTTAAAAGTTTTGATAAATTATAAGGTTGTTGTTCATCATCACCGTCTTTGTAACCTGCTGAGTAATAAATTGGTTCTACATCAATACCTGTAGCTTCCTTAATTCTTCTCTGTGTTGATATAACTTTTTCATCTAAAAATTCTTGTAATTTGGGTTCAGGTAAATTTTCCTCTGAATTCCAATACTTTCCTTTCATCGCCATATCTGCTTGATTAATAGCGATTAATAATCGTGATTTATCATCTCCAAGATTAGGAATTATTACATTATTAATTAGCTCGAAAGATGTGCCTAAATCTCGGCTACTACCATCAAGAATGACCAAAACTAAATCTATTAGAAGATCACCATTGTTATCCTTTTCTACTAATTTATTGATGATATTTTTAGCATGTTTTCTATCAGCTTCTTTACCATCTCCTAGCCCTGGAGAATCAAATAAAATAATATTATCAAGTTCAAATTTTTTAATATCCATAGTCTCAGGATCAACACCTGTTCCTACTTTAGCTTTATCAAAATTAAATAAAGCATTGATTGTTGAGGACTTACCTGCACCAGTAGCTCCTGTAATCAAAATATTAACTTTAGTATCTTTTAACGTGGATAAATTTCTTAGAACTGTTGCTTTATCTTGTTCTCGCAAAGAACTATCAGAGTTTATTTTTTTTATAAACTCATCAAATACGTTTAAGCTGCTCATCTTATTTCCCCTTATGGTTATCTTTAGTTTTTAAAAAGTAATTTTTGTATATTACGTTGAGGCTTAGAATAAATAAATATCATGACGTCTTAATATGTCGTTTAATCTAAAAATTAAATTTATTTAAAATCCATTTTATTTAACATAATGGGTGTTATGCGAAATCATTTATAAAAAGTTATTGTTTTTCAAATACTTAAAAAATTAGTCATGACTAAAAAATAGGTAAAAAGCCGACTCGGAAACAAGTCGGCTGCTTTTTAAGCACTTTTGTCACTTTTAGCCAATAAAATGGGTTAAAAAATATTCAAAAATCCAAATTTTCCTGATTTCTAAAGGCTCTCATTTCTGAAATTATCCCCATTTCCTGCGGACAATTCTTGGGATAATTTGAGGATATATGCATGTACGTTCTGGCGTACAATCATTCAGGAAATCGACCAATAGGCAGATACCCCTAGATTGCATATCATGGCTTCATTGAGAACAGGATGTTCCAGATAAAAATAACAAGATCAGCGACAGGACGCGAGGGATGACAGGAGTTGACCCTAGTACCAAATACGAAAAACCCCGACAGGATGTCGGGGTTTTTTTATTGTCATTTGAATAATAATTCAATTAAGTATAAAATATAGACTGTAATCTATATTGTGGTTGTAATATGTGGACAGTCATTACAACGGATCTGTTTAACGAATGGCTTGTACAGCAAGATGAATCTACACAAGAGAAAGTACTCGCAGCGTTGGTCGTTCTACAGCAACAGGGACCAAGTTTAGGTCGTCCTTTAGTAGATACCGTCTATGACTCCAAATTTACCAACATGAAAGAGCTACGTGTTCAGCATCGAGGTAAACCACTGAGAGCCTTTTTCGCATTTGATCCTTTACGACAAGCTATTGTGCTGTGTATCGGTGATAAAGGCGGTAAAAAGCGTTTTTATAAAGAGATGTTAGATATTGCCGATCAGCAATACGAACTTCATCTTTCAACTTTAGGAGATCAATCTAATGGCTAAGACCCTACAAGAATTATTGGCTAGTCGCTCTCCAGAGAGTCAAGCTCGTATTCAAAAAATGGCTGATGAATTACTGTTGGAAACTCAGCTTCACCTTATTCGTGAAGAGTTAGAGATTTCTCAAAAAGAACTGGCTGCAACCCTTGGAATCAAACAGCCGTCATTGTCAGCAATCGAAAATCGTGGTCATGATCTTAAAATTTCAACGATGAAAAAGTATGTTGAAGCAATGGGCGGAAAACTTCGTATTGATGTAGAGCTTCCAACAGGAAAACACATAGGATTTAATGTCTAATAATAAACCTTTGAAAAATATTACTAAATTACTTGTTAATCTGGACAAATTTATATTTTTAGTCAATGCTGCCGATAGCCTAGAAGAAATTGAAATTATTAGAGACTTATGCTGTGACTATTTTTCACGTTGTAATAGGCCAAGCTATTACACTGATATTTTCGACAATGCTTATTGGATAAAATATTACGAAATAGCTTAATCCTTCCAGATTCGCATAAGAGTTTTTATGTTAAATAATTAAATAAAAAGGACCACGTTAGTGGTCCTTTACTTGTTATTTATCAAAAATTTCTTTTTTAAATATAGGGGCTAATTTTAGAGATGCAGTCCAACTCATATGATCGTCATCATAAAATAAAGGTAAATTATTTTGGGTAAAGTGATGTGGTTCTAGGATTTTAGACCACGTCTATAAGTGATAATCTACTCCCCAATAAGCATGGGAAATGCTTGTTTTTGGAGTCAACCATGACACGAAGAAAACGTCGTAATCATTCAGCAGAGTTTAAAGTTAAAGTTGCTCTCGCAGCAATTAAAGGCGACCACACACTCGCTGAACTTTCTACTCAATTCGATTTACATCAAAACCAAATCATCGATTGGAAAAATCAACTGCTTGAGCAATCAATCAATATTTTTTCACGACCAACAGCACAACAAGAACCTGAGATTGACCTCAAAGCTCTACATGCCAAGATAGGACATCAGGCATTGCAAATTGATTTTTTAGAAGGTGCGCTCAGAAAAATAGGGCAGCTGAGCGGCAAAAAATGATCGATAAGACCCATCAACTTTCGGTACGACAACAATCGCAATTGATTCAAATCAATCGCAGTACGTTGTATTACAAGCCCAAAGAGATTTCATCAACTGATTTGAGTTTGATGCGTCTGATCGATGAAATTCATCTCGACTACCCATTTATGGGCAGTCGAATGATACGAGATATGCTACAGCGTCAAGGACATCAAATAGGTCGGCGTAAAGTCCGACGTTTAATGCGCTTGATGGGAATACATGCCTTGTATCCAAAACCCAATACCAGTAAGCCTAATCTTGCACACCGTATTTTCCCATATCTGTTGAAAAACATGGTCATCGCTCACTCTAATCAAGTCTGGTGTACAGATATCACATACATTCCTATGACTAAAGGCTTTGTCTATCTGTGTGCAATTATAGATTGGCATAGTCGTAAAGTACTGGCTCATCGTGTATCGATCAGTATGGAAACAGACTTTTGCATAGATGCGTTGCAAGAAGCAATTGTGAAATATGGTTGTCCAGAGGTGTTTAATACAGACCAAGGCAGTCAATTCACAAGCGAGGCATTTTTGAATGAGTTAAAATTGCGAAATATCAGTATCAGTATGGATGGGAAAGGACGGTGGAGAGATAATGTGATGATTGAGCGATTATGGCGCAGCTTGAAGCATGAGGAAGTCTATTTGAAGGCTTACGATACGGTTAAACAAGCGAAACAATCAATTGCTGAATATTTGGATTTTTATAACACGATACGTCCTCATTCAAGTTTGAATAAGGCAACACCAAATGAATTTTATGATCAACATTTACTAAAAGTAATGGCAGCATAATTTAAATATTTAGAGCGGATTTATCACTTATAAAACTGAATTGAGTGGTCTAATTAACGGAACCACATTAAAGTAGCATGTTTCGTTATCACAAAACTCTCTAGATAAATCAATTATTTGAATATTTTTAGTGGATTGTGCTGCCATATCTTGGGCTTTCCAAGCTTGTTTACTTCTTTCGTAGTATTCATTCCAAGTAATGGTTAAATCTTGAGTAGGTAAATGATACTTAAAAATTTTCGCTGCAAGGTTGGAAATTTCTTTTTTAGCTTCTGGAGTTGGCCTTGTAATATATACTTTATGAGATGCAGATAAATCTTTTAATGTATCAACATAGGCATTTCTCATTTGTGCATAATATTCCTCATCAAATACAAGAGATGGAGTGTTTATATATCGAATAGGTTGATTACTTTTATCATTTTCTGGTTCACCTTGAAAAATGGCATTAGCTCTATTAATTACTAGGATTGGAATATCAGTCGAGTAGTTCGTTTTTATATCATTAATAATATCTTTTACTCTTTCGCCACAAGAATATTCAGGCATATTAGTCTTTTTTAAATTTTTAACTGTAGGGCAACCACTAATAGTAAATGAAATTAAAGATGTATTATTAGGTAGAGCATTAATAACACCATTTAACATAGCACTTGCATGGCTGTCGCCAACGACTATTAGAGACAATGGTCCATCACCATAGGTACATTTTTTAAGTTGAGAGTCATCCTGTTTACCAAGGCATTCATCTCTTCTTGGGTTAATATCATTGATGGTATTACTAATATTATTAATTTCATTAGAAAAACGGTTTTTAACACCATCAAATTTAAATATCATAATTGAAATTAAGCTAAGAATTGAAATAGATAAAAACCAAAGAAAATAAGCTTTAACTATTGATAAATTTGATAATTTTTTACGAGTTGGATTCTCAATATAAGTATAAGAAAGCCATCCTAGAATGATAGATAAAATTATCCCTGCTGTAATAAATATATAGTCATCATTTTTATAAAAATAATGTAAGAAAAAGACGATCGGCCAATGCCAAAGGTAAATTGAATATGAATTATTACCTAACCATTGGAAAACAGATCCTTTTGTAAAAATAGAATTTTGTTGATGTGTTAAAAGAATAAGAAAAGCACCTAGAACTGGTAGAATAGCATTATAGCTAGGCCATAATGTGTCAGTTGAGAAAATATAACAGCTAATAGCTATTAGAAAAAAACCAATGAACTCTAAAGGTTTTTTATATGGAACTTTTTCTTTAGGAATAAAGAAAATCAATCCTCCAGCTAGCATTTCCCAAGCTCTAGTTGGTAACAGAAAGAAGCCAGCTGATGGATTTTTTGCAGTAATAATGATTGATAATATTAAAGAAATGATTGTTCCTAAAATAAAAAATGTGAGTAGAAAATTTCTAGATTTTTTTATTTTATAAAGTAAAGCAACAATAATTGGGAAAACTAAATAAAATTGCCATTCAACAGATAGAGACCATGTATGGAGCAAAGCTTTATTATGTGAGTCAGTATCGAAGTAGCCAGACTCTCTCCAATACACAATATTTGAAAAAAAGTTGATACTTGAAAGAGTGTGCTTGGCTAATGCCTTATAATCTGTTGGAAGTACAAGAAACCACCCTAAAATAAGTACTATCGTACTGACTACAAAAAGGGCTGGAACAATACGTATACCACGGGCTAGGTAGAATTTTAAAAGCGAAAAATTTCCTTTATCTAAGCTTTTAATAACAATACTAGTCATTAAAAAACCTGATATTACAAAGAAAATATCAACACCGATAAATCCTGCTGCAAATCCTATAATACCAAAATGAAAGAGAACGACAAGGATAACAGCATATGCTCTTAATCCATTAATATCGTATCGAAAGTTTTTGTTATGCATTCACATCTAACCCCAAAATATTGAGGGGATTTTAAGCTTTTAATTTTTAAAAGTAATCTTAATTTTTCCTAAAATTAACATAATACACCTTATGCGAAATGCCCTAGATGGGGCATTTCTAGCACTCATTTAACATAAAATTTCTTCTACGAAATGCACGTGTTAGAACCCAATTAAATCTTTAATTGGGTTCACATCAAATACTCTATTGATCACGATAAGCTCGAACTTTCTCAAAAATTGGATAAAAGTCCAGACCATCATCCTTCATATCTGAAATTATGACCGCAATTACTGCAATCGTAGTGGGCACTTTACCGTTCTTTTTATAGTTGGTAATGGAGTTGGCGTTCATATCTAAAAGCGCTGCAAATTCTTTAATAGAAAGGCCAGACTTACCTATAAGTCTTTGAAATTCTTCGTAAGGCATAGTTTAAAAAGCAGAATTGTTCTGATGGAAAAGTATAGCACAGATCATTTATTTACATTTAAACACATAAATAATGTGATTAACACACTATTTATGTGTTTAAATATTCCCATATCCTTCTTTCAGGACATATGAAGAAGGTGTTTTTAATTATTTCTTCTTAAAATGAGGCATAACAATGGGTAATTTAAACTTGATTAATCATTTATATCTTTCTGAAAATTCTAGAAAAATTGGAACTCAACTCATTAAAGAGCTCTCAATTAATAGATCGAACAATCTGAGTTTATTTTTAAACGTTAATAAATGTTTTGACGATCGAGAAGCAACATTGGTATGGACGCAGCATCATCTTGATCAACATATAGATGATGATTACGAAGACGTTAAACGCGCTTTTTTAGCATTCTTTCCTGATGGAGCATTTATGCAATTTTGAGACTGTTAATTGAATAGCTAGACTCCCTGCATGGTCCTTTTAAAGGACCATTACACAATTTACAGTCCTACAGTCAGTTTACCTGTCACAGATTTTTGAACGCTCTATCAAAATCCAAAACTAGGACCATCAAATCCCTTCGTTTTTTCTTGTGCATGCTTCTGCTTTTCTTGCTCTAGTGACTTTTGCTTATTCAATTCTGCCTCATAGTACGGTTTATACAGCTCATAACGATTCTCAGCTCTCAACCGATTAATTTCTACAATCATGTCCTGTTTTTGCTGAAAACGGACAGGATCACTTTCTTTTGCAAACCGTAGTGCCTTACTCATGATCGGCACATCTTGCAGATGAGTATCATATTTTTTATTGTAATCTTCATTGGATAGACAACTCACTAGATTCGGAACCTCTACCTTTAGCCCTCTAATTTCAATAATTTTGGTCGGTGCATAACGCTGTAAGCTGTCATTAATCAGCTCTTCAGTTTTCTGCCGATACAACTGCAACTGTTCTTTGCCCATCCCTAACACATCTGCCGTGAGCTTTTGTGCACCGCCTTTCTCTGGCTGCTCAGGGTTATAACGCTTAAAAAACTGCTCCGGTGTTCGCTCAATACCATCAACATGGCGTTCACTGTAAATCAAATGCAAGTGCGGCTGATCTTGTCCCGCCAAAGCGCCAGCATGATTATGAATCGCGCAAGTAAAAGGATAGCGATAACGATCAGCAAATTCGGCAATAAATGCCTCGGCCAACTCGATGCGCTGTTCTTGAGTAAGTTCTTTCGGCAAAGCCACCACCAAACTTGAACAGACCCGACCATTTTTGCGTTCATACAGATCCGAGGCCTGCCAAAATTCTTCCGGATTCCCCTCGGCAAAGCTGGGCATATTACCTGAGCAAACAAACTCAAGTTGTTCATGAACATGATCTTTATGTTGTGCAAATTGTGCAGTTCGAGTGATGTAGTGAAAGCGCTCTTTGGCCGTTCTAGGCTTGTTATTTTTACCACCTTTTGGGGGCGGATTTTTACTGTTGTGTTCAAGATTACAGTAGAACATTCTGGTGCCGACCCTCCATGGTATTTTGATGTTGTAACAGCACTTTTTAATGCTGTAACAGTACTTTTTGATGCTGTAACAGTACTTTTTTAATGCTGTAACAGCACCTTAGTTTCTATGTAACAGATAACATTCAATATAAATCAATAACTTACATCTATAATTGCCTGCGGAGCACGAGAAGAAGTGTTTCTAAAAAGCTATAATTTTACGAAGTAAATTATAGCTTTTTAGAAACACGGAAACGAGCTAATAAATTAAATAAAATGTTCCCACATTTTATTTAATTTATTCATGCCGCCATATGCTACTCTACTGATATCTGATTCATGTGTTTTTTGGGGGTGCTGATCATGGTGAAACGAGGTCGTCCTGCTAAAGTTTTATCAAATGAAGATCTGATTCAATTGCAGCAGTTTTTAGAAAAATTACCGTTCCTCACAGAAATCCAATCTCATGTTTTAAGGTCATTATTATCTACAGAAAAATTTGATGAAGAGATATTCAAAAAGTTTAAAACTGTAGATCGCTATAGAGTGCTATATCAACAACGCCAAATCTTACTTGAACAGATCAAACTCAAAGCACATAACCAACAAAAACTAATGGACAATGAAGTTGAAATTTTAAGTTTGGCCCAACAAGACCAGGATCGAGACACCTGGTTTAGACTAGAGCGAGCCTTAGAGTCTTATCAAAAAATCCATAAGGCAGTTCTCAATGACCGTCTACGCCTCGAAAATGAGCAAAAACGCGAAGTTTTAAATAAATCGAGGAAAACCCTTAGCGAAGCACAAATCAAGCGTAATGAGGAAAACAGACGCAAATACGAGTTAGGTGGTGCAGTATTAGCAGCCTTTAAAAAATTGAATATTGATATTCATTCGGAAACACCAGATCAAATCACCAATAGAATTGTCAATAACAGTCAATTCGCTTCTAGGGTAAGAACAAGTAAAATATTTAAAGAGATTACTGAACACACCTACAATTTTTTTAAACGACAAAATTTATTTCTTGATGTTCTTGAAGGCCTATCAACTTGGGAAAGTAATCATAAGAAACTATCAACGATAGAAATTGAAAAACACCAACATAAACATCAATAGTCCTGATTATTTCAACTTAGAGTCCCCATAGTTGAGCGAGTGTCTACGAGCGACACAATCAAAATTCGCGCCTAGACTCCCTGAAAAACAGCTTTTTAGGCTGTGAAGCCTAAATAAGCGTAAATCACATATAGTAATTTGAGCCTAGATCGAGCGAAGCGAGTAAAAAAGTTCTATGAGCGAAGCGAATTCCGAGTTGCTTTTGCTTTTTCTTAAATTCACGGAAACATTAACCTAAAAATTGCCCCGACGAATCGAGCGAAAGCGAGATTCAATAGAGTTTGAGCGAAGCGAAAACCAAGGGCAATTTTTCTTTGCCTAGGCTTTTAATTATTTTTAAAGTTTTTAATGTTTTTAGACATGCTGAAAGCCTTTGTTTGCAATAGTTTAAGGGGTAATAAAGATAGGTTTAAGGGGTAATAAAGATAGGTTTAAGGGGTAATAAAGATAGGTTTAAGGGGTAATAAAGATAGGTTTAAGGGGTATATGAATAGATAGATTGTTGACTATTTAAAATATATAAC
>NZ_KB850008.1:0-12590 GCF_000369425.1 Acinetobacter sp. NIPH 284
CTGAATGGTCTTGATCCGTATGCCTATCTCAGTGATGTGTTGAAAAGGCTGCCAACACATAAAATGAAAGATATCGAAGCGCTGCTGCCGCATAATTGGAAGCCTGCTTGAGTTCAAGTGGGCTTCACTGGATGCTTACCAATCACACCTGATTGGGCTTTTTTGTTGATTTTTCATGTTTCACAGTCTTATTCAGTTTAATTAAAATTTTTTGTCCTATTAATTACGTAAGTTAAGTAACTTGCGTATATTACTTAACCTCTTCTAAGACTACATCTTGTAATTCTGTTGGAGAGAGCTTTTGTAACTGATGAATCGCTGCTTTTAGGATAATTGAACGGTTAGCTTTTGCTACTCGAGACTCTACAAGTAGATCATCTATTTCTTTACTAACCTCTTCTGTCAGTGAAAAAGTAAATCGACGATAGACTTGTTGAGATGCCTCTAAGTTTTTAACACGCTTCGAAGAACCACTAATAAATTCTTCAATTTTTTGTTCAGTGGTTTTAGTTTCTTGAGCTGATTTTGTTAAACCTTTTAGTGCCATTACAGCTCTCCTAAAAATTCCAGTGCCAATTGCTCAATTTCAATCACAGCTTTCTTATCTGAGTCGACTTCAAATACAGATAAGCCATTTTCATCTGCATCATCATATACATTACGGTTAGTAGTAATCTGATTGAGAGGAATTAATCCAAAGGATTGACATGCATCTTTCGCATCTAAAATACGTTGAACCTGACTAGGTAGTGTTGGACATTGAGTAATTACAGCTCGGGTAATTAAAGAAGGGTTCACAGCTCTGGCTAATTTAATAAGCTGTTCAACATGAACTAAAGTTTTTAAATCACGACGTTTTGGTCTAAATGGCAATAGCATATGTGTAGCAATAGTCATTGCTGAGCGTAGGGCTTCTGAATCTTGTCCACCTGCATCAATAATAATATCTTGGTATCTTTTAGATAGATCATCTAAAACCTGTCGGATGTTGCCAGCTGCTTGAACTGAAGGAATATTTTTAAGATCAGAGTTGGCATCTCGTTCCCTGATCCAATCTGTTGTGGTGCTTTGAGGGTCTGCATCTAAAAGTAAGATGTCACGATCTTTTTGTTGAAGATAAACTGCTAAATTTTGTGCAAGACAGCTTTTCCCTGAGCCACCTTTTTCACCGCCGACAAGAATAATCATTATTATGTAACTTATGCAACTTATGTAGGTTGAAGATTTTAATAAAAATTGCTCACAATATCAACTTACATAACTTAAGTAAGTTATGTGAGTTGATATCGATAATGTGTACACAAGAACATATTAGTGTTATATAAAAATAGGTTTATCGACCCATATATAAGATAATATTTTTTAAAAATCATTATCTTATTTAATAAGAGACAACTTTTTAAGATATGGTATGAAAACTTTTTGTTTCTCTTGATCCTTTAGCATTTCACTAATTTTATTCTCAAAATCCTCATATCCACCGCCTACTGGAGCCATATGTGAAAGCTCATTTAATTTAGATAACTTATTTGCATAAAACTTTAATTGTTTTTCAGAAAAATTAATAAAATCGTCTTTTTCCTTTTGTGGTGGTGTATTAAGTTTTTTGACTTTAGATTTGAACTTAAAACTAAATCCAGTAATGATCCTTCCTGTTTTATGTTGCTCATATTGAGCTTTTATATCTGTAAATTCGTTAACCTGAGTTAAAGCAAAATCTAAAACAAATCTTTTAAAATTACTCATAGTTTTATATTGAGTTTCTTCAACTCCTAGCTGCCCTCTAAAAATTGTTAAATCAATAATGGGGGTTTTTCCTACCGTCCTCCATTGAATTAAAAGTTCATATAATCTAATAGCATAAGCACTAGTAAGTCTTGAAATTTGTTGAAGTTCATACTTGGTAAAGTTCTCTTCTAATCGTGTAATTAGAGGAACTATATCTTTAGTAAAACGCATAAAAACTATACCAGACTTATCTTCATATCCGATCTTATCAACCCAACGACAGTGAAAACTACGATCATGCTGCGTTATCGGGTTAATATCATGATAAGTAACATATCGATCAAAAAGGCTCTTTGATGCTGTTTTCAAAACTTCATAAGCTGTATTTTTTTCTACGTGAAATGTGTTTATGTAGCTACTAGCATGAATACTTAACAAGCTATTTGCAGTAATTCCTTTTCCTGTTTCTCTGGCTTCAGCAATAGCTAGCAAAATTAGACGCTGTTCTGCTGTATCAAGCGTATAACTTGCTTGAATTAACGTATTATCTTTTACTACTAAAGATGACATATCTATTCTTATCTAAAAAAAATATACATTACCTTATTTTAACTAGGTTATCAAACAACCTAGCTTTATAGGTCGATAAACCTAGCTTTATAGGTCGATAAACCTAGCTTTATAGGTCGATAAACCTAGCTTTATAGGTCGATAAACCTAGCTTTATAACTCCTGTAATATCCGTATATAAAGGCTTTCAGCTTGCTTAAAAGCATTTAAAAGCATTAAAAATAACTAAAAGCATGAGTCATGAAAAATTGCCCTTGGTTTTCGCTTCGCTCAAACTCTATTGAATCTCGCTTTCGCTCGATTCGTCGGGGCAATTTTTTAGTTCATGTTTCCGTCAATTTAAGAAAAGGCAAAAGCAAGATCAAAAGCAACTCGGAATTCGCTTCGCTCGGTAAATCATTGTTTAGATTAACTAAAAGTTAAAATCTAAGTCATTTTGGGGCTTTGCTTTGTATTCAGGTTGATAGCTATTCTGAGAAACATTATCTTGAGAGGACGGTTTTTTAATTTGCTCAATATCACGTTTGATATTCTCAAAATGCATTAAACAGGTTTGGTATGCAGCTCGGTGCTGCTCAAAATGGGTATCTTGCCGTTCTAAAATCTTCTCGCATTGCAGATATTTCAGCATGCGTTGATCATTTTTGATGATCTGCTCAATTTTTTCATAGTTTGATCTGTTCAGATTTGAGCTTGCTCGGCTCATGTAGGTTTCTAGGTTTTCTGCCTTTTTCTTTGTGTAATCAATTAATAGAGATAGTTTTTTGCTGTCATAGGCTTGTTGCTGTTTATCACATAGTTCTTTGTGATAGAGAACACAGTCGGGGTAATAATTGTCATTGCGCAATGAACTAAATTGAAAATCTGTGGCTGGCTTTGGCATCAGTCGAATCTCCGCTGCTATTTTTTCTAGTTGACCAAGTTGTTGATTAATTCGATTAATCTTTCTACTGTCTCCACGAGCATGTCGATTTGCTTGCTCTGCATCTCTAAATCTTCGTAAAAGTTGTCGGGTACTTTCAGTTGCGAGATTTTCAAGAGTGCGTTCTCGAGGTCTGCTTGCTGTGAGCTGATATTCGATTGAATGGGTTTCAATGCTGTGTTTACTAAGTTGCTGACAATGCTGTTTAAATCCAGCTGCTTCAAAGCTTGTGTTAATTGCGTCTGTAATTGGATCAGCACATTGTTTTGAAATGCTTGCTGTAACTGCTCCGATAAGTTGCCCTGTTCGAGCTTTGAAAGCTCCTGTTTCAGTGCTGAAATTAAGGCCTGCTGGGTTTCGTTCTCTCTTTTCAAGTTGCTGATTTTGTTTTGTAAGCTCTGCTCGACTTCGCTGTATTTGCTCAAGATGTTTTTTAATGAACTCACTTGTTGATTCAATGCGTTGTTTTGCTCTGTTAACAAGTTGATTTGTTGACTCAATAAGTCGTTTTGCTCTTTCAAAAAATGGTCGATTTCGGTCTGCATAGTTTTCTTCCGTAATTAATACATGTTGCTGTTTTGATTTGAAATTATTTGTGAGTTCTGTTGAATCACTTCGCGTTGTGCTGTGATCGTTTTTAAGTTTGAACTTGCTTGATAGCTGAGTAAGAAATTCATTAAAAGAATCAGCACTCCAAAAGCCATCATTGCCCATAAGGTATGGGTTGCTCTCTGGGTACTCAATTTTTCTTTGAGCAGGGTTTGTATGCTGTTTTCGATCTGCTCGCTTTGGTTTGCTAGTGCTTGTTGGACTTGGACTTGGGCTTGGGCTTGGATACTGTTCTGTAAGCTCTTTTGATCGATCTTGAGGCTTTGGACTTGGCTGTTGATGTGCTTCTGTAACGCCTGGATTGATGTTGAAAACGAATCGATGCTGGTTGTGACGGTTTTGATGCTCGATATATCGATATTCGATAGCTGTACTTTTAATGCTTGTATTTGCTCCATATAGCTCGTTATGAGCGTTTGTATTGCTTGGGGTGATAGATTCTCTATCTCGCTCAAAATCGAGCGTAGATGCAGTTCTACGGCTTCTGTCGTCTGCTGTACGTTGTGCAAAAGCATGGTGCTGTTGATGATAGGTCGCTCGCTTTGCTCGATAAGTTGCTCGAAGTTGATCAGCGTCTGTGAGAGCTGCTGCAAGCTCGTTTGCAGTTGGCTTGCTTTCTGCTGCTGCTCTGACATGCTCTGTATAAGATTCAATTTCGAATTGTTCATGATAAAAATCGCCTTTAAGTCGATGTGTTTTGCCGTTATCGAGTATGATTGCTAAAAAATTTTTGCTGGGTTTTATCGAATCAATACCGTCGAGTGCACTAATACAATCGATGAGATCGGTTCGATTCTTTACTGTTTGAGTGCTTAAAAGTGCTCGAACGTAGTTATCAAATGCTTTACAAAACTGATTTTTGGTCAGTGTCTCAATGTTTTGGTTGAGAAGAATCTTTTTTGCTTGTTTGTTTAGCTTTACGATGTGATTCGGCTCTTGTGTTGTACGCATCAAAAGTAGGTCGTCGGGGCGGGACCATTGATATTTCGTGTTGAAGTAGTCTCGTAATGAGTCGAAATGTTTCTTATGCCCTGGCGGTGCAATATTCAGTGACTTCCCGCTTTGTATGTCGAGTCGAGGGGTTAAAATGTGGATGTGTTTTGAGCCGTCATCATCGGTGTGTAGGACTGCAAAAAGGTGGTACTGCGATTGCTCCAGTCCTGCGAAGGCATGTTGTTCAAAGTCGTTTAGGACTTCTTTAATCTGCTCGTCTGTCGGTGCATCTTCTTTGGACCATGCAATGATGCCACTGGTATATTTCCATAGATGCGGACTGGAATCACAAATCGCGTTAAAGGTGGTTGCATCCCCTCTTAGAACTTGCACGCCTGCACGAACATTCCCCATGTGATCCAGCTTGTCGAGTACGTATGCGGATGCTTTTACTGGACTACCTTTGCCGTGCTCTAAAAATTTAATATGCACTTTCGTCTTGCTCCGCAAGTTGAAGTGAAGACAGCTGTTTTTTAAGTCTTTCCGGGTTTTGTCGGCTGATTTTTGGAAGAGCCGGAAATACCTGTTCTAGCTCTGTTTGAATGGCTTTTAAAACTAAAAGAATACTGAAAATATCGAGTTTGCGTTGTTCCTGCGGATCAGCGTTTTTGATGATGTTTAATGCGCGTGCAATTTGATTAATGTTGTTGCCGATTTTGGCGAGTTCGAGCAATAAAGCAGGGTCTGTTTTTTGATAGCGTTTGACGACCTCAAGCACAGTTTTGGTTTTGATTCTAGGTGAATCTTCTTGTTGATCATGAGGATGTTGAACGGTCACGGAATTTTTCATCACCTCGTGCTGAATGAGGGAATGAATGAAGTCGGTGAAAGTGGTGTTTTCTAGTTCTAGGTGTTTCTCAAGCTGCTCTAGCTGTAGCTGGGTGAGCCTGAAATCTTTGCGTTTTGTTCGCATACCATCATCCCTATTAAAATGCTTTTGCTTTTGAGGGTCTTAGGGAGGTCTCCTCCCTAACAAGCCCCGTACACACAAAATTCGTAGAATTTTGTGTGTACGGGTAGGCTTGCTTATTTCCTTATTTCATTTCGGATTCCTGAAAGGCTCGAAAATCATTAAGGATGATGGTATGACGAGGAGTCTTTTAGTTGTAAAAAAAAGGCTTAAAGTTCATGAAAAAGGTTTATTTTTAAATCTGTTTATCTCAGTAAGCCATACCCATAAAGTGAGTTTATGGCTCTCATTTTTTCTTTTTTCAGATCTAAATTGTTCCTCTTTTATAGCGTTTATTCTGAAATGCTACAAAAGAGGAAAAACGATTCATAACTTAATAGTCAAAGTTAAAGAAATTTTCGGGGAAACAAGAACGGAAAGCTTTTTGAATATCGCTGTACTCGCATTCGGGATGCTCCTCTAAATAACGTCTAGTCCAAATGACTGTTGCTTCATAGTCGTTAAAGCTCGGGTCGAGTTGCAAAAAAATCCAGAGTTCATGTGCTTTTTGAATGAAAAAGTCATTGATGATCATAAGTACAATTTTCTTTTCAGCGTTTGAATCAGGATATGAGTACATAGTGTGTTTCTCCTATAGAGATGATAAATAGGTTGCTTGATAAGCTATTTATAACACATAAAAATATGTGTTTAACACATAATTTTGTGTGTTTTTATGTAAATATAACCCTATGCTATAATCTCAAGACACCTTTTCTATAAATTTAATCAAATGCCATATACTGAATTTCAACGTCTTATCGGTAAAGCAGGGCTTTCAATTAAGGAATTTGCTGCATTATTGGATATGAAACCCAATTCGATAACGAATTACAGTAAACAAGGTGTGGTTCCTACACATATCGCTGTAATCGTTGCGTTGATTTCTACGATGAAAGATGAGGGATTAGATTTCTATCCAATTTTTGAAAAAATTAAGTCGTATTCACAAGAATAAAATTCTCATTTTTTGATCGCTGTAAGCTTTTTACTAGATATTGATGACGTAAAAAATGCCTGAAGTTCAGGCATTTTTTCATTTTGGGTACTTATAAACCTCGATAGAACTTTTTAACAAAGTTTCGAGTTTTGAGAACCAGGGTATTCATCAAAGTCTTACGTTCTGAGATCTTAGGACTGCAATCGGTAAACCGGACATTTCTATTTTGGGCTTACAAACGCATTTCGTATAAGGTGTATTATGTTAATTTAAGCAGAATTAAATAAGCTAAGATTAAGCCAATAGATTTAGAGACCTTAAATGACGCTGACCCAAAGGTTCATAGACCAGATCTTCTTTAATATAGATAAAAATCAGACAGCTTTCATAAGAAATGAAAGCAAAAAAATTGTACATTTAGGTAGCACTGACTTTAATGATCTGAATCAAAATCAGAAGAATATTATATTAAAAACTCTAGATAAAGTATTGAATAATAATTATAAATTACTAAATAATGAGTTAGAGAACCTTTTTAGTAAAGATACCAATTTTAGTAGTTTTTTTAAATTAATTCGTCTCTCTAGAGATATTGAATTTTCTTTATTTTGGGATCATATCCAATTGGTTGATGATCTTAATAATGATTTAAATCAACAGAACTTTAATAAGTTTAAAATATTTTTGGCTAATTTTGGATCTTTAAAAATTCAAGATCAAACTTTGGATGCTTTTTGGAACGAGGCTATAAGCTATAAAAATTCAGATATTCTTGCACAAAGTATGTTTAGCTTAAGCCTTTATTCGCTTCTTTCTCATTTAGATATATTGACTCACCATTCTCTTTTTAATGATATCAAACCAGTATGTTTAGGTTGGCTTTTCCAAAAAAAATTGAATCCCAAAACCTTTCAATGGAAGGATGGTACGGCAGAGTAAAACTTGAAGTGCGACATAAACCACCTAATTAATTTAAAGGGTTTATGGAGTATATAAAATTGTCATACCATCATCTTAACTTTGAAGATCGTACTGCATTAATGCTTGAGTCAAGAAAAGAAGGCTTTTCACCCAGAAAATTTGCTGAACTTATTAAAAGACATCCTAGTACGATCTATCGTGAACTTAAAAGAAATAGCATCAATGACGTTTATCAAGCTCGATATGCTTCTGATAACACCTTCGCTAGACGTAGACGTGGTCACAGAAAACTCAAAATCGACTCAATTCTCTGGAGATTTATTGTTGAAGCGATCCGTTGTTTATGGTCTCCTCAGCAAATATCGAAGCGTTTAAAGACATTTCCTGATTTGGATCAAACAATGAATGTAAGCCATACAACGATTTACTCAACTATACGAGCATTACCAAAGGGTGAGTTGAAAAAAGACTTATTATCCTGTCTGCGTCATGAAAATAAAAAGCGAAAAGCTAACGGTGAACCTAAAAAAGATTCTATATTACAGGATATTAAAACTATTCATGAGCGCCCAGCCGAAGTTCAAGAAAGAAAAATACCGGGTCATTGGGAGGCCGATTTAATTAAAGGTAAAGACAATAAAAGTTCGATAGCAACACTTATTGAACGAAATACACGGCTCTGTATCTTGGCAACATTACCTGATGCAAAGGCAGAATCAGTGCGCAAGGCTTTAACTGAAGCTCTGAAATATTTACCTGCAGAACTGCGTAAAACGTTGACCTATGACCGTGGACGTGAGATGTCAGAACATAAAATACTCGAAGAAGATTTAGGCATAGATGTATATTTCTGTGACCCACATTCACCATGGCAAAAAGGCACATGCGAAAATATGAATGGTTTAATTAGGCAATATTTACCTAAAGGAATTGATTTAAATCAGGCAGATCAGCATTATTTAAATCAAGTTGCCATGTCACTGAATACTCGTCCTAGAAAAGCGTTAGATTGGCTTACACCATTAGAGAAGTTTGCTCAGCTTGTTGATTATCATAAGGCTTTTGAAACTGTCGCACCTCATGTTTGAATTCGCCTACTGTTACCAAAATTAGTGAGCATAAGGCTATATGGACTAATCCTAGTCGTAGTTTATTGACTCTAATGGCTACATTTGCTGCTTTAAAACTAAATGATGACAGGCCATCTACTTACCATGGATTAAACTTTTCGAACTATTTATTAAATTACACTGAAAAAAAGGAAAACTTTATAAAAAAGGCTAATGAAGGCTTTCCAATTAGTTATAAAGACTTTCTGTGGTTAATGTCAGATACTGTTGATCGTAGTGATAGTCAAGCTACAGGTAATAAAGAGATCACCAGAGAAACAATAAATATTTTGCAGGGTATAGAAATTGAGTATAAGGCCAATAACAATCTAATCTTGTTATGGATTATCTATAGGTTTTTTCAAAATGATTCTGAGTCTAGGCCTAAAGATACCGCCTATATGCATGGAATCTACTATGAGTTTTGGGAATTTTTTTCTAATTTTTATAAAAATAAACGTTCTAATACGCTACCAGATCAATGGCCAATTGATTTACAAGAAAGTGCTCAACCACTGAGTGGTTGAGCACTTTGTAGGTAATTTAAAATTACTTACCTTTGGGCGGATTATTGTCACGTCCACCACCGGATGGATTACCAGTAGTACTTGGCCAACCTGCTGTGCTCATCATCTTCATCCTTATTTCGATTTCGTAGGTTTGTGATTAGGGTTTAATTGGTTGCCACGATTAATCTGATTCTGTGTATATTGAGAATTATTAGGATTCTTCACTACAGATTTTTGAGTATTAGCATTTTGTGTCATTGCACTTTCCTTCATTTAAAATAACTTAGTGATTTAAAGATATCCATTTTGAAACCAAAACCATTCCCCAAAAAACAATTTTTTTAGACTAAAAAACAATCAAAAATAGTTATCTAAAAGCTTGTAAGAATCCCCCATTTAACATAATGGGTGTTATGCGAAATCACCTTTTAAAAGTTGTTTAATATCAAATATTTAATTATTTTACATAACCCAAAAAAACACTAAAAAGCCGACTTAGAAACAAGTCGGCTGCTTTTTGAGCAGTTTTGGAATGTTTTGCCAATAAAATGGGTTAAAAAATACTCAAAATTTCCGTTTCCTCTGATTTCTAAAGGCTTCTCTGATGCTATTTTATCCCCATTTCCTGCGGACAAATATTGGGATAATTTGAGGATATCTCCATGTACGTTCTGGCGTACAGTCATTCAAGAAAATTACCAATATGCAGACATGTCTCGATTTAATATCATGGCTTCATTGAGAACAGGATGTTCCAGATAAAAATAACAAGATCAGCGACAGGACGCGAGGGATGACAGGAGTTGACCCTAGTACCAAATACGAAAAACCCCGACAGGATGTCGGGGTTTTTTTATTGCCTCATAATTTTAATTTCACTTTGACTCTACAAGATTTAATGCTATGGTATATATCAATGATATATATCTTTGTTTCGGGAGGTAATTATGGAAATTGCGAAAGTATTTCAAACTGGTCGCAGTCAAGCGGTTCGCTTGCCTAAAGCCTTTCGCTTTAATGGCACGGAAGTGGCCATCAAAAGCTTCGGGCGTGGTGTATTACTCATGCCCATCGACAATCCTTGGGATATCATGTTAGAAGCCATCAATGAGTTTGAGGTTGGATTCCAGTTAGAGCGAGATGATCAAGGCGAACAGTTCCGTGAGGAGTTCAGATGATTTACCTCTTAGACACAAATATTTGTATCTATGTCATCAACAATAAGCCTCAACACGTTTTTGAACGCTTTAAGCAATATCAACTCGGCCAGCTTACGATTTCAAGTATCACGGCATCTGAGCTGGCTTTCGGTGTAGAGAAGTCTGGATCTGAACGCAATAAACAGGCGTTAAACAAGTTTTTGTCACCTTTAGAGATTCTTCCTTACGATGAACAGGCCATTTGGCATTACGCCAAATTACGCCAGAATCTTCAATCTATAGGTAAACCGATTGGCAGCTTAGATATGCTGATTGCTGCTCATGCCTTGGCATTAGATGTTGTATTAGTTACGAACAATACAAAAGAATTTGAACGGATTGATGGTTTGAAGCTAGAGAATTGGGTCTAATCGCTATATCTAGCCCTCTGCAGGGCTAGAATTCGCATAAGAGTTTTTATGTTAACTAATGGAGTCTAAAAATATCTAGGCTCTCTATAAGGGAAAGCACAATTACCCCTTGCGTAGATACGACCTATGCGTGGCTCCGTCAGCCCGAATTAGGTGAGTGCATTAGAAAACTAAATATTTATTTTAGTATGGAATACGACTTAACCTGTCGCTAAAAAAAGATTAACTATATCAATAGTTAAAATTAAATATGTATAATTGTGATATAACTTTATAAGAGAAATACTGTGGATATTAATTGTGTTCCTGAAGTAGTAACTGGAGTAGATTGGTCAAAAATAGGGCCTGCAATTTTAGGTACTGTATTATCGGTTGTTGTATCAGGTGTCTTATTTTTCGTCAAAAATAATATTGATAAAAAGATTAGAGAAGAGAATCAGAAAAAAGCTGATTTAGACCAGCTAGATAAGCAGCTTGATGATATTTTGAAGATAGCTATTTCATACCCTTATCTTGAGACAAAGAAATTTTGTGAAACTTGGGATAAAACCAAAGCTGAAATTGGAGATGATTGTGATAGATATCAGAGATATAGCGTTTTTTGCAATTTAGTTTTTAACTATCTTTCTCGCTTAGCTGAATATTGTGAATATGATTTGGAATGTATTCAGAAACAGCATATTAATATGAAAGAATGGGTTAGATTACACCAAAAAAATTGGAATGATCCTTTAAATGATCCGAATGAAAATATTGATAGTTATGATGAAAAGTTTGTAGCACTTGTTAATAAATGTCTAGGAAAACACTGATGAAGAAAAAAGCAATAATTATTGCCAACCAAGATCCTCTGTTAACTGGTGTTTCTAAAGATATAGATCATATTCAGGTATTTTTAAAAGATATTGTTGGGGGGGCATGGAACTCAGATGAAATTGAGGTTCATATTAATCCTACGTTAAGCTTTCTTAAGTTAGCATTAGCGATAGATAAATTACATAGCTATGACTACATGATGGTTTTTTTTACAGGTCATGGAGGACATAAGCGTCAACAAACTTATGTTCAAATAAACAATGATAAAGAGTTAATAGCACAGTCTGAATTGGAAAATTTATGTAAAAAGCAGATTAATATATATGACTGTTGTCGTAGTGAAATTGAAACTCTTACTGAATCGAGAGCTTCAATGAGCATGGAGTCTTACAAGTTTGGAGATTCTTTAAAGTTGACGAGATTAGAAGCTAGAAGGCTGTATGAAAATCAAATTGAAAGGGCAAAACCTCAGCAATTGATTTTATATTCATGTTCTTTAAATGAATACTCGCAAGATGAAAGCTACGGTGCTTTATATTTAACAAATCTTCTAAGAGATGCTAATACATTTGAAAACTGCCAATATCACGGAAAAAGGTTCAAAGTCGCTCTAGAAAGTCACAACAATGCTGCTATCAGAGTGAAAAGAGATAATCGTGATAAACAAAATCCGCAGACACCTGATTATCAAGTAACTAAATTTCGTGATATTGAAGATCATTTGATAATTAGTATTAATCCTGAGAAGCATATTTATCGTTAAATATTTCTAAAATTAACATAATACACCTTATGCGTAATGCAAATTTTTATTTCTTATAAATCATCTTCTTAGACTCAACAAAAAAGCCCAATCACAGTAAGCCTCCAGTGAATCACCACTATTTTTAGTGGATCAATCCCCCGATAGTGTCCACTAACCAATAAGTGGACACCTATTTATGGATTTAAAGA
>NZ_KB850009.1:0-29947 GCF_000369425.1 Acinetobacter sp. NIPH 284
CCCCAACGGCTAGTAGACATCGTTTACGGCATGGACTACCAGGGTATCTAATCCTGTTTGCTCCCCATGCTTTCGTACCTCAGCGTCAGTATTAGGCCAGATGGCTGCCTTCGCCATCGGTATTCCTCCAGATCTCTACGCATTTCACCGCTACACCTGGAATTCTACCATCCTCTCCCATACTCTAGCTGACCAGTATCGAATGCAATTCCTAAGTTAAGCTCAGGGATTTCACATCCGACTTAATCAGCCGCCTACGCACGCTTTACGCCCAGTAAATCCGATTAACGCTCGCACCCTCTGTATTACCGCGGCTGCTGGCACAGAGTTAGCCGGTGCTTATTCTGCGAGTAACGTCCACTATCCCAGAGTATTAATCTAGGTAGCCTCCTCCTCGCTTAAAGTGCTTTACAACCAAAAGGCCTTCTTCACACACGCGGCATGGCTGGATCAGGGTTCCGCCCATTGTCCAATATTCCCCACTGCTGCCTCCCGTAGGAGTCTGGGCCGTGTCTCAGTCCCAGTGTGGCGGATCATCCTCTCAGACCCGCTACAGATCGTCGCCTTGGTAGGCCTTTACCCCACCAACTAGCTAATCCGACTTAGGCTCATCATTTAGCGCAAGGTCCGAAGATCCCCTGCTTTCTCCCGTAGGACGTATGCGGTATTAGCATCCCTTTCGGAATGTTGTCCCCCACTAAATGGCAGATTCCTAAGCATTACTCACCCGTCCGCCGCTAAGATAAGTTCCAAGCAACTCCTCCCCGCTCGACTTGCATGTGTTAAGCCTGCCGCCAGCGTTCAATCTGAGCCATGATCAAACTCTTCAGTTTAAAATCATTTGCACTTTACTAAAAGTACTAAATCTGGCTCATCAATTTTCTGACTAAAAATTCGCTCAAATAAACTTCGAGAAATTTCCACCATTCAATCAATGAAATATTTTCGATCGATCAATCAGTAAAAATCCACACAAGTTGTTCTTCTATTCTCTTAATGATCTTCTCGATGATTCGTCATCATCAAGCCAGGTCGGCTATGTTACTCTAATCTAAACTAAAGTCAACAGGTAATTTCGATGTTTTTAAAACTTACCAATCAATCCAAGAACCCAACCAATCTAGCCAAATCCTTGTTTATCAACAAGTTTTTATCTGCATCACCGCCGATGGATGTGCATTCTACACCATTCCTCTCCCAACACAACCCCCTTCCCTAATTTTTTTATCTAAGTGGACGTTTTTTAGACTAACTCAGTTGCTTTTTGTCTATTTTCTTTGTCGATAAGAACTTTTTTTAAACAATTAAGTTAAGTAGAATGTACATCTTGCTTCAAATTTTTTGGCATTTTTGATTGAAAATACGGTTTATTAGTAAAAAAGTACAATTACTGTTGCTTTTAGCCTTGATCGCTACGAGTCAGATTTGTTACGCCATTTCAAATCATAATTTTTATGAATTAGCATTAACCATATTGAGTTATAGCAAGTGGTCGAATACATCTCGCCCAATCATTTGTGTAATAGATAATGCTGAGGCTTCGAATCAATTTCAGTCCAATATTAAACAACTTGGATATGACTATCAGGTGCAGGCTGTTAATTCAAAAGATTTTCAAAAAACAGAATGTCATGTTGTGTATTTCTCAACAACAACTCCGCAACAGCAACAAAACTTGATTCAAGCTTATCCATCGCGTTCATTACTTTCATTAAGTATCAATAACCCTGCATGTGAAATCGGCAGTATTTTCTGTTTATACAACAAAAAGACCTCTTCTACATTTAAAGTAAATCTAGATGCTTTGAGTTACTCCAAAGTTCATATCGACCCCCGAGTCTTAATCTTGGCGAAGAATACGGAGTAATTAAAGTGATTTCGAATTTATATCAATCTACTTCGCTACATGCTTTATTCCGTAAATCTCAATTTACGATTTTTGCAATTACTTTTTAATTTGCTCTTGTACTTTTGCAACAATTTCTATATTCACAATGGAAACGCACGCTAAACAAAATTTACAACTATTAAGTCAAACGCTACTTGAACGAATCCAGCCCGCTGTTGTCTTCAAGGACAAAGGAGCAATTGATCAAATTTTAGCGGACTACACAACAGAACATGCGATTCGTAGTATTCATGTTTATGTTCCAGAGCATCAATTATTAGCAGAAAGTACCAAGCAAATCGACCACACATCATTTTTACAAAGCGTATTAGATAAATGGTTTCTACATGATCCAATTAAACTGACGGTTATTCATCATAAGAAACAAGTCGGCGAATTAGTTTTATATGGCAGCTCAGAAAATATTTTACATTTCTTAAAAACCATCATTATTGGCCTAGCCATATCAATGTTTTTTATTGTGATTGCACTGTTATGGTCGGTTAATCTTACCTATCGCCAAATCATGCAAGCGATCAAACCATTAACCCATATTGCTCAATTAGTGAGTGACCAAAAAGCTTACAACTTACGTTTTCCAAATAACCATATTAAAGAGTTTCAAAATCTTAATACAGTATTTAATGAGCTCTTAGAAGAAATACAAGTTTGGCATACTCATTTACAGAAAGAGAATCTCCAGCTTTCATTTCAAGCTCGCCATGACCAGCTCACAGGTTTAGCTAATCGACACTATTTTTATGAATAAATGCTCAATATTTTTAAAAATAATCAATTTCGTCACAATTCAGCACTGATTTTCATAGATAATAATAAGTTTAAAGCAATTAATGATCATTATGGTCATCTTGCTGGGGATGCGGTATTAAGAGAAATGGCAAATCGATTAATGCAGTCTGTCAGACAAGAAGACTTTATTTCCCGTTTGGGTGGTGATGAATTCGCAATCATTTTGCATACCATCCATCATTCTGATCATTTACAAACAATCGCTGAAGGTTTACTAGCAAGTTGTGATGAGCCTTTGGATTTTAACGGTCAACTTATCCATTTTAGCTTTAGTTTAGGGATTGCTTTTTCACAGTTTGCAGACAATCCAGATGATTTAGTCATGCAAGCAGATCAAGCAATGTATAAAGCTTAAAATTTAAATCCACATTGGTTTCTTTATAAACCAGAAATTTAGGACATGTTATGCGCACTCACACTTTCAAGATCTCCTTTGTAGCATTACTTTGCCTAATATTGGCTGGCTGTTTAAGTTTTGGTCCTTTGAAATACCGTCAAGTCAAAATGCTAAAAAAAGAAGGTTTCGTTTTAACAGAAGAAGGTTGGAGTCTTGGTCTGCCTGAACGTTTACTTTTCGACTTTAATAAAGCAGATATTAAACCTGAAAATCAAAGAGAAATCGTTCGTCTTGCCAATCAATTGAACAAGTATGATCTGCAAAAATTAAAAGTTGTGGGTCACACTGATGATATTGGTAATCCTGAATATAACCAGAAATTGTCTGAAGAACGTGCTCAAAGCGTTTCTTCGATTTTCATTCATCAGGGTTTCAAACCCAATAATGTCACTGTGATTGGTCGTGGTGCAAGCCAACCTTTCGTACCAAATACGTCTGACGAGAACCGCGCGAATAACCGCCGAGTTACGATTATTATTATTCCTTAGGTTGTAATTTTTTAAAAAAGCCAACTATTTAAAGTTGGCTTTTTTAATTTATATGAGTTCAATAATATCAATCGTCGGTGGAACTCGAAAGCGAAATGGAACGCCAACCATTCCAGTTCCAACTGTTACAAATACATCAGCATGTTCATGTGTATAAAAACCTTTTTTGTGCCCTAAGATAGACACTTTTTTCATAATATACGTTGTAATCCAAGGAAGTTCTATTTGCCCTCCATGTGTATGACCAGCAAGCATTAATGGTCGTGTAGGTAATGCTGGCACCATATCTACTGTATCAGGGTTATGAGATAAAATGAGCCATGGTTTATCTTGTGGTAAGTCTGGCATAAATCGCATATTTGCTTTACCCGCCCATAAATCACCAATTCCAATTAAGCGAAACTCATCAAAATCGATAATCTGCCCTTCTATATCAATCACATTATTCTGCTCTAATGCATCTTTTAATAATGTCTGTATAGGTGGACCAGGATACTGCTCATCATGGTTACCGGGGACAGAATATACAGGGGCATGAATTTGTTTTAGTACTGAGAGTTCCTGAATTAAGCGATTCTCAGGTTCATAAGTCCAATCGCCTGCAACCACCACAATATCTGGTTTAGCTTCATTTAACTTTTTAACAATACTTTTTAATTGACGTTCATGACCAGAAAACAATCCCACATGCATATCTGCAATCAAGGCCACTTTAACTGGTTGAATAAAATCACGATCCGGATTTAAACGGTATTGATGATGTTTAACATGAACCATATGTGGTTCAATAAATCGTGCATAAATCAATATGCTCGTTAAAAGGAAAACAAAAATACTTTGATGTAAACTGTAAAACTCAGACCAACCTGCATACAAGCTAAAAAACCAGAGAGGAACTAACAAATAAGAAAGATAAAATGTAGCTAGATGTACAAAAGCTTTAAAAGGATGAATCGTTTCAGTTCTTGCTTGATGAGTCCATGCCTGAGCGAATGCCCACAAGGCTAGAACAATAAAAATAATATAGAAAATTAATATAACTGTGTCCGAATTCGACATTACCACTCTCATTAATCTGACATTAGGGCATACATCGCATCTCATATTTATAATTTTTGATGAAATGCTATACTCAAGTCCAACTTTTAATCAGTAAAGATTATGACGCAATTTTCTCATCTAAATCGTAAACATACAAAAATAAGTACAACTACTTACAATAAAAGTATGCTTGCGATTTATTGCAGTATTGCGATCACAATCACAGGATGCAGCACACTACCTAAACATAATATAGAGCCAATACAACAATCTAACATTCAACAATTAGAAATAAATCAGACAACTTTGGCTCAGATCATTCAGCCTTTAGAACAACAAAATCCTGGATTGACGGGTTATCACGTTTTATTTGAACCCCTAGAAGCGTTAGCAGCACGACTACGTTTAATTGATAAGGCCGAGAAAACCTTAGATTTGCAATATTATATTTGGGACAATGACAAAGTAGGTGCTCTTGCTTTGCATGCGCTGATTCGCGCAGCAGATCGTGGTGTCAAAGTTCGATTACTTATTGATGATAACAATGCAAAGAAAACTGAAGGAATCTTCTTAGCTCTGGCACAGCATCCAAATATTGCAGTTAAATTATTCAATCCCTATCGTTTTCGCAAATACCGTGCGCTTGATATGGTTTTAGATTTAAAACGTATCAACCGCAGAATGCATAACAAAAGTTTTATTGCAGACCAACAAGTTGCCTTGATTGGTGGACGTAATATGACGAATCAATACTACAACGTGAGTGATAACTATCAGTTTTCTGATGTCGATGTGATGTTGGTTGGCAAAGCGGTCAATGACATTTCACAATCTTTTGACGAATACTGGAATCATAGTTACGCTTACGATGTAAGGGAAATTGTCAATCAAAATGCTCATCGCTTGAGCTATGAGAGCCTAAAACAGCAACTTGATGAGCATTATAATAGAGCAACGGTACAGAATTATCTTGATCTGACTAGCAACTCACAGGCAATTGATTCAATTATCAGTGGGGATATTCCTTTAAACTGGGTAAAAGCTGAAGTTGTAAAAGACTCTCCTGACAAAATTAAATCAAAAGCCAAAAAACAAGAACACCTTAATTTCCAATTGATTAATCATTTAGAACAACCTGAAAAAAATATTGACCTCATCTCAGCTTACTTTGTCCCTGAAAAAAAGGGGGCTAAAATTCTCAACGATCTTGCAAAAGATGGAATCGACGTTCGAGTGCTCACAAATTCATTTCAGGCAAACGATGTCGCTGTTGTTCATGCATTTTATGGAAAATATCGTCAGGATTTACTGGAGCATGGTGTACAGCTATATGAGTTTCTCCCCGCATTAAATAAAAATGATCTCGATAAACATACCGAAGAACTCGCGAAGAAAGCAAAAGTAAATATCAAAGGACTAAGCCGTTCCAGTTTACATGCCAAACTGATGGCGCTAGATGAAAAGCAAGTTTTTATTGGTTCATTCAATTTTGATCCACGCTCTGCTTATCTGAACACTGAAATTGGCGTGCTTTTAGATAGCCCATCTTTAGCGCAAGCTGTTCATGCGACTATGGATCAAAATCTAAGTAAATATGCCTATAAATTAGTGTTAGATGCCAATAAAAAAATTACATGGCGACGTGAAACACCACAAGGTCCTGTCAACTACACCAAAGAACCTCGAATGAAATGGTGGCAAAAGGCAGGACTGAAAATTATTTCATGGCTGCCGATTGAAGGCTTTATGTAATTTAAAGCGAGTATTGTTATGGCTGAGTATTTAAAACTTTGCTTTGTAACTCAAGCAGCCCTGCTCGCATTTGACGATCAACTTCTTTAGTTAAGCTATCTACCGTATGGTCTGTTACAGGAATTGCAGGTAGGGTCAATAAATGAGCGGTAACTTTTGGCATTTCTAAAACACGTTGCACATGTTCTGCAAAAGACATTTCACCAATAAATGGTGCGACCAGATCTAATTCACCTTGTTGATTGACATAGCAAATCACACAAATTTGAACTGGACGTTGCGCATCAATCGCAGCACCCAATAAGCGCCCATGTACTTTTTTGACCTGACGACCATCTGTGGTTGTGGCTTCTGGAAAAAACAAAACTGGAATATCTTGTTTTAAAAACGCTGTAATTTGTTCTTTTATTCGGATTGAGTCACCAGAACCTCGCTTAATAAATAAGGTTCCACCGCCTTTTGCTAAATTACCCAAAATGGGCCATTTTTCGACTTCTGCTTTTGCTAAGAAGAAAATACGTGCTCCAGAGCCAAGTACAGCAACATCTAACCAAGAAATATGATTGCTCACCCAAAGCGCCGGTTCTCGTGGAATAGTGCCATGAATCTGCACTTCGATATTAAAAACTTCGCATAAACGGCGGCAAAAATACTGAACATAACGCGTATTCGTTGGATTATTCGGGTCTTTGTATAACCCGTGTCGATAAATGAGATAAAAACCTTCACCAATTGTTTCTAGACCTGAGGCTAATTTTTTACTATACAAGCTCAATTTAGAGATGAAATTTAATGGTGTGTTATTTGCTGCTGTTGCTTCTTGAGTCATAAATCATTAAAACCGTACGCATGTATGCACATTGCATTGAACTAGCTCACTTATATCATGCCCGTATCTATTTATAAAAGTTACCACCATGAGAAAAAACGAATGTGAATATAATTATTTTCAATTTTAAAAGGTTTTTTAAATTAAATATCATAAATAGATCGAATTAATAAATTAAAAGGTCATATGATGAATCCTCAACACACAACATCTCATAATCAAGTGAATATTCCTTATGGCTATGCTTTAAGAATGTTTTTGGGCTGGTCAATTTTATATATCGGCACACTCGTTGGTTTTATCAAACTTCTTCACCACCATGTCATATAAATCCATGAAGCCTTTGCCCTTTGCTTGAAGTTTATTCTAGAATAAGGCTTCAATACTCAGGATATGATAACAGCGTGGAATTTTTTGAGCGGCAACAAAGTGGTGAACGAGCAATTTTAGTCAGTGTTTCTGTGCAGTTACTCGATGACCTTGATGCTGAAGAGTTTCGATTGCTCGCTCAATCCGCTGGTGCTGAAATTCTTGAACATATTTCTGTACAAAGAAATAAACCAGACGCTAAATTTTTTATTGGCTCAGGTAAAGTTGATGAAATTGCAGAATTAGTTCAGCAGCTAGAAGCTGAATTAGTTATCTTTGATCACTCTCTTTCACCGGCTCAAGAACGTAATTTAGAAAGAATCCTAAAATGTCGTGTGATTGATCGTACAGGGCTTATTTTAGATATCTTCGCATTACGAGCGCGTACACACGAAGGAAAATTACAAGTTGAACTTGCCCAACTTAAGCATTTATCAACGCGCTTAATTCGAGGCTTCACAGGTAATTTAGAACAACAAAAAGGTGGGATTGGTCTACGTGGTCCTGGTGAATCACAACTTGAAACTGATCGCCGACTCATCAAAGTACGTATTACCCAACTGAAAGACAAATTGGTCAAAGTTCAACAGACGCGATTACAAGGTCGTGCCGCACGCCAAAAAGCAGCAATTCCAACGATTTCTTTGGTTGGTTATACCAATGCCGGTAAATCGACACTGTTTAATATTTTAGCCCAAAGTGATGTCTATGCAGCAGACCAACTTTTTGCAACACTCGATCCAACCTTACGTCGTCTAGAATGGGATGGTATTGGTACTGTCGTACTCGCAGATACGGTTGGATTTGTGAGAAATTTACAGCATGATTTGATTGAATCTTTCAAAGCGACCTTAGAAGAAACACTAGAAGCAAGCTTACTTTTGCATGTAATTGACAGCAGTAGCCCTAATATGCTGGAACAAATCGAAGCAGTAGAATCTGTACTGAAAGAAATTGGTGCCGATGCACCGATTCTTCATGTTTACAATAAAATTGATCTCAGCGGTGATACGGCAAAAATTATTTATAAAGCAGCAGATTTACCTGATCGCGTTTATGTTTCTGCGCATTCTGGACAGGGATTGGATTTACTAAGCCAAGCTGTTCAACAATGCCTGATGGGACAGTTACAACATTTCTACTTAGTTCTCAAACCTGCTTACAGTAAACTACGCACACAACTTTATACACTGAATGTCATTCAAACTGAACAATATGATGAGCAAGGTGATTTGCATTTATCAGTTTGTATTGCTCCACAAAAATTGCATCAACTGATCAAACAAGCACATCTACCATTAGATGAAATTCTTGGAAACCAAGCAGCTTTATTTCACAGGCCTTTGGAAGAATTTGAAAAGTAAGCATCAATGTAATAATCGTTTATAAGTGAGAGTTAGAAAAAAGATGAAAGAAATTGATTGGACAGCCTGGTTTTGCACGATTCTATTAATTATTGTATTTCGTGAAGGTGCTGTTGCAATTACCACGGTCTTTCATCACCCAGAATTAGGTAATCTCGTCGGACTGATCAGCTTACTTGCAACTTTATTAATTTGGAGAAGATTTAGAAAAATCTCCAATCGCCTTATAGATACCAACAACAAAATCATGAAAGAAAGTGCTTTTGCATTTTTGCCAATCTGTGCTGGCTCTTTGATCATGTTGGTACATTTAGGCAAAGAAATTCCAATCTTTTTATTTGTCTTAACCTTGAGTACTTTATTGCCATTGTGGATTTACGCCAAAATGGCGAAACGCTGGTTATAGGAGTTCATGAATATGTTAATGGTTATATATGGATTCGTGATTACCTTAATCAGTTATCTCATCGCAAAACCTTTAAACAAAAAAATTCCACAGATTCCATTAATTGTTTTTGCGATGTTTATTGTGATCGGACTACTCGCAATTTTGGGTATACCCTATGAACAGTACATGAATAATGTGAATGGTGTCTTTAATCATTTGCTTGGTTATGTGACTGTGGCTTTAGCCATCCCTCTAGCTGCAATGCGTTATGATGATTTGCCAATTAAATCGATGATTGGCATTTTGTGTTTTGCAAGTATCAGTGCAGTTGCATTGCCGATGGGACTTGCATATTTATTACACATGTCAGAACCAACAATTATGGCCTTTGCGACCCGAGCTGTAACGACGCCTATTGCTCTGAATATTGCCACACTATTACATGCTCCTCTGATGATGGTGTCACTGATTGTGATTTTATCTGGAGTCATTGGCGCCGCATTTTCTCCGTGGATTTTAAAACATATCCATGATGAACGGGCTTCAGGCTTAGCTTTAGGTTTGGCAGCTCATGCAATTGGTACAGCACAAGCATGGCAGCGAGGTCCTGTTACAGGTCGTTATGCCGCTTTTGGTATGGCTGTGAATGGTGTGTTTACTGCTATATGGCTACCCACTTTTATTTTGTCTCTTTCTTAATTTGTCACAAAGATGTCAATTTATATTGAACTAGTTGTCAAAAATCCTACATAATGAAAGTTCAAACGTTAAAGGGATTTTTAATGATGGGAAAACAATTATTCGGTGCGTTGATTTTATCTGTAATGAGTAGTCTAAGCTTTGCAGAAGATATTACAGGTATGTGGCAAAGTATCGATGACAAAACTGGTGCACCAAAAGCTTTAGTCGAAATTCGTAAAGAAGCGAACGGTACTTATGCGGGTAAGATTGTAAAGATTACTCCACGTGCGGGTTACACACCAAAAGAAACGTGTGTAGACTGCCCAGCACCATATACCAATAAACCTATTTTAGGCTTAGACGTGATGACAGGCCTAAAACAAGGTGAAGGGCTGAACTATGTTAATGGTCGTATTCTAGATCCAAATTCTGGCAAAATTTATAGTATGAAAGCAAAATTAAGTTCTAATGGCAAACGCTTACATTTGCGAGGCTATGTTGGTGTATCTGCATTGGGTCGTAATCAAATTTGGATTCGTGCAGAATAAATTTTTAGAGCTATCAATTGCGCCAGTCATCTCCGTATTTGATCAAATTGGTCACGGTTTAGCACTATAAAACACCTTTATTTCTTTCAGAATTAAGGGTGTTTTTTTATTAAATTTTAAAAATTCCTTGAAATTTCAATTATTAATAAAATACACAATTGTAAAATAATGATTGAATCTAGGATTAAAAATCCGAAATAATAGAGAGACAATAATAGTGGCTGAGTAACTTAGACATGTACACAAAACTCATTACGTTTTTCTTCTTATTTAGTCTTAGCCATCTGACTTTTGCACAAGATATCGTAGGTACTTGGCAAAGCGTTGACGATGTAACAGGAGCGCCTAAAGGACAGGTTGAAATTATCAAAGAAGCTGATGGAACTTATATTGGTAAAGTTATTAAAATTACCCCGCGAACAGGTTATACACCAAAAGAATTCTGTACGGGTTGCCCTGCTCCTTACACGAACAAACCCATCTTAGGCTTAAATGTAATTACTAAACTGAAGTATAAAAAGGATTTGTCTTATGCAGATGGAAAAATTTTAGATCCAAACACTGGTCGTATGTATAGTCTCGCAGCAAAGTTAAGTAACAATGGACAAAGGTTACATTTACGAGGTTATGTTGGCGTATCAGTATTGGGTCGTAGTCAAATCTGGATTCGTGTGAATAACTAAAAATCTAATCAATAAAAAAGCCCTCAATTTAAGGGCTTTTTTATATTGCTATAACTGTAGTTTAATGGCTTTGTAACTTTGCGTAGTCAATCAAAACATTTGCAGCTTCTGTAATAAAGGTTTCTTCTTCAGGCAATGCTGGTCGTGCATAAGCTTTCATTTTGGCACGTGACTCAATTAATGCATCAATCGAAGCCTGATAGCTTTCCCAGTTGGCATAAGGTGCCTGACCTGTCGCTATACGACGCTGATTTTCAGCATTGAGTGTTTGCTTTTCTAAATCAATTAGCTCAGCTCGACGTTGAGCAATATCTAACTCAACTTTCTTCTGATCAGAACTTTTTTGTGCGATCAGTTTTCGAGCTTCTAAATAATTAAATTGTGAATCAGCTTTCACCCGCTGTTCAGAAGATTGGGTAAGCTTAGCAATATACGGTTGCACAGAACCTTCGCGCTTGAAAGGAGCTGTTGGAATGGTATCCCATTTCAATGCATTTTTAGCTTTACGCTCACCAAACTCTTCATTGTAAATATCAACAAGTTTGATATCAGGAATCACGCCTTTGTTCTGCGTACTTCCACCCGTGACACGATAGAATTTGCGTTGAGTTAACGTTGCCTGACCATGTGCTAAGGAGTCTAATTGAACCTGAGCGGTGCCTTTTCCTGTCGTGGTACTACCTATAATAATACCGCGCTCATAATCTTGGATTGCCGCAGAATAAATCTCACTCGCAGATGCAGAGGCTAAGTTAACAAGCACTGCCATTGGCCCAGCATAAATTTGCTCTCCGCCATCAGTGTCTTCAAAGACATTCACATTGCCATTGCCATCCCGAATTTGTACAACTGGACCAGACTTAATCACCTGACCCAGCATACGAGCAACTTCTTCTAATGAACCACCTGGGTCATTACGTAAATCAACCAGAACACCTTCTACTTTCTTTGCTTTGAGCGATTCAAATGCTTTTGCTGTATCTTCAGAAACTGAACGATATTCTGTACCAGCTCGACGTGAACGATAATCGAAATAGAAAGATGGAATTTCAATCACACCGAAAAGATGTTTTTTCCCATCACGTGTAATTTCAACTGTACGTGAGCGAACACCCGCATCCTCTTCCTGAATCACATCTCGGACTAAACTCACATTACGTGCTTGGCTCATCGAAGCACCTGCACCGAGTAAGCGAACAGTTACTTTAGTTCCACGCTTACCACGAATCAATCCAACAATTTCTGAACTCGACCAACCAATGACATCAATCATTTTTTCGCCATCTTGGGCAACGCCAATGATTCGATCTCCTGATTTGATTTGACCAGATTTACTCGCTGGTCCCCCTTCAACAATAGTTTCAATCTTGGTGTAATCTTCATTGCCTCGTTCTGGGCGAATAGATACCCCAATGCCTTCAAGTTGCAATGTGGTCTGGCGATTTAACTCCATCGCATCAATAGGAGGGTAATAATTACTATGTGGATCGTAAGTTGCCAACATTGCATTTAATGTTTTATCTAAAACATCATCGCTCTTTACACGACCAATACGTTCAAGCTGGCGCGTATAACGTTTTGTCAGCGTTTGTACTGGTGTTAAATCCTCTGGACCAGTTAAATCCTGACCATTTGCAAGCGATGGATCAGCTTTCAAAGCCTTTTGCTTCGCTTGCTCTTCTTCTTTGCTAATCGTTAAATTAATTAGCTGAGACACCAACATTCTCTGCCAATGTGCTTGTTGCTCGGCAGAAGTCTGAAAATAAGGCGCTTTTTCGCGATCAATATCAAGGTAAACACCCTTTTGCTGTAAATTTTGTGGCTTCTTCAATTCAGCCAACATAAATTCGTAGAATTGTTTCAAGCGTTCACGATATTGGGCATGAATCGCAAAAGGTCCCGTTAGGTTTCCTGCTTTTAATGAGCTACCAAAATTTGAACCATATTTATTTTTATATTCTGAAACTTCACTGCTCAGAAATAATGAATGATCTGGATCTAAGCTGTCCAAATACATATCTAAAATACGATTTGATGTCGCAGCATCTAAACGCATATTCAGATAATGCTGACGATCAACTAATGTTGCCAACTGACGTGCGACCAATGCTTGTTCTTGTGATGGCTTGATCACGGTTGAAACAACAGGAGCTTCCGTTGCCGCAAATGCCTCATTCATTGTATGAGAAAAAAATAAACCACCAGTCGCGATTGCAACTGCACACGCTATCATTTGAAGTTTCATAAAATTTTGGTACTTCCTTGGATATGGCAATTATTACATGCTAGTACAATCAATATGAACATATTTCATTCAATATTTTTACCAAACTGTAGTACAGGTTAATCATTATAAATAAATGACCAACAAGCACTTATCATCAATATCATGTAGTTTTATCATATTCTGTACTGACAAAATGTAGCAAATCATTGCACAATTTAGCTATCGCTTTTTTTACATCAAAATTCAAATGGAATCTATATGATCGGCGCATTGATGCTAGACGTTGCTGGCACAGAACTTACTCAAGAAGATATTGAACTATTACAAGCTCCGCAAGTCGGTGGCATGATTTTATTTGCACGAAATATTGAGTCTCCTCAACAAGTTCGTGCTTTAACTGATCATATGCGCCAAGTCCGTCCAGATATTCTGATTGCTGTCGATCAAGAAGGTGGGCGTGTTCAACGTTTAAGACAAGGCTTCACCTTGTTACCTGCAATGGGGCGACTTGGTGAACATTATGTTCATCATCCCGAACAAGCAATTGAGTTAGCCCAACAGTGTGGTTGGTTAATGGCAACTGAAGTTCTCGCTGTAGGTATCGATTTTAGTTTTGCTCCAGTCTTAGATCTCAATGATATTAGTGATGTCATTGGTGATCGAAGCTTTGCTAAAAATATGCAAGACATCGTTCCACTAGCTGATGCCTTTATGCGTGGAATGAAACAAGCAGGCATGGCGACAACTGGAAAACATTTCCCTGGACATGGTTCTGTAAAAGCTGATTCACATGTCGCTGCGGCGATTGATAGTCGCTCATATCAAGAAATTTACGACAAAGACATGCAAAGTTTTATCAAGTTGATGCCTCAACTTGATGCACTGATGCCAGCGCATGTGATTTATGATCAAGTCGATCCAAACCCAGCAGGCTTCTCTCCGTTCTGGCTACAAAATATTTTACGTCAGCAACTTAAATTTGACGGCGTTTTGTTCTCTGATGACCTGAGTATGCAAGCTGCGTGTGTTGCTGGTGGTGCTGATGCACGTATTCAAGCGGCATTAAATGCGGGTTGTGATATGGGATTAGTGTGTAATGATCGAACAGCAGCATGTACAGCTTTAGATGGCATTCAAAAATTGGCTTTACCAAATCAACAACGTCTAGAGCGTATGCGCGGTAAAATTCCAAACATCCAAGTAGGTTCGACACTAAATTTAGATGAAAGTTGGCAGAACGCAAAAAAAGTCATTGAAGACTTTAAGAATTCGTTTTAACTTGCCAATAAGCAAAAGATGATTTAACACACCATCTCCAATTGATCTATTTAAAAATGAATAGGTCAATTTCCTCGCGCAAATGGGTTGTGCATGGGAACAGAATAAAATGAAAAAAATTGAGTCTAGGACAGATGACACAACAACTTTCGAAACACCGCCATATTTCTTTTACTGCACACTATACCGGCTATATTTGGTATCAGATGGGCATTTCCCATCCTGCATTAGCGACAACTAAAGGAAAAACACTAGCAGCCTTAGTCCATCCGATTGAAAGTTGGGCAGAAAAGTATGTTGGTGGAAGTATGCGAACAACCTTGAAACAACGCCATACCATGCTTGATACGCATTTAGAGCAATTGATTCAGCAATATCCAAACCTACAAGTACTTGAAATTGCATGTGGCTTATCGCCACGAGGTTGGTGGTTTAGACAGCATCACCCAGAAATTTGCTATCGTGAGCTTGACTTACCTGATATGGCCGCTACAAAACAAGCAGCATTACAACAAATTGAACCACATGTTGATGATGTCCTATCCGTTGATTTATTCACAGAAGCATTTGCCAACGTATTTAAAGTCTTTGACCCTAAACGACCTTTGGTGATTATTAGTGAAGGCTTAATTAACTACTTTGAAAAGCCGTTACTTCAGCAACTTATTCAAGCAATAGCGATCTATGGTCGCGACTTCAAAGAACTTCATTATTTAACCGATCTTTATCCCGAACCCACTCAAAATAAATTAGCAACCATTATCTGGAATAGTAGTCGTTTATTGAAATTAATGTCACGCAGTGCTTTTAGCTTCCACTTTAAAACACCAGCTGAGGTAGAGAATTTTTTTCATGAAGCCGGTTTTAAGCAAGTTGAAGTGCTTCAACCTAAAGAATTTTTTGAACAAACACGTTTAGAAAACAAGGAACAGCATCTGGGTGATCTTGTTTGGATGATTCAAGCCACCAATAAATAAAAGTCAAAAAAAGAGAAGTGAATTCAAAACACTTCTCTTTTAAAATTCTATTAAAGATAATTAAATTTGTTTCTGACGCTCAATAAAACGAGACAAACGATCCGCAACGTCGAAACTACCGTGTTTAAACAAGATACGTAAACCCTGTTCAGTTGCCTCAAATGTTAAACATTCTATTTTAAACTCACCTTCTTCATCAGCTAAATGTAAGGCTAAATCTCGTGGATGCTGGCTAACAAAATCAAGCTGATCCAAATGATCAAGTTTTAAATACACCCCAAAGAACGTAATATCTACAATCTTTACTGCTACTTCGGTATCTGAATGTCGATGTGATAATTTAGTGTCTGGTTTTAAAACAGGAATACGTTCTTCACCACGACGCTCAATGTTTTTCATCTGTTCGCGGTTCATTGGAATAACACCATCAAGATTGTCGATGGATTCTCCCTTTAAAAACGTAGTAAAAAGCGTCATCGTTTCTTTGCGGCGTTGTAATTGTGGAACATGGTCTGCATTGGCAATTAATGCAAATTCCATATTATTACATTGCAAAGCAAAGTCAGCATTTTCATGTGGCAAAGTAAAGCTATCGTACTGCCCTGCTGCAACGAGAGTTTTACACTGCGCAACAGGTACATTGCTTAAACGGAGTAGTCGATTGCAATTAATCTCGTAACGCTCACGTTCAGTTGCAGTAAACTCTGCCATCTGTCTAAAGAATAAACGTTTTGCCGTTGGAGACATCCGCGTTTTATCAAGCTTGGCATGATTCACAAGATACAAAATAACTGCTTGCCCAAACTCCTCCATACGATCTTCACGCATCAAGTGTAAAGATTCCTCGAGCAACATACGCCAGCTTTTACGGGTTTTTTGCATCACACCCATCAAGACCATACGATCAATCAGTTCAGGACGTTGGTGTGCAAATGAAGATGCAACAACTGAACCCAACGACATACCCATGACAGAAACTTTATCAATCCCAACAATATCAAGCCATTGACCCAACATTTTTGATAAATCTGGTAATTCAAGAATTCCAGCTGACTCGCCTGTATCCACATTTCGAATCTGCTGATTTGCGCCCATTGATGGTAAATCAATCAATATGACAGGACCACTCTCAAAGAGTTGCTCAACACAATACTTATAAGAGTTAAAATTTTGAAATGCGCCCCCGACAATTACAATTGGCGTGTTGTAGATCGTCTTAGGATCTGCAATTGCCATATATTCAATTTTCCAACCATCTATCCATGTAGTACGCGCTGGTTGTTTAAAACTGTTTTTATTGTATATGTCGAAAAAACCAAACCCTGTGTAGGTATGATTTAAATCCGAGTCCATTTGGATTATGGAATTCATATCCTTCCTCCATCCTTGTTTATTTTTTTGCTGTAATTAGTCTCATTTTTAGTGAGTTCTAGTTACAAGTTAACAAATTTATAAAATTTGTATTACATTTATCCTATACATTTTTCATTCTATACAAATGCATGATTTATACGCAATCATTTCCTTAACCACTTATCTTGTTTAGATCAATAATATTTTTCAAAATATGTAATCAGCTTGTAAATTCAATTTTAAATCAAAAGAGCTACTCAAAATTTACAATCTATAATTTTTTGAATTATCAGTTCAGCCTATTCATTGTTCAGCATTTGACTGTTACTATCATTATAAATATATGCAATCGTCAAAATGCTATGCAAGATTCTATTCAAAACTATATGCAACAGGTTGGTACTCAGGCACGCAAAGCGTCTCGTATCTTAATGAGCGCATCAACGCATCTAAAGAACCATGCTCTGTCTGCAATTTATACTGCTTTAGAAAATAATCAAGCACAAATTTTGGCAGCCAATCAAATTGATATGCAAAATGGTCACCAACGTCAATTAGATTCTGCCCTCCTTGATCGTCTTGAACTCACTCCTGCTCGCTTTAAAGGCATGCTACAAGGGTTAAAAGATGTTATTGCACTTGTTGACCCAATCGGCGAAATTACGGATTTAGCTTACCGTCCATCAGGTATTCAACTGGGTAAAATGCGGGTTCCTTTAGGTGTAATCGGTATGATCTACGAATCGAGACCGAATGTTACCCTTGAAGCCGCATCATTAGCACTAAAGTCAGGAAATGCCATTATTCTACGCGGTGGTTCAGAAGCAATTGAATCGAATAAAGCAATTGCAATCGCAATTCAGCATGGTTTACAAATTGCTGGCTTACCTGAACATGCTGTTCAAGTGATTGACACACCTGACCGCGCAGCAGTAGGTCATTTAATCACAATGACTGAATTTGTAGACGTCATTGTTCCTCGTGGCGGTAAAAGCTTGATTGAACGTGTAACGAATGAAGCACGTATTCCTGTGATCAAGCATTTAGATGGCAATTGCCATGTTTTTGTTGAAGCACAAGCAGATTTACAAAAAGCATTACCAATTGCGCTCAACTCAAAAACACATCGTTATGGCGTATGTAATGCGATGGAAACATTACTTGTTGATGAAGAAATTGCAGAAGATTTCCTACCAAGTATTGCTGAACTATATGCAGATAAACAAGTTGAACTAAGAGGTTGTGCGGAAACACAACGTATCTTAGGTGAGTCTGTTAAAACAGCCACCGAAGAAGATTGGTACACTGAATATTTAGGTCCTATTCTTGCAATCAAAGTCGTTACAGGTATGGATGAAGCAATCGAACATATTAATAAATATGGTTCTCATCATACCGATGCGATTATTACTGAAAACTTTAGTCTAGCACGTGAGTTTCTCGCACGAGTTGATTCAAGTTCAGTGATGATCAATGCTTCAACCCGCTTTGCTGATGGCTTTGAATATGGCCTAGGTGCAGAAATAGGAATTTCAACAGACAAAATTCATGCACGCGGTCCAGTTGGTCTGGAAGGTCTAACCTCTCAGAAATGGATCGTATTTGGTGATGGTCAAATACGCCAATAAGGCATTTAGATCCAAGTAAAACGCTGCACGGTAAAGCTCATTTATTTGATCTTTATCGTGTTTTTACATATTTTCATACAAAAACCCTGATCAAAACAAACAGATTCATCCTAAGAAGTTTGTATTTACACTCTATAATCATTAGATTCAATTATAAATCAGTTGTATAGGCTAAAGTCTATCTTCGCCAATATGACAACCCATGTTAAAACATTGCACGTGATTGCTGTGCTCGACACGTTGCAGCAAGATCAAAAGTGTTCGTCATAAAATTCAAAATTTGTTAGGTGTTCAAACGTGGCTAAATCTGTACTTGTAATTAACTGTGGTTCATCTTCAATCAAATACGCGCTTATCTCAGAACGCCGTGAAGATCGTATTTATGGATTAGCAGAAAACTTAGGTTCTGCTGAAGCACGGATCAAAGGCGTTACGATTGGTGGTGAACCACTTGAACTTTCGATTCCACATGCAGATCACGCCAAAGCACTTGAAACTCTTCTTGCACGTTTAGCGAACTACAATCCACAAGCGATCGGTCATCGTGTTGTTCATGGTGGCAATTTAACCAAAGCAGAACTATTAACACCTGAAATTGTAAGCCGCATCGAAGCTGCAACACCACTTGCACCTTTGCACAATCCTGCACATTTGATTGGGATTGAAGCAACCATGCGTTTGTTCCCTGAATTACCTCAGGTTGCTGTATTTGACACTGCATTCCATCAAACCATGCCTGAACACGCGTATCGTTATGCTCTACCACAAAATTTATATACTGAACACCATGTCCGTCGCTATGGTTTTCATGGAACAAGCCACGCTTATGTGACTGAACGTGCAAGTGAACTCGCAGGTGCAAAAAATCAAGGGGGCTGGCTCAGTGCTCACTTAGGCAATGGTAGTTCAACTTGTGCGGTTTGGAATGGTCAAAGTCTTGATACTTCTATGGGCATGACTCCATTAGAAGGTGTAGTGATGGGTACACGTAGTGGTGATGTTGACCCAAGCCTACATTTATTCCTTGCAAGTAATTTAGGCTGGAGTATCCAGAAAATTGACAGTATGTTGAATAAAGAAAGTGGCTTGCTTGGCTTATCTGGTCTGTCAAACGACATGCGCACTTTAGTTGAAGCTTCGGGTAATGGTCATGAAGGAGCAACACTGGCGATTGAAGTATTCTGCTATCGTTTAGCAAAATCATTATCTGCTTTGAGCTGTGGTTTACCGCGTTTAGATGGTTTAGTTTTCACGGGTGGAATCGGTGAAAACTCAGCTTATGTTCGTGAAAAAACCTTGGCTTATCTACCACACTTTGGTTTGGAATTTAGTGCAGAAAAAAATAATGCCTTAGCACGCGGCACTGAAGGTCGAATCGATAATGGTACAGGTCCACAGATTTGGGTTGTACCTACAGACGAAGAAGGACGCATTGCGAAAGAAACGCGTCAAGTCATTGAACAGCTCGCTTAATTCACAAAATTTAGATAAATTTTAAGGTTCTTATGAATACGATTTTACTGATTCCAACAGGTGAAGGGGTTGGTCTTACATCTGCCTGTTTAGGAATGATCTACGCTTTAGACTGTAAAGGGATTAATGCTGGTTTTCTTAAACCATTTTCTCAATTAGCAGATTCAACCGTTGATCGTACTGCAACACTTTATCGTCATTTATTTCAACATCAATCTGTTGAACCGATTGCTTATGAAAAGCTCACCCAGCTTCTTGGTTTAGGCGAAACAGATGAGCTACTCGAAGAAGCTGTTGCACTGCATCGTAAAATCTCAGCCAATCATGATGTGATTATTGTAGAAGGACTTGTTCCAAATGGACAAGATCACTTTGCCAATGAAATTAATGCCGCACTTGCACAAGCACTCGATGCCCAAGTCGTTTTGGTCAGCACAGCAGATTTAGCTGACCCACGTAAAACAGCTGAAAAAGTTGATGCACATTTGCGTCAATTCGGAGGTGCTGCATCACCGCGCACCACAGGCATTTTATTTATGCGAACCAAAGGTCTTCCTGAAGGTACAGCAGCAATTCCTGTCACACTTGATCCAAGTTTGCGTTTAGATAAGCAAATTGCTGAATTTTCAATACAATTACAACGTTACAATCGTTTTATTGGCACAAGTGAATTACCTATCATTGGTTTAGTGCCATTCAGTAATATTCTCAGCGTACCGCGTAGCTTAGATATTGCCACTGTTGTTAATGGTACTTGGTTAAATGAGGGTGAAGCAAAACAACGCCGTATTTTACATACCAGTTTAATCGCATCGGATATTGAAGCCGAATTACATAAATTTGTTGCTGGCGAACTCATCATTAGTGCATCTCAACGTACAGATGCCCTACTTGCAGCAAGTCTTGCAAGCAGTAATGGAATTCCTTTGGCGGGTTTAGTTTTAGCTGAACAAGCCGCTCCAGCCGCGAATATTTTAGAATTCTGCCAAGGTGCTATTAAACAAGGTCTACCAATTTTACACACTTCGCTAGACACATTAGAAACAGCACAACGCCTATATCATTTTGGCAATGAAATTCCCGTAGATGATATTGAGCGTGCTGAACAAGTGACGCGTTTTGTTTCAAGCCATCTTGATAATAGTTGGCTCGATCAACATACCCAGAACAACCTGAATCCACGATTATCTCCATCTGCATTCCGCTACGAGCTGGTACAAAAATCGATTGCTGCGAAAAAACGCATTGTACTACCTGAAGGTGATGAACCTCGTACTGTACAAGCCGCAGCGATTTGCCAATCACGTGGTATTGCTGAATGTATTTTATTAGCGAAACCTGAAGCTGTTGCTGAAGTTGCTAAAGCACGTGGTATTCAGCTTCCAGCTGATCTGCAAATTATTGATCCCGATAGTATTCGTGACCAATATATTGAACCTATGGTTGAATTACGCAAAGGTAAGCTAGATGCATTACAAGCAAAAGCACAGCTCCAAGATACTGTAGTCCTTGGTACAATGATGTTAGCACTTGATCAAGTCGATGGCTTAGTATCTGGCGCAATTCATACCACTGCCAATACCGTTCGACCTGCATTTCAATTGATTAAAACAGCCCCGAACTACTCATTAGTTTCATCAATCTTCTTTATGTTGTTGCCTGATGAAGTTTATGTCTACGGCGATTGTGCAATTAATCCAGATCCAAATGCTGAACAGCTTGCTGAAATTGCGATTCAATCTGCAGACTCTGCTAAAGCCTTTGGTCTTGATCCGCGTATTGCCATGATTAGTTATTCAACAGGTACGTCAGGCGCAGGTGCCGATGTTGAAAAAGTGGCTGAAGCAACCAAGATCGCCCAACAACGTCGTCCTGATTTACTGATTGATGGGCCTCTACAATACGATGCGGCTTCAGTTGAAAGCGTTGGACGTCAAAAAGCACCTGAATCTAAAGTTGCGGGTCGTGCCAATGTATTTATTTTCCCTGATCTCAATACTGGTAACACCACCTATAAAGCAGTACAACGTGCAGCGAATGTGGTCAGTGTCGGTCCAATGCTACAAGGCTTAAACAAGCCCGTAAATGATTTGTCTCGCGGTGCTTTGGTTGATGATATTGTGTTTACCATTGCCTTAACGGCGATTCAGGCAGCGCAACAGGATTAAATCACGATCCTGATATTATAAAAAACCATCTACCAGATAAAAAGTAGATGGTTTTTTATTAGACTTGTTTTTCCATGCGGCCAGCCACACATAAGGAAAACTAAAAATTTCAACACGTCTCCTGCCTATTTAGACCTTTAGCCAAATCTAAGCTAAAACTCCCACATTCATTGCTTTTTGTCATATAATTTAGCCCGCCAGCTAATCGCCCGCTCAAGAGAAATTTGATATGACAACGATCATCAAACAAGATGACTTGATTACATCAATCAAGGATGCCCTGCAGTTTATTTCTTACTATCACCCACAAGACTTCATCCAAGCGATGAGCCGTGCTTATGATCGTGAAGAAAACAAAGCTGCAAAAGATGCTATTGCCCAAATCCTGATCAACTCACGTATGTGTGCTGAAGGTCACCGACCAATCTGTCAGGATACAGGGATCGTTAACGTTTTCCTTGAAGTCGGCTTAGATGTTAAATTTGATTTAACCATGAGCTTGGATGATGCTGTAAACGAAGGTGTACGCCAAGGTTACCTAGAAAACTCAAACGTACTCCGTGCTTCTGTTTTAGCAGACCCAGCTTTTGGTCGTAAAAATACCAAAGACAATACCCCTGCCGTGATTCACTACAAACTCGTTCCTGGTAATAAAGTTGATATTACTGTTGCAGCGAAGGGTGGCGGTTCAGAAAATAAATCTAAACTTGCGATGTTAAACCCATCTGATTCAATTGTGGATTGGGTACTTAAAACTGTTCCAACGATGGGTGCAGGTTGGTGTCCACCAGGTATGCTCGGTATTGGTATCGGCGGTACTGCTGAAAAAGCCATGATGCTTGCCAAAGAAGCACTTATGGAAGAAATCAACATGGACGAATTACTTCGTCGTGGCCCACAAAGCAAGATGGAAGAACTCCGTATCGAGATCTTCGAGAAAGTGAATGCTCTCGGTATTGGTGCACAAGGTCTGGGTGGTTTAACCACAGTTCTTGATATTAAAATCAAAGATTACCCATGCCACGCAGCAGGTAAGCCAGTCGGTATGATTCCAAACTGTGCTGCCACACGCCACGCACACTTCCAGTTGGATGGTACTGGTGTTGCACATATCCAAGCACCTAAACTTGAAGACTACCCTGCTGTAACATGGGATTCATCTCAATCTAAACGTGTCAACCTTGATACCATTACTCAAGAAGAAATGAATGCTTGGAAGCCAGGCGATACATTACTTCTCAATGGTACAATTTATACAGGTCGTGATGCTGCACATAAGCGCATGGTTGACATGCTAAATAATGGCGAAGAACTTCCAGTCGATCTAAAAGGTAAATTCATTTACTACGTTGGTCCTGTTGATCCTGTTCGTGATGAAGTCGTTGGTCCTGCTGGTCCTACAACTGCAACGCGTATGGATAAATTTACGCGTCAAGTGTTAGAAGCAACTGGCTTATTCGGCATGATCGGTAAAGCGGATCGTGGTCCAGCGGCTGTTGAAGCAATCAAAGACAATAAAGCAACTTACTTAATGGCTGTGGGTGGCGCTGCTTACCTCGTGTCTAAAGCAGTTCGTGAAGCTGAAGTCGTTGCTTTTGCAGACTTAGGTATGGAAGCCATCTACAAATTCGTAGTTGAAGATATGCCTGTTTCTGTTGCAGTTGATGTGAATGGTACGTCTATCCACGCGACTGCGCCAAAAATCTGGCAAGCCAAGATTGGCAAGATTCCAGTAGTTGATGCTGCCGCTCAATAATACTCATACAATAATCTTAGCCGAATCATCGTATTCGGCTATTTTTTTGCCTAAAGCATCTGTTAAATTATAAAAAACAATAAGGATAACAAGATGAATAAAACAATATCGATCCTAATAATGAGTCTTTGCTGTGTAATGGTAACAGAAAATACATTTGCCAGTCCTGCTCAAAAAAAATCTGTAAAAGAACTAATTAGACTCAGTGATTTAGAAAACCTTTTACATTCGTCTCTAGATGAGATGCAGCCTGCATTAGACTCTAAAGCCGAAAGTATGCTTTTAAAAATTTTGGGTAAAGAGAGACTGACAACCAATCAAGAACATCTAGCACTTGTAGAACTCAGTCAATTATTAAAAGACAAAAGTTCAAAAATGTTTATGCGGCCTGAAACATTACAAACAATTGAGCAAATTTATACAGAAACACTGAGTGAAGAGGAAGTACAAGCTTATTTAAAATTTTTGCGAACGCCAGAAGGAAAATCAATCAACCAAAAAAATTTAACAATTAGCAGCAATGTTTTTCAATACATGAATAATTTAAATCAAAAGACCTTAAATGATCCTGAGCAAAATTTAAAACTCAAAGAGCAGCTTTTAAGCATCATCAAACCCTTAATTCAAGATGAATAAACGCTGCTCAATATTGACTACCACGTCAATGGATTCCAAAGTTTAAATGGCTTAACCAATAAGACCTCAGATTTTTCATCATACTTAGCTGGCTTTAACTCTTGAGGCTTAGACCGAATTTTACCTGAGGCATCTTGTGCCACAAAGTTATAGCTTGATGATTTTAGGCGAGTAAAGGCAATTTCCTGATGTGCGACTTTATCGGGCATGATCATAAATGGTCCCGTATGTTCGCTGCGAGAAATCTTATTTTCTTCATCATATTTAATAAAATAAGTTTGTGATGCATCAACCGTGAAATCTAAATACTTTGGTTTTTGGAAATGCATACCAGCCAATGGGCGGCTCACACTCAAACGATAGGTACCTGCTGGTAGTTCCACCCAATAATAGTGATTATGCAATAGGCTTGGGATTCGATGCCCATTAATAAATAAGTTTGCTGCTGCAATTTCTTGACGATTCCAACGTGTATCTGGACGATACAAATAAACCACCGCGGCTTGTTCATTTTGTGGTTTGATCGGTGTGTAAAATTGACCTAATTTTTGATTGACCCATCCACCAACAGTAAAACCTCCCACATGATACTGATCAAGCAGACCTGGCTCTTTTGTTGTATCTACTGGAGGTAAAGTTGCTGTGAGTGTTGTCGTATTTTCTTCAACTGTCTTATGACTTTGACAACCAGCCAATACCCCTGCACAACATAATGACAATATTAAATAACGCATGATATCCCTCAAGGCGTTTTCTTGGATTTATTTTTAACAGCGCAAAACTATGCGGATTTTCCAATTTTTAAGATTAACACCTCATTAATTAATTGCAAATAAAAAAAGCATGAAAACTCTAAGCTTTCATGCTTTTTAGATGAATGAGAATTAAGCAGATTTTGAATCAATAACTTTCAAATCTTTCTTTTCAACTAATTCAGGTGTTGTCACTTGTGGTAAACGTTCAGTCTTAAATGTTGGCTTAGCTGTACCATTAATTACAGCTTCATCCACAATAACCGTCCCCACATCACTACGACTTGGTAAGTCATACATGGTTTCTAGCAAAACGTTTTCTAAAATTGAACGTAAGCCACGCGCACCCGTATTTCGTTCAAGTGCTTTCTTCGCTACAGCACGCAATGCAGATTCATCAAAAACAAGATCAACATTTTCCATCGTGAAAAGATACTGATATTGGCGAGTTAATGCATTTTTAGGCTCTGTCAGAATTTGCATTAATGCTTCTTCATCCAGTTCTTCTAAAGTTGCAATCACAGGCAAACGACCAATAAACTCAGGAATCAGACCAAATTTGACTAAATCAGTTGCTTCGACTTGACGGAACAACTCAGAGACTTTTTTACTGTCGTCCTTATTCTTCACATCAGCCGTGAATCCAATACCGCCTTTCTCTTGACGTTGTTGTACAATTTTCTCTAAACCAGAGAATGCACCACCACAAATAAATAAAATATTTGAGGTATCAATTTGAATGAATTCTTGTTGCGGATGCTTACGACCACCTTGTGGCGGAATAGAAGCAACGGTGCCTTCAATCATTTTCAATAATGCTTGTTGTACACCTTCACCCGATACGTCACGAGTAATTGATGGATTCTCCGATTTACGGGTAATCTTATCAATCTCATCAATATAGATAATACCTTTCTGCGCTTTTTCTACATCGTAGTCCGCTTTCTGCAATAACTTTTGTACGATATTTTCAACATCTTCACCCACATAACCCGCTTCTGTGAGTGTCGTTGCATCTGCCATGGCAAAAGGAACATCCAATAAGCGTGCAAGTGTTTGCGCAAGCAAGGTCTTACCTGAACCTGTTGGTCCAATCAACAAGATATTACTTTTCGCAATCTCAATATCTTGATGTGCATGATGCGACTGACCAACTTTCAAACGCTTATAATGATTATAGACCGCAACAGATAGTGTTTTCTTTGCAACATCTTGTCCAATGACATATTGATCCAACGCAGCACGTATCTCATGTGGTTTAGGCAAAGCTTTAGTCGCCCAGTCACCTGCTTCAACTTGTTGACTGGTTTGCACTAAATCTAAGCAGACATCCACACACTCATTACAAATATATGCGTCCTCACCTGCAATCAATTTTCCAACTTCAGATTGTGTCTTACCACAAAATGAACAATGCTTTTGTCCTTGAGGATGTTCGGACATATTTACTCCACAACTTAAATCTTAAAAACTAGGGACGTTTGCTTAATACTTGGTCAACTAAACCATATTCTTTAGCTGCTTGTGCAGTCATAAAATTGTCACGATCTGTGTCACGTGCAATTCTTTCATAATCTTGACCACTATGCTCAGCCATCAGACGATTTAGACGCTCTTTGATATAAAGAATTTCACGTGCATGAATTTCGATATCAGACGCTTGACCACGGAAACCACCGAGTGGTTGGTGAATCATCACGCGTGCATTTTCAAGACAGTAACGTTTTCCTTTAGCACCCGCATTCAATAAGAATGCACCCATTGAAGCCGCTTGTCCCATGCAATATGTAACAACATCTGGCTTAATAAACTGCATAGTGTCATAAATTGCCATACCAGCAGTTACTGAGCCTCCCGGTGAGTTGATATAAAGATGGATATCTTTCTCTGGATTCTCAGCTTCCAGAAACAACATCTGCGCAACGATAAGATTCGCCATGTTATCTTCCACTTCACCAGTCAAGAAGATCACACGCTCACGTAACAAACGTGAGAAAATATCAAATGAACGCTCACCACGTGATGACTGCTCAACGACTACAGGAACTAAAGCATTTTCAATTGTTGGAACATACATATGTTTATTTATTCCTAAATTATTGTGACTCGATCATGCCAACAATATGAGGGATAATCGCTGAAATTGCAAAAGGTTCAACCCTAAATATTCGACTATTTAGACTAAAAGCTGGCAATTTTTCGATAAATTAACACTTTCATAACACGGATAAAAAAAGGCGCATTAAGCGCCTTTCTTCTGAACTTTTAAAAGATTAGCCACGACGAGCTTGTTGTTCTTTTAATAAGTCTTCGTAACTTACTGAAACATCTTTTACTTTAGCAGCAGCTAAAATGTGATCAACAACTTGATCTTCTAACACAACTGCTTCGATTTGAGCACGTTGTTGTTTGTCATTTTTGAAGTATTCAACCACTTCTGTTGGATCTTCATAAGAAGAAGCCATGTCATCGATGTAAGCTTCAACACGTGCTTGATCAACTTCAAGTTTAGCATCAGCTAATACTTTGCTAACCAATACACCAAGCTTCACTGATTTTTCAGCTTGTTCTTTGAACAACTCATCTGGAAGCATGCTGCTATCAAATGCACCTGCACCTTGAGCACCAAACTGTTGAGTGAACTGTTGAATCATTTGTTGACGTTGACGGTCAATTTCTTGAGCAACCATAGAAGCTGGAACTTCAATTTCATTTGCAGCGACAAGTGCATCAAATGCAGCTTGTTTAACTTGGTTACGAAGACCGTTGCGAACTTCACGTTCCATATTTTTACGAACGTCAGCTTTTAACTTATCTACGCCTTCTTCTTCAGTTAAACCAAAGATTTTTAAGAATTCAGCATCAATCTCTGGAAGTTTTTGTTTTTCAACAAGCTTCACAGTGATTTTGAATTGAGCTGCTTTACCCGCTAAGTTTTCAGCTTGGTAATCTTCAGGGAAAGTAACATCAATCACTTTCTCTTCGCCTTTCTTCATCCCGATGATGCCATCTTCAAAACCAGGAATCATACGACCAGAACCAAGAACCATTTTAAAGTCTTCAGCAGCACCGCCTTCAAACTTCTCGCCATCAACTGTACCTTCAAAATCGAAAGTCACTTGCATGTCTTTTTTCGCCATGCCTTTAGTTTCAGTCCAAGAAGCACGTTGTTTTTGCAAGTTTTCAATCATTACATCAACATCAGCATCGTTGATTTCTGATGATTTACGATCAATCTCTAAGTCAGCAAAAGCTTTCACTTCTACTTCTGGATACACTTCTACAGTCGCTTCATAAACTAAAGCATCATCTTTGTTTTCAACTTTTTCAATGTTCGGCATGCCGACCGCATTGATTTTTTCTTGTTGAATTGCTTCGAATACTGTGTCACGAATAATGTCATTCACAACTTCTTGATAAATGCTCGCACCATATTCACGGCGAACAACATTTAAAGGCACTTTACCTGGACGGAAGCCGTTGATCTTCACAGTTTTGGCAGTGCGTTTTAAGCGAGCTTCAAATTGCTCGTTAACACGGCTCGTCGGTACAGAAACATTTAAACGACGGGCAACGCCCGAAACCGCTTCAGTCGTTACTTGCATGGCTTCCTCGATATATAGTTAGTAGTAACATTTTTAAAAGTGCCACATTATATGACAACTTTCTAGATATACAAAATCAGATGATCAAAATTCCCTATTTTTCCTAATTTTCCAGAAAAACAATATTTAAATTCTCAACCTAAAAAATCAAACTAACAATTTTAAAATAATCATTTAAGTATAAAAAACATAGCATTAAACAAATCAATCGTTAATACTGATTCTCATTATCAAAAACAAGCATAATATCAATTATAAAATTAAATTATAAATATCATAAGCTTAAGCCTATACAATTCATTATATAGCCAAAATCACAATTGATAATAATAATTATCATTAGACTTCTCACAAAATGTTACATAGCTTAACAATCTACTCACTTTTACTACATTTTTGTGGAAGTTTAAAAAGATCAAAAGCTCTGTCATTCATCTGTTTAATTTCGGGGGTTCTCTCATGGCAAAAATCAAAAGCCGTAAACATATTGCTACAACACCGTTAGTTGCACTTGCAGCAAGTCTACCTTTAGTCAGTCATGCGGCAACTAAAGAAGAAAAAGTGACTCAACTTCCAACCATTGAAGTGACAGCGCAAGAGATCTATAAAGCCAATACCGTTAGTTCCCCAAAATACACACAACCTTTAGTAGACACACCTCAAACGATTCAAGTAATTAAAAAAGAAATTAGGACTTACGCACTATCATTTATAGATTCTCTGTGGTAGCAGATGATTTTTATCGAGAATAAAGTCATCAATGAAGTTTTTGATCATTGGTCTAAATAATTTCTTCTGCCAACGATATATATTTTCAAAGATCCGCTCAAACTGGTTCTTTTGTATCTCAACGTAG
>NZ_KB850009.1:30712-116306 GCF_000369425.1 Acinetobacter sp. NIPH 284
ACAAGTTGCTCTAGAAGCATGTTTAATTCGTCTGATCACAGATACTTTATAAAGTATTTTAGTACTTTTTTGAATCCGTCAATGCGTAAGTCCTAGAAATTTTACAAGAGCAAGGGGCTGCTTCTTTAGTGGAGGCTTTGCGAAATACTCCTGGGATTACCCTACAAATGGGTGAAAATGGAAATACCAGTGCAGGCGACACTTTCCAAATGCGTGGTTTTTCGACTCAAACTTCGACTTATGTAGATGGAATTCGTGATCTTGGTGCTGTAAGTCGTGATGTATTTAACTTAGAGCAAATTGAAGTTGTCAAAGGTCCTTCAGGTGCTGAAGCTGGTCGTGGCTCTGCTTCTGGTTATATCAATTTAGTCACTAAACTACCTAAAACTGAAAATAGCCGTGAAGTCTCTGCACGTTATAACACAGCAGAAAATGCGCGTTTAACGGCTGATATTAATCAGGCAATTAGCGAAAGTACCGCAATCCGCTTAAACGTAATGGGACAAGATGGTGGTGTAGAAGGTCGAAATGTTATAGAAAATAACGGTTGGGCAATTGCGCCATCAATTGCATTCGGATTAGACAGCGATACTCGTCTGTATTTGTATTCTCAACATATTCGTCAGAATAATATTCCTGATGGTGGTATTCCAACTATAGGTATGAAAGGCTTTTATGGATACACCTCTAGCTACGCAAACGATAAAAATCTTGCGTTAAGAGATCAAATCCGTGAAGCTATTAATAACTCTGCTGATATGCAGAAAGTGAATAAAGCTTTACAAAATGCGCCTGAAGTTGATCGTAGTAACTTTTATGGAAGCGTAAATGACTATGAAGATATTAGCTCGGATATGATTTCGGCTAAAATCGAAAGTGACTTTAGTGAAAATATCAAATTTACCAATATCTCTAGATTAGGTAAAACCAGCATGAAAAGAGCATTAACTGGAATTAATGCAATTAATGCTCCATCAGCTACAGTTACCGTGAATCCAGATAATAGCTATAGTTACAAATTTAACTATGGGTCATTTGACCCTGATAATAGAGATACATGGGCAATTTCTCGTTCCCATCAAGGCGTAGATCAAGAAAATAAAATCCTTGCGAATACATCAAATTTGAATATTAATTTTAAAACTGGTGCTGTTGAACATGATTTAGTTGCTGGCTTAGAATTTTTGCGGGAACAACAAATCTCTCGTACCTTATCTACCCAAAAACCAGGAACAAAAGCTCCTACAACGCCTGCTGCGAATCTCTATAATCCTAACCATGATGATGTAATGCCTGAATTGGTTTATACAGGTGCATATAATGATGGTGAAACCAAAACAGCCGCAGCTTATTTATTTGATACCGTAAAACTATTAGATAATCGTTTACAGTTGAATGGTGGCGTACGCCTTGATTACTATCATACCGATTATGAGGCTTTGGCTGTTGCAACAAATGCAACCACCCTTGCGATTACGAAAACTCCCACTCATCTCAAAGCACACGATACTTTGGTGAGCTGGAAATTAGGTAGTTTATTCAAACCAACCAAAAATAGCAGCCTTTATGTGTCTTACGCTAAATCATTGACTCCGCCAGGAAGTGCAAACTTTAGCTTATCGGACACAGGAGCTAATAGTTCAGCAGCTAAACCACAAAAAACTAATCACTATGAAGTGGGTGGAAAATGGGATGTATTAAAGAATAAATTAGCATTAACTAGTGCGATTTATCATACTGAGAATGAAAACCAGTTTACCCAAGATCCAATTACGAAAGAGTCTATTCAAGAAGGCAAAACACGTGTTCAAGGCGTAGAACTTGGAGTTGTTGGTCAAATTACAGATGCTTGGAATATTTCTGCGGGCGTTGCTCATATGAAAACTAAGCAAAAAAATCAACAAAGTTTCAATACTACGACAGGTGAAAAAACTGTCACTGATTCGGTACGTTGGTCTCCAGATTGGACTGCTTCATTATGGGCAACCTATGATATTGCAGGTTTTAAGTTAGGCCTAGGCGCACGTTATGTTGATGAACAAAAACGTGTGATCACAGATAGTACAGCGCCAGCAAATATGCCTAAAGTTCCATCTTATGTTGTCTTTGATGCAATGGCGGGGTATAGCTTGAACAAGAATGCTTCTGTGAATCTAAATGTCTATAACTTAGCTGATAAAGACTACATTAGTGCTTTAAATAATGGCGGTAGTCGTTTCGTACTTGGTCAGCCACGTTCTGCTGCTTTAACCTTTAACTACAAATTCTAAGTCATTTTATTTAATTCATCATGATTGAATAAATGAACACAGCCTGTCAAAAAAGCTATAATTTTTGACAGGTTGTATTTTTTGGAAGATTCAAAATATGATGTTGCATATCCCCCAAGTACTCAATAAGCATCAAGTTGCTGAGCTACGCGAACAAATACAACAACAATCAGTTTGGATTGACGGTACACATAGTGCAGGTCCACAAGCACAAAAAATTAAAAATAATTTACAAGTCGATATACAGAGTAATGTATATGAATCTGTTAGCCATTCTGTTTTGAATGCATTACAACAAAATCTGCTTTTGCGTTCAGCTGCCCTCCCTAAACATACGTTATTGCCAATGTTCAACTGCTATCAAAATCAAGGCAATTATGGCAACCATGTTGATAATTCGATTCAATATTCTGCAAAAACAGGGCAAATGATTCGTACTGATGTGTCTATCACCGTCTTTTTATCTGAACCTGATGAATATGAAGGTGGGGAACTGATTATCGAAGATACTTATGGCAGCCATGAAGTCAAACTCGATGCAGGAGATGCAATTGTTTACCCAGCAACAAGTTTGCATCGTGTTGAACCTGTGACACAAGGACGTAGAATCGCAGCATTCACATGGATTCAAAGCATGGTTAAAGATGACTGGCAGCGAACGATGCTATTCAATTTAGACATGACTATTATCAAACTCAGACAACAATTAGGCGATACAGAAGAAGTTGTTAGTTTAACCAGTCATTATCATAATTTATTAAGACAATGGGGGGATTTATAATGCATGACCAGATCCCTACACCCGCTTTGAATACTATTCCTTCGTATATTCAAACCATTCACGACTATCAACAACAAGCTCAGCGACACGTTTCTGAAGATGTTTGGGGATACTTAAATGGTGGAGCGATGCATGAAATTAGCGTGCAAAATAATTGCCAACAATTTCAAAATATTCAATTGATTCCTAGACATCTAAACGACTTAACACAAGGTAATACTCGTTTTCATTTATTTGGGATGGAATATCCGCATCCTATTTTTCTTGCACCGATTGGCCACCAAGCACTTTTTCATCCTCAAGCAGAAGCTGCATCTGCTCTCGCAGCTGAACTTATGCAAAGTAACTTGGTATTAAGTACATTCACAAATACTCATATGGCACAGTTGAAACCAGAAAACCCGTATAAATGGTTTCAATTGTATTGGCAAGGATGCAGAGAAAAATCATTAACCTTGATCAAACAAGCTGAACAATCAGGTTATCGTGGAATTGTGATTACGGTCGATGCTCCCCATGTGGGTATCCGAGATCGGGAACGTAAGTTATTCTTTCAGTTACCAGAAGAAATGCAACATCCACACACCCCTACCCATTTAAGTTTTCCTGATGTATCGCCATCCGAAAGCCAACTATTTCAAGGCTTAATGCAAATTGCACCTAAGTGGGCGGATATTGCTTGGGTGATTGCAAATACACATTTACCTGTAATCTTAAAAGGAATATTACATCCTGCCGATGCTCAAAAAGCCCTCGATCATGGTGTATCTGGGATTATTGTTTCTAATCATGGTGGGCGCATTGTAGATACGACTATTCCACCCTTAATTGCATTACAAAAAATTCGCGCAATTGTTCCTCCTGATTACCCTGTATTATTAGATGGTGGAATTCGACGTGGTACAGATGTCTTTAAAGCAATTGCATTAGGTGCAAACGCCGTATTGATTGGACGTCCTTATATTTATGGTTTAGCAACAGCAGGCGCTTTAGGTGTTGCTCATGTCATCCGCATGTTAAAGGAAGAATTTGAAATTACGATGGCACTCATGGGAACCGCTACCATAAAGGACATTAATCAAGACTATATTTATCAGCCTTAAGCATATTAATGGGAAATATTTTCTTTAAATTTTATTTTTATGCAAAAAATAGGAAAATATTTCCCATCCATTCAAATTAAAATAAATTATAGACCACTGCAGTCGCTTGTATTTTCACCTAGACTGATTCAAATTAGGTGATTAAGATAACTGCAAAACCCAATACTTTTGCTTTGAACGGTAGATGATGAAAACGAGTGATGATTTTAGCCATCCGTCTGATATAAAAAACCTCACTGCTCTCCTGATGCTGCGCCTCGCGCGCGTATAAATTTTTACCTAGATTTTAGGTACTCAATACATATTCTCTTTAAATTGATTCTTATAGACACCATATATATTCGTAGCACGTTGCATTTATTTTGAAGCAGCAACCATGCTACAACAAGGAGTTATCTCATGATGTTGGCTGACCCAAGCAAAAAATACCGCCGTATGTATCAACGAGTGGATTTACCAGATCGTCAATGGCCGAATAACGAAATCAACCAAGCACCGATTTGGATGAGTACCGACCTTCGTGATGGTAACCAAGCGATTTTTGAACCAATGAATATGGATCAAAAATTAAAGATGTTCCACATGTTAGTCAAAATCGGCTTTAAACATATTGAAATTGGTTTCCCTTCAGCATCTCAAATTGACTTTGACTTTACTCGCAAGTTAATTGAAGAAGATTTGATTCCAGAAGATGTGTATATCGAAGTTTTGGTTCAAGCTCGAGATCATTTAATTGCGCGTACTTTTGAAGCGTTAGTTGATGCTAAACGTGCGATCGTGCATATCTACAATTCAAACGCACCAACATTCCGTCAAAAAGTGTTGAATGTAGATGTAAATGGCGCGAAACAACTTGCGATTAATGCTGCGAATAAAGTGAAAGAATATGCAGCACAATATCCTGAAACAGAATGGATTTTCCAATATAGCCCTGAATGTTTCTCAGCAACAGAATTAGAAGTTGCCAAAGATGTTTGTGATGCGGTCACGGAAATTTGGGAAGCGTCTCCAACCAATAAAGTGATCTTAAACTTGCCTGCAACGGTTGAAGTTTCAACACCAAATGTCTATGCCGATCAAATCGAATGGATGCACCGTAACTTGGCGCGTCGTGATGGCGTGATTATCTCAGTTCACTGTCACAATGACCGTGGTTGTGGTATCGCTGCTTCTGAATTGGCGATCATGGCGGGTGCTGATCGTGTTGAAGGTTGCGTGTTTGGTAATGGTGAACGTACAGGTAACGTCGATGTTGCTGCGATTGCCTTGAACATGTATACCCAAGGTGTTGCACCAAACTTAGACTTCTCTAATATCAATGAAATCATTGCAACTGTTGAAGAATGTACAGGTTTACCTGTGCACCCACGTCATCCATATGCAGGTGATTTAGTCTTTACCGCATTCTCTGGTTCACACCAAGATGCGATTAAAAAAGGCTTCGAATTCCAGAAAAACGAAGAGATCTGGGATATGCCGTACTTACCAATCGACCCTAAAGATTTAGGTCGTGATTATGATGCGGTGATTCGTGTCAACAGCCAATCTGGTAAAGGTGGTATTGCGTATTTATTGGAATCAAATTACAACGTTGCTTTACCACGCCGAGTACAAATCGAGTTCAGCCAAATCGTACAGCAACATACTGATGAAAACGGTACAGAAATCAGTGCACATGAAATCTGGACCTTATTTCAAAATACCTATGTGGATGTGAAAAATAGCCATTACCAAACCAAACATTATCAGTTGTCTGATATCAATGGCACACAAATCATTGAATTAGATATTGAAATTAACGGTGAAGTACAACGTTTACGCGGTGAAGGTAACGGTCCAATTTCGGCGATGCTCGATGCGTTACAATTGCCAATTGATGTTGTAAATTATGAAGAACGTAGTATCAGTTCTGGTGCAAATGCTAAAGCACTTGCCTTGATTGAACTTCAAGTCAAAGGCACAGGTAAAAATGCTTTTGGTGCAGGGATTCATGACAACATTGTCACCTCATCGATTGAAGCGATTATTGCATGTACCAATCGTTTAATTGAACAAGGTGTACTTACAACTGAGCAAGTTGCTGCTGCGGCAGTTTAAGCAAAGCTGAGTTGTAATATCAGAAAAAATGACTTTTGAAAGGATACCTGAATTGGTATCCTTTTATTATTGATCAAAGATTTATACAAGGCGAATCATTCCAGTGTCTTTTCCATCGGATTCAGTGGGTTTAGTCACACCACAAAAATTTCAATTTGAGCAACCATTAGAGCTTGAATGTGGGCGTATCCTGCCACGTTTTGATTTGATGGTTGAAACCTATGGAACACTTAATGCAGATAAATCCAATGCAATCTTAATTTGCCATGCATTATCTGGGCATCATCATGCTGCGGGTTATCATCATGCAGATGATAAAAAAGCAGGTTGGTGGGATAGCTGTATTGGTCCCGGCAAAGCGATTGATACCAATCATTTTTTTATTGTTTCTTTAAATAATATTGGTGGTTGTAATGGTTCAACAGGTCCAACATCGCCAAACCCTGAAAATGAAAATCGTCCTTATGGTCCAGATTTTCCATTAGTCACTGTTCGTGACTGGGTGAAGACCCAAGCCATGTTGTCTGATCGCCTCGGAATTGATGTTTGGTTTGCCGTGATTGGTGGTTCTTTAGGTGGCATGCAAGCACTACAATGGTCATTGGACTATGCTGATCGTTTAAAAAAATGTGTCATTATCGCCAGTGCACCAAAATTATCAGCTCAAAATATTGCCTTTAATGAAGTTGCTCGCCAATCGATTCTCTCTGATCCCGATTTCCATAATGGACGTTATCTGGAAAATGACAGCTATCCAAAACGTGGGTTAATTTTGGCACGTATGGTCGGCCATATTACGTATTTATCTGAAGAAGCCATGAAACAGAAATTTGGTCGTGATTTAAAATCTGGCAAATTTATGTATGGTTTTGATGTCGAATTCCAAGTGGAAAGCTATTTGCGTTACCAAGGCGAACAATTTAGCCGCAATTTCGATGCAAATACTTACTTGATTATGACCAAGGCCTTGGATTATTTTGATCCCTCTCGTGAATATGAGCATTCATTAACAAAAGCAATGAGTCAACCAAAGTGCCAATTTTTGGTGGTTTCATTTACGACTGACTGGCGTTTTAGCCCAAGTCGTTCACAAGAATTAGTTGATGCTTTAATTGATAATCATAAGCCCGTCAGTTACTTAGATATTGATGCGGAACAAGGTCATGATTCGTTCTTGTTCCCGATCCCACTCTATGTGAAAACATTAAGAGCATTTTTAGGTGGAGAACAACAGTTGCAAGCTACACCGCAGGAGCAGCACTAATGCGAATAGATCAACGACTCGCTGAAAAATGGATCAGTCCGAACTCTAGCGTATTAGACTTAGGCTGTGGTGATGGTGAATTACTGGCTCATATGAGCAAACAGCACAATATTCGTGCTTATGGCTTAGAAATTGATCAAGAAAAGATTGCAATTGCCATCAGTCGAGGGTTAAATATTATTCAACAGGACTTAAACTTAGGTTTAAGCCGTTTTGCCGACCAATCTTTTGATTCTGTAGTCATGGCACAAGCTTTGCAAGCTGTAGATGCACCTGATGTATTACTTCGTGATATGGTGCGTGTTGGCAAACAGGCAATCATTACTTTTCCAAACTTTGCATATTGGAAGACACGTTCTTTTCTTGCATTAAAAGGTAAAATGCCTGTTTCGGAAGCTTTACCCTATATGTGGTATAACACCCCGAATATTCATTTATGTACTTTCCGTGACTTTGAAGCTTTATGTGCTGAGAATCGGATTAAAATTATTAATCGACTTGCCGTTAATGGTGACCAACAAGGTAGTATGCTCAGCAAGCATATGCCGAACCTATTTGGTGAAGTCGCAATTTATCGAGTGAGCGCTCTATGAAAAAGACATTTATCAGCACATTTTTATTTGGTCTGATCAGTATACAAGCGCATGCTGACTATGTTGCTCAACCACAGTCAGTAGCAACACAAGCAGCTAGATACTCTGTGATGAGTATTGGTGAGTTACAAAGCGCTGCAAAAGCTGGTCAAGCTGGGGCGCAGTTTTATCTAGCTACACGCTATCAATATGGTAAAGATGTCGCTAAAGACGAGAAACAAGCTTTTGCATTGTTTAAGGCTGCTGCCGATCAAGGTATCTCTGCGGCTCAACTGAATGTTGGTCGTATGTATGCAGATGGCATTGGCACAAAGAAAGATGAAGTATTGGCTCGCAAATATTTCGAAAAAGCGGCAAGTAACGGCGACAATCGTGCAAGCTTCAATCTTGCCATGATGGAAGAGCAAAAGAAAAACTACGTAGGTGCGTATCAGTGGTATGAGCTTTCAACACGTGATGGCATGCTCGATACTAAAGTGATTAGTCTTTCTGAAGGTAAGAAAACAGCTTTGGCTGCAAACTTAACCCAAGATCAAATTCGTGCTGCACGTGATCGTGCTGATAAATGGATTCAAGCACAATAGTCTTGCTTAGATCTATTGAGTGATTTAAAAACCGACTTGTAAGAGTCGGTTTTTTATTATACTGATCACATTCATATTTAATTAAGTTTATTAAATGAGCGATATAGAAAAGGCAATATTCAAAGTAAAACTAGAATTGGAAACAATAACACCAGAAGAAATCCAAAGGTGGGCAATTGAGACATTAGAAAAAAATTCATCAAATGATTTAGCTTTAGATATCTGTTTCTTATCAACCTCAGACCAAGTTACAACCTATTTTAATCAATTATCCCGAAGTCTATTTAATACAGATTTAACAAAGGAATCAGTCAATAACCTCTTAAAAGATTATATTGAAAAACATCTAGAGTTAGTAAAAAGCCAAGAGCTTCTATTTCCTTTTCTTCGGAAGCTCTTGGCTTTATCTAAGGCTATAGAGAATGAAGATTTATATGAATTATTAAACTATTATGATGATGAATTTTACTTCAGCTTTGAAGGATATTCACTTTCGGAACCAGATGAAGTTTTTAAAAGTTTCATCGAAGATTTAAGAAAATTGTATCAAAATTAGATAAAATAAAAGGAAGCGACTTTTTTAGATTTTAGAATACAACCATTAGTTCTACCCTATTCTATAAAAACACCCTAAAATTCTACTCAATCTAAGCGAATTTAAAATTTTATATGTCTACTCCATCATGGCTCAACCAAGGCAGTCTTGTCCTTGCAAGTAACAACAAAGGCAAAGTTGTCGAATTCGAACACCTCTTTAAACAACTCAATCTTCCTGTTGAAATCATTCCTCAAGGCAAACTAGATATTGAAGATGCCATCGAAGACGGTCTCAGCTTTGTGGAAAATGCCATTATCAAAGCACGCCATGCGTCTAAGCTTTCAGGCAAACCTGCACTTGCAGATGATTCAGGGATTTGTGTTCCGATTCTAGGCGGTGCACCAGGCATCTACTCTGCACGCTATGCAGGTGAACATGGTAATGATGCTGCCAATAACCAAAAATTATTGGCTGATCTCGCACCTTTCCGTAAAGACGGCGAAGTGATTGAAGGTATGTTCGTGTGTGTATTGGCTTTAGTTACGCATGCAGAAGATCCGCTGCCACAGATTTTCCAAGGCATTTGGAAAGGTGAGATTTTAGAAGCAGCGCGCGGTGAGAATGGGTTTGGCTATGATCCATTGTTCTGGCTACCAGAACTCAATCTTTCAAGTGCTGAACTGAGCAAAGCTGACAAAAATAAAATCAGTCATCGTGGTCAAGCAATGCAGCTGTTTAAAGCAAGTTTGATTTAAAGATCATTTGCTCTAGCTAAACCCTAGGGCAAATTATTTAAATTTAGATTGAATAAAAATACTGAATAATGAGTAAAAACTCACTTCAACGAAACATTGATTACAAACCAAAAAGTAAAAAATTATCTATCAACATACTTAATCTCATAATTTTTTGTCGCAAAATTGCAATATAAGTGTCACATCTTTGTCATGCCAAACTGTTGAGATATAACCAAAGTTATATAGGAATAGAATTATGGCTGGTTTATCAATTTGGCACGTCGTTATTTTTGCAATTGTGGTGATTTTACTATTCGGTACATCAAAGCTTAAAAATTTAGGCAAAGATGTTGGCGGTGCTGTTAAAGATTTCAAAAAGTCTATTAAAGAAGATGAAGTTACTGTGCCACTCAATGAGCCTCGTACCATTGATGCTCAAGTTAAAAATGCTGAAAGCTCAGTAAAAAGCTAAGCGAGCGGAATTATGCTGAACTTGGGAATGACTGAGATTTTTTGCTTTGCAGTTATTGCATTATTGGTTCTCGGTCCTGATAAATTACCTGAAGCTGCTCGATTTGTAGCAAAATGGTATGGGAAAATTAAAAAATTTATCAACAATATTCAGAATGAAATTGATCGAGAGCTCCGTCTTTCTGAGTTCCGCGAAGAAATGCAAAAAGAAATTGAAAAGATTACTGAGCTTGAACGTCGGCTACAAAAACAATTAGATGAATTAAAAACTAAAAATCATGAGGTAGAGACTGCGCCATCAGTAACTAAACCTCAAAATTCGATTCGCTATGTGCCATATCACTCAAGTTCTATTATTCCTTTTTGTGTTCAATACCAAAAATCATCTGTGATTGGTATGGAAGCATACCCATCGTTGAATCAGTTTGATAACGAATTAAAGATTGCCGTATGAGCCAATTACCATCAACTTCAGTCAGTACTGAAGAAACCCTACAACAAATGCCGGTCATGCAGCATTTAATCGTACTTCGCCAATATCTTTTTAAGATTGTTGGCGTAACAATTTTTCTGTTTTTTTGTTTATTACCTTTTAGAAATCAAACCTATCAATGGCTGTCTGAACCGCTAAGGCAGCAATTGCCAGCCACTTCAAGCATGATCGCCACAGATGTCACGGCGACATTTATGGCACCGTTTAAACTCAATTTATTCGTTGCATTTATGTTGGCAATGCCCTATATCATTTATCAAATTTGGTCATTTATAAAACCTGCGCTATATGAAAAAGAACAACATTTAGCGATTCCTTTGCTATTTGGCAGCATTATTTTATTCTACTTAGGTGTCGCATTCGCCTATTTCATTACCCTACCTGCTATTTTGCATTTCTTTATTAGTGTGTCTCCTGAAACTGTTGCACCTATGACAGATATTAATAGTTATCTGAGCTTCTGCTTAAAACTATTCTTGGTTTTTGGTTTTACCTTTGAAATTCCAATTATTACTCTAGTGCTGATTTTGATTGGTGTCGTGAGTACACAAAGCCTCATTGAAAAACGCCGTTTTATTGTTGTTGGATGCTTTTTCGTGGCGATGTTTGTTACCCCACCTGATGCTTTATCCATGATTATGCTGGCTGTTCCGATGTGGATGCTCTTTGAAATCGGTTTACTTTTTGGAAAAATATTAGAAAAGCGTAAAGCAGTTTCAGAATAATAATATCTCTGTTGAATCCCTGAATAATCTCAGGGATTTTTTTATTTTAAAATTATATTTTTCATAGATTTATAAAAATTAAATTGTCTTCAAACTGCCTTAAAAGTGTCAAAAAAATGTCATCTATCAAGCATAAAATCAATCTAGATTTATTTACCATTTATTAAAGATATGGATTTATTATGACAACCAATACAAATCAGCCAAGTCGTCGTGATATTTTAAAGTGGTTCGCGGGTGTTCCGTTTTTACCACTCGGGGCAATGGGCACAGCAGCAGCTTTAGCAGGTTGCAATGATAATAACGATACTACCGTTACCCCAACCGTACCTGCTGCAAAATTTAAAAATGCAAAATTTACACCTATGGCGGCACCTTCAACTGTACCAGAGATGGCTACAACTTCAGTTAAATCTGCTTTGACGATTACGTGGGATGACAATACAACCACCGAGTACAAACTGGGTTATCAGGAGTTTTTCCGTACAGGTGCGGAAGTTGATAACATTGATGGTGGAAAAATCATTGCAGGTAGTTATTATGATATTAATAATCAACCGATTAAAGATACTTCTGTAATCGGTCAAGAACGCCAGTTTTTCTCTGACTCTCCTGATGGTTCATCTTTAATCCACATCAATGGCGCTTCTGTATCTGGTGTGGCTAACCCTGTATTCCACGTTGTTCAATTTGAATACACGACTAAAAATCTGGCAAATCAAAATATGTACGGCAAGTTGCCATCACCAATTGCGGTGCTTACGCTGGATCAGGATCAAAAGACGGGTCATCTGGCATTGAAGAAATACCACAATGTCGATATGTCTAAAGTTCATGGTCTATGGATCACCTGTGGTGCTAGCCTTTCTCCGTGGAATACTCACCTTTCAAGTGAAGAATATGAGCCTGATGCATTTGACCAAATCGGTTCAGATCTGGCAATGCTCAAAGCATATAGTAAAAATCTATATGGCAATGAAAATACTGCAAATGCCTATAACTATGGTCATTTGCCAGAAATCATCCTTGATGGCAAAGGGCGTGCAAAAGCAGTTAAACACTACTGCTTAGGTCGTATTTCACATGAACTGATTCAAGTCATGCCAGATAACCGCACTGTAATCATGGGTGACGATTACACTAACGGTGGTTTCTTCATGTTTATTGCAGACAAAGAAAAAAACTTATCTGCTGGAACATTATATGTTGCGAAATACACATCAGAATTGAATGAGACCTCTACCGCCGCAATCAAATGGATCAAGTTAGGTCATACTGATAGTAAGACCATCGAAGACCTCGTGAATGTTCGAGGAATCAAATCTGAACACATCATGGAAAGCCTGAAAGCTGAACCTGCTGATGCAACAGGCTATACCAAGATTGTGTTAGATGGAAAATCGCTGTGGGTTAAACTGAAAGAAGCCAACAACGGCTTTAGCAAGGCTGAGATTGAGCTTGCTGCTGCATTCCTAGAAACACATCGATATGCTGCCCTAAAAGGCGGTAGTATGGCTTTCACAAAAATGGAAGGTACTACCGTAAATATTAAAGATAAAGTTGCTTACTCTGCACTTGCCAATATTCAAGAATCAATGATTGGTGGAAATGCAGCTTGGGTTGAATCACATAATGTTAAGTTTAAGAGCACGCTAAAAGCAGGTGGTGTCCTTGGACATGACCTCAAAGGTAGCCAAGTTGATCATCTTAACAATGTGATCAATAGTGAATGGACACCTTACCAAAGCCATATGGTTCTTATGGGTAAAGATATTACTGTGGATAGCTTAGGTAACACGGCAGATCCAAATAATATTGCAAGCCCAGACAATTTAAAATTCTCTGAAACTTTACGTACATTATTCATTGGTGAAGACAGTGGTAACCATACCAATAACTTCCTATGGGCATATAATGTTGATACTAAGTCTTTAGATCGTATCCTCTCTACTCCAGCAGGTGCAGAGTCAACAGGTTTACATGCGGTGGATTCGGTCAACGGCTGGACTTATATCATGAGCAATTTCCAGCATCCAGGCGATAGCTCAAAGATTCCAGCAGATGTAAAAACAGCAGTGCTAAAAAACTATAACAATGGCTTTAGCGCGTGCGTGGGCTATATCACGGCGGATGTTTTGCCATCAGTTGAGAAAAAGGCTGCAACTACAAAGTAAGCCAGATTATTCAATGCAGATGCCGACCTTATGTCGGCATTTGTTATTTCAACAAGTCAATCTTCTTTTCCACAATATTTCCCTGATCTCCACCCTGTTGGGACTTTTCCAGCCACAGCCATTGCTCAGATGTCAGCCTTAAAAAATTTGAACAGCGTGTGCCATAAATTGGGCTTTGAATAAAAGTCGAGGACAGCAACGCTTCCATTTCCACACTAATCCCTGTATCTGGCAACAAATCAGAAATGACTTTTCGTTCATCTTCCAAAATATCCCAGACTGAATATTGCAAATCAGATTCTGTAATCGTTGATTGTTGCAACATTGGTAATAATTCTTGCGTAAAGCGTTTACGTAAATGTTTGGTTTTCTCCCAATCTTCTGACATTAAACAGTTGGAAACAACATAAACACCATTCGCTAAGACTTGTGGTGCTTCCCCCCGATTACTCATATAAACCGCTTGCTCTCGATCACCAACAAACAAATTAAAACCAGCGTAGTCTTGTTGTTGCTGTTCTAATTGTTGTGCAAAACGAAAGGGGGCTAAATCACTTTCTAAAAAAGACTGGATTAAATGCCCACGTGAAGTTGAATATTGGCTCTTATCTCGTCCATTGCGAAAATTAGTCACGATTGCCCAACGCCCAGACTCAGTGACCCCCATCCATGCCCCACCTGACTGTAAATCTTGCCCAGCAATTATCGAACTGTTATCCCATCGATGTAAAACAGCACTTGGTCGATGATAAAATTCATCACGATTTGAAATTAAACACAACGGCATATCATCAAGAACATGCCATGCAAAAGCGACAATACACATTAATTCTGTTCTCACATCTTTACACATTGAATGTACAACATTTTTCACATCATTCCGCTACAATCTTCTCAAAACTTAATTTCAAATTCTAAATTGAGGAACAGCAATGCTGACCTATCCAAATATTGATCCAGTGGCACTGAGTTTAGGGCCAGTCAAGGTACACTGGTACGGATTGATGTATCTCTTGGCATTTTTATGCGCTTGGGGCTTAGCCTCTTATCGTGCTAAACAACGTGATGGTTGGACTGCCGATATGGTCTCCGATCTGGTGTTTTATGGCGCTCTAGGCGTCGTACTTGGTGGTCGTATTGGCTATGTCTTGTTTTATGAGTTTGGCAAATTCTTAGAAAACCCACTTTGGTTATTCCAAGTCTGGACAGGTGGGATGAGCTTTCACGGCGGTTTCTTGGGTGTCATGATCGCAATGCTATTCTGGTGTAAGAAATATCAGAAAACATGGTTTCAAACTTTGGACTTTATTGCACCATGTGTACCGACAGGTTTGATGTTTGGTCGTATCGGTAATTTTATTGGTGGTGAATTGTATGGTCGTCAAGTTCAAGACCTTAGCTATCCATTTGGTATGATTTTTCCAACTGATCCTTTAGGTTTAGTTCGCCATCCGTCGCAAATTTATCAAGCGCTCTGTGAAGGTCTGATTCTATTTATCATACTTTGGTGGTTTAGTGGTAAACCACGTCCCCGTATGGCGGTTTCAGCATTATTCCTGATCGGCTACGGAGTTGCACGTTTCTTTATGGAGTTCTTCCGTCAGCCCGATGCAGATCAAGGTTTTATTCTATTCGGTTGGATGACTAAAGGTCAGATTCTCACTGTACCAATGTTACTGATTGGACTGTGGATGATGTGGTATGCCTATCAGAAAAAAATCTACGATTGGCAAATTAAAAAATAAAATAATGGGAGCTGATGCTCCCATTCTTATGCGAATTCTTAGAGCAGTTTCTTAACCACTTCACCCAGACGTTTGCCCTGCGCTTCACACAGGATTTTTTCATCCTGACTTAGGCTCTGGTCATGGCAAGGCCCACTGACATGGCTTGCACCATAGGGTGTGCCGCCTGTTTTGGTATTGGATAATGCAGGGATTGAGTTGGGTAAGCCCAGTATCACCATGCCATGATGAAATAATGGCGGTAACATGCTAAGCAAAGTACTTTCCTGCCCACCATGCATCGAGCCAGAAGAAGTAAAAACACATGCTGGTTTATTATGCAAAGCACCATTCAACCATAAACTCGTGGTTTGATCCCAAAAGTATTTCATCTCGCTCGCCATATTACCAAAGCGAGTAGGTGAACCAAGTGCCAAACCTGAGCAATACGTCAAATCATCTAAAGTACAATAAACATCCCCCTCTGCAGGAATGCTCGGTTCTGCTTGGGTAACAACAGTTGCGAGATTAGGAACGGTTCGAATACGAGCTGTGATACCAGAAGACTCAATTCCATCGGCAATTAGATGAGCCATTTCTCGAGTTGAACCATATTTACTGTAATAAAGAACAAGAACGTAAGGTTGCATCACTTTAATAAATTTTGTTAAAAAGAACACTATACGACATTTTTCTTCTTTTGAGCCGTAATTAATCCTGTGCTGACACAGGATTTTATTAAAAATAACTAGGATAGAACCCATGATCTTAAATCGTTATCTAAAAAATCTGTCTTTTTTAGAAAAAACATGGTTTCAATTTATTGTATTTGTGTTACGGCGTTTCGAAGCTGATCGCTGCAGAGAACAAGCTGGAGGACTCACCTACACCACCTTGTTTGCAGTTGTTCCGATGCTGACCGTTTTCTTAGTCATTATCTCCTCAATTAAAGCTTTAGAGCCTGCTCGACAACAACTACAGCAATTGATTTACAGTAATTTTTTACCAAAAAGTACCATTGCCTTTGACAAAGCATTGAACGCATTTACAGATAAATCCAGTAATCTCACAATTATTGGGGTGCTATTTCTGTTTGTGACCACCGTACTTATGCTCACCTCAATCGAAAATGTCTTTAATCGTATTTGGCGTGTCAAAGAAACTCGAACAGGTCTTGTTGGTTTTATGCGTTATTGGACAATAATCTCTTTAGGTCCAATCATTCTAGGCAGTGCTTTTGTACTTTCATCTACTGTCGCCTCAATGAATATTCTGAGCAATAATTTTGCGGGCTATCAATTAGATGGCTCCTTCCTTTTAGGGCTTATTTCATTCCTACTTACAATTGTTGGCTTTTTCATTCTTTACTGGACCATTCCTAATCGTAGCGTCCCTATTCTTTCCGCTGTTATTGCTGCATGTTTTAGCGCAACAGTATTTGAAATTTTAAAAAATTTCTTTGGCTGGATTATGAGTAATTTCACCAGTTATGAAATTGTGTATGGTGCTTTTGCTGCTGTTCCAATCTTCCTTCTGTGGATTTATTTGTCTTGGAACATTATCTTATTAGGCGTAGAAATCAGTTATGCACTGACTGCTTTTCATTCAGATAAAGAACAAAAGCGTCATCCTATCTTAATGTTATTAGACATATTGGAGTTATTTTATAAAAAGCAACAAATTGGAGAAAGTGTCAGTGAACAAGAACTTCTTGGGATTATTGGACGTGGTGAATTAGGACGTTTACCTGCATATATCTTACAGTTAGAAAAACAGAATTTAGTCAAACGTACAGACAACGATGAGTATGTATTGGCTAGAAATCTTGCGCAAGTCGATTTCTGGAGCTTTTTTACAGCACTCCCTTATCCCCTACCATTACGTCATGATGTCGCCAATATCCATCAAGATGATGAATGGATTGAGCGTTTAGGGCCATCCCTCATCGAGAGTAATGATTATTTAGCTGCAAAACTTTCGATTCCTCTTTCGACGATCTTTGAACAGAAGTAAAAGAAAGACCTCTACTGAGGTCTTTCTTTTACTGTCTCGCTTATACGAAATTAGGTAGACGCTATTTATTAACAGCACTTGTTTTTAATCATTATGCTTGAACAAATGTATCCCAATCATATTCTCCTGATTGGGTTATTAGTTTCATGGTTAATTGATCATTTGGGTGTAATGCCCCGACGCCAGCAGGCGTACCCGTCATAATGACATCACCCGCTTCCAAACTAAATGACTGATTAATTTCAACCAATAATGCACCAATATCAAAAATCATGTCTTGGCTAAAACCATGTTGGCGTTCAACGCCATTAATCATTAAAACAAGCTCTAACTCTTGTAAATCGCCAATTTCATCTGCTTCAACCCAGTCTGCCAAGATACATGCACCGTCAAAAGCTTTTGCTCGCTCCCAAGGCTGCCCTTTCGCTTTTAAGTCATTCTGCAAATCACGTAAAGTTAAATCCAATCCTAAAGTCACAGCGCCAATCGCTTCTAAAGCTTTGCTTGGATTGGTTTCCTGCGACAATCGATGTGCGATCTGCAAACAAATTTCACATTCAAAATGACATTCACCCAAAGCCTGATTCCAACGGGCGCCTTGGGCTAAGCTACTCAAACTACTTGGTGGTTTGATAAATAAAATTGGGCGATCAGGAATTGCATTACCTAGTTCTTTCGCATGTTCAGCATAATTTCTGCCTACACAAACAATTTTTGATGGACGTGTGCCCATAAAAGCTCCTTGTTCCTTAAATCGCGAATGAAGTTATTTTTTAAAACTATTTTCAAATTTGGTTTGATCTGCTGGATCATTGAATGAACGCTTTGGAACAATAATAACGGTATGATTCTTCAGCTCTAACATATACGTGAGCTTTCCAACTGCAAAAGATTGCACCTCAGCATACTGCGCTATTTGCTTTTTACCTGTTGAATAAAGTTCAAAATGATCTTGATAAAGGTCAATTCCCTGCTCACTTTTTCCAAATTGGTAGCGAACAAATTGACGTTTAAACAACATCGGTAACAACCAATAGCGCATCAATCCTTGCATAATCAGAAAAAAAGCACCTAATGCAACGTAATAACGACCAACGTCTGAGAAACCTAAATAGATTCCCCAACCAATAATTGCAATACTAATAACAGGTGTTAGAAAACGACTAAAGGTCTTTTTACCAAAAGTGACAAGAGCAAAACCATCTTGTGATTCTTCTAAATTAAGATAATAGCGCACAGATACAGTTGGACGTTGTTCAGACATTTTTGATTTCTAAGATTTGAAAAAACTCATCTATTAGAACATAAATGACTTGAGCGTAAATCAGATTTATAGCGATTTTATACAAAATTCAAATACGGCGTAGCACTACTCTAAATTGCTTTTTAACAAAGAGATGGAATTTCTAATTCAGTAATAATGAAATTACACTTAACTGATCAACATTAACCGCTATAAGTATTTACTTGCATAGATAACGCTTTGTCTAAGGTTTCGATGCTCAAGAAAGTTTTACACAATACGACTGTTTTTTAAACAAAAAAACTTTTATTAATAGCAAGGCTCTATCATTTACTGATGAATACCACTGACTATATCACTAAGAAAAATCAAAGGAATGTGATGTTTTATTTGAATGGATTTATATTAACGACTCTTGTTTTTAGCATAACGCAAACTTGCTTTGCACAAATGCTGACTTGGAATGACAATATCCCAAGCGCTTTACAACCTTTTCAAAATAACCCCCAGCTTTTGGCAAGCTACACGCAAAATAATATTTTCATTTATGCGCATACAACAACTAAAACTAACCTCCCCACTCTCAAATCCAATTCACAACCAAACGCCAGTTTTACATCCGCAGCACTTATTGTTCCTACCAATGTACAACAGGTTAGTAAGACCCTGACTGACTTTAATCACTATGTCGGTCTATTTCCAACACTTAAATCGGCCAAAATACTAGAACAATCTGGCAATACTGTAAAAATGAAATATCGTGTCTCCATTCCAACGCCTATTCCAGTGCTCAATTTTAATGAAGACGTTACCTTACAGCATCAGATTAAATCGAACAGTATTTCCAGTTTAGTGATTGATTCTCCTATTCCATACGGTTTAGGAAAGTTTGAATGGTTTGCCTTAGATGATCATCGAACTTTAATTACGCTCACCCAGTGGGGAGATTTAAATCAACCTAAAGGTTTTATTTTTAAAAAAATTCTGAATGCGATTCCAGAGGTCAAATTAGGGATTCCAAGCTCAACCAATGCTTTTATCCTAGAATCACTTCGAACACGCTTTATTAAACAGAATATCGTTGCCTTAAATTCAGGACAAATACCAAGCCCTCAATTAAATGAAGCTCAATTGGCTAAGATTGCACAACTGAGTCAAAATGCACAGCAGCCTGTAAGCTACCTACATGCACCGACTAGCATTTTGTACACCCATGGACGTGAAGCCATGCGCTTCACCACCACCTATCAATTTTATCAACAGCCAACACAGCAATTAAATAAATGGTTAAACCCTTTAGCCTATCAAGAATTATTTCCAAGACAAATCAAGAAAATCATCACCTCTCCAATCCAAAATCAGGGTCAAGATGCAGATATTCAAGTGAATGTGGGTTTAGGTGTGATTAATATTCCTTTTGCATTTAAGCTGCATTTCAACTATCCAAATACTGTTGAAAATAACTTTTATGCCAATGGTGGTGATTTACGATTGATTAAAGGAAAAATGATTGCCTCAGAGCTTAATCAAGGTACTTTATTTAAAATCACTAGCTCAATGAAAATTGATGGAAAAGCACCCTTTTTATTAAGGGCTATGCGAAGTTTACCCTATCATGATGTACTACCCGCAGTTGGTGGTAATACTGTGTTTGTTCAGAAAATTAAAGCAAAAATGTAAGACACAAAAAAACCGCACTTAAGCGGTTTTTTTCAATCTTTATCTTTCGATAAATTCAAATTGGTGCGCTCAGAGAGATTCGAACTCCCGACCCCTTAGTTCGTAGCCAAGTGCTCTATCCAGCTGAGCTATGAGCGCATATTTGATGGAGCGCATTATACCCATTTTTTCCCTATTGATAAGTGTTTTTTAATAAAATAGAAATCAAATGCTGATAGATTGATCGTTACAAATTTACAACGAAATAGTTATTATATTTAAAAACAACATAAACAACTGATTTTATTATCAATAAAAAAATGAAGCGCCTTAATTTGAACATCAAATAGATATTTTATAGTTTAACGACTTCAACTTACAGGCACAAAAAAACCGCAATTAAGCGGTTTCTTCTATTAAGTTGGTGCGCTCAGAGAGATTCGAACTCCCGACCCCTTAGTTCGTAGCCAAGTGCTCTATCCAGCTGAGCTATGAGCGCATTACTTATATTGCCAATTTAGGCATGTGTTACTTTAAATCTTTACTTGGTGCGCTCAGAGAGATTCGAACTCCCGACCCCTTAGTTCGTAGCCAAGTGCTCTATCCAGCTGAGCTATGAGCGCTTTAAGTAAAGTGGCGGTGAGAGAGGGATTCGAACCCTCGGTACAGTTACCCGTACGCATCCTTAGCAGGGATGTGGTTTCAGCCACTCACCCATCTCACCGTAACACGAGCGCAATAATACAAACTAAAACCACATTACACAAGGGATGATCCTATTTTTTTCTGTTTTTTTAAATCAATCAAATGTTTTTTAACCAATTCTTATATTTTTTCGGCATTTTTTAGCTCAACGCTTGTTAATATAGTGTTCTCTCCTTTATTCAGATTGGACAATAAACAGAATCTTGCAATCTTTGACGTGCAGTTAAAGTTTGAATGACTTATGCTAAACCGATCTGCCAGATGTGAAATGAAACGATATGACTACAAATTGGGTTGATCCCGAAGCAAAAGCAGAAGCGCAACGTTACGATAATCCTATTCCTAGCCGAACTCTTATTCTAACTACATTAGAACAATTAAAAACTGCACAGTCTCATGCAGAACTGGTTGATCACTTTAATATCCCAGATCAAAAAAGTATTGATGCATTGAATCATCGTTTAAGTGCAATGGTTCGCGACGGTCAGTTAATGAAAGATGGTTTTAAATACCAACCTGCAACCGATTTACCAAGCCATGAAGCAACGGTTTATATCAATAGCAAAGGACTTGGCACGGCCAATATCGCAGGTCAGGATGATGTACTATTACCTGAACGTGAATTACGTCTAGTCTTTAATGGTGATCGCGTTAAAGTACGCCAAACTTCTGTTGACCGTAAAGGTAAAGCTTGGGGCTTTATTACCGAAGTCGTTCAACGTCGTGTCAAACAAATTATTGGTAAAGTCGCTGAACATGAAGGTGAATACTTTATTCAGCCAAGCAATCCAAATCAGCACCAACCAATTACCTTAGAAAAAGAATTGATTGAACATGCCAATGCCAAAGTTGGCGATATGCTGCGAGTTGCGATTGATGATTACCCGACTCGTGAAGAATTAGCGACAGGTCATGTTGTACAGTCGATGGCGGACAAAGCTGACACTGAAATTATTATTCCGCAAACCATTTTAGAATTTGGTTTACCTTATGAATTTCCAGAAGCCGTCATTAAAGAAGCTGAAAGTTTTAAAGAACCTTCAGAACAAGATCACAAAGGTCGTGTTGATTTACGCGATTTACCACTCGTCACGATTGATGGTGAAGATGCACGTGACTTTGACGATGCCGTATTCGCAGAGAAGCGTGCAGGCGGTGGTTACCGTGTTGTCGTGGCAATTGCAGACGTGAGCCATTATGTCCGTTTAGACTCACCTTTAAATGAAGAAGCTGAAGAACGTGGTACATCGGTTTATTTTCCACACTTTGTTTTGCCAATGCTGCCAGAAGCATTGTCGAATGGATTGTGTTCTCTCAATCCACATGTTGACCGTCTGTGTATGGTCTGCGATTTAAAGTTGTCTCGTGCAGGTAAAGTCACAGGTTATGAGTTCTACCCTGCGGTGATGCATTCCAAAGCACGTTTGACCTATAATCAGGTGGCTGCTTATTTTGACGGCGCAACCGATGCCATTCCACAAGATAAAAGCGTTCATAAATCGTTAAATACCCTATTCCAGCTGTATCAGACACTAAAAGAACTACGTGCTAAACGTCATGCGATGGAATTTGAAACCATTGAAACCTATATGACCTTTGATGAGTTGGGCGGCATTAAAGAAATCTTGCCACGTACTCGTAATGATGCGCATAAACTGATTGAAGAATGCATGTTATTGGCGAACGTTGCCGCAGCTGAATACTCATTAGAACATGATATTCCGATGTTATATCGTGTACATGAAGCGCCAGAATTCTCACGTATTCAAAAAGTCCGTGATTTCGTCAAATTACTCGGTTTGCCATTCCCAGAGCAACCAACCCAAGCTGATTACCAAGCCGTGATTGAAGCGACCAAAGATCGTTTAGATGCGCCAAGTATTCATGCGGTGTTATTACGCTCAATGATGCAAGCCTATTATGGTGCGAATAATGCAGGACATTATGGTCTTGCTTATGAAGCTTATACGCATTTCACTTCACCAATTCGTCGTTACCCAGATTTATTGTTACACCGTGCCATTAAAGCCTATCTCGATAAGAAAGCTTATCCATTGTCTGGTGCAGCTTTAGATGATGCAGGGGAGCATTTTTCACAAACTGAACGTCGTGCCGATGAAGCTTCACGTAGCGTCACCACATGGTTGAAATGCCATTATATGCAACAGCATTTAGGCGATGAGTTTGTTGGTATTATTAGTGCGGTGACTGAGTTTGGTCTATTCGTTACACTCAAAGATTTATATGTGGATGGTATGATTCATGTCAGCCAACTGGGTGAAGATTATTTCTTATATGATCAAGCCAGCCAAAGTTTGATTGGTCAGAATCGTGGACAGTCATTTAGTCTCGGCGATGAAGTCAAGATTCAGGTTGCAGGCGTCAATCTGGAAGAACGTAAAATTGACTTCAAATTGGTTCAACAGTTGACGCATTTGGGGCGTGTGATTCGCCATAAAGCCCCCCGCACCACATCTACCAAAGCTCTAGCTACTGAAGAGGTTTTTAGTAAACCATCCGCAACTTCTCAAATCAGTGAAGATGGTGAGAAGCCTGTACGCAAGAAAAAGGATAAGAGCAAACCAAGTTCTTATACCAAAAAGCCTGCTAAAAAAGCTTCAACCAAGCCTGAAAGCAAAGAAAAAGCCAAGAAGAAAGTAAAAAAGAAAAAGTCCAATGCGAAAGCTAAGCAGGACTAATTTAGCTCAATATTTTCCGTGTTCCACAATAGCCCTATTTTAATAGGGCTATTTTATTTGGATTTAACATCTCTCTTACTTGATTTCTCCCCCTCTAAGCCCTACATCTATACCTATGTTTAAAGATGATATGGCAAAAATACAATGACACTCCAACAAGCGACACTTCCCGTTCCTCAATTTGATCAAATTCAACTTGCTGACCTAAAACAACAAATTGAACAAACCATTCAAAACGGTCAAAACTTCTTAAATCAACTCAAGGAAGTGCCACAAAACAGCGAGGCACAATTGGCAACCTTGACCGAAGTTGATCAGCTTGAAAATAACATGAGTGAGTCATGGGGCATTTTGTCGCACCTCAATGCCTTGATGAACAATGCCGAAACCCGTGAAGTTTACCAATCACTACTCCCAAGCCTCAGTGAATACTATACACAACTGGGGCAACACACGGCGCTGTATCAAACCTATCAACAGATTCATGACAGTAGCATTTTCCAGACCCTCAGTGAAGCACAGCAAAGCGCCATTAAACTCGCGCTACGTGACTTTAAACTGTCGGGTGTTGCACTCCAAGGTGAAGCGAAAAAACGTTATGCAGAAATCTCGGCACGTTTATCACAACTGTCTTCAGACTTCTCGAACCATGTGCTCGATGCTACCCAAGCCTACTTTAAACCGCTAACAGAAGCGCAACTTAAAGGCTTACCGCAAAGCAGTGTTGAACTGTTAAAACAATACGGACAACAACGTGAGCTTGAGCAAGCCGTTGCCACACTGGATTTCCCTGCTTATTTTGCGATTATGACCTATGCCGATGATCGTGAATTAAGAGAAGAACTCTACAAAGCTTATGTGACCCGTGCATCTGAGCAGTCCGACAAGACTGAATTTGACAATACACCTGTGATGGAGGAAATCCTGAGCTTACGTCAGGAGATGGCGCAACTGCTTGGCTTTAATAACTTCGCTGAATATTCCCTTGCCAGCAAAATGGCACCTGATGTTGAAACTGTTCATCAATTCTTAGTGGATTTGGCAGAGCATGCGCGTACGCCTGCACTGGCTGAAATTGCTGAACTAAAAAGCATTGCACAACAAGATGGAATTGAGGAACTCAAACCTTGGGATGCAACCTATTATTCTGAGAAGTTGAAACAGCAGCAATTCAATCTTTCTCAAGAAGCGCTTAAACCGTATTTCCCTGCGCCAAAAGTGGTGGACGGTTTATTCCAGATCGTGCAACGTCTTTATGGTATTCAAATCATCGAACGCCAAGCCCCTGTTTGGCAAAATGATGTACGTTATTTTGAAATTGAAGATCAAGGTCAAGTGGTCGGTGGTTTCTATTTTGACTTATATGCCCGTAACGGCAAACGCGGTGGCGCATGGATGAGTGGTTTCCGTTCTCGTGTGCAAACGGTCAATGGTCTACAAAAACCAATTTGCTATATGGTGTGTAATTTTACCCCACCGATTGGCGATCAACCTGCGCTACTCACCCACGATGAAGTCATTACTTTGTTCCATGAATTTGGACATGGCTTACACCATATGTTGACCGAAGTAGATAACATCTATGTTGCAGGCACACACGGCGTGGCTTGGGATGCGGTGGAGTTACCAAGTCAGTTTATGGAATTCTGGGCATGGGATAATGAAAGTTTAGATGTACTCAGTGAACACACCGAAACTAAGCAAACTTTGCCACAAGAATTGCTATCTGCGTTACTCAATGCGCGTTTCTTCCAATCAGGCATGCAAACCTTACGTCAGATTGAATTTGCATTGTTTGACCTAAGCATTCACCGTCAGGCACCTGCCTTAAACAGTCAGCAAATCCAAGCGACACTGGACGATATTCGCGATAAATTTGCCGTGGTTCCTGCGGTACCTTATAACCGTTTTCAACATAGTTTCAGCCATATTTTTGCAGGCGGTTATGCGGCAGGCTATTACTCTTATAAATGGGCAGAAGTTTTAGCGAGTGATGCCTTCGATCGCTTCGAAAGTGAAGGTATTTTTAATACTGAGACAGGCAAAGAGTTTAGAAAGTTTATTCTAGCAGTTGGCGGAAAAGATACTGCACTTGATGCATTTCGCAATTTCCGAAAAAGAGAACCAAAAATAGATGCATTATTACGCCATCAAGGTTGGACGAACACCAATAAAACCGCTTAAACTACGCCATTATTGTTCACAGGGTGGTAATTAACTGACATGAAAAGACAGTTCATCGCGGGTGCAAAATGCCCTAAATGTGGCGCCTTAGATCGTGTGGTTAAGATCATCACTGTGGATGACGAGTGGATTGAATGTATCGAATGTGCTTATAGCGAAAAACGCCCGACCCACGTGGAAGAGCAACAAACCGCTGAGCAAGATGAAATTGGGGTGATACAATTCAAACCTCGTCATTTTGACTAGAAGGTTAAAAATGATGTCCACATACCAAACTCAAAATTCCAAATTATTATGGATGATAATTGGTGGAATTAGCGTTGTTGTGGTTTTGTTTTTTGCAATTCAATGGTTTTTATCACAAAAAGATCAGCAATCGACAAGCACAGCTACACAACCAATTGCCGAAAAAACAATTATATCCAAAGCAGAAACAACTGTTAGTCCAAATATAAATACGGCGAGCAGTGAAGTTGCTGCACCAATACAATTAGTCGAAGAGTCAATTGTCAAATCACCACTTCCGAGCAATGACAGTTTAGCCAAAGAAGAGATTGCAAAGCTAGATGATATTCAACAGCAACTGCAAGACCAACAGCGTGACTTGAAACAACAAAATAATGATGTTGATACTTTACTTAAGCTCAAAGAAGATCAAATTAAACTTTTGGAGGCTCAGATCTCCGCACAACATAAATCTTAAAACAACAAAAGCTTTAATCCAGTTTAAAGCTTTTTACTCATTGAAATATCAATCTCATATTTCTAATCGCGATTTTTCATACAGACCCTCATAAGTTTGTATTTACACTGATTGCGGTATGATGGATATAAGTCACTCAACAAATCTAAAATCCAGTTTAAAAGCACATTTCTTTCATCCGTTGAGAAGCATAGAATAACTTTAGTCTCAAAGCCTCGCGTCTAATATGAATTCACTTCAAACTAATCGTAACCTTTTACTTGCGATTGGTTGCCTAACAATCTCGGCCCTTCTCTTTTCGATCATGGGTATCTGTATTCGTTATGCATCACATACGGTTGATAACTATACAATTGTATTTTTCCGCAACGTGGTCGGACTCATCCTGTTTCTGCCTTTTATTTTTAAACAAGGTATTGGCTTTGTAAAAACAGAAAAACTATGGATGCATAGTTGGCGTAGTATTGTTGGACTTGCAGCTATGTATGGTTTCTTTTACGCAATTGCGCATTTAAAGCTATCAAATGCAATGGTATTTACCTACTCTTCCCCAATTTTTATTCCAGTTATTGCATGGTTATTTCTAAAAGAAAAAATCACCATTGCTATGCTTTGTGCCGCGGGACTCGGCTTTATTGGGGTGTTCTGTGTGGCTAAACCCGATCAAGGTCTACTGAACTGGATTTCTGTGATTGGTATCGCCTCAAGCTTACTTGCATCAATGGCTTTTGTAACCGTTCGAGCACTCACTCAAACCGAACCACCTGAACGCATCGTATTTTATTTCTGCTTGATAGGATCAGCACTTTCTGTGATTCCAATGTTTTGGATGTGGCGAACCTATCATGTAAAAGAATTATTATTTTTGATTGGCGCAGGGATACTTGCTAATGTCAGCCAAATTTTTATGTCTCATGCTTATCGACTTGCGCCAGCAGGACAAATTGCACCTGTGAATTATATGGCCATTATTTTTGCAGGTGTATGGGGATTCTTACTTTGGAATGAAGTACCTGATTTATACAGCGTGATTGGATTTTGTATTATTTTGCTGGCAATTTTATTATGTAGTCCATTGACTCAACGTCAAAAGAAAATGATTCAACGCTAAAATATTTGATCTTTAAAAATAACTTATCAACATTAATAATGTCTAAAGCATTTTAAATCTGAGAAATAAAAAAGCACCCGAAGGTGCTTTTTTATTCCAACACTTAGTGTTTATACCAACCAAACATTTGGAAGATATATGGTGCATAGGTCACCAACACTAAGGATGAGAACAATACGATAATCGGTAATAACCAACGCTCATAACGATAATAGAAACTTGTGTATTTCTCTTTTGCTTCCTTATCAGCGGCTGATACCTCTTCATCCCCGACAGAGAGTCGCGTCAACAAATGGTTTAATGCAACAGGTGGTGTTACATAACCAAATTCGAATGCAACCAATACGATCATCCAGAAGTGAATCGGATGAATACCGTTCTCATAAGCAACTGGCGCTACTGTCGCAGCAACTAAGATTACCGCACCAAATGGATCTGTAGTCATACCAATAATTGCAAGTAACATTGCAATAAAGGCAAGAGAAATATAGATATTATCCAAGTGAGTTGGTAATAACTCAACCACTTCAGCACGCTCGATTAAACCACCAACGCTCGCAGATAATGCCATCAGTAGAATCAAGGCACCGATATGACCCACTGTTTCTGAAGTTGCAAAACGTAATGCTCCACCAAAACCAAAACTCTTACCACCATGAGGATCATGGCTTTTTAAGAAGTCTGATTTCTGTTCATGTTCAAGAACTAACGCCTCATGCTTTGCATCAATAACTGGAGCTGGTGCAAGTTTTGCTGCAAACAATTTGTCAAACAAAATCATTGCAATCAACACCAATGGTAAAATCATTGGCGCTGTAAATTCATTGATTGATGTATCTAACGCAAGTTTATAGAAAATCACAACTGCAAAACCAATGATTACATAAGGAATCACAGGTACACATGCACGTAACATACCAGGTACAGCAACTTTTGGTGAAGCAACACGGAACTTTTCTTCAGCAAGAATCAATGAAACGCCAAGGAAAATAAATGCAGTTAACCAGAAAACATAGATACCATGATCAAATAATTCTGTAGACGTTACATGGCGGCTATCTAGCATTGAAATCAAAATTACAAGTAAGCATGGACGAATCACCACACCTAAAGAACCCGACATTGCCGATACAGCTAATGCATATTGACGGCGCGCACCAGAGTTCCAAACCTCTTTATAAATAATTGCACCTGCGGCAATAACGAAAATACCAGAAGCGCCTGTATATGCTGTTGGAATTGCCGCTGCAATTAAGATTAACCAAGTTAAAGTTTCAGGTGCTAGATTCCACGGACGCAGGATATTTAAGAATAAATCCATCACACGCGTTTGGGTCAGTAACATACCTGCCCAAATAAACAATGCAAGGTTTAAGAAAATACCAGAGAACTCAACAATAATTCCCAAGTAGATCCCTTGCCCCATTGGATAATCCATGAAGAAAGTAAAGATTATCCCCGTGATCAGTGACATCTGTGCATACAATGGTACGCTCAGCACCGCCAAACCAAAATTACCTTTAGGTTGCGCTGTTTTAGGAATTAAAAATAATTGCACTAAGCTGATTACGGTTAAAGAGACAAAGAGTGCTATCCATAACCATGAAATCGCCAATGTCTTCGTAGTCAATTCTACGCCAGAATTCAGCAACGAGTTATATTGACTAATTGTCGATAAACTCAGTAGAGCATTACCTACAACCATATATGCTGAATAGACACGATAGTCCATCTTCGTTTTAGGTGCACGTAAACCAATGTGGTGATAGCGTAAAGAAGCTGTGATAGATGTAAACAACACCATAATCAGTAAAAGTACAGTCTGGTTTTCAGAACCTAACTTAAAAATACCGAAGAATGTGGTTTCAACTTGACGATAAGTACGAATACTTGGATGAGCTTCCAAGTGCTTCATTGCTTTATCATAGAACTGATATTTTTCTTCACACTGTTGTTGTGCAGCTAATAAAGAAGCGCGTACATCTGATTCAGATGCTGTACCAAACATACTTGCAAACTCATCAGCAGCATTTGCTTTCATCTGCTCTTGAACTTGCGCTTCAATATTAGGATGTCGATCACAAGATGGTTTTTCAGGTTCAGCTCGTAAAAACGAATACTGCATTCCTATTTTTTCATCACCATACAAACGCTCCCCCATACGGAGCATTTGACCGTGAATCATCTCGCCAGTACCAATAAGCAAAGTCATTAGCAACAAAGCAAGAATGATGAATGTTGATATCCAATCATTCCAGATATAACCCAGTCGGGCTAATCCAGACTTTTTCTCTTGATCATTTTGCATGTATATTCCAGTTTATTGTTATCAACACCCATCCAAAGATGTTGAATCATGCGATGTCCATGGTTGATAGATAAGTGAATTTACCCTCTTCGTAACCAATCCCTTTTAACCGCCTAAATTTGCAGCAATCTTTCCCAAAAAAGAATGACTACAATCATTTTTTTGTTGGTTTTTTTTATCAACTTATATGTTCTCTCTCTATCCTTCTTAACAATAAATAACCTAACCCACAGAACAAACCACCAATCGCACCAATCAAATGAGCTTCTGTCAAAACAGGACTACCAATTAACTGTGCAGTACCCGTCTGGCCAAAAGTATTTTCCCATATTAATTTTGCTGAGATCAGCAACAAGACCAATAAGGCAAATTTTCTTTCTTTAGGATATTTCAGATACACGAGACCAACAGCAACATATAATCCATGCAACACGCCAGAAAGACCAGCATATGCATCGATATAAGGTAAGTAGAAATAAAAGATAAGACTAATAAAGGGAGGAAGGATTAAAAGCAGAACACATAAGTGCCAATTACGAGCATGAGGAAAAATAAAAGGTAAACATGCAAATGCCAGCATATTTAAGAAAAAATGCATCCATCCAACATGAACCCAATGTGCAGTCCATAAACGCCAAAACTCAGCGAATAAACTAGGTTTCCAATAAATGAAGTGATCTGCAAATACTTGCAAGCACGCTGATATAGAAACACATACAGCGATTAAAATAACTTTCGGTATCCATACGTGATCTTTCATCCATTACCACCCCATGAAAAAACTGACCTTTTACCAGTTTAAATGTTTCACTTGTAAAAGGTCGTTTAATTCAAGTTTACTCTGCTGGTGCTGATGCGCCATCTCCACCATCAAATAAAGCATCCAATTCAGATGAACTTTCTTTCTTATCGTCCCAGAAAGAAGTCAAACCTTCATCACTAGAACGTACACCTGTATTTTCAGTCCAATAACGATCAGCTATACCCTGGACCATCAAACCAGCCATCTTATCGATCAATCTAAATTGAGGATTTACTGGTTTGTCTTCACCTGTTGCAGCAGCATAAGAACGGAAAGCATCACGCAGTTTGGCATCATCACCACTTGCTTGTGCAGCAACTGCATATAATGCATGTGATAAACGAACACCTTTTTTCTCACCAATTTGCATTGATTCTTTCATGGTTGCATAAGGTTCAGGTTTACCGTCACCCGCACCTGGTAATAAAGTCCAAATCACTGCTCGCGTCGCCATCGGCGCGCCCCAGAATTTTTCATTATCCAAACAGGTCATGCCACGCTCAACAATACCCGCAATATCTTTCGGGACATTAACCGCACCACCAGAGTTAATATCATTGGTCATCGCTTGCAGACCACTTACCATCCCTAAAAGGTAAACTGTCTGATCTAAATCATTGCGCATTGTTGGGCATGAATCACCCAATTTATATTTATATTTTGATTCCCAACGATTTGCAAAAAGTTGATAACCTGCATATTGACGTTCAGCAGCAATCCCCGCCCAACGTTTTTGTTCAATACGAGCATCTTGAGCTTCAGAAACTTGACCTGCTTTCGAAGCACGCAAATAGCGGAGTTCCGCTTCTAAGGCTTTATTTTCAGCACAAATACCTGCTGAGGTATACAATAACACCGCCATACGTGTTGGATCAGCCCCCATATCCTTGGTTGACATCACCGCTGGAGTTAAGGCATTACCTGAATTACACACCATTTCGGCGTCATCCATCGCCAAAATTGGTGGAACAATATGATTTTCACTAAAACTTAATGCGACATTAGCCCCTGTTTTAATGATTTGTGAACACCCTGATAATAGTGATGTTGTGAGTAACGCAACCGCCACACCCTGTCCCATTTTTTGGAATTTAGACATTCTTCCTGTCCTCTAATTAATTTGTTTTTCCTTTTAGGCGTACCTTATCAGATGCAATACTTGAATTAAAGAGTAATTGCTCTAATTTAACATGCCCATTCTGACACAATTCACAGATAAGCGAATTGACAGAGAGTTGAAAATACAAAAATTTTAGGCAAAAAAAAGTAGCATTGCGACGGTTCAGCACATGCTACTTATTAACTGGTAAAAACCTGAAACTCTTTATCTTTTAGTTTTGTTGAAAGTAATCCTTGAGTAAAGTTCCTGCTCTTCCTATAACGATTGCGAAAACCACTGCAATCACCAGAAACGACCATGTTGGAATTTCCATCATTTTGGACCTCCACCATACTTTACGTTGGTGTTTGTACTTTAACGAAAAGAAGTATGAGTTCAGGTCTGGATTGTCTGACAATCATAATTTTCATGAATTTTTAGAGAACTTAATCTAACAATTTTACAAAATCTTATTCAAAAAAAAATTAAGCTATTGATATATTTATTTTTATTAATTTTATACAGTTATAGAATTGTCAAACAATTAGCATAGTTTTACCAGTGTTTTTAGGTTTTTCCACTGTGTAACGGGCAATTGATCCCACCAAATGATACAGTTTTTATTCTGGGACGAAGAAAAATACAGAACAATATAGCAATGATGATCGATCATTTTCACAATTTGCCAACGCTGTACAGGCAAATCTGAATTGGCAAACTCAAATGACCAATCCTGACCATCCAGATGTTCAAAACGCCTGACCTGAGGTTGCTGAAGAAACCTGAACCAGACAATGGCCATGATCGCCAGACAGAGCAACCAAATCCCCAAAGACAGTACGTGATAAAGTAAAACTGCAAGGAAGATAAAAATTAAAAGTTGCAAAACAATCATAAATCGACTGTATTGCAACTCAAAAACACGATTAGCCATGAACATAATGTTTTAATTTTAAAATAAAATCTTTTAACTCAGCACGAGGTGGCTCACCCACCTCCATAAACCAATCCAATAAATCTGGATCTTCTTGATCAACCAACTCTGCAAATAGCGCCTTTTCATCAGCATCGGCGGTTAAATAATAGTTTTTAACATAAGGATCGAAATACACATCAATTTCTTTTAAACCACGACGTGCGCGATAAACGACCTTACGCTCTTCCAAACTTATTTCATCAGACATTATTTGTTCCACTATGCAACAATTTTATAGTCATAGTGTACTCGATCCCCCATTAACTTCGCAGCGTTTTTTCTCAAGTGACCAAATACATCAATCAAATTGAGCATTGATCACATTGTTCACTATTTTCAATTTCTTGTATCGTGGCAATGAATGTTTAAATCCAACACTCTAGGGAAAAAATAACAAATGCAATCAGGTGCAATTCGTCCAATTCCAAATATGCTCCCACGTAAGCTATTTACTTCTGATCATGAAGCATTTCGTGAAACTGTACGTAAATTTTATGAAAAAGAAGTTGTGCCAAATATTGAAAAATATGAGAAACAACAACATGTTGACCGTGACTTATGGAACAAAGCAGGTGAACTAGGTTTACTCTGTACCACAATGCCAGAACAATATGGTGGCTCTGGAGTTGATCGTTTGTACAGTATGATTCTCATTGAAGAACAAGCTTATGCAATGGACTCAAGTACAGGTTTCTCATTACACTCAGACATCGTTGCCAATTATGTCAATAACTTTGGTAATGAGGAACAAAAACAACATTGGTTGCCAAAAATGGCAACAGGTGAAACAGTTACAGCGATTGCCATGACTGAACCGGGTACAGGTTCAGATCTTCAAGCAGTTCGTACTACAGCTGTGCTTGATGGCGATGAGTATGTCATTAATGGTTCAAAAATCTTCATTACCAATGGCTACCTTTGTGACATGGCAATTGTCGTCTGTAAAACAGGCAACAATGAAAAAGGCTCAGCAAATTTATCATTAATCATCGTTGAAGCTGATCGTGCTGGTTTTAGTAAAGGTAAACCTTTGAATAAAATCGGAATGAAAGGGCAAGATACTTGCGAATTGTTCTTTGACAACGTACGAGTACCTAAGGAAAACCTACTTGGTATGGAAGGTATGGGTTTCATCATGTTGATGAAAGAACTGGCTTGGGAACGTATGTTGGTTGCGATTATTTGCCAAGCAGGTGCAGAAGCAGCATTTGCGCATACTCTTCAATACACCAAAGATCGTAAAGCATTTGGCAAAGCCATTAGTACATTCCAAAATACACGGTTTAAATTAGCTGAATTACGTACTGAAATTGATTTCTGCCGTACTTATTTAGATCGTTGTATGGAATTACAACTCGAAGAAAGCCTAGGTGTAGATGCCGCAGCAGCAGCTAAATACAAAATTTCAGATATGTTCTCAAAAGTTGTAGATGATTGCTTACAGTTACATGGTGGCTATGGTTATATGTTGGAGTATCCAATTGCACGTGCCTACATCGATAACCGTGCTAACCGTATTTATGCGGGAACAAATGAAATTATGAAAGAATTAATTTCTCGTACACTTTAAACATAAATGGGAAAGTTAAAGGGATCGTGTTTAATTACACGATCCTTTTTTATTTATTTAGTTTCAGATTTTTCAGTTGTTTGAGCTGGCGTAGGCGTTGGATTCATTCGTGCCATTAGTTGCTTTACCGTTGGATTATCAATATGTTGTTGCATAGTGACATTTAAAGCAGTGCGTGCATTTTGCGTAGTGAAATGTGCAACTTCACTTCCTATCTCACTGGCTTTTTTAGCCCACGCTTTCCCTTCTGTAGATTGATAAAAGGTTAATGCGGCTTGTAGTTCCTGTTGACTGAATGTTTCAACATAACGTTGGATAATGAATTGCTTACGCTGTTCACTGTTTAAATTTTTAATCAAATCTACGTAAAAATTTTCAGGTATATCTTTAGGCAAACGCATTCGGATTTGCTCTAAAATCATTTTATCAGTGTTTTGTAAACCTTGTTCGGTTCCATCTACAGATACCAATTTTTGAGCAATAACTTCTTTCTTTTTCACATCATCAGCAAAAACAAATGTACTGAATAATAATGTCCCCAAGATTAATAGCTTTTTCACTCAGTCATCCCTGTTTTAAATGTTATTGCGCTCAATATACGCGATATTTTTTATATTTAAATAGCCACTCAAATAAAAAACCCTATGCAACTGCATAGGGTTTCAAAACATTCAAGCAAAAACTTATGATACTAATTTTGGCTTACGATTTGTTTGATCGCCACGCTTATGGAATTCTAAAACCCCATCATTAAACTTAGCATCATTCAGTTCTTTACGATCAGCTAGGTAATTATTGGTGATCTTCCACGGTGCTTGTTTACCTTGTTTAGGCATTACATCAGCTGCACGTGCGATATAACCAGAAGACATTTTACCCATGATCGTATCATTTTCACGCTGTAAAGGATCAGCATGTGCAATCACTTCATCAAAACCATTTTTATCCATATGATTGATCAAGCGACAGATATAATCAGCTGCAATATCAACTTTTAATGTCCAGGATGCGTTGATATAACCAATGATCATTGCCATATTCGGCACATCACTCACCATTACCCCCTGATACAGCATATGTTGTGAAGTGTTCATTGGCTTGCCATCAATCGAGCCTTTCACACCACCCAAAATCTGAATTTCCAAACCAGTTGCAGAAATTGCAATATCCGCTTCCAGATGTTTACCAGATTTCAGTTGAATACCATTTGCAGTAAATTTTTCAATTTGATCTGTTTCAACACTTGCCTGACCTTCACGTAATGCCTTGAACAAATCTCCATCTGGCACAACACATAAACGTTGATCCCATGGATTATAGCTTGGCGTAAAGTGTTTCATATCCACTTTACCTTTAAGCTGTAATTCAATTCCTTTCAACAATAAACGACGTACAGTTTTCGGATATTTTTGAGCTAATGCATAAATAGCACGTTGCATACCAATATTACGTGCACGAGTAAATTTATACGCCGTTTCCTCAGACATAAATTTACGTGTTTTCTCATAAATAAAGTCAATTGAAGGAATCGTAGCAATATAAGTTGGTGAACGCTGTAACATGGTGACATGCCCTGCTCCACCTTTGACCATTGAAGGTACAAGCGTAATTGCAGTTGCACCACTACCAATGATCACCACTTTCTTACCCGTATAATCTAAATTTTCTGGCCAATGTTGTGGGTGAATAAACTGACCTTTGAAATCTTCTTGTTTAGGGAATTTAGGTGCATAACCCTGATCATAGTTATAGTAGCCGGTACAACCGATGACAAAATTTGCAGACCAATTTTGTTTTTTCTTATTGTTATCTTCGATCTCAACTAACCATTTTTTCTTTGTAGAATCATAGTTTGCTGAAATAACACGATGGCCAAAGTGAATTTTATCTTTTAACTGATTTTCACTAATCACATCGCTTAAATAGCCCTTGATCTCAGCGCCACTTGCCAATACTTTATCTTTTGCCCACGGTTTAAAATTAAAACCAAAAGTCGACATATCCGAATCAGAACGAATACCAGGATAACGGAACAAATCCCAAGTCCCACCAAAGCTATCACGACGCTCTAAAATCTCAAAGTTACGTTGTGGACAGTTTTTAGAAAGATGCACGGCTAACCCAATCCCAGAGATACCAGCACCAATAATTAATACATCAACTTGCTTTTCCATTGTTTTTATACCCTGTATAAACCATGACTTTATTAAAGCACAAATTTGACAATACACAATGTCAAGTTTAGTCATTCATCGTTTTTTTTATATCACTTCGGGACATTTTGAAGAAATATGAGGTAAAAAATCTTGAGATTTTCACCTGGATTTAGGTGTTTTTAAAATATCTCTTATAACAACCTAATGCATTTTTCGAAGATCATCATGTCTTCAAATTTTTTAGTTATGGAACTCTACACAAAAGACAAGTCATTACAGTTCCAACTTTTTCATGAGCCATCTTTAGCTAAAAATTAGGATGATATACATGCCACTCGAAGACAAATGATCAATATTTGCTGTTTCAAATAGACAATAAAAAAGGTCGGAATAAACCGACCTTTTTTGGAACAACTGACTGTTCTACACGTAGAAGTATTATTTTACTTCACGGTCAACGAGTTCAACGTAAGCCATCGGTGCAGCATCACCTGCACGGAAGCCCGCTTTAAGAACACGAAGATAACCGCCGTTACGTTCTTTGTAACGAGGGCCAAGAACGGTAAATAATTTACCAACAGTTGCTGCTGAACGAGTACGAGCAAACGCTAAACGACGGTTTGCAACAGTATCGTTTTTAGCCAAAGTGATTAAAGGCTCAGCAACACGACGAAGTTCTTTCGCCTTAGGCAAAGTTGTCTTAATTAACTCGTGCTCTACTAAAGCATTTGTTAAGTTTTGAAACAACGCCTTACGGTGGCTGCTTGTACGGCCTAATTTCACACCACTATTACGATGACGCATGGTGATAGTCCTACTTAATTAACGGCTACGATAGGCAAATCGGTCATCCATACGGAGACTAGCTGGTGGCCAGTTCTCTAAACGCATGCCGAGTTGTAAACCTTTCGATGCCAAAACATCTTTGATCTCAGTTAACGATTTTTTACCTAAGTTAGGAGTTTTTAACAACTCAACTTCAGTACGTTGAACAAGATCACCAATGTAGTAAATATTTTCTGCCTTCAAACAGTTAGCAGAACGAACAGTAAGCTCGAGATCATCTACTGGACGAAGCAAAATTGGGTCAACTTCTTCGCGAGGTTCTTGAGCGACAGGAGTTTGATCTTTCTGAAGATCAACAAAAATTGCAATTTGTTGTTGCAAGATTGTTGCCGCTTTGCGGATAGCTTCTTCTGGATCAACAGTTCCGTTAGTCTCAAGATCGATCACTAACTTATCAAGATCGGTACGTTGTTCTACACGAGCATTTTCTACTGTGTAAGAAACACGCTTGATTGGGCTATAAGAAGCATCTAACTGTAAACGACCTACTGGGCGTGTTTCACCTTCTGGGAAACGAGAGTCAGATGTCTCATAACCACGACCTTGAGCTACTTTAAGGCGCATTTTCAATGAACCAGAAGAACTCAAAGTACCGATTAAATGATCAGGGTTAACCACTTCAACATTATGAGGTAAACGAAGGTCAGCTGCTGTTACGTCACCTGCACCTTGCTTCTCTAATGTTAAATATGCTTCATTTTGATCGAACAGCTTAATAGACAATCCTTTTAGGTTCAGCAAGAGCTCGACGATGTCCTGCTGCAAGCCTTCTAAAGTACTGTACTCGTGCTCGACGCCTTCTATCTCAACTTCAACCACAGCAGCGCCAGGTAAAGAAGACAATAGAATGCGACGTAAAGCATTACCTAGAGTATGGCCAAAACCACGCTCTAAAGGCTCAAGAATCACTTTTGCCGAGGTCCCGCTCACCGCTTCGACCTTGATCGCTTGCGGAGTTAGAAACTCGTTTGCAGTACGCGTCATTTATTGCTACCTCAAGGATTATTTAGAATACAATTCTACAATCAAGCTTTCGTTGATTTCAGCAGGTAAATCAGAGCGATCTGGTGCAGCTTTAAACGTACCTTCCAACTTAGAATGATCAACTTCCATCCAAGCAGGGATACCACGTTGAGCAGCTAATTCAATAGCGTTTTTGATACGCAATTGTTGTTTAGCACCTTCATGCACTGCAATTACATCACCTGCTTTTACTTGAATAGACGCAATGTTTACACGACGACCATTTAAAGTAATAGAACGGTGAGATACTAACTGACGAGCTTCTGAACGTGTAGAACCAAAACCCATGCGATAAACTACGTTATCAAGACGGCTTTCAAGCAATTTCAACAAGTTTTCACCAGTTGCGCCTTTAACACGAGCTGCTTCTTTATAGTAGTTACTAAATTGACGCTCTAACACACCGTACATACGACGTACTTTTTGTTTTTCACGTAATTGTAGTGAATACTCAGATTGCTTACCACCACGAGCCTGACCATGTTGACCAGGTGCTTTATTGTGTTTTTTGGTTTTTACATCAAACGGTTTAACGCCTGATTTAAGTTGCAGGTCTGTCCCTTCGCGGCGAGAGAGTTTGCATTTTGGACCAATATAACGAGCCATGAATGTTTCTCCTTACACGCGACGTTTTTTAGGTGGACGGCAACCGTTGTGAGGAATTGGAGTCACATCGGTAATGCTGTTAATCTTATAACCCACTGCGCCTAATGCACGAACCGCAGACTCACGACCTGGACCAGGACCTTTTACAAGGACGTCTAGGTTTTTCAAACCGTAATCTAAAGCTGCTTTACCAGCAACTTCAGCAGCTACCTGAGCAGCGAACGGAGTTGATTTACGTGAACCACGGAAGCCTTGTCCACCTGAGGTAGCCCAAGCCAATGCATTACCTTGACGATCGGTAATCGTTACAATGGTGTTATTAAAAGACGCGTGAATGTGTGCAACACCTTCAGAGACGGTACGAGTGACCTTCTTGCGTGTGCGAGTATCTTTAGCCATCTTTTAGCTTCCAGAAATCTTACTTTTTAATCGGTTTGCGCGGACCTTTACGGGTACGTGCGTTAGTTTTGGTGCGTTGTCCACGAACAGGCAAGCTGCGACGATGACGAAGACCGCGGTAGCAGCCTAAATCCATTAAACGTTTAATGTTCATGGAAATTTCGCGACGTAAATCACCTTCGGTCGGAACCTTAGCAACTTCTGCACGAATCGCATCAAGCTGAGCATCATCTAATTCACGGATTTTTGTAGTCTCAGTGATACCTACAGTCGCTAAGATGTTCTTAGCAGTGTGGCGACCGATACCAAAAATATACGTGAGAGAGATAACAGCATGCTTGTTATCCGGAATGTTTACACCGGCAATACGAGCCATTCAATTTTCTCCAAAAAGGCAGTCAAGATAATCAACCGCCCCACAAAAATCTTGAGGGGCGGATAATAACCTAATTAGCCTACTGAAATCAACAGGTCTTAATTAAATTAACCTTGACGCTGCTTATGACGAGGTTCTGCGCTACAAATCACGCGAATAACCCCATTACGACGGATAACTTTGCAGCTACCACAAATTTTCTTTACAGAAGCTTGTACTTTCATGATGAAACCTCTAAGTGCGCTTATCCCTTAGGATGAGCAGTCGTTTTTCTCATTAACGTTTGATTATCGTATTGATGCGAAGTAAGGTGCGCTTGAAGTTGCGCCATAAAGTCCATTACTACTACAACTACAATCAGTAAAGATGTTCCACCCAAATGGAATGGAATACTAAACGAACTTTGTAGCACCATAGGCATTAAACACACTACAGTAATGTAAATTGCACCAATAAAAGTCAAACGGTTAAGAATATGATCTAAATAACGAGCCGTTTGCTCACCTGGGCGGATACCAGGCACATATGCTCCGCTGCGTTTTAAGTTCTCTGCAACTTCTTTCGGGCTAAATACTAGCGCTGTATAGAAATAACAGAAGAAAATAATTAACGCACCAAACAGCATTAAATACAACGGCTGTCCAGGCGATAACACCAATGCCAGATCTTGTAGGCTACGCTTCACAATCCCTGCATTTGGATCAGCACTACCTAACCATTGTCCCAAACTCGCTGGAAATAATAACAGTGAGCTTGCAAAAATCGCTGGAATCACACCTGCCATATTAATTTTTAATGGCAAATGCGTTTGCTGTGCAGTAAAAACACGACGACCTTGTTGCTTTTGTGCATAGTTCACCGGAATACGACGTTGTGCTTTTTCAATAAACACAATCGCAGCTAAAACGGCTAATGAGAGTAAGCCAAATACAGCTAAACCAATTAAACTACCTTGACCATTATCTACAGACGTAAACGACTGTATTACAAGATTTGGCAAACCAGCCACAATACCTGCAAAAATGATCATCGAGATACCATTACCAACACCACGTTCGGTAATTTGCTCTCCTAACCACATCAGAAACATTGTTCCCGCAACTAACGAAGTAACTGCAGGAACATAGAATGCTAAGCCTGATGTCAAAGTAATACCTTGACTGATCAAACCAGCACACATCCCTACACCTTGCACGAGTGCAAGGAATAAGGTGCCATAACGTGTATATTGATTGATCTTTCGTTTGCCTTGCTCGCCTTCTTTTTTCAAAGCTTCTAACGAAGGAACAACCGTAGACATTAACTGCACGATAATCGATGCAGAAATGTACGGCATAATCCCTAACGCTAAAATCGACATGCGTTCTAATGCACCGCCAGAGAACATGTTAAATAAGCCTAAGAAGGTACCTTCATTCGCCTTAAAAAACCGTGCTAGCGCTATATTATCAATACCTGGCAACGGAATATGCGCTCCTAGTCGAAAGACCAATAACGCGCCAATCAAAAACATTAATCGACGAATAATTTCACGATATTTCACATGAAACGGTTGGCCTTTCATCATGTTTACATGACCTGAAGAACTAGGAGTCATAGACACTCGAGATTACTCCTCGACTTTACCGCCAGCAGCTTCAACAGCAGCTTTAGCGCCTTTAGTCAACACAACACCTTGAACAGTGAATGCGCGAGTGATTTCACCAGAAAGAACGATGCGAGCACGAATTTGATCACGACGAACAACGTTCGCAGCTTTTAAAGTTTCAAGGCTAATTACATCACCTTCAACTTTATTCAATTCAGACAAACGTACTTCAGCAGTTTTCAAAGCGATTTGGCTAGTGAAACCGAATTTTGGTAAACGACGATATAACGCTGTTTGACCGCCTTCAAAGCCTGGACGAGTACCACCACTTTTACGTGAGTTTTGACCCTTGATACCACGACCACCAGTCTTACCAACGCCAGAGCCGATACCACGACCTAGACGACGATTTTCACGCTTAGCACCTTCAGCAGGCGCAAGTTCATTTAAACGCAGAGTCATGGCTTATTCCTCTACACTAACCATATAGTAAACTTTGTTGACCATACCACGGTTAGAAGGCGTATCTTGCACTTCTACAGTATGACCAATACGACGCAGACCTAGACCTTGTAAGCAAAGTTTATGATTTTTTAAACGATGCGAAGAAGATTTAGTCTGGGTAACTTTAATCGTTTTCATGATTGATTACCCTTGAATTTGTTCTACTGAAAGACCACGTTTCGCAGCGACTTTCTCAGGAGAAGTCATATCACGCAAACCTTTGAAAGTTGCGTTTACTACGTTAGCAGCATTTGTAGAACCATAACATTTAGCAAGTACGTTATGTACACCTGCAGCTTCGAGAACAGCACGCATCGCGCCACCAGCAATTACGCCAGTACCTTCTGAAGCAGGTTGCATGTATACACGGCTTGCACCATGACGAGCATTCACAGGGTGTTGTAAAGTAGTCCCCGCAAGGTCTACAGTAATCATGTTACGACGTGCAGCTTCAAGTGCTTTAGAAATAGCAGCTGGAACTTCACGTGCTTTACCACGACCAAAACCTACACGACCATTACCATCACCCACAACAGTTAATGCTGTGAAAGAGAAGATACGACCACCCTTAACAACTTTGGCTACACGATCAACGGCAACCAGCTTTTCAACGAGACCTTCGTTTTGTTCAACTTTCGCCATGATTAGAACTCCAAGCCGCCTTCACGAGCAGCATCAGCCAAGGCTTTGATACGACCATGATATTTAAAACCAGAACGGTCAAATGCAACTTTAGTAACGCCAGCTGCTTTAGCACGTTCTGCGATTAAAGCACCAACCTTAGTTGCTGCATCGATATTACCAGTCGCACCACTACGCAAAGATGCATCTAAAGTTGAAGCTTGCGCTAAAACTTTGCCACCATCTGCTGAAATAACTTGAGCATAGATGTGACGCGGAGTGCGGTTTACACACAAACGAGTCGCACCCAATGCACGAATGTGCAAGCGTGTGCTTTTTGCACGACGCAAACGGGTTTGTTTCTTTTCGTTCATAAGAACCTCGCGCCTTATTTCTTCTTAGCTTCTTTACGAAGAATAACTTCATCCGAATAACGAACACCTTTACCTTTATATGGTTCAGGAGAACGATATGCACGGATTTCCGCTGCTACTTGACCTAACAACTGCTTGTTTGCTGATTTCAAAATGATTTCAGTTGCAGTTGGAGTTTCCGCTGTTACACCTTCTGGTAAAGCGTAGTCAATTGGGTGTGAATAACCTAAAGCAAGGTTAACGACAGTGCCTTTAACTGCTGCTTTGTAACCAACACCAACTAGCTGTAACTTACGTTCGAAGCCTTCGCTAACACCTTTTACAAGGTTGTTCAATACAGCGCGAGCAGTACCAGCTTGCATCCAAGCATCTTTCGACTCTTTAACTGGAGCAAGTTGAAGTTTACCTTCTTCCTGTTTTAGCTCGACCAGCGCATGCAGGTTGAAAGACAATGTACCTTTAGTGCCTTTCACTTCGACCTGCCGGCCGTTCTGAGTAACTGTTACACCATTAGGTACAGCTACTGGGGCTTTAGCCACACGAGACATGAGGAATCACCTATTAAGAAACAAAAGCAATAACTTCACCACCAACGCCCGCAGCACGTGCAGCGCGATCAGTCATGATGCCTTTGCTTGTAGAAACAATTGCAATACCTAAACCTTGCTTAACGCTTGGAAGTGCATCTTTACCGCGATACTGACGTAGACCAGGACGGCTTACGCGCTTCACAGTTTCGATAACTGGTTTGCCTTCGAAATATTTTAACGTAATAGTCAAAGTAGCTTTTGCATCTTCTTGAGCAACTTCTACATTTGAAATATAACCTTCTTGTTGAAGAACGTTTGCAATAGCAACCTTCAACTTAGAAGAAGGCATAGAAACAACTTGTTTCTTTGCCATTTGAGCGTTACGAACACGCGTTAACATGTCGGCAACGGTATCTTGCATACTCATTATAGTCGCTCCTTACCAGCTTGCTTTAACAACGCCTGGTACATCACCCTGCATTACTGTATCGCGTAATTTGTTACGGCTTAAACCGAACTTACGGAAGTAACCATGAGGACGACCAGTTAAACCACAGCGGTTACGAAGACGTACTGGAGATGCATTACGTGGTAATGCTTGTAACTTCATCATCGCTTCGAAACGTTCTTCATCAGATGCATTTACGTTTGCAATCGTTGCTTTTAATTCAGCACGTTTTGCAGCGTATTTAGCAACTGTCTTTTCGCGTTTCAATTCGCGATTAATCATACCTTTCTTAGCCATATCGACCTCTTATTTGAACGGGAAGCCGAATGCACGCATAAGCGCACGGCCTTCGTCATCGCTACGAGCAGTGGTCGTAATCGTGATATCTAAACCACGGATACGATCAATTTTGTCAAAATCGATTTCAGGGAAAACGATCTGCTCTTTTAAACCCATAGAGTAGTTACCACGACCATCAAATGATTTTGAAGAGAAACCACGGAAGTCACGGATACGAGGGATAGCGATCGAGATCAAGCGATCCAAGAATTCGTACATTTGGTCGCCACGTAAAGTAACTTTACAACCAATTGGCCAACCATCACGGATTTTAAAACCAGCGATTGATTTACGTGCAAGTGTCACAACTGGTTTTTGACCAGCAATGAGTTGCATATCAGCAACAGCACCATCTAATAATTTCTTATCAGTTGCAGCTGCGCCTACACCCATGTTAAGAGTGATTTTCGTGATGCGAGGAATATCCATCACATTCTTAACGCCAAGTTCTTCTTGTAACTTCGCTTTAAGTTCGTCGTTATAACGTGCTTTAAGTCTGGCCATCGCCTATTCAACCTATTACTTCGCTACCGCCACTGATTCACCATTTGATTTATAAACACGAGTTTTCGCGCCATCAATCACTTGATAACCAATACGGTCAGCCTTTTGGGTTGTAGCATTAAAAATTGCCACGTTTGAAATATGAAGCGTTGCCTCTTGAGTAACGATACCGCCTTCAGCGCCAGTTACACGGTTTGGCTTTTGATGCTTCTTCACTAAGTTAAGACCTTCGACCTTAACTCGATCTTCAGAAACAGACAAAACAACACCTTGTTTGCCTTTTTCTTTACCTGCGATCACAATTACTTGATCGCCTTTTTTAATCTTAGCCATGATTGCCTCTTATAAAACTTCAGGAGCCAATGAAATGATTTTCATGAACTGTTCAGTACGAAGTTCACGAGTCACTGGTCCGAAGATACGAGTCGCAATCGGAGCTTTGTTGTTGTTCAAAATAACAGCTGCGTTATCGTCGAAACGAATAACTGAACCATCTGGACGACGGATGCCGAATTTTGTACGTACAACTACAGCATTCATCACGTCACCTTTTTTAACACGTGCGCGCGGAATTGCTTCTTTTACAGTAACTTTAATAATATCGCCAACTGAAGCATAACGACGGTGTGAACCACCAAGTACTTTAATACATTGTACGCGGCGTGCACCACTGTTGTCTGCTACGTCGAGCATACTTTCGGTTTGAATCATTGCCCTACTCCAAAACCGAGCATCACCGGTCGCAATTTCGAAAGGCTCAAAGAGTACTCGAAATTGTCCGATGATGCAACAAGAACGTCTAATTACTCAGCAGCTGCTTCAACGACTTCCACTAAAGTCCAAGCTTTAGTTTTAGAAATTGGGCGGCTTTCTTTGATGGTCACTAAGTCGCCAGTTTTAGCAACATTGTTCTCATCATGAGCGTGTAATTTAGTTGAACGGCGGATTGATTTGCCGTACAACGGGTGTTGAACGCGGCGTTCAATAAGCACAACAATAGACTTGTCCATTTTGTCACTTACAACTTTGCCGGTTAACGTGCGGACTGTTTTTTCACTCATTGTCCGTTCCCCTGTTTTTCGGTAAGGAGTGTCTTGATACGAGCAATTGTCTTACGAGCAATTTGCACTTCATGCGATTTGCCTAATTGACCAGTTGCTTTCGCCATACGAAGACGGAATTGGTTAAGCTGTTGCTCATCAAGCAAAGCTTTCAACTCTTCTACCGACTTTTCACGTAGATCTTTAATTTTCATTACATCACCGTCCGAGTCACGATAGTGGTTTTAAACGGGAGTTTAGCAGCGGCTAAAGCAAAAGCTTCACGCGCTAACTCATCGCTAACACCTTCAATTTCGTACAGGATCTTACCTGGCTGGATCTGACAAACCCAGTATTCCACACTACCTTTACCTTTACCCATACGAACTTCTAATGGTTTTTCGGTAATTGGTTTGTCTGGGAATACGCGGATGAAGATTTTACCACCACGTTTAATACGACGGCTAATGGTACGACGTGCAGCTTCAATCTGACGCGCAGTCATACGACCACGTTCAGTTGCTTTAATTGCAATCGAACCAAATGATACTGTACTACCACGATGCGCTAGACCAGTGTTACGGCCTTTGTGCACTTTACGGAATTTGGTACGTTTAGGTTGCAACATGGATTATTCTCCCTTGTCAGCAGCACGGTCACCGCGACGACCACGACGCTCTTGACCTTCACCACGACCACGACCGCGTTTAGCTGGACGCTCTTCAGCAGGAGCAGGGTTCATGACTTGTTTCATGCCACCTAAAATCTCGCCACGGAAAATCCAAACTTTAACACCGATCGTACCGTATGTTGTTTCTGCACGCATAGTAGCATAGTCGATGTCAGCACGAAGTGTATGCAAAGGTACACGACCTTCACGATACCACTCAGTACGAGCGATCTCTGCACCACCTAAACGGCCAGAAACTTCAACTTTGATACCTTTAGCGCCAGCACGCATTGTGTTTTGAACCGCACGCTTCATAGCACGACGGAACATAACACGTTTTTCTAATTGAGAAGCAATTGCTTCAGCAACTAAACGTGCATCCAAGTCAGGGCGATCAATTTCATTGATGCTAACTTGAGCTGGAACACCCATAATGTTGGTGAGTTCGCGCTGTAATTTCTCAATATCTTCGCCTTTCTTACCGATCACGATACCAGGACGAGCAGTGCTAATTGTTACTTTAGCAGCACCTGTAGGACGTTCGATAAGAATATTGCTTACCATCGCATTCTTAAGTTTTTTAAGCAAAAACTCACGAACTTGAAGATCTTTAAGCAAGTATTCAGCGTATTGTTTCGGACTCGCATACCAGTTAGCGTTATGACGTTTCACAACACCTAGGCGGATACCGATTGGATGAACCTTCTGACCCATATCAAACCCCTACCTTAACGGTGATGTGACAAGTACGCTTAGTAATACGATCTGCACGGCCTTTAGCACGTGGCATGATACGTTTAAGGCTCATGCCTTCATCAACGTAAATCGTAGTTACTTTAAGGTCATCAACATCTAAGCTGTTGTTGTGTTCAGCATTCGCGATTGCAGATTCAAGTGCTTTTTTAACGAGCACAGCTGCTTTCTTGTTACTGAAGTTCAAAATGTCTATCGCACGTGCAACCGACTTACCACGGATCAAATCAGCAACTAAACGTGCTTTTTGTGCCGAGATAGCGGCACCGCGTAATTTAGCAGTTACTTCCATCATAGCACCTATTAACGTTTAGACTTCTTATCAACACCGTGACCACGATAGGTACGAGTTGGCGCGAATTCACCCAATTTATGACCAACCATGTGTTCAGTAACAATTACTGGAACGTGGTTACGGCCATTGTGAACAGAAATTGTTAAACCAACAAAGTCTGGAAGGATCATTGAACGACGTGACCATGTTTTGATCGGCTTACGGTTGTTAGCAGCAATCGCAGCTTCAACCTTAGCGAACAAATGCGCGTCGACGAATGGACCTTTTTTTAATGAACGAGGCATTATTCAGATTCCCTTACTTGACGCGACGGTCGCGAATAATCATCTTAGTCGTACGCTTATTGGTACGTGTCTTGTACCCTTTAGCTTTTTGACCCCATGGACTTACAGGTTGAATACCTTTACTACGTCCTTCACCACCACCGTGCGGGTGATCTACCGGGTTCATCGCCATACCACGAACGGTAGGACGAATACCACGCCAGCGCGCAGCACCAGCTTTACCCAATGAACGAAGGTTGCTTTCTTGGTTAGAAACTTCACCAATTACAGCACGACATTCAACGTGTACTTTACGCATTTCACCAGAACGTAAACGAACGATAGCGTAAGAACCATCACGACCCAACAACTGAACTGAAGTACCAGCAGAACGTGCTAATTGAGCACCTTTACCGATTTTAAGTTCAAGGTTGTGAAGCGTAGAACCGATTGGCATATTGCGAAGTGGCAAGCAGTTACCTGGACGAATTGGAGCATCGTTACCAGATTGTACTTTATCACCAGCACGTAAGCCTTTAGGTGCAATGATGTAACGACGTTCACCATCAGCATATTTCAATAAAGCAATATGAGCTGTACGGTTAGGATCGTATTCGATGCGCTCTACAGTCGCTGGAATACCATCTTTGTTACGTTTAAAGTCAACAATACGGTAGTTTTGCTTATGACCACCACCCACGTGACGTGTAGTGATGTGACCATTGTTATTACGACCACCAGTACGTTTTTTAGCTTCTACCAACGGTGCATAAGGAGCGCCTTTGTGAAGATGGTCATGAACCACTTTCTCTACAAAGCGACGTCCTGGAGACGTTGGCTTACATTTTTGAATTGGCATAATTCTCGTCCTTATTCCGCTGCGTTTTCAGCGGTATCGCCCAAGTCAGCCATTTCTACATCTTGGCCAGCTTTCAGGGTGACGTATGCTTTTTTCACATCAGAACGACGTCCTAATGTTTTACCAAAGCGTTTTGTTTTACCTTTAGTGATCGTTGTATTGATTTTTACAACTTCAACACCAAAGAGCTGCTCAACTGCTTTTTTGATTTCAAGTTTGTTTGCATTTAATGCAACTTTGAACACTTGAACACCAGCAGTATCACCTAAAACTTGTGCTTTTTCTGAGAATACTGGTCCTAATAGGACTTGATAGATACGTTCGTTGTTCATCCGAGTTCTACCTCAATTTTCTTAGCAGCAGCTACAGACATTACAACTTTATCAAATGCAATCAAGCTAACAGGATCAATAGCAGTAGCATCAACCACATCAACGTGTGGAAGGTTGCGAGCTGCAAGATACAAGTTCTCATCTACAGCATCTGTAATGATCAATGCACGAGTTGCATTCAAGTCTGTAAGTTTTGCAAGCAAGTCTTTAGTTTTTGGAGCTGCAACAGCAAACTCTTCAACTAATACAAGACGATCTTGGCGAACAAGTTCAGCTAAGATACATTGCATTGCACCGCGATACATCTTACGGTTTACTTTTTGAGACCAATCTTGTGGGCGAGCAGCAAAAGTTTTACCACCACCAACCCAGATAGGGCTACGAATAGAACCCGCACGAGCGCGACCAGTACCTTTTTGACGGAATGGTTTTTTACCACCGCCAGAAACGTCTGCACGTGATTTCTGAGCTTTCGAACCTTGACGACCACCAGCTAAGTAAGCTGTAACAACTTGGTGTACAAGCGCTTCGTTAAACTCACGTCCGAAAGCAACTTCAGACAATTCAACAGCAGAGCCGGAAACAGTTTTTAAATTCACAGTATTTCCCCTCAGGCCTTGATGGTAGGACGTACAATAACGTCACCATTCGTTGCACCAGGAACAGCACCTTTAACAACTAAAACAGAACGTTCAGCGTCAATAGATACAATTTCAAGACCTTGAACTGTTACGCGTTCATCACCTAAGTGACCAGCCATTTTCTTGCCTTTGAACACGCGACCAGGAGTCTGGTTTTGACCTGTAGAACCTAATACACGGTGAGATACAGAGTTACCATGAGTAGCATCTTGCGTACGGAAATTCCAACGCTTAACACCACCTTGGAAGCCTTTACCTTTTGATTGACCAGTTACATCAACAATTTGACCAACTGTGAACAAATCAACACCGATAGAAGCACCAACTTCACGGCCTTCAAGCTCAGCTTCAGTAACACGGAACTCTTTAACTAAACGACCAGCAGCAACACCCGCTTTCGCGAAGTGACCTTTCTGAGCGTTAGTTACGCGCGATTCGCGACGTTCGCCAGTAGTTACTTGGATTGCTTGATAACCATCAGTTTCAAGTGTTTTGATTTGCGTAATGCGGTTTGGATCGACTTCGATCACTGTTACTGGAACAGAAACACCTGCTTCAGTAAAGATGCGAGTCATACCACATTTGCGACCGACTAAACCAATAGCCATGTGCATAAACCTCTAAAAAAGCGGCCTAATTAACTTAGAGTTAATTAACCGAAAGCCTTAACCCAAAGCGATCTGAACATCAACACCAGCAGCAAGATCTAACTTCATCAATGCATCAACAGTTTTATCTGTAGGTTGAACGATGTCGATCAAACGTTTATAAGTGCGGATTTCGTACTGATCACGAGCGTCTTTGTTGACGTGTGGTGAAGTAAGAACGTTGAAGCGTTCGATGCGAGTAGGCATCGGGATTGGACCACACACTTGTGCGCCAGTACGCTTAGCGGTTTCTACGATCTCTTGAGCAGATTGATCAATCAGGCGATGATCAAAAGACTTCAAACGGATACGAATTCTCTGGTTAGACATACCAGTAAACTCCAAGCCAAAAATATAAAGAATCACCCATGACGCACCTCACCTTATTGGCAAGTGTCAAGGGCAGTGAAAATCACTAAGGTCATGATCGATGCCACGACTGTAATGCGTTAACTACTTTCTTCGTAGTGAACGCCCTCCATTTGAGGGTCGCCCATTATAACGATTGTTTAAGTCTTATGCAATTCTTCTTTTATTTTTTTAGTTTTATAGTTGATTAAGCATTCACCACATACTCTATTGCCCGATTTAGCAATTGATTACCCTGTTCAAACTTACTTTTAATCGTTTTTTTTAATTCTGCGATTGGCTGAACATATTCACCATTAAATACCGCACTATCTTCTTCATTTTCAATCAACAATTGCAAAGCATGTGGTGTCATTTCAGGATGAAATTGAAACCCCAGTACATTGCGCCCAATTTGATACATTTGATTTTGACAAACATTATTCTGCGCTAAACGGACTCCTCCACGGGGTATTTCGAAGGTTTCACTATGCCACTGCATAATGTTAATTTTTTCTGGTATTTGAAAGTAATTTTCGGGTACGTGTGAAACACGACCCACGTCCATCCAACCTAACTCTTGATGTTGATTTCGACTCACAGATGCACCGAGTGCATTTGCAATCAGTTGCCCCCCTAAACATAAACCAATTGCAGGTTTACCCGCAGAGAGATAACGTCTTAACCATCTTTTTTCCAATTTTAACCAAGGATAATTTGCTTCGTCATTCACACTCATGGTTCCCCCCATAATGATCAGCAAATCAACTTCATCAATATTAGGTAGGGCCTCCAATTCAAGAGATAAATCAACGGGTAAAGCAAAGAACTCTGTGGCGGTAATTTTTGCTTGATGTGCCTTTAAATAGTCATAGCAACTGCCAAAACCCTCGCCTGCAATGTGCTGAAAATAATGCACTCTTAAATGCGACTTCATGCGCGTAAACCTATTGTAGTTAGAATGATAATTAGTCTTAGCAAAAATAAAGCCAGTTTTGACTAAAAGCTTTGATTCGTAACGATTCTGTACAAAATATGCAAATGACTAGCAGGATTCGATATTTTCTCTTAACCTAAATCATTCTATTGATTTAATGTTGCCCCATGACTAAACAAAATAGCTTACAAACCACACTCATTCATGCACCACGCAAAGCTCCCCAATACATAGAAACGATTCAACCTCCCCTATTTCGTGCATCAACGATTATTTTTAAAACAACAGCGCACCTTTTTGATCGCCACTGGACTGACCCTTATGATTATAGTTATGGCACACACGGTACACCGACGACGTTTACATTAGGAGATAATATTGCTCGAATTGAAGGTGGAAATTATTGTTTACTTGCACCCAGCGGCTTATCTGCAATCAATTTAGTGAATAGTACTTTTTTAAGTTCAGGGGATGAAGTTTGGGTTGCAGACAATATTTATGGCCCAAATCTGGAACACTTAAAGAATCTGCAAGACCGCTACGGCATTCACGTCAAAATCTACAACCCAATTGATGCAAATAGCTTTCAACCGACTGAAAAAGCTAAACTAATCTGGCTTGAAGCAGCAGGTTCTGTCACCTTAGAATTTCCCGACCTCAAAAATCTGGTTAAAAAAGCACAGCAAGCGAAGGTTCTGACAGCATTGGATAACACATGGGGTGCTGGACTGGCCTTTAATGCCTTTGATTTCTCAGATGAGCATCTCTCCGTAGATATGACGGTTCATGCATTGACCAAATACCCAAGTGGTGGTGGCGATATTTTAATGGGTTCAGTGGTTACACGAGATCCGCAATTACATCATAAACTGTACCGTATGCATGCAACCCAAGGGATCTGTGTTTCAGGCGATGATACCGCACAAATTCAACGTAGCTTGGCTCATATGCCACTTCGTTATGAACAACAATCTAACAGTGCAATAGCAGTGCTTGATTGGCTAAAGCAACAATCTCAATTTTGCCAAGTTTTACATCCAAGTGATGCCAACTCAGCAGGCCATTTATTTTGGCAACAAGTCTGTGAAACAGGAAAAAGTGCAGGTTTAGTCAGTGTCATTTTCAAACCTGAATATGATCTCGCAGCGATTCGAAAATTCTGCGATAGCTTAAACTTATTTAAGTTGGGATTCAGTTGGGGCGGCCCTGTCAGCCTTGTTATGCTTTATAATTTAAAACAGATGCGAGAACTAGAAAATACACATTTACAACAAGGTTTATTGGTTCGCTTCTGCATAGGACTAGAACATCCAAACGATTTAATCCAAGATATTCAAAACGCACTAAAACAACTCGAATGAAATAAAGCATAGGTGAAGAATGAATACACCCATTATTATTGCAAAAAAAACCACAGATACAACGCAAGATATTGTTTTACATTCTCAATTTGCAAACCGCCACGGTTTAATTGCAGGTGCGACAGGCACAGGTAAAACAGTGACTCTGAAGGTATTAGCCGAAAGTTTCTCACGGCTGGGCGTACCTGTCTTTTTGGCAGATGCTAAAGGTGATGTCTCTAGTTTGGCTAAAGCAGGAAGTAGCAACCCCAAATTTGATGAGCGTTTAAAAAACTTACAACTTGCCCCCATTCCATTTGCTGCTTCCCCTGTTATTTTTTGGGATTTATTTGGGCAACAAGGTCATCCTATTCGTACCACAATTTCAGAAATTGGTCCGTTACTTTTGGCACAAATGCTCAATCTGAATGACACACAAGAAGGCGTTCTTTCGGCCGTTTTCCGCGTTGCAGATGATCAAGGGCTTTTATTAATTGATTTCAAAGACCTTAAAGCCATGCTGACCTATGTCAGCGAAAATGCAGCCGAATTAAAAGCTGAATATGGCAACCTTTCTCCAGCTAGTCTTGGGGCGATTCAACGTAATTTATTGGCTTTAGGTGATCAAGATGGAGAGCAATTTTTTGGTGAGCCTAGCCTGAATATTCTCGATTTTATTCAGACCGATACCAATGGTCATGGCTATATCAATATCTTAGCTGCCGACAAGTTGATGAATACCCCGAAGCTTTATGCCACATTCCTGTTATGGATGCTTTCTGAGCTATTTGAGCAGCTTCCAGAAGTTGGCGATATGGATAAGCCGAAACTGGTGTTCTTCTTCGATGAGGCTCATTTGTTATTTGATAATGCCAGTCCAGCCTTGCAACAGAAAATCGAACAGGTAGTTCGCCTGATTCGCTCTAAAGGTGTGGGGATTTATTTTATTACCCAAAACCCACTGGATTTACCGGAAAGTGTCTTAGGGCAACTGGGCAACCGTGTGCAACATGCCTTACGTGCATTTACTCCAAAAGATCAAAAGGCGGTTAAAACCGCAGCGGATACCTTTCGAGCCAATCCAGCATTCAAAGTTGATCAAGCGATTACAGAACTTGCTGTAGGTGAAGCATTAATTAGTTGTCTAGATGAGCAAGGGACACCGCAAATTGTAGAGCGCGGTTGGGTCATGCCACCTTACTCTTCATTTACGCCAATCACGCTAGAAGAACGCCAAATTATTATTTCGCAAAGTATTGTTGCAGGTGTTTATAATCAAGCTGTGGATCGTGATAGTGCTTATGAAATGCTGCAAAAGAAAGTGCTACAACAGTCTCAACAAAAACAGGCAGATGAATTAGAAAAGCAGCAAAGCAAAGAACAAGATGCTTTAGCCAAACAACAGGCGAAAGAACAAGAACGCTTCGCGAAAGAGCAACAAAAAACCGCAGAGAAAGCACAACGAGATCGCGAAAAACTCACCCAAGATATTGTAGGAACTTTTGCAAAAAGTGCGGCTCGTAGCTTAGGCGGCTCTACAGGTCAAAAGATCGTTCGCGGTTTACTTGGTTCATTATTTGGCAAATAAAAATCTTTATTATTTTAAAAATCAGGGGATAATCATTTATCCCCTATTTTTTTTATGGTTTTAGTCAAAACAGATCTTGCAAATAAATTTTATAAGGTATATTTTAAATATATCTTATAAATGATAGCCAAGAGAGATCACCCATGACTCCGCAGCAAATTGACCTTGTAAAAGCAACTGTACCTGTACTCCGTGAAAATGGTGTGGCACTCACTGGTTACTTTTACAACCGTATGTTAGGTAATAACCCCGAGCTAAAAGAAACCTTCAATATGGGACATCAACGTAGTGGTGCACAAGCACAAGCACTTGCGGGTGCTGTACTAGCTTATGCGGAAAATATTGAAGATCCTTCTGTACTTTTACCTGTAGTCGAATTGATTGCACACAAACATGTGAGCTTGAATATTCAATCACCTGATTACAGTATTGTGGGTGAGAACCTACTGCACTCTATCAGTGAAGTACTGAATATCTCGATGGAAGATCCATTGATTGGTGCATGGGCTGCCGCTTATGGTCAATTAGCCGACTTATTTATTAGCACTGAGAAAGCGATCTATGATCAACATCAACAAACCAAAGGCAGTTGGTTAGGTTGGCGCAATTTCAAAATTGCCAAAAAAGTCGTTGAAAGCGATGAAATTACTTCATTCTATTTAGCTCCTGTAGATGGCGGTGAGTTACCAAAATATGAAGCAGGACAATATATTTCAGTCCGTGTATTTGTTGAGGAACTAGGTTTAAGACAGCCACGTCAATACACACTATCAACAAGTCCTCAAGCAGATTACTTACGTATTTCAGTCAAACGTGAGGATGAAAAAGGTGAGTTAGCAGGTGGTTGGGTATCAAGCACCTTACATGGCTTGGCTGAGGGTTCAGAAATTGAGGTGTCTGCACCTACAGGCAATTTCTACCTGATTGATAGCAAAAAACGTAATGTGTTTATCAGTGGTGGTGTTGGCTTAACGCCAATGATTGCTATGCTGAATCAATTGGTGACTTTAGATATGCCTCAGCCTGTCAGCTTTATTCATGCCTGCCGTAGCAGCCAAGTGCATGCCATGAAACAGCATATTCATGAGTTAAAGGCAAAATATCCACGCCTGAGCACATTTACTGCCTATGAGTTCCCACATGAAAGTGATGTGCTAGGTGAAGATTATGACGTTGCTGGCCGTCTGGATTTAGCAGCGATGGATGCCGCTTTACTGCCAATCAATGCAGACTATTATCTGTGTGGTCCAATGCCATTTATGGCAGAGCAACATAAAGCTTTAGTTGCTCGTGGCATCCCTGCTGAAAATATCCATAGCGAAGCATTCGGTACGGGTGGCGTAAAACTCAGCTAATCGGCGCTGCGTTTTGCATAGGGCTAGTCCATGTTAGACTAGCCCTTTCTGTTTAAAGCAATAGATTGAGTGAAAACCCATGCAACTCAATAAGTTTACTGATTATGCACTCAGAATCTTAATGTATGTCGCTCGTCCGAGTGATGTACCGTATACGATTGCAGATATTGCACGGGACTTGCATGTATCCCAAAACCATTTAGTGAAAATCGTTCACTTCATGGGAAAACAGCATTGGATTGTAACGATTCGCGGCAAAGGCGGTGGACTTCGTTTAAATCCAGAAGCTAAAAGTTTAAAACTAGGTGAAATTGTTCGTATCTTACAAGGCAATCATCAAATCGTAGAATGTAATACACCACCTTGTGTTTTACGCTCTCATTGCGGACTGAAAAGTATTTTGGATCAAGCTTTAGAATGTTTTTATCAAAGCCTAGATCAATATACACTTGGAGAAGTGGTGCAATATGGCATTCTTCCCTCTTCTACAAATTCAAATATTGATTTTTTACAACTCGTTCAAAAAGCCTAAACATCAAGATTCGCACGAATCTCTCACATCCTTTATAATAGTCGTTGCTATTTCAATTCAAAAAGTAAGCTTCTATGCGTCGTAGTGAAAAATCGAAAGACACCAAAGCCAAACTCGCACCTAAACAAAAAATCAGTTATGAAAAAAAGACTGATCCTGCTGTAACCGCGTATGCAGTGCAGTCTTTGACTTGGTTACGCCAAGCTGAATTTTTGATGAGTGCACCTAAACTGGATTTGTGCGTAGAAGATACAGGTTATGAAATCGCATTTGCAGGTCGTTCCAATGCAGGAAAATCAAGTGCAATTAATGCTTTAACCAATCAAAAGCAACTCGCACGCGCTTCAAAAAAACCTGGGCGCACGCAAATGATTAACTTTTTTAGCTTAGGTAATCCAGATCAACGTTTGGTCGATTTACCAGGTTATGGTTATGCGGCTGTACCTGAAGCCATGAAAATCGTATGGCAGAAAGAACTTGAGAACTATCTAATCCATCGTAAAAGCTTACAAGGCTTAGTACTGTTAATGGACATCCGCCATCCATTACAACACTTTGACTTAATGATGCTGGAATGGGCACATTCACGCCATTTGTTTGTGCATATCCTGCTTACTAAAGCCGATAAATTAAACCGTGGCCCTGCCAATAAAGTACTATTAGAAATTAAGCAGCAGTTGAAGAAAATGAAACTTGATTTCTCGATTCAATTATTCTCTTCACTCAATCGAATTGGTTTAGAAGAATTGGCAAGCGTCATGGGTGGCCGTTTAAATTTCACACTTGATCAACCAGCAGAATTTGACCTTGATCAGATCCCAGAAGCTTCAGAAGTAGACGTCGAAGAATAAAAAATGCATTTTATGCAACTTGATGCATAAAATGATTTTTAATTGTCCTGTATTGCTAAACACAAGCACTAGGTAGTTTTCATATACTGCTTAGTGTTGGTTCATTGCACTATCGATTAGGACTAAACGATGAAATTACTATCATTTATGAAGAACAAAGTGCTTGGTTCTTCGATTGACTATAAAATTCTCCCACGCAAAGTGAAGTTTGACTGGAAAAAAACACCCGTAGACTGGATTCCAAACCAGCCTTATGCCAGTTATTTTATTAATGAAATTAACAATATTTTGCCTGCTGGTGAGTTTTGGTTCTGCCGCTTATACAACAAGGTGCTTCCGCAAATCACTGATGAAAAATTAAAACAAGACGTTCAAGCATTTATTCGCCAAGAAGCGATGCATGCGGTTGCACATACGTCTGCGAACAAAGAATATCTTAGCCAACGTAATATTGATATTCAGCGTAATCTCGATATTATGGATTTTTTATTTAACAAAGCTTTAGCTGATAAGCCTTTTGGTAAAGAAGTTCCTAAAATACTTGACCATCAATGGGATTTGTTCCGTCTAGGCATCATTGCAACAGTTGAACACATGACTTGTGTATTGGGTAAATACGCACTGTATAACAAACGTTGGGAAGAGCTCGGTGCCGATCCAGAAATGATTGATCTGATTAAATGGCATGGTTCTGAAGAAATCGAACATCGTACCGTTGCCTTTGATCTATATCGTCATTTAGGTGGTGGTTATATTGCACGTTATTACATGAGTGTCGCTGTAATCGTAGGTGTACTTGGTTTATGGGTTGATGGCGCGGCACATATCATGGGTCAAGATCCTCGTTTTACCGACAAAAAACCAAGTTTATTTAGACCATGGGTTTGGATGGAGTGGTACAAAATTGGTCGTCAAGATAATCAGGTTTTACCAAATCCAATTTGGTTAGTCGCTCAACAAATCGACTATCTCATGCCTTGGTATGATCCTGTGAAAGAAGGTAATACTCAAGATGCGGTGAATTATTTAAATAATTCACCGGCAGCAAAACGCGCTTTACAACAAGCTGCATAAGCATTGCAATAAAAAAGCAGGAGTCTTCTCCTGCTTTTTTTTGTTCTTAAATCGCATCAACTTGATTCAACTTCTGCTTGCTTAGCATAACGATCAACAACAACACTGATCATCATATCACCCTGTACATTCACTACTGTTCGTACAGTATCTAATACTCGATCAATCGGTAATAAAATCGCAATCGCTTCCGCAGGTAGTCCAACCGACTGCAATACCATAATCATGGTCACCATACCTGCGCTGGGAATACCTGGTGCGCCCAAAGATGCAATCATGGCGGTTAGACAGACAATAATTTGCTGGGTCAAGCTCAAGTCCAAGCCCATCAAATTTGCAATAAACAAAGCAGCGGCTGCCTCATAAAGTGCAGTACCATCCATATTTAATTGTGTTCCTAAAGGAATCACAAATCCTGCCGTCTGTGGTCGCACACCTAAATTTTCTTGTGCACATTTCATACTGAGTGGCATCGTCGCAGAACTTGAACTGGTCGCAAATCCAGTGACCAAAGCTGTGCGTGCACCTTTAAAGAAAGTGATTGGATTCATTTTTCCAAAAATCCAAAGTAATGCCGGCAAAACAACAGCACCGTGAAAAATCGTTGTTCCTGTGACAACCATTGCGAATTCCACTAAACGACTTAACACGGAAAGATCTTCGGTCGCGATCAATTTAGCAAGCAATGCAAAAATACCGATTGGGGCTAGCTTCATCACCCAACCCACAAGCATCATCATCATGACAAAGAATTGTTGGCAGGTATTGCGAACTAAACTAAAGCTTTCACCCCCTTTGACTAATGCGACTCCAAGGAATAACGCAAAGACCACAACTGCAAGTACATTACCCTCACTAAATGCTTTAAAAGGATTGATCAAGGTATTTTGGATAAAACTGGTCAGAAAACTTGAAGGCGTCAGCGTATCTGGCGTCTGATGGTTTTGCATAGCTTCTTGGAAGATTTGAATATCTACGCCTTTGCCTACTTCAAATAGATGTGCACAACTAATCCCTAAAATCAAAGCTAAGGTTGTCGTCGTGAGGCAGCTTAATGCTGTAATTTTCCAAACTCGTCCAAATTGTCCGCCAGCCTGTAAATTTGAAACACCTACAACGATCGAACTAAAAATAAGTGGGATGAGCAACATTTTTAGTAAACCAATAAAAATACTGCTTAAAATCCCCAGCCCATACAAACTATGTTCAGCAAAACTAGTCTGCGGATACAAAGTTAAGAAGAACCCATATATAACACCCAGTACGGCTGCGATTAGAATTTGTGTATTTAAATTCATTCTGATTAATAAAATATTTTAGCTTGTGGGTACTATGGCACGCTCACATTGAAGAATCGAGCAATTTTTTGTCACAACCTTATGACAAAAAAAGCCATCTAAACGATGGCTTTTTTTTGAATTTTTCAAATCTAATTTACTGGGTTTCAATTTCTCTCAATCGAATTAGACCCTCTTGCACAGTGCTACATACCAGCTGACCATTCTGCCACATGCGTCCAAAATTCAGACCACGTGAACTGGCACTAATCGTTGCTTCCATATCGTAAAGCATCCAATCATCAGCACGTAACGGGCGATGGAAGTAAATGGTATGATCAATGCTTGCACATTGTAAATTTGGCGAAATCCAAGATAACCCGTGTGGACGCAGTGCTGTGGTCATCAAAGTAAAATCTGAATAAAACGCAACGATGGCTTGATGTAATGAAACGTCATCAACATTTTCTGCAATACGATCATGGGTACGAATGTAGTGCGCATAATATGGTGCTTCAGGCTGCGGCTGAAAAGGATTAACTGGTCGAGTTGGTCTGATTTCAACATGACGTTCGCGCATAAAACTCGTACGTGCATTTTCTGGGACGAAATTGAGCATACTTTCCTTTAATTCTTTCTCAGACTTCAGCTCTTCAGGACTCGGATACTCTGGTTCTTTATGTTGATAATTTAAGCCTTCTTCTGGATTGGCAAAAGATACCATCGCCGAGAAAATTGTACGTCCATGTTGGATCGCACGCACTTGTCGACTTGCAAAACTTTTACCATCTCGCAATGGATCAACTTCATAAATGATCGGTGCATCGACATCACCACCATATAAAAAATAAGCATGCAACGAATGTGCTGGTCGGTTTGTGGTATATGATGCCGCTCTTAATGCTTGTCCAAGAACTTGCCCACCGAATACTCGTTTCCCAACCAAATTGCGACTGTTGCCTCTGAAAATATGTTCTTCCAACTTTTCCAAAGTCAAAAGCTCAACCAGTTCTTGAGTTAACGCATTCATGTAATAGCCTTCCAACATCAATGAGGAGAGATCAACTAATCCATTCAGGATTGATCATTTCGATTGTGCCACAAATTCCAATAAATATGCTCAGGATAAAATGATTCATCCGTCACATTAATCTTTATTTATAAGCGCTAAAAATACGATTTTTAACGATAAAATCTACCAAATACGCTATATTTTGTCAGAAAATAACATATCGTTTTATGTCAGAATAACGCAGAATGTCGTGCTCATCATGACTTACTGTCAGGATTATGATTTAGGAGTCTGTAATGTCCAAGACTGGATTTGGTCAAATGTATCGCCAACTTTCGAGTAAGTTACTTGACCTTGTGGTCACTCCACATGTTCTTGGTGAAGTTCCTACAGAATCCACCGCAGTAGAGCAAGAGAAACAGGATTCAAACAAGCTGGTCTGCTATGTTTTACAAAATTATTCACGTAGTAACGCACTGGTTGTAGATGGTGAAACGCGTCGCCTTCATCTAAAGCCAGCTTTGGATGCCATGAGTTTTGGAACTTATCATGAAAAAAACTCGATTCTATTTTTACATCAGAATGAAAATAACTTTTTTAATACTCAAACATATCCCCCACGCCTTCTACAGTTGATCGAAGCATTAGAACAAAATCAAGAAGTAGATGTTCAATTAGTTCCCGTTACAGTACTTTGGGGACGCTCACCAGATAAAGAGGATTCATGGTTTAAACTGTTGTTCTCCGATACTTGGGCAACGCCTGGGACAGTCAAACAACTGGTCAATATTGGTCTACATGGTCGTGAGTCTTATTTAGAGTTCCATGCACCGCAATCCTTGCGTGAACTGGTAGATTATGCCAAGAGACATCATCCAAACATCTCTCCTGCCACGTATATCGCAAGTTCACTAGATCGCTACCTAGACCAGCAACGCGAAGTGGTACTTGGGCCTGACTTGTCAGACCGCCGCAACGTGATGCAGTCTATCATTAAGGCACCCGATGTACAGGATGCCATCCGTCGTGAAAGCATTCAGCATAAAATCAGCATGTTGGAGGCAGAACGCCGCGCAATTGGCTATGTCAATGAAATCGTTTCTGATTATTCAGCGTCAGCAGTACGCTTCGCAGATATGGCTTTAACACGATTATGGACACAACTGTATGACGGCGTTGAAGTTCATAATTTCAGTACGGTTCGCGAACTTGCGAAAGATTATGAAATTATTTACACACCATGCCACCGTAGCCATATTGACTATTTATTATTGTCCTATGTGATTTATAAACGTGGCTTGATGATTCCATATATTGCTGCGGGTGATAACCTAAACCTACCTTTTGTAGGTCAGTTATTACGTGGAGGTGGTGCATTTTTCATACGCCGATCTTTCCGCGGAAATGCACTATATACATCTGTACTCAAAGAATATTTATACAGCATTCTATCACGCAATACGCCTATCGAGTACTTCATTGAAGGTGGTCGTTCACGTACCGGTCGCTTGCTACCACCGAAGACAGGCATGCTTGCAATGACCATTCATGGTCATTTACGCGGTCGCGCCAAGCCAATCGTATTCTTACCGACGTATATTGGGTATGAGCGCTTAATGGAAGGCTCAACTTATGTCGGTGAAATGCAAGGTAAGCCAAAAGAAGCAGAATCAATTTTTGGCATCGTCAAAACTTTACGTAAAATTGAAAGAATTTTTGGCAAGGTACACGTCAATTTTGGTGAACCTGTTTTCCTTGATGATATTTTAAAGCAGCATAATGCAGATAAAATTCAGATCGAAAAAAATGATGCGCCAATTCCAGCAGAAATTTCCAGTGTGGTGTCAAGCTCAGCCAACCTGATTCTGGAAAATATCAACCGTGCGGTGGTCATCAACCCTGTTTCATTATTATCTTTGATCTTATTAGCAACACCAAAACATACATTAGATGAAGAGATTTGTGCCAAACAACTTGATATTTATCGTGATTTAGCGACTCAACAACCGTATGACGAACGCACACAAGTCACTTCTTTATCAGGTAAAGAAATCATTGCTTATGGTTTAAAGCTCAAACTGATCAAACGTGTGCAGCATGTTCTAGGTGATATTATTGCCATAGAAGACAATCAAGCCGTTTTATTAACCTATTTCCGTAATAACATCTTACATGCTTTTGTCTTACCATCACTGGTTGCATCATTGGTTGAACATAACGGTAAGATTAATAAAACAGATTTAAGCAATGTGATTCGTACATTATATCCATTCTTAAAAGCTGAATTATTCATGAAGTGGAAAGCTTCTGAATTGCAACAGCACATTGATAACTATATCAACGCACTTGTTAAAATTGGTCTAATTTTCCAAGATCATGATGGCAACTTATTTAGCCCAACACCAAACAGTGAAGAACATCAGAAACTTTTGACTTTAGGCATGCCAGTTAAACAAAGCTTAGAGCGTTATTACATGACGCTTGCACTGATCACCCAACGTGGTTCTGGCAATATCTCCACCAAACAGGTTGAGGAGCTGAGTCACTTATTGGGTCAACGTCTGTCTGTGCTGTATGAATTTAACTCACCAGAGTTCTTTGACAAGGCACTGTTCCAAAGCTTTATTAAGGTGCTAACTCAGCAGAATTATATTCGCAACAATGAACAGGGCTTCATTGAATATGATGACAACTTTAGTGAGATGGCGGCAGGTGCTCAATTGGTGCTGGATGAGGCGACCTTGCAGATGTTGCAGCACATTACAACATTTACAGATAAAGAACTTGCAACCGCTTTAGAAGCAATGGCTTCTCAACAGGCAAAACGTCGTTTAAAACGCAAGAAAGCTTAATGTTTCGGTATTCACTTTTGATGGGTTAGTCAAAAAAATTGGCTAACCCAATTTATTTGCGGCATTCTAAATATTTCGGATCATCTAGACATCTGAGTCGTTTGATTAGCTCGACAAAATAGGCATCGTAGTAACCTGAATCCACATAACGATTACGAATCTTAGCAACCAGCGCCTCATAGCCCTGCTTTTCATAACCCGAAATATCAGCCCAATAATACGCTGGTAAATGATTTTCCCATTGCATTGCCTGAGCGGCCAAAACATTACTATTTTTTACAAACCAACTTCGGATTTGGTGACCAAAACCAGTGGGATAAGCTTGAGGTCGAATCACAATATTAATTGCGAAATACGCGACTGGAAAATTGACAACTTGGGTCGATTCACCAAACTCTTTTTTCAAGTTATAAGGTAATACACCATACGCAGGCGCAGCCAAAATATCGATCTTCTTTTGCTTGAAAGAATCAACTGCCGTAGTAAAATCCACATAAACAGGTTTTGCCGATACACTTTGTACCAATGCCAATTGAGGCGGATTATTTTCCAGAATACCAATGGTCTTATTCTTTAATTGTGAAACTTTCCTGATCTGCTGAGTATTCATGGTCATATATGCCGTGCCAATTGGAATCATGCCTAGCACTTCATAATTTTGATCTAGCATACGTTTTTCGACATTTGGATTGGTCAATAACTGCAACAACATACGTGCAACACGATTGTTTGAAATCAAACCAATTCCACTGGTACTTCCCATAAAATGGTTGTAACGATAGCTATGAAAATTAGATGCCACTAAACCTGAACATTTATTTTGATCAAATGCCTGAATCGCATTTTTTTCATCCTTAAAAGTATCAAACTTTAACTGAGTTTTATGTTGAAGTGCATAGAGACGAATATCTTGTAAACGACGACTAATATCGCCCTGAGTGCCCAATGGATCAAACACACACCATGTTTGTGCGCCCGCCCAACTTGTTGTTGCTACCAACCCCAGCATCATCGTAAAAATTATTTTTCTCATATCCACCCCTTAATGCCTCATCACAAACCATGTGCACAACTCAGGCAGTTCCTTTACGGAGTCTGTTGGTATTTTATCATCAAAATCTATACCAACTATTCAAATTGTCTTGCAGTTTAATCTAATTATTTTTCATTATCATGTACCGACAACAGCGCCTGATAGTCATTAAAGCAAATCTGATGTTCAAATTTAAATCCCGTTTGTGGCAATCGAGTTGCATAAATTCGCTTCCCAGTTACTTGCTCAGACATAAGTTGCAACTGAGGCAAGTTTAAATAGTGTTGAAACCAACTTAATATTTCATGCATGGGTAAAGGATTGTTATTACTGATGATATAACTTGATTCAACAACATCTATAACAGCTAATAATGCTAAAAACTTGGCTAAATCATCGATATGAATTCGATTACTAAAATGTATGGCTGGGTAAGTCAGTGTTTGTTCAGCAAGCTTTTTTAAACGAGCAATTGAGGTCCCATAAATTCCTGCTGGTCGGACAATAATGCTCTGATGAGGATAATATGATTGCCACAACAACTCCATCTTACGAAGCAGATGTCCCTGCTCATCGATGGGTTGAATGAATGATTCATCATCGATTCGCTCCCCTGCATTTTCACCATAGACTCGTGTCGAAGAAACGATGATGATACGTCGAACAGGATGATTTTTGAGAGCATTAGCAATCGGTTCAACGCTATCAACATAGGTTTGTTGATATGCTTCTATGCCGCTCTGCGAAGGTGCAAGAATGACATAAACCAAATCAATTGGATCAAGCTGAGTCAAATCTAAATAATGTATATCTTGAATATAGTGTCTTGCATAACAATCCATTTTTGCACTACGGCTAATTGTGCTAATGTGGTGACCTTGCTCAAATAAGTGTTTAGCAACGCGCTGAGATGTTTTACCATAACCAATAAATAAAATATGCATATACACCCTTGAATAGAGATGACTTCAGTCCAGCAATTACAAGGTGTTGGTGCCGCCGCAGCAACCCTATTAGAAAAGCTTCATATTTTTAGCACGGATGATTTGCTGTTTCATCTTCCTCGTGACTATGAAGATCGTAGCACCATTATTCCAATGAATCAGCTGGTTGTTGGACGAAGTTATTTGCTCGAAGGTGAGGTTCGATCCGTAGATTTTCCTCCGGGCAAAAAGAAATCACTTGCAGCCTTATTACAAGATGATTTTGGCAAGGTCACTTTACGGTTTTATCATATTTATAAGGGATTAACTGATCGCATCAAAATGGGACAACAGCTCCGAATATTCGGTGAAGTTCGTGTTGGAGCACGCGGTCTTGAAATGTATCATCCAGAAATACAAGTCATCCAACAGCATACGCCGTTACCCAAAACCCAACTCACGGCCATTTATCCTAGCACTGAAGGTCTGACGCAGCCTAAATTACGTGAATATGTTCGTCAGGCGTTACAACATCATAGCGATGACTTGGCTGAGTTATTACCGACTAAATACAGCAACGGCTATGAACTGAAACAAGCATTAGAATATATTCATGAGCCACCTGTTGATGCCAACATGCAACAACTCAATCAAGGTTCGCATCCTGCCCAACAACGATTAATTTTTGAAGAGCTAGTCGCCCATCAAATTAGCCTATTAACACGCCGTGCCTATATCCGCCAAATTGCTGCACCTCGTTTTGATAGCAGTAAAATCTTGGCTAAGGCATTATTAGATGATCTTCCTTTTCAAATGACCAATGCACAAAAACGAGTTTCTAAGGAAATCTTGCAAGATCTCAAGCAAAATCAACCGATGCTCCGCTTAGTCCAAGGTGATGTAGGAGCAGGTAAAACACTCGTTGCAGCAATTGCAGCCTGCCATGCACTAGAAGCAGACTGGCAAGTTGCACTGATGGCACCGACTGAGATCTTAGCAGAACAACATTATTTAAATTTTAAACGCTGGTTTGAGCCACTGGGCATCCAAGTGGCATGGCTTTCAGGCAAACAAAAAGGCAAAGCACGTACACAAGCTGAACAACAAATTAAACAAGGACATGCACAACTTATTGTCGGTACGCATGCTTTATTCCAAGATGCCGTGGAATTTTCTAAACTAGGCTTGGTTATTATTGATGAACAACATCGTTTCGGGGTCGATCAACGCCTTGCTTTAAGAAATAAAGGCGCTAATCAATTTACACCACATCAATTGGTGATGACAGCAACCCCGATTCCTCGCACACTCGCGATGAGTGCTTATGGTGATTTAGATACTTCAATTATTGACGAGCTCCCCCCGGGACGCACCCCAATTCAAACCGTAACAATTCCTTTAGATCGCCGTGAACAAGTCCTGCAACGGATTGCCAGCAACTGTCGTGAAGGTAAACAAGCATATTGGGTCTGCACCTTAGTGGAACAATCTGAAACCCTAGATGCTCAAGCCGCCGAAGCCACCTATCAAGAAATTAAGGAACGCTTTCCAGACATCAATATTGGTCTGGTCCACGGCAAAATGAAAGCAGATGAAAAACAAGCGGTCATGCAAGCCTTTAAAGATAATCAATCACAACTGTTAATTGCCACCACAGTGATTGAGGTTGGGGTCGATGTACCCAATGCCTCCATCATGGTCATTGAAAATGCTGAACGTTTGGGTCTCTCGCAATTGCACCAACTTCGAGGGCGTGTTGGGCGTGGTGCTACCGCTAGTTTTTGCGCTCTACTCTACAAAGTACCTTTGTCTCAAAATGGTCAGGAGCGACTGTCTATTTTACGAGAAAGTAATGATGGTTTCGTAATTGCTGAAAAAGATTTGGAAATACGCGGTCCAGGTGAACTCTTAGGAACAAAACAAACTGGGGATATGGGCTTCCGTGTGGCACGTTTAGAACGTGATGATCATTTACTCACACAAGCCCATTATGTGGCTGAACAAATTCTAAAAGATTATCCACAGCATGCTGATGGACTATTAAAACGCTGGCTACCTGAAGCCCCAAGATACGCCTATGTTTAAATTAATTCAAACATCAGCAAAACAAATCTTTGATTATCTAACGCCATGTATCCTGTGTGATATTGGGATTAGGAAGCAATACGGAGTATGTCAAAGTTGTTGGAATCAGCTACCTTGGTTAAAACAATCCATTCAACGTAATCAGCAACAAATATTCGTTGTATGCCATTATCAATATCCGATTGATCGCATCATTCAGCAATTTAAATATGAACAAAAACTGCATCATCAACGACTACTTGAAGGACTGCTACAACAACTCAAGCTTCCTAAAGTACATGCCATCGTTCCAATGCCGATTTCAACTGATCGATTAGTTGAACGAGGTTTCAACCAAACGCTGTTGCTAGCCCAAGCACTTAGTAAAAGCTTAAATATCCCTATCTGGCAACCTGTACAACGCTTGAATCAACACTCGCAAAAAGGCTTATCGCGCATCGAAAGACTAGAAAATATTGAACAGCAATTTGTGGCTGCGCCGCCCAATCATCTTCGTTATCGCAAAGTCTTGATCGTCGATGATGTCGTCACAACGGGCAGTTCAATTACCGCCTTATCTCAAGTCTTGCAACAACTTGGCTGCCAACAGGTTTATAGTATTTGTTTAGCAGCCCCTATTCGTAATAATGCTAGTTCTCTAAATTTTGCTGACACCATGGAATCACCACGTGTTGAGTAAGAGGTGCAAGTAAAGTGACTTGATCTTCCAAATCAATCCATTTCATCTCCGCAATTTCCGCAGCGATACGTGGTGTTTGTTTCAGTTTCACCTCATAAACATAACTCACTAACAGATGATCAGGCTCATTTGCAGCAGCCGTTTCAAACTGTCCAATAAACTGCTTAATCTCGCATTCACAGCCAATCTCCTCCAGAATCTCGCGCTGCATGGTCAATTCAGGTGCTTCATTCAGTTCCAGTTTTCCACCCACCTGCATAAATGCCTGCGTATTCTGTTTACGCACTAAAAGCAATTGATTTTGGTCATTTAAAATGACAGCGGCAGCCACAGTAATCGTTTTCAATACCCTTTCCTCACACTTAAATTTCAACAGATGCATTCATTACAATAGAACTAAAGAACCATAAATTCGGTATTGTCCTGCTCAGCCATGACTTATCTAGACAACGATAATTTTTTAGATGAATAGAACAGTAATCTGGCAGCCTCACACAAAAAACACATATAGAATTCATACAATTAAAACCGTTTTATATAACTGTCATGCTGATAAAGTAGGCTGTGTAACAAGATTTTTTAGAAATTAACGTTTAGGCAAGTGTTTTTCGTTTCATCCTTGTCTAAAATACACGCTGGTTTTCGGTACAATGCTGAAAATCTCACATTGGCTGCGCGAGGAAAAAAGACATGCTTGAAGCCTTTTATGCCACAGAGCGCGGTAGTCTAGAAGATGCAACAATCAATGGGAGTTTTGATCTTCACCCTGAATTGGTTTGGATTGATCTAATTGCTCCATCTCAAGAAGAACAACAGTGGGTATTTGATGCTTACGAGCGAAACCTACCAACATTAAAATCACTTGAAGACATTTCCTCATCCGCACGATTTTACCGTGATGATGATGGCATCTTGCATATCAGTACATATTTTTTAACAAAGAATAAAAATTATCAGGTCGATGGCGATACAGATGAGTCATCTCATATGCTTGCAACAGTACAAACAGTTGCCTTCATTCTGTATAAAGATCGTTTGTTTACCATGCGTGGCGAAAAATTAGTTGCATTTCGTGCCTTCCGTGCGCGTGCACGCCGTAATGATTACAATATGGACTATAAAGATCCCACTTGGATCTTGCTCGGGTTACTTGAAGCAAAACTAGATGAGCTTGCGGATATCTTGGAAGATATCCACAAAGACTTGGAAAGATACTCCACAGAGGTACTGAATAATCATCATCGTGAAACCCTGCTCGATCTTGATGACATGATTACACGACTCGCACAACAAGAAGATATGCTTGGAAAGGCGCAACTGTGTTTGATCGATTTACGTCGTGTGCTTACTTTCCTTTCTCGTCCTCGAGCTTTAGGCAGTCATATTTATGATGCTGATATTCGAGAATTAAGTGAGGATGTCCGTTCACTGGTCGAACATGATGCATTCTTATTCCAAAAAGTCCGCTTCTTACTGGATACCACATCAGGTTTTATTAACACCGAACAGAATGACACAATTCGTCGATTCTCGATCTTACCAAGTATGCTTGCCCCTCCGATGCTGATTGCTAGTATTTATGGCATGAACACTGAGGTCTTACCTTTCGCACATGGTAGTCTGAGTTTCTGGATTGTAGCGAGTATCCTGATGGCGTTCCTTGTACTCCCAATGGTGTACTTCCGCTGGAAGAAATGGATTTAATAAAAAAGCACCTTGCGGTGCTTTTTTATTACAAGACTTTTTTCATATCAATTTCAAATCATCTTGCAAATGACAGGCTTGGATGATTTTCAGCATCTTATCAGACACATTTTTAAAATGCAGCCCTTTACTTTCAGGTGTCTGACGCAGCCATTGCACCAATACCGCTAAAGAAAGGGTATTTCCTTGTTCAAGCTGACCCAGATCAACAATGAGAGGAAAACTCTTATGTTGCTGGATATGCTTTAAACCTGCTCGATAAACCTGTTCTGCATTCGAGAAATCAATTGTTTTTGAAACAATTAATTGCTGATCAATATACTGAATCACCCGTCACCTACTTATTTTTTATTAACAGCAGCATCTGCATCTGGCTTAAAGGTTGCAATCGCTTTATTCAGATCACCACCATTGCGCTTAACAGTAGCAGCAAACTGATTACGGAATTGCAAGCCTAAATCAATACCAGACACATTAATATTACGGACTTTCCACTGGTCGCCTTTATCTGTCAACTGGAACGATACAGGGATTTTCTCACCATTATGTAAGAAGTCTAATGTAACAACGGGATTCTTACTATTGGTCGACTTAAAAGGACGCATAGTATAACTTTGGTTGGTATATTTAGCGAAAGCACCACCATAGTTTTCAATAATCACCGCACGGAAATTTTGTTCAAACTGAGCACGTTGCGCAGCAGTTGTATATTGATTGTTTGCATACGTACCTAATACGATACGTGTAAATGCTTGTGAATCAACATACGGATCAAGGTTTTGACGAATAATCGATTTAACTAAAGCAGGATTACTTTGTAATTTCGCATGATCTGCTTTTAGACGTGTAATTAAACCATCAGCCACACGTTTAACAAAATCAGGTGGGGTTTCTGTTGGTGCTGCAAATGCAGCACTCGCAAGCATGGTTGATAATACACTTGCTGTTAACGTCTGTTTCAATAATGTATTCACTTCAATCTCCTAACCTGAATTACTCAACAAATGATGGTTCTGCTTCAGTAGCAACTGACTGCGATGCCGAACTCTCTGAAGTTGTTGAGCTTGATGTGGCTTTACCAGCACCACCAGTAATAAATTTACTGATCAAATCTTCTAAATCCATTGTACCTTGGGTATTTGAAACAACATCACCACGCTTTAGGTAATTCACACCACCACCTGGTACAACTTTCAAATACTTCTCACCCAGTAAGCCATTGGTTGCAACCATAATATAAGCATCCTCATCCAAACTGGTGATGGAGGTCATGTTACTGATAAGTTGCTGTTCCATTGCTTTTTGTTTCGCAGCATCAGCTTGTTGATAATCTGAGCTATAACGCAATTCTTCTAAGGCATTTTTCTGCACTTCTTTTAATTGCTCAGTATTAAAGCTGGTTAATTTACCATCCAAATCAAACTTAACTGTTGCTAAACGTGTTACTGGATCAAGCGTAATAGATTCTACACGACCAATGGTCACACCACTCATGGACACCTTTGCTCGTGGTTTTAAACCATTTACGTTATCAAACTGCGCTGTCATGCTATAGCTATCACGTAGATTTGTACCCACTAAACCACTAACTTTCATCGCAAGAAAAAATAGAGCTATACCGAAGATAATCACAAAAATACCTACGGCCAGCTCACTAGTACGTGATTTCATTAAATCCCTCCGAACATGACCGCAGTCAACACGAAATCAAAACCTAATACACAAAGTGAAGAATATACGACCGTTCTGGTCATCGAAGTCGCGATACCCTCTGGTGTTGGATCACAAGCATAACCTTGATAGACCGCAACCCATGTACAAATCAGCGCAAAAACAATACTTTTAATAATAGTGCCATTAAAAATATCATGCCCAAACTGAACTGTACTTTGCATACCACCCCAGAAAGAACCTTCATCAGCACCTAAAAAATCTACGCCAACCAACTTGCCGCCAATGATACCGATCGTTGCAAAAATCACAGTCAACATCGGCAAACTCACAATACCTGCCCACAAACGCGGAGCCACAATTTCACGAAGTGGATCAACACCAATCATTTCCATACTGGCTAATTGTTCACTCTGTTTCATTGAACCAATTTCGGCAGTGAGAGCCGAGCCTGCGCGCCCTGCAAATAGTAATGCAGCAACAACCGCAGCAAGTTCACGTAACAAAGTTAACGAAATCGCAGTCCCTAACATAGCTTCACTACCAAAAGTGACCAAAATGCTATACATCTGTAAGCCAAGGACAGCGCCAATAAACAAACCTGACACAGCAATAATCAGCAGAGACATGACCCCAACACGATGCATTTGATAGACAAAGCGTTGAAAGCCCCCCTTTGAAGGCGCTGAAAATAAAATCTGGATAAGCATAAGTGATGCTGCACCTATCCCCTTTATTCGCTCAATAACGAGTCTACCTAACCAGGCAATAGTATTCATGCACGAACCTCGTTATCTAAATATGCTTGATGAGTAAATTGATATTCAACAGGACCCTCAGCTGAGCCTGTTAAAAATTGACGTACAAATGGGGAAGCATGTGCCTGTAGCTGCTCAGGTGAACCTTCACCCTGAATTTTACCTTCAGCAACCACATAAATATAATCAGCAATCGATAATGTCTCTGCGACATCATGCGAGACAATAATTGTTGTTAAGTCTAAAGCTTCACGCAAAGAACGAATCAATCGTGTTAGAACACCTTTAACAATTGGATCTTGGCCAGCGAATGGCTCATCATACATAATCAATTCTGGATCAAGTGCAATCGCACGCGCTAAGGCAACACGACGATTCATACCTCCTGAAAGTTCAGATGGCATTAAGGGTTCAGCACCACGTAGCCCAACCGACTCCAACTTTAAAGCGACTAACTCAGCAATCAAATGTTCTGGTAATTGTGTATGCGCACGAATAGGAAATGCAACATTTTCATAAACTGACATATCAGTAAATAACGCACCACTCTGGAATAACATCCCCATACGTGCGCGTGCAGCAAACAAGTCTGGACGAGACATGGCTGCAATATTCTTACCATCGAGCAATACTTCACCATGATCAGGGATTAACTGCCCACCAATCAAACGGAGCAAAGTGGTCTTACCTGTTCCTGAAGGCCCCATAATTGCAGTAATTTGACCACGTCGAATTTTAAGACTGACATCATCATAAATGACGCGTTCCCCTCGGTTAAAGCTCAAGTTTTTAACTTCAATGAGGGCTTCAGCATCGAGAGGAGATTTGTTATTCATACTGGCATTCATTCCTGCACTTTTTATGCACGCATACTATACACTGAAAGATTAAGCGCTTGTTTTTATTTTGATATGCTACGTATGAAGATTATTAATTTATGTAATTGTTCTTTTTATCAACCTCTGTGCTCAACTCATGTTGTAAGCTTGCATTCAAAGAATCGGTATTATTGCGTGCAATAAGTGCATATGCAAAAAATAACCCATTACAAAGCATTAAAATAACAAATAGACATGGCAACCCTTCACCACAAATGAATGACCATATTTGACTTAAAAGACTTTTATTTTGTTTAAGTTTATTCATTTCTTCTATAAAATTTGAATTAGTAGGCATTTTTTTAATTTTACATGACTAATCCTAAATAAAAAAGCCAGTTTTACAACTGGCTCTTCTTTTCATCGGTTTTTTTAACGATTAAAAATCGTTTTTGCGACGACGGTCACCACCGAAGCCACCTTCACGTGCTGGACGATCACCAAAATCACGCTTTGGACGGTCTTCACCACCGAAACTACGCTTTGGACGGTCTTCACCACCGAAACTACGTTTTGGACGATCTTCACCACCGAAACTACGTTTTGGACGGTCACCAAAACCACCTTCACGTTGTGGGCGATCACCAAAATCGCGCTTTGGACGGTCGCCGAAGCTACCTTCACGACGTGGTTTGTAATCTACACGGTTACCACGATTGTCATCATTCGAATCAAAACGCGGTTTATCATTGAAACCACCTTCACGACGCGGGCGATCTGAATTGAACTCGCGACGTGGACGATCTTCACCACCAAAACTACGCTTTGGACGATCTTCAAAACCACCTTCACGACGTAGGCGATCTGAATTGAACTCGCGACGTGGACGGTCTTCACCACCGAATGATGGACGTTCACCACGTGGTTTATCATCAAAATTACGACGTGGACGGTCTTCAAAACCACCTTCACGACGTGGACGGTCAGAGTTAAACTCGCGACGTGGGCGATCTTCACCACCGAATGATGGACGCTCACCACGTGGTTTATCATCGAAGCTACGACGTGGACGATCTTCACTGCCTTCACGACGTTTGAAATTGCTCTCGCCTTCAAAACGACGACCACCGCCAAAACCACCACGACCGCCATCACGGCCGCCACGACCACGACCACCGCCATCACGACCGCGACCGCCACCATCACGACCTGAACGAGCAGGAGGTGGAGATGGCTCTAAACCTTCAATTTCAGATACATTTAAACGTGCATCTAAGTAATCTTCTAAAGCACGGATTTTGCCACGCTCGCGATAAGTCGCAAGTGTAATCGCTTGACCTGTACGACCTGCACGACCTGTACGACCAATACGGTGTACATAATCTTCGTTTTTCATCGGTAAACCGAAGTTAATCACGTGAGAAATAGTTGGTACGTCTAAACCACGTGCTGCTACGTCAGTTGCAACTAAGATTTTTGCACGACCTTCACGGATGCTGCGTAAACGACGGTTACGAACGGTTTGTGGCATAGCACCATGCAATGCAACAACTGAGTGACCTGCTTCAGCCAATTCTTCAGCAAGCATATCTGTATCTTCTTGCGTGCTTGCAAAGACAACAGCTTGATCTACTGACTCGTCAGACAACCAGTGAGTAAGTAATTTTTTCTTATGCTCAAAACCATCTGTCCAATGTAATGTTTGTGTTACATCAGTGTTAGTGCTGTGACCGGTTTCAATTGCGATACGTTGTGGATCATTCATCATACGTTCAGCAAGACGAATAATACGATCAGCAAAAGTCGCAGAGAACATTAATGTTTGATTACGGTTTGCAGCTAACTCGCCAATTGCTTCTAAATCTTCAGAGAAGCCTAGATCAAGCATACGGTCAGCTTCGTCGACGATTAACGATTCAACTTTATCAAGTTTCAATTGACGACGATTTACTAAGTCAAGCAAACGACCTGGCGTTGCAACAATCACTTGTGCGCCTTTAAGTTGTTGAATTTGCTTACCAAAAGGCATACCACCCATGATTGCAGCAATACGAACACCTTTCATATGACGTACAAATGCAATCGCATCTTGGCTTACTTGTTGAGCCAATTCACGCGTAGGACATAAAACCAAGATGCTTGGTTGAGTCACAGCTTTCATGCGCTCTTTAAATGGCACAAAAGTTTCCTGACCTGCCAAAGCATTTAATGTAGGGAGTAAAAATGCTGCAGTTTTACCAGAACCTGTCTGGCTTGAAACTAATAAATCTTTTCCATCTAACGCAGCTGGAATCGCTTGTTCTTGCACAGGAGTTGGACTTGTAAAACCTAAACCTTCTAGGGCTTGTTGTAAGGTTTCGTGCAAAGAAAATTCGGCAAAAGTTTTGCTCATAGAGAGTTTCACCCTAATGGGTGCTCCATTTTAATAAATACAAAAAATAGACATCGGCAAAAAGCGGCAAAGCGACTCAAGCTGAAAATAGATGAAGTTCAGCGGCAATCCGAATAACGACGATGTGGACTAAACGCACGCTTGATTACTGCCTCAACCTGAAGAATCGCTAAGCGATTTGGGCGCAAGATATGGTCCTCTCTATGGACAGCGTGCGCTAATATGAATAGAACTGAATGTTCAGGTAATGAACTGGAATTTAAGTGCGTGGGCGGATTATAGCAGAATAATTTTAAAAGTCACCCTTTTTAATAGGTTTTTCTACTGGATCACCTTTATTATTTTTATCTGACCGATTAAAGAAGATGAAATTATAAAAATAACTCCTTCATTATGATCAGATCATAATTAAAAACCCTCAAATTATTGAGGGTTTTTTAATCTAAAATTTATTTTGCAGCATCGCCCCAAGCTGGAACAACTGTTTGCATCAGTGGTTTTAACATTTTCAATGAGCAAGCAAGTACTTGACCATTATCAAATGATTCATTACCACCACGAGCATCCACAACCACACCGCCCGCTTCTTTTACAATCAACTCACCCGCAGCAATATCCCACGGTTTTAAGCCAAGCTCAAAGAAACCGTCAAAACGACCTGCGGCCACATAAGCCAAGTCTAGCGCAGCAGAACCACCACGACGGATTTGCGCGCCTGATTTGGTGACAGCCAACAAAGAAGCGAAATGTTGTTCTGCATAAGAAACGATTTCACCATTACGTTTCGCACGATAAGGATGACCTACCGCAAGGAATGTGCTTTCTAAAGAGTCTTTAACATTGACACGGATACGGCGTTGGTTCATGACTGCGCCACGACCACGACTTGCAGAGAATAATTCATCACGCACTGGATCATAGATCACACCGTGCTGAGTTACGCCTTTATGTTGTACAGCGATAGAAATACAGAAATGAGGGAAACCGTTGATAAAGTTTTGAGTACCATCTAAAGGATCAATCACCCAGCACCAATCTGCATCGTGACCTTTACCTTCTTGCATACCAAACTCTTCACCAAGGAAGCTATGGTTTTTATAACTTTTACGAAGCGTATCAATTGTAAGCTGTTCGATGTAACGGTCAACACGCGTTACTGGACCATCAATGCCTTTTTCTTCAACTTGTAAATCGAGTTTATGACGATTTTGATGTGCCTTTAAAAGCTCTTGACCAACTGTTTGAGCCGCACGCGCAGCCATAACCACCATAGGTTCCATTGAACACCCACTACAAATTTGAAGATTTTGACAAAGAATAATGCATAAAAGCCCTCATATTCTATCAAATATAAGGGCTTTTAGGTAAAAAATGTTTGCGAAAGATTATTTTCTAATTTACAAAGCGTTAGCGATCTATAACCAAGCTTTCTCAATTGAAGCAAAAATCCCTTGTCCATCTAAACCACAATCTGCAAGCATTTGCTGATGAGTTGCTTGATGTAAAAATGCATCTGGCAAACCTAGATTTAAAATTGGCTTAATGATTTTAGCTTGTGCTAAAAATTCATTTACTGCACTTCCCGCACCCGCCATAACCGCATGTTCTTCTACAGTCACGAAAATTTTTGTGTCTGCAGCTAAGTCACGAAGTATCTGCTCATCTAATGGTTTTACAAACCGCATGTTGACCACACGTACAGCAACCGAATGTTTACTTGCAAATAATTCTGCTGCTTCAACTGATGCTGCAACACGACTACCAAAAGCAAGGATACTGATCTGCTGATCTGCGTCCTGATTAAATTGCGCAATGATTTCAGCTTTACCAATTTCTAAAGCAGTCATTTGCTGTTGGATTTCAGCACCTGTACCAACACCACGTGGATAACGTACGGCAGTTGGTCCATTATAGTGATATGCAGTGTGTAGCATTTGACGACATTCATTTTCGTCTTTTGGCGCCATAATCACCATATTGGGTACAGTACGCATATAGGCATAATCGTATGCACCTGCATGGGTCGGACCATCTTCACCGACCAAACCAGCACGATCAATCCCAAAAGTGACATCTAGATTTTGCAAGGCAACATCATGGATCAATTGATCATAACCACGTTGCAAGAAAGTTGAATAAATCGCGACAACTGGTTTTAAGCCTTCACACGCCATACCCGCTGCTAAAGTTACTGCATGTTGTTCAGCAATCGCAACATCAAAGAAACGTTCAGGGTATTGCTTTGCAAACTGAACCATCCCTGAACCTTCACACATCGCTGGAGTGATTGCGAGTAAACGATCATCTTGCGCTGCTTCATCACATAACCATTGTCCAAACACGTCTGAGTATTTAGGCGGTGATTTTTTTGCAGGTGCAGATGCTCTAGCTGCAATTTTAGTAATCGCATGATAGGTAATCGGGTCTGCTTCAGCAGGCGCAAAACCTTTACCCTTTTTGGTATAAATATGAACTAAACGAGGGCCTTTACGTTTTTTTAGCGCATGAAAAACTTGTGTGAGTTGTTCAACATCATGTCCATCAAATGGCCCAAAATAATCAAAACCGATCGCTTTAAATAAGTTATCCGCAGCATCTGTTGCGGATTGATGCAAACGCGAATTGTATGTCCATTTTGGATGTGGCTGAACATAAGCTTCGCCCTGTTCATTTACATTGACCAATTGACCCGTTTCCCAAATCGCAGCGAGATGTTTTGCAAAACCACCCGTGCTGCATGAGATCGACATATCATTATCATTCAATACAACGATTAGATCAGCATCATGCGCAACAGCATCATTCATGGCTTCAAAAGCCATCCCTGCTGTCATTGCACCATCACCGATAATGGCAACAACTTCGCAAGGTTTTTGCTGATAACGACGAGCCAGTGCCATCCCTAATCCAGCAGAAATTGCTGTTGAAGAATGTCCTACACCGAAAGTATCAAAATCAGATTCATCACGTGCTGGAAATGCAGCTAAACCACCTTTACTACGAATTGTGGTAATACGTTCTCGACGTCCAGTCAGGACTTTGTGAGGATATGCTTGATGCCCTACATCCCAAACTAAACGATCATTTGGTGTATTGAAACAGTAGTGCAAAGCAACTGTCAGTTCAATCACACCTAAATTTGCGCCAAAGTGACCACCACTTTGTCCTGCTGCATACAAAATATATTGACGCAACTCATCTGCCACTTGAGGGAGTTGGCTTTGCTCGAGCTGACGTAATTGCTCAGGATGATCGATTTCATCCAACAATGGCGTAACAGGGCGTTGAGTTGGAATTTCGGTATACAACATAATGTGGCAAAGCCTTTTTAAGCCTGGCAAATCCGAAGCTGGGTTAAATGGGGGTGATCATACAATTAAACATGATGCACCTTCAATCAGCCACATGGGCGAATGATGTAGTGCTGAACATTCTCTTGCATACATTTACAGTATAGCCATCAGATTATCCTGAATTATGTCACTGTTTATCAACCATTATTGTGTGCTTTGTATGAAAAAGAAAAACTTGTGTGAAAAATCAGACATTCTAATTCACGCAATCTTCACACATTAGGCTATACTTTGACAGTTTTTCTGATAATAGTGAATAAATCTGTGCCGATTGAATTTATTGCAACATCAAAGCTACCAACTGCTTTCGGTGACTTCAATATTTCCGTGTTTCAAGACCCAAAGACGGGTGAAGAACATGTGGCGCTTTCTAAAGGTTTAGAAACTCCACCAAATACTCCTGTTTTAGTTCGTATTCACTCAGAGTGTCTTACGGGCGACGCTTTTGCCTCACTGAAATGTGACTGTGGTCCTCAACTGCAAGCAACCCAACATTTGATCAATGAAGCAGGTCAAGGTGTCATCCTTTATTTACGTCAAGAAGGTCGTGGCATTGGATTGACCAATAAAATCCGAGCTTATGCACTTCAAGATCAAGGACATGACACTGTTGATGCAAACCTGTTATTAAATCTTCCTGCGGATGCACGTCGTTATGATATGTGTAGCATTATGCTGGATCATCTACAAATTAAAGAAGTTAAGTTAATTACGAATAACCCGTTAAAATTAAAGGCATTGACGGATTTAGGCATTCATGTGGTTGACCGTGTACCGTTAACAGTAGGTCGTAACCCATTTAATGAACAATATTTAAAGACCAAACGTGAGCGTATGGACCATCTTTACCAGAAGGATGACTTCTAAGTCATCCTTGATTCAATCAAGCTCATGATAATTCGAAAAAAATAAGCGATTGTTTTATATCGTCATAGAAAAAATACGGTTATTGGGTATTTTGCGGCGAAGATGTAAATCAAATGCCATGCAAATATTTCTTACGAATGCTTTGCCTTGTTCGGTTACTTGGATATCCTTTGATGTCATCTTTAACAAACCGTCATTCTGCATTTCCTCTAGTTGTGCTAATACTTCAGGTAACTCTGGAAAATACAATGCTTCATTCTGCCATGAAGTACTAAAGTGACACATTAAATTGAGTATATGTTGGCGAATGACTAAATCCTCTTCTGTTAAAAGATGTCCACGATATACAGGAATCTCATTCTTCTCTAAACGTGCATAATAATCTTCTAGTGTTTTTTCATTTTGCGCAAAGCTGTACCAACTATCACTAATTGAAGACAAACCTAGGCCAATCATGACTTGCGTTTTTGATGAGGTATACCCCATGAAATTACGATGCAGATTTTCTTGTTGGAAAGCTTGATACATTTTGTCATGTTCCAAAGCAAAGTGATCCATACCAATTTCATGATAACCCTGTGCTAAAAGTTTTTTCTTTCCCTCTTCATATAACTGGCGTTTCAACTCATCTTTAGGTACGTCCTGATCTTTAAAACCACGCTGTCCATTGCCTTTAATCCAAGGTACATGAGCATAGCTATAAAATGCCAAACGATCTGGCTTTAGACTATTCGTTTGTTCAATCGTGTGTAACACATCAGTCAAGTTCTGAAATGGTAAGCCAAAGACCAAATCATGTGAAATCGAGGTATAGCCAATTTCACGTGCCCAATTTGTAACCTGTTGTACATGAGCAAATGGTTGAATACGGTGAATTGCTTTCTGAACTTTTTCGTTATAGTCCTGCACCCCATAACTCACTCGGCGAAAACCTAGGTCGTATAGGGCTTGTAAATGCTCTCGAGTCGTATTATTAGGATGTCCTTCGAAACTAAATTCATATTCATCGGATACATCTGCATTTGCCAATAACCCATTAATCAACTCGATCAAGTGTTGTACAGAGAAAAATGTCGGAGTTCCTCCCCCCAAATGAATTTCTTTAATCCTCGGTTTGTCGACAAGCAACTGGCAGTACAACTCCCATTCTTTTAACACGGCTTGAATATAAGGTTGTTCCACTTCATGGCGCTTGGTTACACGCTTATGACAACCACAAAAAGTGCACAAGCTTTCACAAAATGGCAAATGGATATATAAACTAATCCCTTCACTCGTATTTGTCTCATCAAATGCCCGTTTTAAAGTTTGCTTCCACATTTCCAAACTAAAATCTTGTTCTTGCCAGTACGGAACAGTCGGATAACTGGTGTAACGTGGTCCTGCAACATTGTATTTTTGAATAAGTGAATGAACTTGAGTCATAACGTGCCTATCTGATGTTCAGCTTGCAACAACAAGCATTATCAATACATTCTGCTGAGCTTAACCCAAGAAATCAACCAACCCTTTTAGTCGGAATAATTATTGTGAAATCGATTAGATCCTTTAAGTCGTTCAACTATCTAATTGCAGTTTGAATCATAAAATCAGCTTATTTTTTTTATGATTTCATGGTACATATCCTTCCATCTTTTTTAATGATTAGAAGGTTGAAATGCAGCATCCAACTTCAGCTGATATTCAACGTGTTCGCGAGTTTTTACTCGACTTACAAGCACGTATTTGTGCAGGATTAGAACAACAGGAACGTGCAGGCGGTGGCACCGCTGAATTTATCATTGATGATTGGCAACGAACCGAAGGTGGCGGTGGTCGCTCTCGAGTTCTGCAAAATGGTGAAGTGATTGAAAAAGGCGGAGTGATGTTTTCCCACATCAACATCAGTAAACTTCCTGCTTCTGCAACGGAACGCCATCCTCAAATCGCAGGTGCAAAAGCACAAGCGTTGGGCGTTTCTTTAGTGATTCATCCTAAAAATCCCAATATCCCAACTTCACATGCCAATGTACGTTTATTTGTTGCTGAACCTGAGGGTCAAGACCCTGTTTGGTGGTTTGGCGGTGGCTTTGATCTCACACCTTTCTATCCAGATGATCAAGATATTCAAAACTGGCATCAAACCGCTTATGACTTATGCCAACCATTTGGCGAACATGTTTATGCTGAACATAAACAATGGTGTGATGATTATTTCTACTTAAAACATCGTGATGAACAACGTGGTGTAGGTGGTTTATTCTTTGATGATTTGAACCAATGGGACTTCGAAACTTGCTTTAAATATATTCAAGCCGTTGGTAATGGTTATTTAGAAGCAATCTTGCCTATTTTTGAAAAGCATCGTGAACAACCTTATACCGAAGCTCAACGTGAATTCCAATTGTATCGTCGTGGTCGCTATGTTGAATATAATTTAGTCTACGATCGCGGTACCCTGTTTGGCCTGCAAACAGGTGGTCGTATTGAGTCGATTTTAGTTAGCCTGCCTAATCTCGCGGGTTGGTCGTATCGCCCTGAATGGGATGCCGACTCAATAGAAAAACGCTTAACAGATTATTATCTAAAACCTAGAGATTGGTTGAGTTTAAATAAATAATTGACCGTAATTATTCAAAGCACCTGAATTTAGGTGCTTTTTTTGTACCTAAAGATTATCGTATATTGTCTCAGCATAAGCATTCAAATATGTTTAATAGCCTCTGTCCCCTCTTTCAACTTTGGATAAAAGTATGACCAAACAATTTGCTGTCATTGGGAATCCGATTGAACAATCCCGCTCACCAGAATTGCATCATGCTTTTGCAGCAAAAACAGGAGTTGATTTAAACTATAAAAAAATTCTTGCACCACTGGATGGATTTGAAAAAACCACCAAAGACTTCTTTGTTCAAGGTGGTGTGGGTATGAATGTGACTGTTCCTTTTAAAGAGCAGGCCTTTGCCTTATGTGATCAACTGACTGAACGCGCCAAGATTGCCAAAGCCGTGAATACCTTATGGATGCAGGATGGCAAACTGTATGGTGACAATACTGATGGACAAGGTTTGGTTGCCGCCATTCAGGCTCTGGGCTGGAATCTTGAAAATAGCCGTATTTTAATTCTAGGGGCAGGCGGTGCGACCCGTGGTGTGATCTATCCATTGGTACAGGCAGGCGCAAAACAGATTGTCATTGCCAACCGTACACTTGCTCGAGCTGAACAATTGGTCTCAGATTTAAAAGATGCCGTGCCGCAGGCGCAACTCTCAGCGCTCAGCTTGGAGCAACTCGCTGGTGAATTTGATTTTGTCATCAATGCCACTTCTGCTAGCTTAACTGGTGATACTTTACAGCTTCCTGAATGCTTGGTTTTTCACCATGCTTATGAAATGGCTTATGGCAAACCTTCGAGCTTTTTGAATCAAGCTCAAGAGCGTCAAGTTCCATCAACAGATGGTTTTGGTATGTTGGTGGGTCAAGCAATTGAAGCTTTTTCTATTTGGAATGGGGTCAAACCTGAATTAAAAGATTTCTTATAACCCATCTATAAATTAGTAAGCAAAAAAGAACCTGCATTGCGCAGGTTCTTTTCAAGTAATCGCCAATTATTTTGCCGTTAGCATTTTCAAATACACTTCTTTAAAGATTTCATAATCAATAAATTCATTATGCTCAATCTTTAATGATTTAATGCTCTTTTCGGACAACTGATTTTTACGAGCATCGACATATACTTGTCCCAAAATCGTTGCGGTTTGTGCTAATAGTGGTTTTTCCTCACTCGAAACTCCATTAGCGCGCTCAAATTGAACTTGATACTGTTGAGCAAATAGCTGCTGTGGCTGCTTATATTGAGCTTGTAGATTTTTCCAAGCTTGACGATCTTTATCACCATGCATCGCATCATTTACAATACGATTAACAGCTTGTCCCAACTTGTCATCAAACTGATCATCTTGCTCAAGATGATGTTTCTTCTGTAATGCTTCAATGCTCTTCAACGCCTTACCTTGTGGGTTATAGATGTCATCTGTGGCATACCAATAGGCATAAACAGCCGCGATTTCCTGCAATTCCTGACTTGTATAACGTTGTGCAATTTCTGCTTTATTTTCTATCAGCTTGGCAATAAATACTGCTTTAAATGTTTGCTCATAACTGTGTGTAGCATCATATCGCTGTTCTGCAATGATTTTGAGTTGATCTTCTAAAGATAACGTATAAGGTTCAGCTGAACGCTCTTGAATGCCTGTCTGTCCCAATTTCTCTGAGAAACTACCGATTGCTTGTTCCAACATTGAGCCTTTACTTGCTTCAGCCCATGTTTTCGCTCGTTTCAATTGAGCCTGATCAATTGGCGTTGCTTGGCCATAATTGGAAATCAACATATCTGCTTTAAGATTAAAACGAGACTTGAGTTCAGGGAGTGCATAATTCAAATCATAATCAATTTTAACTGCTCGCCCTTGCGCATCTAAACCAATATCCATGGTAAATGGATTACGTTTGTCTTGAGGAGGCAATGCTTTTTCAATCTCAGCCTGATGCTTGATCCACAGCGCTTTAAATGCCTGATCATCAACAAATTGATTTTCATCATATACAGCAAATTCTTTTTCTACGCTTTGTAATTTTTCAACATAAGATAGAAAACCTGATTCGGCTTTTTTCGCATTAAAAACATCAATATCGTAAATACTTTCACAATACTGTGCATCTCCATAAGCAGCCTGTTGAGCATTCTGAAGCGCTGTACATTGGGCCTCTGTTAAACCTTGCTCATCTTCCGAGGAAGAAGCTGCATCTGCGGCAGCATCAGCTGATTCTGAATCGTCAGTGACTATCCCAGCTTTGGCAGCATCCATCGCTTGCTGCGCTGCATCGGATACCTTTGGATCAGCTTCATCTTCAACACCAAAGTGCTGATTCACTAAACGATATAATTGCTGACTGACGACACTTGCATCATCTGCGGAATCTTTACTCGCTAATATGGATGCCGCTGCATCAGGCTTGGTTTTGCTTACAGCATTGGTTTCATCAGCAATCAGCTTTTCTAAGTTTTGTTCTTTAATATTTAAAATGCTTTGCATTAAATATTTTTCATTCACTTTGCTGTACAAATTCGCTTGTAAAATTAATTCTTCAATCGATGTTTTTAAGCGAATTTTTTCGACTACTCCTAAATTTCGATCAGCAGCGGAGACAGACAATGCTTGAATGTTATTTTGATCAGCTAAACGGTAATACACAGCACTTGAAGCTTTCACATACTCTGCAAATTTTTTGTAATCCACTTGCTTAAACATTGCCTGATATTTTGAAAAATCCAAATAAGCTAAATTATTTTGATTTTCTTTGTTCACCAAATACGGCATCAAAGCAAAGTAATTGATATAAAACTTATAATTATTTAAATCTATAGGACTTACGCACTATCATTTATAGATTCTCTGTGGTAGCAGATGATTTTTATCGAGAATAAAGTCATCAATGAAGTTTTTGATCATTGGTCTAAATAATTTCTTCTGCCAACGATATATATTTTCAAAGATCCGCTCAAACTGGTTCTTTTGTATCTCAACGTAGGCCATCAAGGCTGAAAAAATATGATTCAAAATCAGTTTAGATCGTCTTACTTGAAACTTTTCAATATGACAAACCTGTTTAATCACTCGGTGATATTGCTCTATTTTCCAATGACTTGAATGTAATTCATGAAA
>NZ_KB850009.1:117156-183983 GCF_000369425.1 Acinetobacter sp. NIPH 284
ACAAGTTGCTCTAGAAGCATGTTTAATTCGTCTGATCACAGATACTTTATAAAGTATTTTAGTACTTTTTTGAATCCGTCAATGCGTAAGTCCTAATCTAGAACCATCGGCACTTTTGCTTGAACTAACAAGGTTGGTTTTTCATAACGTGCTGTCAGATTAAATGACCCCATTTTCTGACGATAATGCACAGAACCATCATATTCAAATTGCATATCATTCAATATATTGGCTATGATCCGAGCAAATTTATCAGCTTTAGAACCACCAGAACTTTTGGGCTGTTGTGCCAAAGCATTATAAAGTGCCTGCTTCTGTTTGCTGTTTAAATTAACCTTTTGCTCTTGTAAATATTGATTCACTTTTTGTTTGAGTGCTGCATCTAAGGTTGCCTTTTCTGACGAGGTGTTTGATTTATTTTGATCTAGGTCGACATGAACTTTAAATCTGCCACGATAATCGTAACTCGGATATTCATACATTGCATTCAGACTATTAATTGCCTTTTGCTCTAAATTCTGAGAACCTGAATTGGTTTTAATGACATGCTGGGAACATGCAGAAAGACTAAACCCCAATACACATAAAGTTAAATATTTTAAACGCATAGTTTTACCAAATACCCTTATATCATTATATTTACAACTGTAAATTTAATCATTTTCATATTTAAAATGAGTTTCAAACAGCAGCGAAAAGTTGACTTTTTCACGCCCCTCTCATCTGATTAATTCGCTTTTCTGACAGTCTTTTCCATAGTGTTTATCAATGTATTTTTATCACCATTGTGAATAATCAAAGTATCGAAACAGATAATCCAAAACGATTCAAATACAGGATTAAGATTATGCCAGCTTATAAAGCCCCGCTCCGTGATGTTCGCTTCTTAATGAATGAAGTGTTTGATTATCCTGCACACTACCAAACTTTGGCAAGTGGACAGAATGCTGATAAAGATACAGTTGATATGATTCTTGAAGGTGCGGCAGATTACTGCGAAAACGTACTTTCTCCACTGAACCAGTCAGGTGATGAAGAAGGCTGTACCTTTAACAATGGTGAAGTCACAACACCTAAAGGCTTCAAGGAAGCTTATGACCAGTTCGTCATGGGTGGCTGGCAAGGTCTTTCTTACCCAGAAGAATTTGGTGGTCAAGGCCTGCCAATGTCTTTAAACCTCATCAAGTCTGAAATGATGGGTACTGCAAACTGGTCATTCACCATGTACCCTGGTTTAAGTACAGGTTGTATGAACACCATCATCCAGTTTGGTACAGATGAGCAAAAAGCGACTTATATGCCTAAACTGGTTGAAGGTACTTGGTCAGGAACAATGTGCTTAACGGAACCTCAATGTGGTACAGACTTAGGTCAAGTTAAAACTAAAGCTGAACCTGCTGCTGATGGTACTTATAAAATCTCTGGTACTAAAATCTTCATCTCTGCGGGTGAGCATGATTTAACTGAAAACATTATCCACATCGTACTTGCACGTCTTCCAGATGCACCTGCTGGTACCCGTGGTATTTCTTTATTTATCGTGCCTAAGTTTATCCCAACTGCTGACGGCGGTGTAGGTGAGCGCAATACCGTATCTTGTGGTTCAATCGAACACAAAATGGGTATCCGTGCTTCAGCAACTGCTGTATTGAACTTTGACAATGCAACTGGTTACCTCATCGGTGAAATCAACAAAGGTTTACATGCAATGTTTACCTTCATGAACACTGCACGTATCGGTACAGCGGTTCAAGGTATTGCTCACGCTGAACTTTCTTTCCAAGGTGCATTACCTTATGCGAAAGATCGTATGTCTATGCGTGCCCTTTCTGGTAAGAAAGAGCCTGAGCGTGTAGCTGATGCGATTATTCACCATGCTGATGTTCGTCGTATGTTGTTAACTCAAAAAGCGGTTGCAGAAGGCGGTCGTTCAATGATCTACCACGCTGCAAAACTTGCAGACAAGATGGCGGATGCATTGGCAAGTGGTGATCAAGCTGCTTATGAAGCTGCCGATGACAAACTTGGTTTCTATACTCCAATTCTTAAAGGTTTCTTGACTGAATTAGGTTTGGAAGCTGCAAACCATGGTATCCAAGTATATGGCGGTCATGGTTTCATCAAAGAATGGGGCATGGAACAAATCGCACGTGATGCACGTATCTCAACATTGTATGAAGGTACAACGGGTGTCCAAGCACTTGACTTATTAGGTCGTAAAGTTCTTTTAAGCTCAAAAGGTAAAGTTGTTCGTGACTATACTGCTGAAATCTTAAAATTCTGTGCTGCACATGCTCGCAACAAGTATTTACGTCGCTTCGCTTGGGACTTAACTAAGGTTTGCGCTCAATGGAACACATTAACTGTTCGCATCATGCTTGCAGCACGCAAAGACCGTGACATCGTATCTTCTGCTTCTGCTGATTTCTTGATGTTCTCTGGTTATGTGATGATGGCTTATTTCTGGGCTCAACAAGCAGTGATTGCTTCTGAAAAACTAGAAGCTGGTAACGGCATTGAAACGCCTGAATTCTATAAAGCAAAAATCAAAGTTGCAGATTTCTATTTTGACCGTTTATTGCCACGTGCACAAGGTCACGCAGAATCAATGGTAACGACTTCACGTACTTTGACTTCTCTTGCTCCAGAACACTTCAGCTTCGATTACTAATCGGAACTCACAAAAAAGAGCGCTTGATGCGCTCTTTTTTTATACTCATTTTTCTATTCCGCCTTTTCAAACACATAGGCTTTTTTAGGAAATGGATATTCCTTAAAGAACTTACGGTTGCGGCCCTGATCCCCATTCCAGATTTTATCCAGATCCATCACAAGATTCTGGTCCTGATTGATCCGATAATATAAATTCACATCCACCGCATCACAGCGCACAACGATCTCTTGTTCTGTGGGCTCAACATGCCATTGCACCTGCTTACAGGTTCGCTCTATTTTGGCCATATTGTGCGATGGATCTGAACCCAAACGCCCGAAACTGGTATTGGTCCAATAAACTGAACCATCTTCTAATAAATTTAAGATATATTCCGCTTCTTTTTCATCTTTGACACAACCGGCAAATGCATCAGTACAAGGAATACGCGCATGATAGCGCCCAACATATTGCATATCTTGTTGAGTCGGTTGCGTCATATGTTTAGAAGCAACATGAGGAACTGTTGCTTGTCCAGCAACCTCAGTCAGTGACATTCCTTCACTTGCACTTGTTCGTGCTTGCTCAGCATCTAACATGACTGGAATAGAACTTTCATCACCAGTTGGCTGCGCTTGGTTTGATGTTTTCATTGAATCTGGATGATAGCTATCACAAGCACTCAAGCCCAAACTCAATAAAAATCCTACACTAACATGCTGTAAGAAGAACCTGAACTGCATATCCACAAATCTCTAATATCAACATCGTTGTCACACTTTTTTCAAAAACATCCGATGGTTCTGCAAAATATAGGAAGCATTTGAATATTCGTCTATTCCCTCAAATGGGTAATTATGGCGGACGTAACTTGATGAAATAGCAAATTAACAAAGCAGAATGCTTTAAGTCGGTGCATTTTAGGCGATACTGTCGTTTTTTCCATCAGCCTTTTACACACCGTAACGATTCTCCCATCTGTTTAAACTTTAAAAAAACCAGTTCATCCCTATCTTATTATTAACAGCGACTTATCAGGAATGAAGCCTCATTCTACTGCTGTATCAAATATTTTAGGAGAAAAATTAAATGACCAATTCTGGTTTATATCGCTCAAACCGACAAAGCATGATCGCTGGTGTAATGGGCGGTATTGCGGAACGTTTTGGTTGGAATGCAAATTTATTACGCTTGATCTTTGTAGTGATTTCACTCATGAGCGCCGCTTTCCCTGGTATTTTGGTTTACCTGATTTTGTGGTTAGTAATTCCAAAACAACAGCAAAGTCGCGTTGATTATGTACAAGGCTATAATCAGCCCGTAAAAACCGTTTATGAAGACCAAAGCATAAAACGTTAATTTCTTTGCCTCTTTTGGTCGCTACGGTTGAATTTCCCCCTAATACAACCGTAGCTTTTTTTTATTCTGATTGAAGCTTTTGACGATTGAGTTGTTGTTGAAGCGCAGCGATCATATCTGCACGACTAATCATGCCAATCAAACGTTGATTTTCCACGACAGGAATATAATTAAAAGATTTTTCTACAAAATAGGGGACTAAATCCTGAATCGGCTGTGACGGTTCCACAGTCACGACACGCCGACTCATAATCTGCCTTACATAATGCTGCCATGAATTTCTTGGATCGGCGGCCCCCTTAAACCACTCCACCACCTCATATAAAGCCAGCGTTCCAACCAGTTTTTCTTCCATATTGACCACAGGCAGGCTCATCAGGTTAACTTCCTTGAACTTCTCTAACGCCTGATGAATATCATCATCTTCATGCAGCTTGATCACATCCTGACTCATGATATCGCGACAGATAAAATGACTGTTCAAGCGTTCACTTGCATGTTCCTGTGCTTCCAGAATGATTTTTTCCAGATCGTATTGGCTGATGTCGAGCAACTCGGTGTATTGCTCCAGGGCATATTCAATATCCTTGGGTTGAATCGAGACTTTCTGTGTTGGGGTCGGGTCTTTGGAACGCTCATTGACATGCGCAGTAATGGGATAATGCCGCCCAATTAAACGGTTAAAAAATACCGCAAATAGCAACAGTAAAATCGAGTTCAATAGCACGGGATACAGTACAAAATGAAATCCTAGACGATGGACTGCCTCACCACCCAAAACTGCGGTAATCGCCACTGCCCCACTCGGTGGATGCAAGGAGTCTGTAGTCATCATCATAAAAATAGCAAACCCAACCGCCACGCTAAATGCGCTGGTCAGATCAGGCAAATATTGAGTACAGGCCACCCCAATAATCCCTGCCAGCGTATTTCCAACAACCACATTCCAGGGTTGTGCCAGTGGACTGTTGGGAACCGCGAATAGAAGCACTGACGATGCACCCATCGGTGCGATATACCATGCATTCATACCGCCCAATACATACCAACTAATTAAAGACGATATTGCCAAACCGCAAAGCGCACCAAATCCTGAAAGTAAACGTTCTTTCAAAGGTAATATTTTGTAATTCGGTTTTAAGAAATTTAGCCAGTCTGATTGGGTAAAGCTCACAATGCACCTTGCTGGAATAGTGTTGTTTCATTGGTTGCAGCAGTATACGCCGACTCAGACTGAAGATGTATTTAAATTACAGTTTTAAATAATAACGAAAACTGATCAAGGTCAATTTAAATACTCCTCCAATTGCTCCAATCGCTCTGCATATTTTTGCATGGGGCAAAACTCATACATCGGCGAACCGATATAAGCACCAGCATTACGGCACTCTTGATCGACAAAATTTTTCCAGAGCTGTTGTGATTTCATAATGTCCTGATAGCGTTCGAGCTGCTTGTATTCCTGACTCTGTTTTTTTATTTGATCCAATACCTGCACAATCTGCTTTGCATATAAAGTTTTGGTTCTGGTGCTACAGATCTCCACCACAGCATTATTGATATTCCCCAGTTTTAGCCGTTGAATGGTGTTATCGACACATTCGCTATAAGGATCTATCGCTTTATCTTGCGTTTTGGCAAATACCAAAGTACTCAAACAAGCCATAATCAGTACTGCTGTTTTTAAAACTAATTTAGTCATGAATGTGCTCTTTTGTTATGTTGGTATTTTTAAAATAATAATCAAAAAAATGCCTTAAACATATTTTTCATTCAAATATCGCCAGTAACGTTTTGGCAAATATTGCACATGCAATTTCACATTTTGACGTTCTTTAATATTGATACTATTGAAATAATCTTTCCAAAGCTGATCATATAATTCTTCTTGTTCATCTAATTCTAATTGGAAGTTTTGACTCGAGCCATTTTCAATATTACGGTCAATCTGATGAGCATCTAAAGACACCTCATGAATCTCGTGTAAGTCATAATACAGTCCATATTTGCGTTGTTCGTCATAAATGAGCCAACGTTGATCTTGATAACGACGCTTAAAATGCGGCTGTATCAAAGGCAATACATTAAAATCAGGTCGAACTAAACTTAAAAATAAACCATCATTGGTTTTCTTAAACCGCACAAAAGCTTCCATACGATGCTTTTCGCGCCCGACCTTTTTCGTCCATTGCGAAATCGCTAAAACACTGGGATGAGAGTAATTTTTTTCGACTGAATGTTGATGCCGAAAAACATAGATACAGTAATTAAATAAATGCTGATAGGCATCCAACGATTCCGACAAATAAGCAAAATAAAATTGTCTCAGAGATGAATGCGAAAGTTTCTGCTGTAAAGCTGACCAAACACGTGCTGCATGTTGCTCGTGATTTGGAATTTCAACTACAGTGGCAAATAAACCATGCTGTGCAACTTGGTTTAAACACAGTTGCACGTGAAACTCTTTGAATTGAAAAGCACGAAATACGCAGTTGAGTAAACCGACCATAGAGCCATCAAAGTAGTAATAAACCACCGCATCACTGAGCATGTTTAAAATCCTAAACTCAATTGAGGTGACAGTTGTTTAACGTATTTAGATGAACCCTGCGTTAATATTTGCTGACGAATATCAGTCGTAGAAAGTTCCTTTTGAAACCGTGGACTGTCTTCACAGCGAATAAAAAACTGGGCACGTGAATACGCCACACCGAGTTGCTTCAATAAATCAGTATGTATCTTGCCAAAACGACGCGCTTGCACGATTTTCTTGGCTGACTTTACGCCGATGCCTGGTACACGAAGGATCATGCGATAGTCAGCACGATTTAAATCCACTGGAAACTGCTCGGGATGACGCAACGCCCAACTCAGTTTGGGGTCTATATCCAAATCTAAATGTGGGTGTTTTTCATTGACGATTTCATTGACTTCAAAACCATAAAAACGCATCAACCAATCACTTTGATAAAGACGATTTTCACGCAACAAAGGTGGTGCTGAACCGACAGCAGGAAGATAATTATTTTCCGTATTAATTGGAATATAACCTGAGAAATACACCCGTTTCAGTTTAAACTCCTTGTAATGTCGATCTGCCATCACAAGTACGTCTTGATCAGTTTCCTGATGTGCACCCACCACCATTTGTGTGGTCTGCCCTGCGGGTACATATTTCGGCACATGCTTAATAATTTGACGTTCATCTTTGAGTTGAATCAGTCGATCTCGCACTAGCCCCAAGTCTTTTTGTACTTCTTGATGTGATTTTTCAGGGGCAAACGTTTTTAATCCGATCTCAGTTGGCATTTCTAAATTGATACTCATACGGTCAGCATAAAGCCCAGCTTCATGAATCAGTTCAGGCGATGCACCTGGAATGGTTTTAAGGTGAATATAGCCATTAAAATTTTCTTCTAAACGCAGTTTTTTCACTACTTGCAGCATCCGCTCCATCGTATAGTCTGCGGATTTAAAAATACCTGAGCTAAGGAATAATCCCTCTATATAATTACGACGATAAAAATTAATGGTCAGATCAACCACTTCTTGTACGGTAAATGCAGCACGTTTGACATCATTAGAACGGCGTGACACACAATAAGCGCAATCAAAAATACAAACATTACTGAACAAGATTTTCAGTAAAGAAACACAACGCCCATCTTCGGTATAACTATGGCAAATCCCTGCCCGACTGGCATCGCCTAAACCTTTGTCTTTATTTTTACGGTCACTACCACTGGAGGAACAGGACACATCATATTTAGCTGCGTCCGCAAGAATTTGTAATTTTTCACGAATGCGATCAGACATAGCAAGCACCTCAGTGACAACATCATTTCAAAGCTAACATTTCATGATTTGAAAATTAAGATCGATAAAGATGTTATGCGTCATGAGGTGACGTTTATGTGAATGGTCTCCCATTCAGGACTTTGCCAACTGAGAAAATATGTCTGCTATTAGGTACGTTTTGAATTAACTCGAAAATTAAACAAAAGCGTTTAAATAATTTATTATCAGAACTTGTCGCTGAAACGCTTGAATCCTTTGCACTGCACCCGAAAATCCTTATACTTAACCACAATTTTTGTTTGATTCCAGTGGATGCACCATGAGTCGTGCTATATCGCATATTGATACATTTCAGGGCTTAATTCTTGCCCTACAAAACTATTGGGCGGAGCAAGGCTGCGTCGTATTACAACCATATGATATGGAAATGGGTGCAGGGACATTCCACACTGCAACTTTCTTACGCGCATTAGGTCCTGAAACTTGGAACGCGGCTTATGTTCAACCTTCACGCCGTCCGAAAGATGGTCGTTATGGTGAAAACCCAAACCGCTTACAACACTATTATCAGTTCCAAGTGGTACTTAAGCCAAACCCAGACAATATCCAACAGCTTTATCTTGATTCGTTAAAAGCGATCGGCATCGATACACTGACTCACGATATTCGCTTCGTAGAAGACAACTGGGAATCTCCAACACTAGGCGCTTGGGGCTTAGGTTGGGAAGTTTGGTTAAATGGTATGGAAGTGACTCAGTTCACTTACTTCCAGCAAGTCGGTGGTGTTGAATGCTACCCTGTTACTGGTGAAATCACATACGGTTTAGAACGTCTTGCAATGTACCTTCAAGGTGTAGACTCAGTTTACGATCTTGTTTGGACCAAAGGTCAATTCGGTACAGTCACTTACGGTGATGTATTCCATCAAAATGAAGTGGAACAATCGACCTATAACTTCGAATATGCGCCAGTCGATAAATTATTTGAATTATTCGATTTCTATGAAGCTGAAGCAGCTCGTTTAATGGAAGCTGAACTTCCACTTCCTGCTTATGAGCAAGTGATTAAAGCATCGCATAGCTTTAACTTATTAGATGCGCGTGGTGCGATTTCTGTAACTGAGCGTCAACGTTATATTTTACGTGTTCGTACCTTAGCGCGTTCAATTGCACAAAGTTATGTGGCTGCGCGTGCGAAACTCGGTTTCCCAATGGCAGAACCACATTTACGTGATGAAGTATTAGCACAGTTAAAAGCACAAGTTGAAGCAGAAGCAGCCCAAGCTGAAAAAGCGAAGGAGAATAAATAATGACAAAGCATACTGTTTTATTCGAACTTGGCTGTGAAGAACTTCCACCAAAAAGCTTAAAAACTTTACGTGATGCCTTAAAAGCTGAAACGGAAAAAGGCTTAAAAGATGCAGGCTTAAATTTTGCTGCGATCGAAGCTTATGCTGCACCACGTCGTTTAGCGCTCAAAATTGTTGATATTGATGCTGCTCAAGCAGACACACAAAAACGTTTTGACGGCCCTGCTGTTCAAGCCGCTTATGATGCAGAAGGCAAACCAACTAAAGCACTTGAAGGCTTTATGCGTGGTCAAGGCATCACGGTTGATCAGCTTTCGACGTTCCAAGCAGGCAAAGTTGAAAAAGTTTGCTTTTTGAAAGATGTGAAAGGTCAAAGCCTTGATGCTTTACTGCCACAAATTTTACAAACTGCATTAGACAACTTACCTATCGCAAAACGTATGCGTTCTGCTGCAAGTCGTACTGAATTCGTACGTCCAGTAAAATGGTTGGTATTGCTGAAAGATGATCAAGTGGTTGAAGCAACTATTCAAGATCATAAAGCAGGGAATGTGACTTATGGTCACCGTTTCCATGCACCTGAAGCCGTGACTTTGACGCATGCAAATGACTACTTGGCAACTTTAGAAAAAGCGTACGTGGTTGCGAATTTCGAAAAGCGTCAAGCAACCATTCAAGATCAAGTGAAAAAGTTAGCTGATGAAGTTAATGCAACTGCGATTGTCCCAGTAGACTTACTTGATGAAGTCACCAGCTTGGTTGAATGGCCAGTTGCATTACGTGCAACTTTTGAAGAGCGTTATTTGGCTGTTCCTCAAGAAGCCTTGATTACCACGATGCAGGACAACCAAAAGTATTTCTGTTTGATCAATGCAGAAGGTAAATTACAGCCTTACTTCATTACTATTTCAAATATTGAGTCAAAAGATCCGATTCAAATTATTGAAGGAAATGAAAAAGTTGTACGCCCTCGTTTATCGGATGCGGAATTCTTCTTCTTACAAGATCAAAAGCAACCGCTTGCATCTCGTAAAGAAAAACTTGCGAATATGGTATTCCAAGCACAATTAGGTACGCTTTGGAACAAATCAGAACGCATTGCTAAATTAGCAGTAGCATTGTCACCAATTACAGGTGCAAATGCTGCCGATGCTGAGAAAGCAGCGTTACTGGCTAAATGTGATTTGACCTCTGAACTTGTAGGTGAATTCCCTGAACTTCAAGGTATTGCAGGCACGTATTATGCTCGCCTTGAAGGTGAGAATCATGAAGTTGCTGAAGCTTTAGGTGAGCAATACTTACCCAAGTTTGCCGGTGATGTATTACCACAAACTAAAACAGGTACAACGATTGCGCTTGCAGATCGTTTAGATACGCTTGTTGGTATTTTTGGTATTGGTCAAGCGCCTACAGGTTCTAAAGACCCATTTGCATTACGTCGTTCTGCAATCGGTATCTTACGTTTGATCATTGAAAATGAACTTGATGTGACGATTGAAGAACTGGTTAACTTTGCCTTGCAAGGTTATGGCGACATCATTAAAGATCACGATAAAACCCGTGCGGATGCCGTTGCATTCCTTGAAGGTCGTTACCGTGCGAAATATGAAGACCAAGGCGTTGCGGTTGATGTGATTCAGGCTGTTCAAGCACTTGCACCAAAATCTCCACTTGATTTTGATAAGCGTGTGACTGCGGTCAATCATTTCCGTACATTACCAGAAGCGGCTGCATTGGCTGCGGCAAATAAACGTGTTGCCAATATTCTTGCCAAAGAAGCAACACCTGAAGGTGCTGTGGTTGAAACGAATCTGGTTGAAGCTGCTGAAAAAGCGCTTTATGCCGAGCTTCAAGCACTTACACCAGTGGTTCAGCCTTTACTTGCGGCACGTAACTATACAGAAGCTTTGTCTAAGCTTGCAGCACTTCGTGCGCCAATTGATGCTTTCTTTGAAGGCGTGATGGTGATGGCAGACGACGCTGAACTGAAAGCCAACCGTTTACGTTTATTGGCTCAGTTGCGTGATTTGTTCACGGCAATTGCGGATGTAAGTGTGCTGCAGGGTTAAGTATTTATAATTCTTGATCTTTTAAATAAACCCCGCTATATAATTAGTAGGGTTTATTTGTCTTATTAATATGAAAAAAATATCAAATCAGGTTGTCTACTTTCTAATTGTAGCTATTCTATTCTCTTTTGTACCATCAACCATTATCGAGATAGGTAACTTCTACTATATAAAACTTTCAGAGAATTCTATTTTATACATATACTCTGTAATCGCTCAAGTAATTGCAGGGTTATTAGCATTAACCCTAGTCGCCATACCATATCTTTTTGATCAATTAGAAAAGAAAAGAATTGAAGATGAAACCTGGGATACTGCTGTCCATAGTGCAAAGAGAATAGTCTTTGACAATTTAATTATAATTTTTGTCCTAGGCTTACTAGTTATAACTTGTTGTTTATTAGTTCTATCTTCATTCAACTATTTAAGTTTTCAGGATTTTTTTATTACCACATCAACCTGTGGCTTTTTATATTTCTGTTTTTATCTAACTTATCTTGTTATATACAGTTTTGACCCTCAACGGTTAGCAAAGTTAAATGATGAATACCTCGAAAGTTTCAATGATTCACAACAAACAGAGAAAAATAACAATGAGGATATGAATCAAGAGAATCACAACCTAAATAATGAAACTAAACTTAGAGAAAGTATAGGTAATTTTTTCATTCAATTTTCCAAATTAGAAAAAGCCATCCTAAGAAAATTCAATATAAAATTCCCCACAAGAAATACTCCACCTTTAAGAAAGGCAATTGAGGATCTTACTAATATTCAAGAAATTAACAAACCAATATACTATGAGTTAATCCCAATACTAAAATTTAGAAACTCACTAGCCCACCATACAGATAATGCAAATCTAACATCTGAACAAATTGATCGACAGGCACATGTAATCCAGAACATCCTTATACCTGCACTAGAAGATTACGATAACGAAAATTTATAACTTATCCTCATCAATTTCACATCACCTACATTCTTTTCTTGAACTTGGCGATAAGCTATAAAACTTGAATTGCAACAATATTGGCAAAAGGATAAAAGATGATGAAAAAAGTACCTGCACTGTGTTTAACGACTGCACTGATCGCATCGTCTTCTCTCTGGGCAACCGAAAATACAACAGCCACAAATGCAAACACGACTACGGCTGAAAAAACACTTCCTTATGGTGACAACCCGAGCCTTGGTCGAGTATTGCTGTATAAAACAGGTAAAGGGCTACAAAACCTAGGTGAATCCATCCAAGGTGCATCGGAAAATACATCACAAAAAATCAGTGAAAAGTGGAAAACCACCAAAGAATACACGGCTGAACAATCCGTCATTGTTCAGGAACAAACCGAAAAAGCCAAACAATATACTGCTAAAAAATGGCAAGACACCAAGGATGCTGTAGTAGGTACAAATAATGGAAATGTGCCAATCGAACGAGCTGAACTGAGTCAACCCTCATCAAATTAATACGATTGAACAAAATTTATAGGAATGAATGAAACAATGACAGTTATGCCTTTTAAAACCATTTTGCTTTGTTTAGTCAGTAGTATTGGCTTTACCGCGTGTTCAACGCTCTCTTCTCAAACCGAGCAGCCTTTACAGCAACTGCAAGTGGTTCAGAACATTGATGCCCTACCCGATACCAAGACCAATGCCGCATCCTTAAATAAATACAAGAATCATTGTATGATCCAGTTTACAGGTTATTTTGATGGTGGGCAGAGTACGGAATCATGGGAATTTAAAGGCAATCAGTTAAGTCGGGCTTTTTCTGAGACCTATCAATATGTGCCGAATCGTTTATTCAATGCGACCACTGAAAAACCTGTATTAGATCAGAAAACGCGAAAAACCACAGTATTTGACATTCAGAAACCTGAGGTAAAACATAACTTTGACAAGTTAAAAAGCTACTTTAACCAAACCGTTTTGGACCAATGTAGCTAAGTTTGCCATCTCCACAATTTCTATCCAGAGTGTGTTTGAGCTGTAATGTGCTTGTAAAGTTTTGCTGAAATCCATCGCTTTCTTTCTTTTGCTCGTTATGATGCAGTTGCGTTGATGAAGTACCCCAAACGGTACATCGCTTAAGGAAATCGCAATGAAGAAAATGATCAAAACAGCTATCGTGACAACAAGTATTCTCGCTTCTGCCTCTATTTTTGCACAAAATGTAGGGGTAAATGCGAATGGATCTGCTCAAGTGAATGTTCAATCTGGTGGATTGGTAAAAGGCATTACAGGTGCAGTTGCTAACACAGCACAAGGCGTTGGTCATGCAGCACAACATGTTGGTCATGCGGCCGTGAACACAGGTGTGAATGTGGGTTCACAGGTGGTAGACAAAACCGCGAAAGTGGTTAAAAACACTAAGGATTATGCGGTAGATAAAGCTGCTGATGGCAAGGAGTTTGCTGCTGAAAAAAGAGCAGAAGCAAAAAAACGTCATCAGCAACATCAGGCTGAGCAAAAGTCGATTGGCCTGAATACCCAAGCAGGGGTTAACGTTGGAAACTCATCCATTCAGGCACAAACGGGCTTGAATGCAGACAGGAAACAGGCTCAGGCAGGTGCCAATGTTGGTGTGAAAGTATTAGGTGTGAATGCGAACGTAAATACCAATGCAAAAGTGGGTACAAACTAATTTTCTAACCCATCGTTAAAAGCCCTTTGCTTAAGCAAAGGGCTTTTGATTATGTCGTTTAATCTATCAATTGTAGTTTGGTCTGCTCATCTGCATGATTTTCAATAAAATGTCCCTGCCCATGATCATCACAACTCAAGGTCAAGTTTTTATAACTGAGTTGATAAAATTCAGGATAACGTTTAAAAATCAATAAAGACTGATCCAAAGCCAAAGCTTCACCGAACTTGATCAGTTTATGAATCCCCCGATCATTCATGGTCAAGAAATAATATTCATCGTTTAAATTTAACTCAACTAGTGCATTCGGCTTTAAGTGCAAAGGCACAAGGTATTGTGAATTCTCCTGAATATGTTCTGCACTATAGCTTTCAAGTTTTAAACTAATCAAGTTAAAAACCAAGAATTGGTTTTGTGGGGTACAGACGTTGGCCTCTGCTGTTTGAATTTGTTGAACAAAATGTGCATGCGCACCTAATTTATGTAAATTTTGCTCAGTACCCTGTTGTAGATTAAATAACTGTTGAACCAATTTTTGCTTAAGAACAGCATCAAAATAACGTTCATCTAATTCAAAATTGTTATTTTGCAAGATTCGTAATAAAGCTTGATGATGTCTGGTCAATAATGCATCTAGTACATGGCGATAGTAGAACTTACTTTGCTTTTTAACCTCTCGAACGCGCTTATAAAAATAAGTAATCTCAAAAGGTTGCTCAACAAAATCATTGAGTAATTGCGAACTTGCCAAAACCGAGAGTGCTTCATGTCCTGTAAAAGGCAAATGAATCACATGCATCTTTGGTAATAAGGGCTGTATTTTTAAGAAATGTTCTTTATCTTCTGCATAATATGGATCATAGACAATGATGTATTCACGAGATGAATCCACTTCATCTGCCTGAATCTGCATATTTTGATGAATAGATGCATCAAAAAATTCTGCATAACGGCGATCATGAACCACATCAGGGTCTATCGAATATTGTGGTACAAAAGCAACGATTTTATGCATATTCAATAAATTAGAATATTTAATCGCAGCATAGCCCCCCATTGATCCACCATAACCCACAATCTGCTCAAACTGTTGTAAGGTCGGTTGAATCTGTCGCTGCATCTCAAGCATGCTGCTTTGAGGAAACCAAGATTTTTGCTTCGGCATAATGCCAATCACATTGTATTGATATTTTATGAGTGATTTTTCAGCATTAATTGACATTCCTTTGGCACGACTAATCAAATCGCCAAACGAAACCACTAAAGTGTCACTTGAACCTTTTAAAAAAATAACGCGAATATGTTCATCTTCAAATATTATTTGCTTATCCATGCTCACACTGAAAAATTAATCCTAGGCTTGTCGCAAAAAGCCATCAAATGATGTCTTTGCCAAACCCTATTTGCGGAGTATCTTATTTTATAGAGATAAGACAGATTAAAAAGCGCAAAAAATGACACAATCCTTACATCCTTCGGCTCAAAAAGGCTTTAGTTTAGGGGCTGAACTGTATCAACAAGTTCGTCCCAGTTACCCACCAGAAATCGTCGTTTGGCTGCAAGATCAGCTCAAAGTCGGTGAAAATTCCACTGTTATTGACCTCGGTTCAGGGACTGGCAAATTCTTACCTTTCCTGCTTCAGACACAGGCAAAAGTGATTGCGGTTGAACCTGTGACAGCGATGCGAGAACAACTGGAGCAACGCTATAACACAGTCGAATGTCTACAGACTTCAAGCGATCAACTTCTGGTCAAGGATGAATCCATTAACGCCATTATTTGTGCCCAATCTTTTCACTGGTTCTCAAATATCGAAACGCTCAAGGAAATGTATCGGGTATTAATTCCTACGGGGCATCTTGGACTGCTTTGGAATCAACGTGATATTACTGTTGACTGGGTCAAAGCGTTGGCCGATGAAATCGCACCATTTGAAGCAGATACACCACGTTATCATAGTGAGAAATGGAAACAGGTTTTTGAGCAACAACAGCTCTTTCAATTCAACGGTCTTCAGACCTTTCAACTCAAACATACAGGCACAGTAGAACAAGTGGTCAGCAAACGCTTACTTTCCACGAGTTTTATTGCAGCAATGCCAGAACATCAACAACAGCAATTAAAAGCAAGATTTGAACAAATTGTATTTGATTTTACAGGCCAAACTGCTCAAGATCAGATTGATTTTCCTTATACAACCTTTGCCTACCATTTCCAAAAAATAGCAAAGTAACAATAAATCAGGTGTTTCTATGACCTTTAAATTTAAAACCACGATTGCACTCAGTTGCTTGATCAGCTCTACACTATTACTGAGTGCTTGTAACAAAGATCCTAAAGCACCCTCTCAGCAAGAACAGCAAACTCAAAATTCTAATGATGCCATTGGTCAGCTTAAGCAAATCCCGATTAAACAGTTCCCTACAACGGCTGACGATGCGCATGATATTGCGATTTTAGATGACTATGACCGTCGTTTTACCGAAATGAGCGACAGCATGGAAATAGAGCTGGCAAAGATGAAAGAAGCCAATACGCTCACTCCAGCGTTTGAACAGCAACGCCAAACAGATAATGTTCAATCGGCATTGAATATGCTGAAAGAGTTAGAACTCAAAACAGAACAAGGTCGATATATTCAAGGACTTTTATATGAATACTGGGATAATCAAGCCAAAGTACTTGAGCAAAGTACCTTAGCGAGTACCACAGAAAATACTGATACGGCCAAACAAGTTGATCATTTAAATGAATATCTACATGCGCAAAGCCAACTACACCATTGGAAAAGTTCTCAACCAACAGAAACTAAAAAGGCGAGCGAGTGATATAAAAAATTGAGGGTCATACGACCCTCTCTTGTTCAACAAGATTAGATTTTTTGTTTTTCTATCCACTGAATTGAATTAACACGGAATAACTCACAAGCACCATCACCCGTATCCGTAGGTGTTAAAGAAGATCGCCAAACCAAATCTTTATCCCGAATCTCAACCAACTCACCTTTCAACTGCACCAAATCCCCACGCTTCACTTGTTTGATTTGCTGGGCAATTTCAGGATTTGCGGGAATAATATGCATATTGGAAACCATTTGCATGGCTTGATTTACAGGAACAGGTAGCTTATCTATTTTCCAATTCAAATAGCGGTCATATTGATTTACTGAAATTTTACGTGCGATCTCGGGCTTGGCAAACAAACCCCAACTCACGGCATAATCAATCGGAGAAAATTTTGCTTGTTCGTCATCTTGGTACATTTTAGAACCAAGAATACGGAAGTTGCCATAAAAAGGCTGTAACACCGAAATAGACTGATCCTTTGCGATCGGCGATAAACCATTGGCAATGTTATATTCTATTCCGCTGGTCGATGCATGTGTCTGCCCAAGCATAACCACCATGCCTAAACTCATCCATAGACGTTTTTTCATGGCTCATCACCCTCAAAATCTAACTAAATTCTTAGAAAAGCGTATCTCTTCATAGTATGCTTAGACGATGAAAAAAATTACTTTTTTTAGTAACAATCAAACTTACTTTAGTCATATTTTTGTGGCTTTGTTACTGATTTCTCTAATCTGAATCAACGAATGGATCTCTATGATTTATCAATTCTATCAACGTCGAGTTTTCCCACATTTACTCAATCAAGTCATGCAGACTGCAAGTTTGATGGATAAGCGTCGTGAATTATTGGTTCCTATCGAAGGTGAAGTCCTCGAAATAGGTTTTGGTACAGGTTTAAATATTCCTTTTTATGGCAATGTTGACTCACTTTATGCTTTGGAACCCAATCCAGACATTTATCATCTTGCCGTTGAACGAGTTCAGCATGCGCCTTTTTATATTAAGCATGTACCATCCAGCGCAGAGAAACTTCCATTTGCCGATGCAAGTTTAGATCATATTGTTTCCACATGGACACTCTGTAGTATTCCAAAACTTGATGTTGCCTTAGCAGAAATTTATCGAGTGTTGAAACCTACAGGCACCTTTCATTTAATTGAGCATGTGAAACATCCTGACTCCATCAAATTACAATCCTTACAGACCCTACTCACTCCGATACAGAAAAGGATTGGAGATGGATGCCATCTCAATCGCGATATTGAACGACACCTTGCACAAGCTAAATTTAAATTTCTTGAAAAAGAATATTTTGATGCAGATGGTATTCCCGCGATTGCACAAAAAATGCTATTGGCGCGCGTGCAAAAGTTATAAATTCAAAGCCGTCATTAATTTTCAAAATCAATTCTTAGCGTTTCAAAACGAATACGTCCTTCACGTACTGCTTGAGCAATTGCCTGCTGTCCTTTGCTCAAGCGCGCACCTCCACTTTTAATATCAAGTAGAATCACTTCAATATCATCCGCAGTCCCATCACCATCACGAAAATCGGTATAGCCATCAAAAACCACGTAATCGACAGGATCACCGAGAAATTTTGCATCACTGGGTAAATACTGAAATTCAGGTAAAATCGGTGCAAACTGTTCTGCCATTTTTCCTTTTAACACCGCACGACTGGTATTTACACTACGTTTCTGTGCATCTAGCAAAGCTTGCTTATGTTCTAATTCTAATTCAGCAATATATTTTTCATATTCCGCCTGAATACGACCATTCCGCGTATTGGACAAAATCAGCGTGGTAATCACAACACCAATACAACCACCAATTAACATTGCAAGCCAAACTGACATAAAACTTTCCTTTTTCTGAATCTGCTATTTAACTGCAACATTAAACTTTTGTCATGTGTCACACACTCTACTGAAAAAGATGCTAAGGTATAGTTGAATACAAAACGCTTGTTAAAAAATCTAATTTCATGAAGACAATATTAATTGCAAATCAAAAAGGTGGCTGTGGTAAAACCATGACAGCCATTACGCTTGCCACAGCACTCTCACAAAAGGGCTATAAAGTCGCGTTAGCTGATGCTGATAATCAAAAATCATCATTACAATGGTTAAAACAACGTCCTGAAACTGTTGCTGCCATTCAAAGCCTCGACTGGAGGCATGAGAAATCAATTGGTGATGCACCCAAACATCTCGATTATTTAATCATTGATGCCCCAGGCGCACTGTCAGGTGAGCATGCAGAACAATTGGTCAGCGAAGCCCATGCCATTGTGACGCCTTTACAGCCCTCATTCTTTGATATTGATAGTACGCGTCGGTTCCTAAAACATTTACAAGACATCAAACGTATACGCAAAGGAAAAGTACAAATTCTGTTGATTGCCAATCGCGTGAAAGCGAATAGCTCTAGTTCAAAAGATATTCAAGACTTCTTTAATAAGATTGAACAAGAACCTGTCGCATGGATTTCAGAACGTAGTGCTTATGGCACGTTGGCTATGCAAGGTTTAAGTATTTTTGATAAACCACAGAAAAATTTTGTGAGTATTCAAAGCCAATGGCAACCCGTTCTGAATCAGTTAGTCGATGATCCAAGTGAATGGTTTTAAGCCGCCTTGCTCCATTAGCAGGATGGAACAAGGCATGAGGCCATTGATGTAACTGCATTAATAAAACTTATCTTTATTTAGGTTCAATGAAAGGTGCAGGATTTCGGCTAGGTTGGTCTGTGTCATCACCCTCATCTTTCAGGTTATGTCTCATTTCATCACTATCGAGGTTTTCCATAGCTTTACGGATGGTCTCGTTACCGTGACTGCCATCATTTGACTGGATTGCCTGTTCACGTTCCGCACCTAGCTCCTGTAGTGCATTTTCAGGATTTTTAGGAATATCTTCCCTTTCTATAGCCTGCTGTAATTGATCACTGTCCGTCAGGCCTTCCACTTGCTGATAACTGAGTTTATCACCGTTCAAGAGGGTAGCCACTGCGCTTTCAGCTTGTGTACCGTTGCTGTTATTCGGTTGTGAATGATGGTCCTGACCTGTTTTTGGAGAGGTATTGTCCTGATTATTTGAATGTGTCATCGAACTGCTCCTTAAATTCACTTTATGGATGTGTGATGAATTCAATATAACAATACGCTTTGTAACTCTTTGGCAACTCCTGTATTAAAGTCGATAGCAAATGTTGCTATGGTAAGTTGCTGTAATTCAGCCTTAAGTGTAGCAAAAATGTTTTGGGAATTTATATACTGCGATCCCCAACCATTCCATTTATCATGATCAGTTCGCTGAAACATGCCAGCGGTTTAGCCCCTGATTCCATTTAGAGATTTCAACGTGAAATTACTGAATGAAAATTTTACTGGACGCATTTTTCAGTTAATATGATTTTATTCAACTTTTAGCCCTAGAGACGGAAGCTTGTGCAACAATACGCTCCCACATTACAACGTGTTTTATTGTTTGGACTGTTCTTTGTCTTAATGTATTTGGGATTCAGCATTCTCAAATACTTTATCGTTCCTGTTCTTTGGGCAGCGATTATTGCTTATATGACATGGCCTGTTTATTTATGGGTACAACGTCGCTTTTTTGGTGAAAATCGACCAACGCTAAATGCAACGATCATGATTACGTTAGTCATTTTAGTGATTGGGGTTCCCTTTGTTTGTGCCATTTTCATGCTGCAACTCGAAGGCCGAAATTTATATTTTAATTTACAAAAACAATTATTTTCAGGTCATATTCAAGTCCCCGAATTTATAAAAACACTTCCGATTGTGGGTAAGGATATCAGTCGTACAGTCAATGAATTAAGTGCCGATCCGAATAGTATTGCGAAGAATGTTGCCGAATGGATACAAGGTCATTTGAGCTATGGCCGTTTTGTACTGAGTGAGATTAGTCGGAATTTAGTTAAACTGACCTTTGCCATCATGACGTTATTCTTTTTCTATCGGGATGGACAGATGATTCTGGCACAGGTCAGCCGCGCTATGGAAATGGTGATTGGCCCACGTGTACACCATTATCTAGAAACCATTTCAGAAACAACACGCGCTGTAGTGTATGGCGTGGGATTAACTGCTGTGGCACAAGCCATTTTAGCAGGTCTCAGTTACTTTGTAGCAGGTGTGCCGAACCCAATGCTACTCACCATGGTAACGTTTATTTTGGCCTTAATTCCATTTGGAACTCCCATCTCCTATTTAGGGGTTGGTTTATGGCTATTTGCTCAAGGCCAAACTGTCGAAGCAATTGGTGTGATTACATGGGGTCTCTTGATTGTAAGTAGTTCAGATAATGTGATTCGACCTTTAGTTATCTCAGGCGCAACTCAAATTCCATTCATTTTAATTATGTTTGGTGTGCTAGGAGGAATCGCAAGTTTTGGTTTAGTAGGCTTATTTATTGGTCCAGTCATCTTAGCTATTTTATTGGCAATCTGGCGTGAATGGCTGCATGAGAATGTTCAGGAGCCAATCGCTGCCATTGAAGCGCCACCTGAAACAAAGTCGTAATCTACTTACACGATTTACCATTTAATCTTACTGACAACTTGCGAGTTATCCCATAGTTTATTTGAATCAAACAAATAAAGCTGATAGATAAGGATAATTTGCAATGATTTCAACGGTACAAAAGTCTTGTGTTCTGACAAGTTTGGTTTTGATGATGAGTGCGTGTTCGTCTATTAACTTAGACAGCAATGCATCCAAAATTCAAACACAGCCAACGACAACAGATCAGAAACAACTCATACAAGTTTACCAAGTCGATGCCAAAGGTGTAGGTGCATCGATTGGAACAGTAACATTTAAGCAAACAGCAAAAGGTTTATTAATTACCCCTGCGCTTGGAAAACTTTCCCCAGGTGAACATGGTTTTCATATCCATGAAAACGGCTCATGTGAAGCTGCTGAAAAAGAGGGCAAAATGGGAGCCGCCCTCGCTGCGGGCGGGCATCTTAACCCAGAGAAAGTTGCCCATCACGGTACGCCACTGGATGGACATTTAGGTGATCTACCAGCCCTAACGGTGAATGACAAGGGTTTTGCAACAACGCCTGTGCTTGCCCCACGCCTGAAACTTACCGATATTCAGGGTCGGGCAATCATGATTCACGCAGGTGGCGATAACTATTCAGATACACCTAAGCCTTTGGGCGGTGGCGGAGATCGGGTTGCCTGTGGTGTGATTAAGTAAGGACATTTAAATACTGTGGGTATCCTAAAAGATATCCACAGTTGTGTTGATGTTTTAAACAGAAATTTGAAAGCTGGGATAATTTCCCAGCTTTTTTATTAATGCATCCCCTCGGCTTTACGTTCTTGCATCACTTGTTTGAGCACAGCTCTTGGTTGCATAAACCAAAAACCGATCAAACTGACACTCGCTAATGCAAAAGCCCAAATATGGAAATGCGTATAAAGTACACGCACCAATTCTATAATCACAAAGAAACTCATCATCAATAGCATTGAAACAGCCGCAGCGACTGTCCCTTTGGATACTTCTGAAGACATTAATGCAAAACGATATAAAACTGAAAAACTAATCCCCTCTCCTAAGCTTATTAAGGTCATACCGATCAATAAACACGGCACTAGATAAGTTTGCCAAATCACGCCTAATACCAGAAATAAGGTTCCGAGCAACATAATCGGTAAGCCCATCAAAATGGTTTTGCCTAATGGAAAGCGATCAATGATTTTGATCAGGATAATATTCCCTGCAATTAAGCCAAAAAATACAGGAAATTGCGCTAAACCATATTGCACACTACTGAGCTTTAACTCATCGACCAAGATGATGGGTGACAGCGCAATCCACAGCATTAATGGCATCCCAACCAAAGGTAAAGCAATGCTTAACCCCAAGAAACGGCGATTGGTGAATACTTTTTTAAAATCATCAAAAATATAAATAAAAGGTTGTCTAGCTCGACGCTCTTGGGTTGCTGGCATAAATTTATTTAGACCAAACCAACTCAGGAATGAAACGATTGCAATCGCAACAAAACCCCAATGCCAAGAGACATAATCAATCAGAAATGCACCAAGAACAGGCCCAAGTAATGGCGCAAGCAAGGAAATATTGGCCATTAATGCCATCACTTTAATGGCATCACGTTCCTCAAATGTTTCCTGAATTGCAGCATAACCCACTGCCGAAATGACCGTAAGGCCAATTCCCTGTAAGAAACGTAAAATCAGGAATTGTTGGATATTCTGCGTCAATAAGATGAGCAAACAACAGATCGTAAAGAATGCCACGCCTACTAATAATACTTTCTTACGTCCAAGACGGTCTGACAGAGGTCCAAGCAACCAAGCAACACTTGCTCCACCCAATAAATAAAAAGACATGGAAGATGGTGCCCATGTTGCACTAACACCGAATTGTTCTGTAATTGCCAACATTGCTGGCTGAATTAAGTCATTACCAATATAGACTGAAAATTCGAATAGCACTAAAGCTAATGGAAACATGAGCGTTATACGGTTTAACGTCATGCTTTGATTGTTCGTCATCATGTTCTATTCACAAAAATAACCAATTCGCGTGCATCCATTTCCTTGAAAAACAGAAAATAGATTCCGCACCACGTCATTTTATGGTTCTGATTTAAATTAAATTTTGATTTTCATGCAGTGAGAACGCATGTAATAAATGTGAAAACACCGTATTCACAAGGTGTATAAATTGCGTGAGATTCGTAAATATTTTACCTATCGTAAAAATTTACAAGCGCAACTTTAGCACTTTTTAAAAATGCCTGCAATTTAAGCAATAAAATGAATTGTGTGGATATGTGAATAACCAAAAAGTTATCCACATTTTTGTTTGGTTTTTACTCATCGTCAATTTATCAATGAGATTCAGGAACACAATTCAAACTGGAATTTATTGGTATTGTCCCCTCTCGCACACTGATAGCTTTGTTTTTTATTTACAATCTTCCAGACTTCTTGATCACGCTTTAACTCATATTCGGTACGAATAGCTACAACAGAATCATCTAATTGCGCTTGTTCAACAGTGATTTCCGCATCTGTTGGGTTTTCAGCACGATTAAACTGCTGGTCAATTTTGAGATTAGTTTCATCATGAAATAAATTTGGTTGATCGAGTAAAACCGCATGTATTGCTGTACTTTTTTGCACAGCAGCTTGTTGTTGCGACTGAGCAATCGGTTGATTACATGCAGTCAAAAAAATTCCACATCCTAAAATGATCCAAAGTTTATGCATTTTGTAGTCTTCCGATTTGCATTATTCTTTTATGCTACTATGCAAAAATGAACTGTCGAATAACAAAATGTATGCGACCTATGAGAGATTTGTTGTATTTATCAATGCTTTGATAACAATTGTGATCCTCAAAATAAAACAAACCCATAACATCAATATCAGAAATTTTTAGGCATACACACATGTCAGATTTAGCAAAAAAGTTAACTCTAATTTTAATCGTAAGCAGTTCAGTAATTGCTTGTTCAAAAAAGGAAGAAGCGCCTGCAGGTGAGGCTGCAATGGCCACTGAAAGTGTTGCCGCAGCGCAAGATACATCTCAAAGTCAGACTGCAAAAAATCCTGCGCAATTGCTCAGTGATCAGCAAAGCACCCTAGAACAAAGCCGACAATTAGTAAAAACAGCTCAACTGCAATTTGAAGTCAAAGATGTTCAAAAAACGACGGCTATACTTGAACAGCAACTCCTCAAACAAAATGGCTATATCGAAGAAAAACAAGTGAATTATCAGGTTAGTGATAGTTCGCAGCGCGAACGTCTCGATGGTCATATAGATGTTTATGAAAAAATCATCCCTACCGTACAACTTACGATTCGTGTTCCAAATGAACAAGTTACTGCCTTTTTGAATAGTCTATTGCCTTTGATGCTCAACTTTAATAATCAAAGCTATGAAGCTAAGCGATATGAACTGAAACTGTTAGAAGAAAAACTTAATACAGCAAATCAAAGCCCTAGCACATCGAATACAGTCAATAATCAACTTCAACAATTGACTCAACTTGAAGTCAAAGATCGTTTGACTTACAGCACAATACGCATCGAATATTTTCAACAAGCACAAGTTCGCAAAACTCAAGATTTAAACATTCATCGTATTGCACATCTCGATAGCGAACCTTTAATGACTCGGATAGCCGATGCATTCAAAATTGGGCTTTCTTATTTTAAAGAAACTATTTTGTGGTTAATCCAATTCTGGGCATTTTTCCTTGTAATTGTTACAGTTTGGTGTATTCGTAAAGCCTATAAATCTAGAAAACAAAATAGCTAATTATTGATTTTTGATCAATAGTATTTTGCTTATTTACGCATTTTTACTCATGAATAGATTCTCTAAAATGCACTCAAGTTTTAGAAATCTATTTTTGAGTTTAATTTTATGAGCAATATTTTAATTATTAATGGTGCTAAACAATTCGCTCACTCGAATGGTGAATTGAATGACACCCTGACTGACTTTTCCGAATCACATCTAAAAGCTTTGGGTCATACAGTACAAGTGACACGTACCGACAGTGACTATGACATCCAAGCCGAAATTGAAAAATATTTATGGGCAGATGTAGTGATCTATCAAATGCCAGGCTGGTGGATGGGCGCGCCATGGACAATGAAAAAATACATTGATGATATTTTTACGATTGGTCATGGTTCACTCTATGCCAGTGATGGACGTAGCCGTTCTGATGCATCGAAAAAATATGGTTCAGGTGGCTTGCTCCAAGATAAAAAATACATGTTGTCGTTGACATGGAATGCACCAATTGAAGCGTTCACTGATCCAGATCAATTCTTTCACGGCGTTGGCGTTGATGGTGTGTATTTAGCTTTCCATAAAGCCAATCAATTCTTGGGTATGCAATCATTACCTACATTTATCGTGAATGATGTAATCAAAATGCCCGATGTACCAAGCTACATCGAAGCGTACAAAGCCCATTTAGATCAGCTTTTTACGACGGCCCATTAAGAGAGAAATCCTATGTTGACGATTATTGCAGAAATTCAGACACATGCAGGTGCAGAACATCGCCAAGCAGTTTTAGATGCTTTCCAAAAAATCATTCCAACTGTACTGGCAGAGGATGGTTGTCATGGCTATGCCCCATTGATTGATCACATGCCAGCGATTGCTATGCAGACGCAAGATGAAAATAGCATTGTGATGTTAGAAAAATGGCAAAGTACTGCTCATCTCGAAGCACATATGCAAACTGCGCATATGCAGCAGCATTTTGAAGCAACCAAAGACCATGTTGCTGATGTGAAAATCCGTATTCTAAACAGTGGGATTTAATAGATAAAACCATTAACCTAAGTTCGACATTAAATATAATCTTCAGAAATGCGTTCACTGAATATTTAAGCCGAACTTAGATAATAAATAAGCGAATCATTTTATTAATAATAATATTGTTTTAAATGGCGACTATATTCAGTTAAATAACACGCTAAGCCCTCTCGACGATCAGCTTTTTGCATTTCTTTAGCGGCTAATTGCTCAATTTTGATTTCCAATAAATTCAGAATCGCGGCTTGTTCCACTTCAGGAAGTTGGGCTTTTTCTTTCTGCTGTTTTTTAATTTCTAAATAATCCTCTGCCCAATGACGTAATGGATCATGCTCAGAGACTTGCGCAAATAAATCGGTAATCAATAATTCAGGCATGACTTCTTGGGTTGCTAACTCTGCCGACATCAAACCACGGATCGAATAAAATACTTTCTTATAAGTAAAATTATCCGCAGTTTGCATTACTTTCATGCCACCTTTTGCCAGTGATAGGTAGTGGTGATACAAGGCACTATAGTCGACTCGCTCAATCAGTCCATCGCGAAAGGTTTGCCATTCTGGAAAGGCATTAAAATAAACAATATGCGCTCGCACCCATTCCAGAACTGTTGGGTTACTTTTTGCCAATAAGCCAAACATTTTATCGAGATCATATGAAACGAAATCGAAATCCCCATCCATGATCTCAATCAAATCACGGTATTTTTTATAGTCAAAATATTGATCTTTGCTCGGCAAATGGAAGCCACGCACATCATAGTCACTGTCAGGGCTAGCCATACCCCATAAACGGCTGCCACTTTCGATATAAAATAATGGAATGTCTTGGCGCTTTTCAAAAAGTTGTTGGATATTTTTTTCGATGTTCATGTCTTTTCCTCTACAAACTCTATAATAAAATTTTCACCATCCCATAATTTAACTATTCCAACCCAATTGAGTTTTGCATTAAATGTATTCTTAAATTGACTTCCATCTATACCTTTTAAAATTTCTTCAAAATTTTTAGACAGCGTAATAATTGGACGAACTTTTAAATTTTTAAGATAAGCGATTTCAATATTTTTTCTAAACTCTTGATTTCCAAGCCCTGACCACCTTGATACTTTATCTTTATATATCTGTATACGACTTTCTTTATTAAATACTAATAGTGGCTGATGCCCCCAGATACTAACAACTAACTCATCTTTATCGTTAAATGCTGAAACAGACCACTGTATATTTTTTTGTTTTGCTCCAAACTTTTTAAATTCATCAGAAATACCCATAAATTTATAATCCTTCGTAAAAAAAGCGCATCTTTCGATACGCTTTTAACAGAAATTCTTTTTTTTAATCAAGCATTAAAGATCAAATAATTTACCTGGATTCATAATCCCATTCGGGTCAAACGCCAACTTCAATGCTTTCATATATTCAATTTCTTCAGGCGAACGTGAATATTCTAAATATGGTTTCTTAGTCATCCCTACACCATGCTCGGCAGAGATCGAACCATCATATTTTTTCACCGTCTCAAACACATATTTATTCACTACCTGACACTTCGCAAAAAACTCATCTTTAGTTAAGTTTTCAGGTTTTAAAATATTTAAGTGCAAGTTACCGTCACCAATATGACCGAACCAGCAGATTTCAAAGTCTGGATAGTTTTGTGAAACGATCGCATCAATTTCTGAGATAAACGCAGGTACATGCGTAATCAACACTGAAATGTCATTCTTATAAGGAATATACGGCGCAATCGATTCCGAAATATCTTCACGTAAACGCCATAAGCTTTGAGCTTGCTCTAAGCTTTGGCTCATTACGCCATCAATCACCCAACCTTGTTCCATACAATGCTCAAAAATCTGCATTGCCTTGTCCATGATCGGCTCATACGGCGCTTCAAATTCGAGTAATACATAAAATGGGCAAGTTGTTTCAAATGGACGTTGTACATGACCACGATCCAATACTTTTTGCATCGCCACTTCACCAAAGAATTCGAATGCAGTTAAGTCGATTTCTTTTTGGAAAGCATGTAATACAGGCATCACTGCTTCAAAGTCAGGCGTACCCAATACCATCACTTGTAGGTTTTGTGGTTGACGCTCAAGTTTAATTTCAGCTTCAGTGATTAAACCTAATGTACCTTCACCGCCGATAAATAAATGCTGTAAGGCATAGCCTGTCGCATTTTTAATCATGCCTTTGTTTAAACGTAAAATGTCACCTTTACCCGTCACAACTGTCAAACCAAGTACCCAATTACGCGTCATGCCATATTTAATGACCTTAATACCGCCCGCGTTTGTACCAATGTTTCCACCGATTTGACTTGAACCAGCTGAAGCGAAGTCCACTGGGTAATACATGCCTTGTTGTTCAGCATAATTTTGCAGTTGTTCAGTCACCACACCTGCTTGAACACGAACCATACGATCTGCTGGCAAAAATTCTAAGATTTGATTCATCTTGTCAAAGCTAATCACGATCTCGCCATTGTTCGCTACCGCACCAGCAGATAAACCTGTACGACCACCTGATGGCGTGATTGCCACTTTAAAACGGTTCGCCAGTTTTACAATCGACTGAACTTGTTCAGTGCTTGATGGAAAAACGATGACTGATGGGTTCGGATCAAAATGTTTAGTATGATCTCGCCCCCAATTTTCTAAACTGTCAGCATCGGTTTTAATACGGTTTTCACCTACAATTGCCGTCAATTGGGTCAATAATTCAGGTGTCAAAGCGACTGAAGCATTCATCGTTTACAGGCCTAGCAAGAAGTAAATATAGGGCTTTTGGATAACAACATAATATCTTTCAAAACCTTACAAAAAAAGGTCTGGAAACATCCAAAATATAGAAACGCTAGCGAAAGAATCAAACTTTCAATTGATCAGTTTGATTATCGTATTTCCTTATTTTACATGTAAGCAAGCGAGGGATAAAGCACAGGATGGCAATAGTGTCATAACAAAATGTGTATAAACCCTAAAATTCATTCGAAACTGAAAAAATTCTCAACATTTATGCTGAGCTAATTTTAAACGAAATATCTATATCTCAAAGCTCTATGCTATGATACTGCAACTAAATTTTGGCCTTTGTAGCGGAGCCGTAATGAGCCAACATCTATCACTACCTAAAGACAAAATCCGTTTCCTTTTGTTAGAAGGTGTGCACCAAAATGCCATCGATACATTAAACGCTGCGGGTTATACCAACATCGACTACCACAAAACTGCACTTGAAGGTGAAGCTTTAAAAGAAGCGATCAAAGATGCTCATTTTGTTGGTATTCGTTCGCGTACTCAATTGACTGAAGAAATCTTTGAAGCAGCGAATAAATTGATTGCGGTAGGTTGTTTCTGTATCGGTACCAACCAAGTCGATTTAAAAGCAGCGATGTCTCGTGGTATCCCTGTTTTCAACGCACCATATTCAAATACACGTTCGGTTGCAGAATTGGTTCTTGCCGAAGCAATTTTATTACTTCGTCGTGTACCTGAAAAATCAAAAGATACACATGCAGGCGGTTGGAACAAATCTGCAGTTGGTTCTTTTGAAACGCGTGGTAAGACTCTAGGTATTATTGGCTACGGTTCAATTGGTTCACAACTTTCAGTTTTAGCTGAAAGCTTAGGTATGAAAGTTTGCTATTATGATGCGGTAACTAAATTACCGTTAGGTAATGCACGCCAAGTGGGTTCATTGGATGAGCTTTTAGAAACTGCTGATGTAGTTTCTTTACACGTTCCAGATGTTCCTTCTACGCGTAACTTCTTCAAGAAAGAACAGTTCGCGAAAATGAAAGAAGGTTCGATCTTCATTAATGCTGCACGTGGTACATGTGTCATCATTGAAGATTTGGCAGATGCGATTAAATCTGGTCACATCGCTGGTGCAGCGGTCGACGTATTCCCGAAAGAGCCAAAAGCAAATGGTGAAGAATTCCAATCTCCACTTCGCGGCTTGGACAACGTGATTTTAACACCGCACGTGGGTGGTTCTACGATGGAAGCGCAAGCAAACATCGGTTTAGAAGTTGCTGAAAAATTCGTTGCGTATTCAGATAAAGGTATGACACTTTCTGCGGTGAACTTCCCAGAAATCGCATTACCACTTTCTGATGGTCAACATCGTTTACTTCACATCCACAAAAACGTTCCTGGTGTATTGTCTAAGATCAATACATTGTTCGCTGAACAAGGAATCAATATCTCTGGTCAATCTTTAATGACTAAAGGTGATATCGGTTACTTGGTAATGGATGTTGATGCTTCTGCATCTCAAGAAGCTTTGGATACTCTACATAATGTAGAAGGTACAATCCGAGTACGTGTATTGTTCTAATTTAGACAATTCACTCAAAAGCCACGGCACTTGCTGTGGCTTTTTTATTCGCATTTGAATTATTATGTGAATAATATACCAATTGTTCAAATAATAAGTTGCTTCTCTAATGTTAAAAACCCCACTTCATGCCTTATTGTTATTAATGATTGCCATGTTGTGTGTACAAGGAAGCGGTTCTTTAGCCAAAATTTTGTTCCAAAATTTTCCAGTCCTTACCGTATCAGCCATGCGTCTGTTTTTTGGTGCACTCATTTTAGCGGTAATTTTTAAAATTTGGACCATCAACTTCAAAGTGGTTCGTTGGAAAGCAATTCTCAGCTATGGTTTTGCACTTGCTGGAATGAACGCCCTGTTTTATTTATCACTAGAGCGTTTACCTTTGGGCTTAGCGGTTGCCTTTGAGTTTATCGGCCCTTTAAGTGTTGCACTATTTCACGCACGACAGCGCTATGATTTTATTTGGGTGGGTTGCGCCATTCTAGGTTTAGTATTGCTATTTCCTCTACAACAAGCACAACAACATTTAGATTTAGTCGGTGTATTTTTCGCTGTGGCTGCGGGTGCATGTTGGGCGCTATACATTATCGCAGGTCAAAAACCATCAGGTATTTCAGGTAATCATACCGTTTGTTTAGGCATGAGTATTGGTATGCTATGTTTATTACCTTTCGCCATCTTTTCAGGGGCGCTTGATCGTGTCATTGAATTGCCAAATATCTACTATTTTATTGGACTGGCAATCTTAGCAAGTGCATTGCCCTTTACTGTAGAAATGATCGCATTAAGAAGCCTAACTCCTTTAAGTTTTGGAACACTCATGAGTCTTGAACCTGCCGTAGCTGCATTATCAGGATTTATTTTTCTGGGTGAGACTTTATTGTGGAATCAATGGCTTGCGCTTGGCACGATTATCATCGCATCGATCGGTTGTACATTTACCACTCAACATGCTCGACAGCAAAAAGTGAATAAATAAAATGAAAGCGTTCCATCACGATGTACTGTCTTCATCTTATAATCAAACCACCTATTTTGTAGGTATTTTTTACTTTGCTTTTGTAGATCTTTCATGAAAAATATCCAGTTGGTCGCGGTGCTGTACATGGTTCTTTCCATGGTGTCTTATCAAATCAGCGCTTCATTTGCCAAACAACTTATTGCAACACTTGATCCACTGACCGTCACGATTCTACGACTCTGCTTTGCAACGATTTTGGTTGCGATCATGTTCCGCTCATGGAAAGTATTATCTAAGCTAAAGTATTTAAAATGGCGTGATTTATTACTTTATAGTGCATCCTTAGGTTGTATGAATATTTTGTTCTATACATCTTTAGGCAAACTACCTCAAGGGATTGCTGTAGGTCTAGAATTCATCGGTCCTTTAGGATTAGCATTACTATCAATCAAAAAGCGCAGTGATTATATTTGGGTGGTTTTTGCTATCTTAGGAATCGCATTAATGGTTCCTTGGCACGATGCGAACTCGGAAAATTTCTCCTATTTTGGAGCTGCTTGCGCTTTAAGTGCTGGACTCTTTTGGGCCTTGTATATTTATTTTGGGCATCGCGTGGTACAACAAAATATTGGGATGCATGCGCTTACTATTGCGATTGGTTTGTCTGCACTGACCTTATTACCATTCGGACTTTGGAACAACACGCCTGCCTTAATCGATACGCAATATTGGAGCAAAGCCCTAGTGATTGCAGTATTAGCCACCGCCATTCCCTATGCGCTTGATTTGATGGCATTGAAACGGTTAAGCAAACTCAGTTATGGAACACTGACGAGTCTTGCACCTGCTTTAGCAGCATTAGCAGGACTCTTCATACTGCATGAGCAAATTAGTTTGATTCAATGGATCGCTCTTCTTTGTATCATGATCGCATCAATTGGAGTGACCTTACGTGGTGAAAAATCACAACCACAGTAAGATCACTTCTTAAACTTTAAATAGAGAAAAATTAGGCATCTGAAATTTTATATTTTTTATATTCAGCTAGATATTTCTTACCTAATTTTTCCTTTTCACTATCTGCCAAAATTTTTCCTGCTTGTTGGAAAAACTTATGTTCCTCTTCTTTTAAATGATGATGCACCTTTTCACTTAATTGTTTTGCTGTTGCTAACCAACTCGGATTACTCATATCAGTTTCTTCTAATTTTTCAACCAGTTCATCCATTTCATGATGCTCAGATAAAGCATGGCGGGTAATGTCTAAACCCACATCATCAAACATTAGAGGAATATATAAATAACGGTCTTCGGCAACTGAATGCGCATAGAGTTCATTCTTAAGCTGTTTAAATAAATCTTCCCTTTCTTGAGTATGTCCGCTGGTCTGAATTAATCGTTCAGCTAAGTTACGTTGTTGTTCGTGGCTTTCTCTGAGTGCCTCAAATATATTCATTCTTTACCTCTGCGATGGCTAGCATAATCAACACTTACTTCAATTCTTATCTAGTTGATCTGTTTGGCTGAGCTTTCATATTAAAAAATGATACTTTTTTAAACAGCGATGTTTGCGTAGGTTTTTGTATGGAAAGTTTATTTTTATAGATTAAACTGCAACAAAAATTTGATAAGTCAACCGACAAATTAAAATACTGACCAAAATCAAAAATAAAATACGAATAAAACCACTACCGTATTTCAAAGCCAAACGTACACCCAATAATGAACCTGCAATATTGGCAGCCGCCATCATAAAACCAAGCTGAAAGAAGATATGCCCTGCGGGAATAAAAAAACTCAGTGCCGCCAGATTAGTCATAAAATTGCCAATCTTGGATAATGCAGAAGCATGTAAAAAATCGACTTGAAGAAAGCGAATAAAAAAGAAGATAAAGAAGCTACCTGTACCAGGACCAAAGATTCCATCATAGAAACCGATCGCTAAACTACCCAATGCGGCAAAAAATAATAATTTTGGTGTGATGTGTTGATCAACATGTACTTGCCCAAATTGCTTTTTCATAAAGGTATATATCGCGATCACAATCAGCATGACTAAGACAATCGGTCTTAATATATGAGTAGGCACCAATGAAACGCAGGCTGCACCTACATACGCACTGACAAAAGCAAAAATTGCGATCACCCATAATAATGACCACTGCAACTTTACTCGACGTACAAATGAAAAAGCTGCTGAACCCGTTCCAAAAATAGAGGCAAGTTTATTTGTTCCAAATAATGTTGCAGGAGCCGTTTGTGGTAATGCACCCATTAATGCTGGAATCTGAATTAACCCACCACCACCAACTGCCGCATCAATGGTTCCCGCATAGAATGCAAAGAACACTAGACTCAGAATCAGCTCCCATTCCATCAACACTAACTCTATAAATTCAACAAACGTTTTGGCACAAGACGCTTTTTATCTGTAATTTCAGCTAAGCCTAAACAACGCTCACCATCGAATACCAATACTTCAGCAGCAGCTTCGTGCTCAATATTACTTTCTTGACCATTACCAAAATATTTTTCACGCCCTTCGGGTAATTGAACCCGTGGAAAATGCTCAACAGGTGCATAAACAGGCAACAATAATGCATCCCGCTGTTCCTGAGTAAGCCCTTCTAAATATTCGATGGTATAACTTGGATTAATTTCAAAATGACCCGTTTGAGTACGATGTAATTTTGTTAAATGTCCACCGCAGCCCAAAGCTTCACCAATATCTTCACCTAACACTCGGATGTAAGTTCCTTTAGAACACGTCACATCTAAGGTCAAACTGTCTTCGGTAAAACTTAAAAGCTTGAGTTCATAAATAGTGACTGGACGCGCTTCACGCTCAATTTCAATTCCTTGGCGCGCTAACTCATACAAAGGGCGACCTTCTCGTTTCAGTGCCGAATACATCGGTGGCACTTGCTTGATATCACCACGCAACTGTTCTAGAACCTGTTCAATATTAGCTTCAGTTAATGCGGGCACATCTCTTTGTTGAAGAATTTCCCCTTCAACATCACCCGTAGCAGTTGTTTGTCCAAGTTTTACTGTTGTTTGATAACGCTTGGTAGAATCCAATAAATAATGCGAAAACTTGGTTGCCTCCCCTAAGCAAATCGGTAATAAACCTGTTGCAAGCGGATCTAAAGCACCTGTATGTCCTGCTTTCTGTGCATTAAAAAGTCGACGTACTTTTTGAAGTGCGGAATTGGAACTTAAACCCAAGGGCTTATTAAGCAAAAAAACACCACTCAGATGGCGATAAGAGCTTTTTTTCATAAATGAAAAGTCAAAGTATAAAACGGTATTTTATCAAAACTATTCATCGGATTTTTAAAAATTAAACGCTCAAAAAAACAACATTTATGATAAATTTATATTCGTTTCCGAAATTAAAAGCAAATGGATTATGCTTAATGAATAAAAATGGAAAAAAAATAGCATTATTATGTAGCTTATTGATCATTTCAGCAGTCACGCTGAGTGTATTGTATTGGTTATATCCAAATCAGTCTCAGCAATCACTTAACTCAACTGATGAATATAGCAACAACAGTAATCCATCACAGCTGCATAAGAGTCCAAAGAATATCAATCAACTCGATACTTCTTTTAATAGCACTAGCCAAATGGATACTGAGATTGACTGCAAATTACAATTCAATAGCGCTCAGCATTTAATTGTGAATGAACGCACGCGGAATTGTTTTGAGTATTTTATTTCTCAATACGGCGAGCGAAATATTGATGAAATTCGGCATAACTTTCAGCTTTATATCGCTAAAACATTTCAAGCTTCACAACAACAGCAGATTTTAGCCTTGTGGTCACGCTATGTAGATTATCGCAAAGAGCTGAGTAAGTTACAGGTGCATCAGCCTGCTCAGGAAAGCTATCAATATTTTCAAACTATTTTTAATTCGATGCATGATTTAAAGCAGCGTTTTTTTTCAAATACCGAAATTGAGGGACTGTTTGGATCAGAGGATATCTATCAACAATACACCCTTGATCGCATGAAAATTCTAGAAAATAACGGATTAGATGCATCAGCGAAAGCAAAACAACTACAACAACGTTTTGAGCAGCTTCCTCAAGATTGGCAAGATAACCTCAGAGATTTATCTAAGCTCGATGATTTACGTTCATTAACTGCACAAATCAAGGCCAGAAATGGTTCAGCGCAGGAACTTCGGGATATGCGGGTCAATCTGGTTGGAGAGGCTGCTACTCAGCGTTTAGAGCAGCTTGATCAACAACGATCTGATTGGAAACAGCGAGTTCAAGCCTATCTTGATGAGCGTAAAACCATTGTAGATAGCAATATGAGCACTTCAGCCAAGGATCAAGCCATTCAACAGCTCAAACAACAACAGTTCCAGTCTCCACAGGAACAGCAACGTCTACAAACATTTGAAACGGTTCATGACCAAGGAGGCACCTTACCTTTTAGCAACTAGGAACACGTAATACAAGACATTGAAATAATGCGATTTAGCAAGGATGCAATGTCAGTTCACAAGAACATCAAGACCCTGATGAAAACAAAAATCGAGAGAAATATCATGCAAAAACTAATCCGCTGTCTTGCACTATCCATGATAGCAATGGGCGTATCAACAAGCTACGCATCAAACGCAACACAAGTTACAGGTACGGCCTCCTCTACTTATGCAAAAACCAAATACCCGATGGTCTTTGTACATGGTGTCGCAGGTTTTTCACGTGTAGGAAGTGATCCTCTAGGCGTTGATTACTGGCATCAAATCCTACCTGACCTTGCTCGTAATGGTGCAAATGTCTGGGCGACACGACTTTCACCTTTTAACTCAAATGAAATTCGTGGTGAACAACTTGCGCAACAAGTTGAAGAAATTATTGCAATTACTGGGCAACCTAAAGTTAATTTAATTGGTCATAGCCAAGGCGGTCCAACGATCCGTTACGTGGCTGGCATTATGCCAAATAAAGTTGCATCATTAACCAGTGTAAGTGGCACTCATAAGGGTTCACCTGTCGCTAGTTTAATTATGAATGTAGATGGTACTATCTTAGGTACAGCTGGCTCTGCCGTCGTGAACTTTTTCTCAGGAGCGATTACATGGTCACAAGGACTTGATCCAAAAAGCTATCCTCACGATGCTTTAGCCGCTGGACGTAGTATTTCGGTAGAAGGTTCAACCCAATTCAATACACGATTCCCAATGGGCGTACCAACTACAACATGTGGCGAAGGTAATTATCAAGAGAAAGGAATATATATGTATTCATTCTCAGGGACTCAAGCCGTCACAAACATTCTTGACCCTCTTGATCTCCTATTTGCAGGTACGAGCCTAATTGTCGATATTAAAGGAGATAATGATGGTATGGTCAGCCGTTGTAGCGCTAAGTTTGGACGTACAATTAGAGATAATCTCCCTTGGAATCATGCAGATGAGGTGAATCAGGTTTTAGGTTTGAAATCACTGTTTGCACCTAATCCAATTGATATTTATCGTCAACATGCCAATCGACTAAAATTACAAGGACTATAGAGCAGACATAAAAAAATGCGCCAAAGGCGCATTTTTTTGCTTTACAACAAAGTTAAAATTAACCTTGTTTACGAGCTGGTAACTTTTCACGAATACGTGCAGCTTTACCAGACAACTCGCGTAGGTAGTAAAGTTTAGCGCGACGAACGTCACCACGACGTTTCACTTCGATTTTAGCGACGATTGGAGAGTGAGTTTGGAAAACACGCTCAACACCAACACCGCTAGAGATTTTACGAACTGTGAAAGCAGAGTTTAAACCACGGTTTTTCTTCGCGATTACAACACCTTCAAATGCTTGAAGACGCTCACGATCACCCTCTTTTACTTTAACTTGAACGATAACAGTGTCACCAGGAGCAAAAGCAGGGATATCAGTTTTTAACTGTGCATTTTCAACAGCTTGAACTAAAGGATGTTTACCACTCATTGTGGAATCTCCAATATTTGCGGGAGAGAAGAGGTCTCTTACACCGCTGAGGATAGAGGCTAAAACGCATATCGCTCGTTTAACTTTCCCTTTAAAGCAAAATTACCCTAAAGAGCCTATTTTCAACTTAAACTCAGTTTAAGTAGTAACTCGAAGCAAAGCTTCTCGTCTGTTGCAAACACAAACTTCTAACAGTTTAGTCTTGCGAATTTTTAAGCCATTTTTTTTGCTGTTTAGTCAACTCAACTTTTTCCACCAACTCTGGTCGTCGATCTAAAGTACGCTGATAACGCTGCAAAAAACGCCATTTTTCGATATTGGCATGATGTCCTGATTTAAGTACCTCAGGCACATCCAACCCTTCAAAATGGTCAGGTTTTGTATATTGCGGACAGTCTAATAAACCATCCACAAAAGAATCTTGGATCGCTGATTGCTCGTCAGACATGACATTCGGCAAACGGCGAATAATACTATCAAGCAACACCATCGCAGGTAGTTCACCACCAGATAATACGTAATCCCCAATTGACCACTCTTGATCAACATAATGCTGGATTAAGCGTTCATCAACCCCTTCATAACGCCCACACAATACAATCAAACCATCATAATCAACGAATTGTTGTACTGCCTGCTCATTTAAGGTTTTCCCTTGCGGTGACATATACACCACTGGCGCATGAACACAGCCTGCTTGCACTGCAAGTTGTTTGGCATGGTTAATCGCTTTTGCCAAAGGCTCAGCCATCATCACCATACCAGGACCACCACCGAAAGGACGTTCATCCACTCGTTTGTAGTTGCCCTCGGCAAAATCTCGTGGATTAATGCAAGTCACTTGCACGATGTCACGCTTTGCTGCACGCCCGCTAATTCCGTGCGCTGTAATCGCTTCAAACATTTCAGGAAATAATGTGATGACTGCAAAAAACACCGCAGACTCCTTTATTTTCCTGCTGCGCTACTATTCCAAAAAGGATTAGTAGTCTACGCCCCAATTGACGTAAATACGACCAGCTTCAAGATCAACGCGTTGTACCACATCTTTATGCCAAGGAATCATTCGCTCTTCAGCATCAATACTATCAGGTGTCGCTTTCACGACCATGACATCATTAGCACCAGTTTCAAACAGTTCGTAGATTTGACCGAGATTCACTTCTTGTTCTTCATCATCAAGACCTAACACTGTTAGACCTTTAAGATCAGACCAGTAATACTCGTCTACATCTGCTTTAGGAAGCTGAGATTTGGCAATCCAGATATTTGCACCAACTAAGTTTTCTGCACCTGTGCGATCATTCACGCCTTTTAATGCAACAACCAAGCCTTTGCCATGTGGTTTCCAACGTTTTACATCTATGGTTTGCCAACCTGCCTTAGTCTCGATGTACCAAGGAAGGTAGTCAAACATATTACTCATAGGTTCAGTATTTGAGTAAACCCAGAGCCACCCATTCAATCCATACGCTGAACGTAACTGTCCAATCTGAATTCGATCTTCTGGCACATTCTGTGTTGATGTCATGGGCTACCTACGACAATTATGCAGTAGTTGCAGCTTTTTTAGCTTGAGCAGCTAAAGAAGCAACGCGATCTGAAGGTTGAGCACCTTGAGCAACCCAATGAGCAAAACGGTCAGCATCTAAACGAACTTTTTCAGCTTTACCTTGTGCAGTTGGGTTAAAGAAACCAATACGCTCGATGAAACGACCATCACGTGCATTGCGGCTATCAGTTACAATGATTTGATAGAATGGACGTTTTTTTGCACCACCGCGCGCTAAACGAATAACAACCATGAGAACAACCTTATAATTTTTACGGATTATCCCTGCGCCGACCATCGGCAACACTTCAAACCCCTTTCATAGAGGGCGATATTTTACGTTATATTTGAGGCGAAATAAAGCTTAAATTTAAGTTATCCACAGTTTTGAATTTATAAGACCTAAAAGTAAAAAGAGCATCTAATGATGCTCTTTGGTTTTGTTTTCAATAGTTAAATATCAATCGTCCCATTTGGATGTCGCATTCAAGGTACACGCCGTAGCACCCTTTGCCCAAAATTTTTGACCTTGATCATTTAGGCAAATAACGCCATTTCCCGCTTGTGCAGTGCTAGCTCTTGGCGTCGCCACCAACAACCATGTGCGTACTTTTGCACCTGTACCAGTTAACGCTGTACCATCCACATCGGTTAGTGCGATATCATACAAAGGATTCGTTCTAGGAATGGTTGTTGCACCATAGATATTCATGGCAGTACGGCCAGCAAATGTTTGATTCGCCATTTTATAAGTTGTTAAATGGTGAGCAATAGTCATCATTTCTTTTTGAGCATCTGCACGATTAACTCTGACTTTATATTGCCCATAGGCTGGATAAGCAATAGCAGCTAAGATACCGATAATCGCAACGACAATCATTAATTCTATAAGCGTAAAGCCTCGTTGATTTAATATTACCAATTTTCGCCTCCCACTCCACATTCCCACATTTTCGTTGTTGTATTAAATTGAATGTTAGCTGATGTTTTATTTTTACAACGTAACCCCGTACTCGTCATTAATAAATTATAGCTTCTTGCATCTGCAGCTGTTGCTCTCATTGCCCAACCACGCGCTCGAATTACAGGAGGTACAGTTGCATCTGTTAATAATAAGCTTGGCGCCTCTGCATCGCGAATTGTGATCGTATACTTAATGGCTCCACCTGCCGCGCCTCTTGGTAAAGTGACTGATGTCATCGCACCAGATACGCCATATATAAAGTTCGGATCAAAATCTCTATAGGTGAAATTTTTGGCTTTATGACGTTCTAATTGCTCAGCAATTTTTTGCATTTCTTGCTGTGCCAAAGACTCGCTCGACCGCCTTGTATATGCTTGATAACTAGGAAATGCAATTGCAGCAATAATTGCAATAATTGCAACCACAATCATAAGCTCAATTAAGGTAAAACCTCGCGTTGGCTTCCCCAAACGACTGTTACAAGTCGTTGGAGAAACTACACAAGCGTGCTGTTTAATTATTTTTTCCATTTTTCGTACCATCGAGTTGGATTAATGGTAGGGATACATTGCCAACGTCCAGACCCAGCAGAGTTACCAGCAATGGTAAAGTCAGGACATGATCCCGCTGTTGACTCTTCCACTGGTGCCGGTGTAATACCTACAATCCCGCTACCTAGTGTTTTATCATTACATTCGGTCACACCAGCTGGACAGCCTGTAGTTTTGGTTTGGAACCCAGTGTCCGCTTCTGCAGTGGTATTGACTGTACCAGTTGTAGTTAGACATGCCCCAAATGGTAGGCAATAACGTTGACGGTTGGTTTCACCGACTACACGTGGCAAACATGGGTTTTGTGGCGCAATACCTGTACCTTGTGGGTCATAAACTGGAATAATCAAGTTCCCAGTTAAAGCAATCGGCTCCTCGAATGCTTTCATACCACCCGCAACACGAAAACCACTTGTTGTGCGCTCTACACCCGCACTGTTACTAGATAGTGAACGATACCAACCATTTTTGGTGGCAGATGCGCCAATAAACACATCTGGAACATTTCCTGCCAACAACTGTGGATTTATTTGCATGGTTTGCAAATCCACATTTTGAGTCGATAAGGTTGGTGTACCCGTAATCAAGTCACGTTTAATGAAATCGCGATCAATCACACCATATACATTATTGACTAGACGATCATTCAATGCGCTCGTTGGCAACATACCATCACGACCTATTGTAGGCGTAACATCTAATGGCGTACTACGGTTACCCGATGCCAAACCAATCAACATGAAGGTAGTTGAACCTTGGTCATGAATGGTTACCGTTGGTGCTTCATAAAAACGTGGGTTTTTACCATCCGCCAACGCAGCTCCAGCTGTAGTCGTTGCTAAGTTTGCTAAGCGCACAACACGTTTACCAAAGTTTGCCGTTGTAGTACCTGCAGTGTTATTAAGGTCTGCACGGAATACTTGACCGCCTAAATCACCAAAGTACAGATGATCGACCAAACCATCACTATCACGATCAATCGTACTGATTCGACTTACAATACTGTGAGTCATGTTGGCGTTATTTGTGCTTGCTCCTGTACTACTTGCCCACCACAAACGCGCCCCTGTATCAGCATCGATTACATATACTGCATTACCTTGCGCTTCGGATTTGTTATTACACGTAGTATCTGGAAAATCAGTATTTGCAACTGTAGAACCTAGACTGAAACGTGGGTTTTCATAACATTGGTCATAGCCACCACCCACAATCATCACACGCTTAATCGCATCACCATAACGAATGTTGGCAAGCACAGGTTTAGACCAAGACTGTCCCATACGGCTAAAGTCTGATTGATCGCGACCCACTCTAAACAAGAATTTAGGTGTATCTGGGTCAAGCACATCTAAACCATAATAGCTTTCGCCACCCATGCGCAAGCCACCATATACATTCATTTTTCGTGCTTTAACCACACTGTCGGTACTTGGAGAACTTGATTTTTGTGCAGTGTATAAAGAGTCGGCAACCCATGCGCCATCTAAACCTGCTTGAGGTGCGTTAATATCAGCCTCACCTTTTACTAAGGCTTTAGATGCAACACTATTACGAAGCAATTCAGATGGTACAAACACCATTTGCTCTTTACCAGTTTCGCTGTCGACAATATGCAAGCCGCCTTCCATCGTACCATATAAAATAGATTGACTACGGGTGCTGGTTAAATTACCCGAAGCATCTAAAGTACCCGAATAAGTCAACTGCACTGGGAAAGAATGAATACTACCACCCATTGCAACATGTGGTGCTGGCGAAAGCGCAAGTGTAGTTGGCAATGCCGTTGCAGTTGCATCTAACGATACGCTATAACCCAAATAGTTCAACAATTTTTGCTTAGCCAACAATGGCATGTCTTGTAAGGTGGTTTGGTTACCAAACTTACCCAACACATAAGCTGGAACACCTGTGGCTGGCAAAGGACCTTCAGGTATACGCAACAAGCTTGCACCATTGCCTGCACCCGCTAAAGTTGCACCACCAGTTGCTGATACATCTGTATAGAGTTTACGCAGTGCATCTGGTGCTGCTGCAAACTCATATTGTTTAGGTGTAACTGTAAGATTTTCGGTTTGACCACTAATTGGCATTGGTAAGCGCGAATATGCACCACCTAAACCAATAATACCGCCGTCGTTATAACTTCTATTGTTATACACCGCGATACTATTCCACAGGTCTTTGGTACCCGCTCTAAATGAACCATCGGTATTATAAACTAGGGTACTGCCATCCGCTGCACCAAATGCACCAGCATTTGCACCAGAGGTCAATACTTTATAGCGTTTTAAGTTACCTGCCCAAACCAACTTACCGCCTTGTGGGTCTGGCTCTAAAGCACGTAAATAACCATAAGGCTGAAAACCTGATGGGCTCAAGGCATCTGAAGGTACAGAAATAGCACCAGTAGTTAATGGCGCAAGTGGTGCTGCACCTAAGTTGTCAATAAAAGCAATAACACTGGCTGTTACTCCTTGTGCACTTTGGGTAGTAAAGAAGCCACCATTACCATAACCAGGACTGGCTAGAGCATGCGTAGTTGGCTGCCCAGGTGAACAAGTGTCATTACCGTTACGGTCCGCTTGGGTACGCGAGCTTAGTTTACAAGCTTGTTGTACATGCGGCTGCGCCATAGCATTAAAGTCATTACCAAAACCGACAAAGGCGGTTTGAATCGATACTCCTGCAGGGTTGGTGGTTCTATCAAATAGTTTCTTAGCAAACTCCCCCATACAGTGCCATGCAGACTCCCCATCGGGCGCAAGATTAGTTAGCCCCCCTGATGAAGGACAACTAAAGCCAGAACCAGAGCTACCAAGCGCAGCAGACATAATAGCTGTAGAACGAGCGGTAGAAGATCTATTTGCTTCACCATCCGACAAAATATAAACACCCTGTCCATCGCAACTTACACGATCCGCAGCAGCTGGCAATGGCGAAATATAGTTTGTACCTGACTTAGAACTTGCAACCGAATCAGCAAAACCACTATCGGCATTCGCACCTAATTGAATTTCATTTCTATAAGAATAAATAACACCAGATTGTGTATCCGTACCGTCGCCCGCAAAATCAGATGGCTCTACCGAGCCTAAATTCGTCCAGTAAGTTGCATTTGTACTGGTACGTTGGCTATTAGTTCCAGACCCACAATATTGAACGCCATTAGGAAAATCTGTAGTTCGCCAACTCACACATTGATAATAAGTATCAATAGGTTGCGTGATTGTCGTAGGCGTTGCTGTATTTCCTGAAAAGCCCTGATATTGATAACATAGATCGTTCGATGCATTTAAATACGGATAAGAACTATTTGTACAAACTTTAGAGACATTTGCTGCACGATAATTACTCGATGGGTTATTGTCATTAACTTGACCATCTATATAGCATCTTTTCCTATTCGTACCAGAACTCGTGCCTATATTTCTGAATGCAGGGGCACCCACAGGTGGACAACTATAAGCATCCGAGGCACTTTGATTTCCTCCTCCAAAACCCGTATTGTACTGATAACAAGTATTATTGTCTGGATTTAAATGAGGTCGTGTACTATCTTGACATTCATAACGCACAAACTCTTGTGTTGTTACTCTTTTATATAAATCTTTTTTTATTATCGCCTCACTTCGTGTAGTTGTCCCCATTAAATACGCCGCAGCTTCGGCATAAGCATGTGCTGTTGGAGTATAACCACTTGCAGTCAGCCCATCGACCGCAGTTCTTAAAGTGCTACGTTGTGCGGAGCCGACAACCCCCAATGGTGCAGCAGGGACTAAAATTTTCCCTCGCCTATCTCCCAAAGAGTAATGCCCCAAACCAACACTAACATTCGACAAAGTAGCATCGTTACTATCTAAAAAAGCATTCATACCCGCTTTTAAACGAGCTAAACGTGTCCCTGTTTGCCCAGTATCTGTACCCCCCATCGAACCAGATGTATCCAACATCATGACAATGGTTTTTTTACCTGCCGTTGGTACCGCATAAATTTGCAGATCGCTTGCTTGCGCAACTGAAGAAGCAACAAGCAACGTAGCTGTAAATGCCCAAGCAAATGAGACACCATACTTATATTGGTGAATATTTATTTTAGGACTTTGTAGCCTTTGGTTTTTCATCTTAATTCTCCCCAATTATGTTGGTGCGCTAACCTGAACAAAACGCGTTTTCAAATCAATTTCTTGAATTTGCGTATTTACAGGTATGCCATATTCCGTCAAACAATCTGCCATAGTTTTTTTGGTGCGCAACCCTGCATCAGCGTTGTCATTGATATATCCCACCGCACTGCCATTACCAATACACTCACGTTGCACATCTGCCAAATCGGCACTCGAATAATTCGGTAAAATCGCAGTCGCTGTGACACGCACCCGACCATCCACCTTACCTTGTTGAACATTGGAACCACCGCTTGCATCTGTACCACGGTCTAAGTCCGAACCTGGTGCGGCATCCGTATTTGGCCCTACAATATACTTAATAGCCACTTGAGTGACTACGGCTTCGCGCGCGCTACCAAAGTCTTGTTCCAAATCACAAAAGCCACTACGGTTAGTTTCAGTCGTATCAACACTAGCCTTAGTATTATCGCCATCTGTTGCTGCAGGCGGAATCAATACCGTCATATCCAAAGCACTACTCACATTTAAAGCAGCCGTAGGGCGATAACAAAACACATACTCACGTCCATGACTTAAAGGATCTTTTTGATCGCTAATGACCTTGCCAATCACATTAGTCACCGAAGTTAAATCTTTATATGTCGTTCTATTTAATAAAATATTGGTTGGTGTATCACCCGTCTGCATCAATAACTGACCAATTTGACTGTTCGTTGCAATATTTAATGTGGTCATGGCAACTCGAATCGCCAAGACACCGACAATCGTAATTACGAGCAACATAATTAACACTACGATTAGCGTAGCACCGCGTTGTTGGCGTTGGAGTGTATGCATTTTTTTCATTACTTTTCCCCCAAACCATTTCTAAACGTCACAGTTGTACTATAGACGCGTCGTGCAAACCTATTTGTTGTATCAGTCAACGTAACACTTTGATTTAGAATATTAATATTTCCCGTTAAATTAATATCATTATTCCGTGTATTATCTGTCGAACGCACCAATACTGCGGTTTTCACCGAAATAATACGAGGTGGCTCCGCCAATGCTGTACGAGCTGCCGCAGCAACAGTTCGATATTGATTAATCGTATAGTAAGCCATGTTGCCCGCTGCATTTCTAACACCTAACTGAACAGCGAATTGATCTACACGAGGCATGATGAGCTCACCTGCCCCACCAAAACCAGAAATTGTTGTCGGCTCCGCAACTGGTGTAGTACCTGTTGGAGTAGGTGTGTTCGCATCACATGCCAAACCATAGTCCGTTCCTGTGGTCGCTGTCGCAACTGCACGCCGAACAAAGTAACGCTGAATAACATAATCACCTGCTTGAACATTTGCACCCTCGCAATTCACCATGGCGTTTGGTGCAACAAATTGAATCGTCAGCTGATCACTTGCAAGATTTACATTTGATAGCCCTTGCCATTCATTTTGCGTTGAGCTTACTGACTCACCCGTTCCCACACTATGACTTAATAAGCCAGTGGAAATATATGGAGCCGCTGCTGGGATTGGTATATTTGCATCCGTTACCGTTGCAGTTCGTGCAGTTAACACCACCCCCCCCCAAGGGGTTTGCTCATTTAAATTAGGAAAATCAGTATTAATATAATTTGTAAGTCGTAAATCTCTCGCAACATAATCCAAACCAAACACACCACTATTTTGTAGTTCCGCATTTGCTTGTTGCATTTTTGAGGTCAATAGACCACCTAAGAAGAGTTGTATTGCCGCAGCTGTTATCAACAACCCCAGTGCCAAAGCCACCATTAATTCAATGAGCGTAAAGCCCGCTTGCGAACCAAAACCAACCTTATGCTTTTTAAATGGAGTTTTCATTAATATGCCTCCATCATTAAACAATTCGATCCATTAATATAAACACCCGATGTATTCATGCAATTACTTACATCAGCTGTTGTACTCGTCGCACTCAAAGTCGTATTTCCCCAAGCAGCATATATACATTGCCGCTGAATCGGCGCCGAACCAACACCCGGACAACTCGTCATCGTAATATTCATTCCAATATCAAAAGCAGCTCGAGCAGCCATAAATGCATCGAACTGCGCCATTTGAGCTGGTGTACATAAATTGTTTGAACATGATGGAGAGGGTGCTGTAGGTGCAGCAGTAATATTAGTATAACCACGGACTGCGGCTGGGTAGTTTGTTTGCGCCGCTGGATTGGCCCGCATATTCTCAGCCAACGTGCGTGCAATTAACATCCCTTGCGAACGCGACAAGGCCTCACTAGAGGCATCCACAGCACGAATTTGCAAGATGCTATAACCCAAAACACCAACAGCTAATAGCAAAAGTGCAACGAGCACTTCTATTAGCCCCACACCTTGTTGAGATTGATGAGATTTCATTAGCACGTCCCCGAAGCTTGACTAATAATTCCTAGTCTTGTAACCGTAATAGTTTTCTGCTTCCCTGATTTACAAAAATTAAATGTTTGTGGCGTGCTTGGGCTTATACTTCCAATGTCACTAAATAAAACTGATGTTGCACTTGTAGACTCAACCCTTACCCCTGCATCTAATTGCACAGAAATAATTCTACTTTTCAAAACTTCCTCTTTCTGCGCTGTAGTCAAAACAGGCACCACAGGTGGCCCAGGATTAGTTGCTGTATATTCAGGTATCGTCGCCGTTGCACATTCATCTTTAGTAAAATCATTATCTGTCTGCGTCTTGCTCAAACACAAACCCACTGTTGTTTTCATTAATGCCGCCTGCGATTTAGCCTGATTAATTGCCATCACCAATTCACGTGCCGAACTATTAATTTTTTGTTCTGAAATTAAACTCCTAAAAGACGGCGCAGCCATTGACGCAATAATCGCCATAATCGCAATCGTCACCATCAATTCTATTAAGGTGAATCCTCGATTTTTCCCCATCGCTCCGCACCCAAGAAAAACTTTTACTTATATTAATAATAAACTTATCTCTTACAGAACCAATACAAAGCAGATAAGAATCATAAAAAAACGGATGGAGTGCAATCCATCCGTTTCAAGTTCACATTTTCTTAATAAAATTAGGCTTGTATCACCTGAATACGCAACTCTTTTGGTAGACTAAATGTGATATTTTCTTCTCTCCCTTGCAACTCTTTTGGTGGAGTTGCGCCCCAATCCTGTAAACGCTGAATGACCTGCTTGATGAGAATTTCAGGCGCGGATGCACCAGCCGTCACACCAATTTTTGTATTCGGTTGAAACCATGCTTGCTCCAACTCGTCTGCATTATCCACCAAATAGGCGCGTTTCCCCATACGTTCAGCCAGTTCACGCAAACGGTTTGAATTGGATGAATTTGGCGAACCCACCACCAATACAACGTCACATTGCTCCGCAAGGTCACGCACCGCATCCTGACGATTCTGTGTTGCATAACAGATGTCATCCTTACGTGGCCCTTGGATCTTAGGAAATTTAGTTCTTAAGGCATCGATGACCTTAGCCGTATCATCAATCGAAAGCGTTGTTTGAGTGACAAATGCAACTTTATGAGGATGCTCAACTACCAAAGCCTCAACATCTTCTTCATCTTCAACCAAATAAATCTTTCCACCACCAGATTTATCATATTGCCCCATTGTGCCTTCAACTTCAGGATGCCCCTCATGCCCAATTAGGATTGCTTCCGTTCCTTCTCTAGCATATTTCGTGACCTCAATATGTACTTTAGTCACTAAAGGACAAGTTGCGTCAAATACTTTTAGACCTCGATGATCTGCTTCTTGTTGTACCGCTTTTGAAACACCATGAGCACTAAAAATCACAATCGAGCCATCTGGTACTTGATCTAATTCATCAACAAACACTGCACCACGCTGACGTAAGTCATCAACTACAAACTTATTATGAACCACCTCATGACGGACATAAATTGGCGGATTAAAACATTCTAGTGCGCGATTGACGATTGCTATCGCACGGTCAACACCAGCACAGAAACCTCGCGGATTGGCCAATACAATTTCCATAACATCCTCTCTTATCACCTGAATATTTATGCCAAACTATTTCGTTTAATGGCACGCTACACTACAATAGCCAAGATATTTTATCATATCAGGAAAAATATCATGTCGGGTCTATTGTTTGTCGTTTCTGCGGCATCAGGAACAGGCAAAACATCTCTCGTTAAAGCCCTACTCGATCGAGTCAGCAATTTACACGTTTCTGTCTCTCATACTACACGTGGTCAACGCCCTGGTGAACTTGATGGTGTTCACTATCATTTCACTGATACTGAAACTTTTTTAGCTCAAGTAGAACAAGGTGGTTTTATTGAGTATGCAGAAGTATTTGGTAATTACTACGGTACATCTCAAGCCAAAGTCAAAGAACAATTACAACAAGGTCATGATGTGTTACTCGAAATTGACTGGCAGGGTGCTGAACAGGTACGTCGGCTTTTTCCTGAATCAAAACAAATTTTTATCCTCCCTCCAACCCAGTACGATTTAAGACAACGTCTTTCCAACCGTGGTACAGACTCAGTGGATGTGATTGAACATCGTCTAAGCTGTGCAGTGGAGGATATGCGTCATTTTGCCAATTTTGATTACGTGATTATCAATGACGATTTTAACAAGGCCGTTCATGATTTGGAGGCGATCATCACAGCCAACCGCTTGGTCACCACACAGCAAAGCGCCCGCCACCAACAACTCATCGCAAACTTGATTACGCTTAATCGCGACTGACTTTAATCGGGAATGGCTTGAGTCTTGCATAAAAGCCTTTTATACTACTCAGTCTTTTAAATTGTGATGTTCAGACGAGACAACTTATGGCACGTGTAACCGTTGAAGATTGTTTAGACCATGTAGATAACCGCTTCGAGTTGGTACTGGTGGCGAGTAAACGTGCACGTCAATTGGCACGTCAAGGTATGGAACCAACTGTAGAATGGGATAATGATAAACCAACAGTCGTTTCATTACGCGAAATTGCGGCAGGTCATGTCACTAAAGAAATTTTAAAACAACGCGATCAAGATTATCAGACTTCAAATCTTGATATGGTGTTGTCTACAAACTCATTAAATTTAGAAGGCTTCTCTTTCTAAATTTGATTTGCTTTGTCTAAAAGCCCATTGTGAATACACTGGGCTTTTTTGTTTGTTGAAAATTTCAGTGCTATATTGGTAAAAACAATATATTTCATTGAAAAAATTTACGAGTTTTTCTAATGAACAAATTGACAAGTTTCACAATATGCTTTTCATTAGAAGCTAGTCTTATTTATTCCTGAATTCATGTTATAAAAGGTGTTTTATGCCAGGCGAAGAGGTCAGCCAAGCCAAGCAACAACTCAAGGTCATTATTGAAGCCTATCTTAAAGATAGTGATATTCAGAGTGTACTTGCTGCCTGTGATTTTGCTGATTTAGCACATAGTGGTATTACGCGAAAAAGCGGTGAACCCTATGTTCTTCATCCTATTGCTGTGAGTTGCATTCTGGCGCATATGCGTTTAGATGCCGAGACGCTTATGGCAGCTTTATTACACGATGTCATTGAAGATACCGAATTTAGCAAAGATGAGATTGGTGAAAAATTTGGATCTGTTGTTGCCGAACTTGTTGATGGTGTGACCAAACTCAGCCACTCTAGTGATAAGGAATATAATAAGGCGGCATCATTCCGCAAAATTCTACAAGCCACCTTACAAGATCCACGTGTCATTATTATTAAGCTCGCAGATCGCTATCATAATATGACGACTTTAGGCGCATTACGTCCTGATAAGCGCGCGCGTATCGCGCAAGAAACCTTTGATATTTTCGTACCCATGGCACGTTTAGTCGGTATGAATGAAATGGCCGACAACCTAGAACACTTATGTTATCAAAATCTTGATTTGGATATGTTTAATGATGTGCAAACCGCATTGTTAGAAACCAAACCTAAACGCTGTGAATATCAGGCGGTATGGGAACAGAAACTGACTGACCTATTAAAAACCCATGACCTCAAGGGTCGTATTAAAAAGAAAAACAACAATATTGAGCTGTTACGCCATTTTGTAAAAAATGAGATTGACCTAAATGAACTCAGTCATAGCCATGCCTTTGAAATTATTTTAAATACCATTGCAGACTGTGATCGTCTCGTTGAAGCACTCAAAGATAATTTCCAAGTTTTACAATATAACGATTATATTCGCCGCCCATTACCGGGTGGTAATCAATCATTAATGATTAAGCTAAAAGGTGAAAAAACCACCCTTTCATTGACCATCCAGACTGAACTGATGCGTAAAGCAGCCCGCTTTGGCGTGGTACTGGGGGAAAATGCACCTCAGGCCTGCCGTTCAGCCATTCAAGCTTCGATGCAGAACCTAAATACGCTCATAGACAGTGATTGTGCAAAAACCACTTTTAGTGACTTACTTGATTATTTACATCAGGAAAAAATTTGGGTCTATACGCCACACGGCCAATTACATGAACTTCCTCAAGGCGCGACTGTCGTCGACTTCGCCTACTCAGCCAGCCTGTTTTTAGGCAATCATGCCGTTGGCTCAAAAGTGGATGGTGAAATTCGTCCTCTTTCAACCCCATTGCATAGCGGACAAGTAGTTGAAATTATCACAGACGTATTAGCAACACCGAATCCAGATTGGCTCAGTTTTATTAATACTCAAAAAGCACGCCGTGCATTACAGAATTTGTTAAGAGAACAAGACATTGATGAGCAACGTCTTGTCGGTCAACAAGCACTTAATCGCGCTTTAAAACTATTTCATCGCTCTATAGATGACCTTTCAGCAGAAGACTGGATTAGTGTGCTTGAGTGGCGACATTTAGCTAATAAAGATACGCTATTTGAACAAATCGCAGTTGGGGATTTATTACCTCAATTGGTTGCAAATCATTTATTTGCTCAAGATTACCATTCTCAGCATCATGAAACTTCTGATCGCTTGATTTTAGGAACTGAGGGTGTTGATGTAAAATATGCACACTGTTGCAATCCTGTGCTTGGCGATCCAATTCAGGGACATTTATCTCGACGTGGTTTAATCGTACACCGTTCACGCTGCCGTAATTTACTGCATGAACAGCACCTCCATCCTGAAAACATTATGCCTTTACACTGGCAATCAGAAGAAATTGATGATGTTCGCTTTAGTGCTTTCTTATGTATTCATATGACGATGAGTGACGAACAAATTTCTGACCTGATTTATCAATGCCGAAAGGCCAAAACAGGCGTAGAAATGGTCTATTCACAAGATCAGAAAACCTATGTGAATATAGTCGTGAGCAATCGAAATCAAATTGCCCAAATTATTCGTGATTTACGCATGCATTTTGGCTTCCCACGGATTGAACGCTTAAATATGCCAATCGCCCAACCAGAGGTTGCAAAAGTCAGTTAATCGTTTAATAGACGATGTTCACCCAGACCTAAAATTAAAAGATTCCTTATTCTTAAAGCTAATGAATCATTTGCAAACAATTGCGACTAAACAGTATTCGACCGTTTCGGAGCCAAACTTTTGTGTTAAAGTCACATTGTTTAAGATAGAAACAATGACATAGGAGAGCTTAATGTCACGTCAAGTTATTCATACTGAACACGCCCCTGCTGCTATCGGAACATATTCTCAAGCAATTCTTGTTGGCAATACGCTCTATCTTTCAGGTCAAATTGGCTTAGACCCATACAGTATGGAACTTGTAGAAGGTATTGAGGCTCAGATTCGTCGTGTATTCGACAATCTAAAAGCAGTATGTGCAGCCGCAGGTGGCAGCTTAGCAGATATCGCTAAATTGAATATCTTCCTTACAGATCTTTCTCACTTCCAATTGGTGAATCAAATTATGGGCGAATATTTTGCCCAGCCCTATCCAGCTCGTGCAGCATTGGGTGTCGCAAGCCTACCTAAAGGTGCACTAGTCGAAATGGATGGTATTGTTATTATTCCAACACAGAATTAAATGCGATATTTATCAAATAGATAAAATAAAGAAAGAATACTACCGATCAGGTGGTATTTTTTTATTCAAATTCTCAATAAGAATATATTCACTCTAAGAATGAAATTCATTGACAAACGATAACAATTATCAATAATATCAATTATCGCATTAATATTTGTGGATCACTCCCATGTATGTCTGTTTATGCCGTGGAATCACAGATCAAGATATCAAAGACGCTGTTGCAAACGGCGCTGAAAGTTATCGTGAAATTCGTGATTTACTCGACTTAGGCACTTGCTGTGGTCGTTGTGCACCCGAAGCCCGTTCTATTATTAGTGATGAGCTCGCAGAAATAGCTGCTCGTATTTCAGTTGCTGCATAATCTAAATTAATCCAATATCTCAACAACCTCATTTAACCATCTGTTTACGACTACACCGCTTCTTGTCGAACTTTAGCCATTCCTCAGATAAGCGGTTTTTTTATTTCAGTGATTCACTTTAGTACCAATCCAAAATGCTTTTCGTATTTTGATTGTGATTTTCATTTGCCGTTCTATAATTTACTCGTCAGATTATTATTTGTTGATTAAAATCATATAAATTGCCTTAAAAACTAGGGCATCATGGTGTTATGGAGTAAGTGCAATGAAAGGCAATCGAGACGTGATTAATCAACTGAATCAGGTGCTTTATCACCATTTAACTGCAATTAACCAATATTTTTTACACTCTCGTATGTTTAATGACTGGGGAATTGAAAAACTTGGCTCCGCTGAATATAAAGAATCAATTCGTCAAATGAAGCATGCGGATAAGGTCATTGAACGAATCTTATTCTTAGAAGGCCTACCTAATTTACAGCATCTAGGTAAATTGTATATTGGGCAACATACCATCGAAGTCCTCAATTGCGACATTCGTAAAGTAAAAGAAAACATTGAAGCGATTAAACAAGCTGTTGAACTTGCTGAAGCACAACAAGACTACGTTACACGTGATTTAGTTCAGGAAATTTTAGAGAAAGAAGAAGAGTATTGGGATTGGCTCGATACACAACTTGATTTAGTTGAAAATGTTGGCATAGAAAACTATATCCAAAGCCAAATTTAAAGCATGTCATCTACTTTATCCCTTAAAAGATAAAGTAGATGAATTTTACAAGTTTATTTATTATTTAATTCCATAATTTCTGCCAAGCTTATTTTTTGCTTATACAATTGTTGTAAAACAAATAATTGTTGCTCCGCTTCATCAAGCTTATGATTATAAACAAGTAATTGTGCATATTTTTTTAAATTATAAGGTGTGGCCTTATTTTCAACCATTTCGCCAATTACGCTAAGATCTGAATCAGACATCAATGTCTGAGGCTTTAAAGCAATCCAATCTAATCTTTGCTGAAATTGAGTAAGTATCAATATTTTAGAACTGCCCAATATCTCTTCTGAAACTGGTTTTTGCTTAAAAACCAATTTACTATTCTCTTGGAACAGTTTGTAATCTCGCCAAATCAACAGTAAGACAATCAGAGAAACGAGCCATACACAACGAATAATATTTCGATGTAAGCTAACACCGTTTAAATTTGGCGTTTGAGCTTGAATTAACCCCAACAAAAAACCCATTGGTAATAAAAAGTAAGCATAACGCTGCGGAAACTCCAACATTGCATGCATCAAAATTGCACTGACCATCAATATTGCCACAATCGAAATTGTATCTTTTGCATTTTTACTTAACCAAAATAACCAAATCGCAAAGTACGCAATAATTAAAAAGCCTAATGGCAAACCATTCCAAACCAACAAATCTAACACGATATTATGCGCGCTATTAAACCAAACTTGTACGGTATTAAAATGAATACTTTCCACAACCGCGACACTTGTTTGATTCCAGCCATAACCAAACCACGGACGCTCACCTATGGCATGTATAATTTGCATCCACATCCCAAGACGCTCATGCCCTGAACCTGCCCGTTGTGCTAGTGATGCTGTATGGGTTACCGCCTCTCCAACACTTGTCGTCATGACTTGTGCAATAATAGGCAATAAATAGCCCGCAATTAGAAAATAAGTAGCAGCCCAACCAAATAATTTAATAAAATTAAGCCTTGGTTTATTCTTATATTGCTTAATCACCCAATAGATACAAATAAAAATACAGACTAGCAAGGAAGTCCGTGACTGCGTTAAGCAAATCGCAAATAAGATAGATAAGCTTGATGGAATAAGTAGCCACAAAGATGCCTTATGCTTTTCATATAAGAACAATGCACCCATTAAACCTATAATCAAAAATGTAGCTAAATTATTGGGTTGACCAAAATTTGCATATGGGCGGTTGCCTTTGAGCTGCATAATGCCATATACACTTGATTCAAACCCCAGCCATTGCACCATCGCCATCAGGCTAGTCACACTCGCAATAATAAGTAACAGCCAACAAACCTGTTTCATCAACTGTTCACGAGCGTTTGGTTGTAACGATAGGTTATATCCCATCACCACCATGACCCAAAATCCAAATAAATATGCTGTACTCAATAAGGCAACACTAAAATCAGAGACTAGACCACCACTCCATTGCAATAAGGGAACAAATGCAACTGGCAATATATAAAGTTGTAGTTTGGGTATCTGAATATTTCGATTGAGAAAAAGCGTAAATAGCGTTAGCGCAGCAGCGAAAGTTGCCAACTCACTGGAAAATGTCACCCAGGGATAGGTATGAAATGGAGATAGCCAAGCAAAACTAAATAAGGCAGCTGACAAAATTAGGCTCAGAAAAAACATATTTTGCTCAAAGAAAAAGCTATCTAGAGATTATATAATGAGTCTAACATTGATGCTAATTTCACATGTATTCAATTTGAATTTTAATTTAAAATGACAGAACAAAAAAAATAGGATATATTTATCAATACCTTATGATAAACAAAGATAAATATATAATTTTTATGAATAAAAGCTACCTGAGTCACATTGATATATTAAGGGCAATAGCCGTTTTACTTGTGATTTTACACCATCTTAAAGTTGGCAGAGTAAAACTTGAAGTGCGACATAAACCACCTAATTAATTTAAAGGGTTTATGGAGTATATAAAATTGTCATACCATCATCTTAACTTTGAAGATCGTACTGCATTAATGCTTGAGTCAAGAAAAGAAGGCTTTTCACCCAGAAAATTTGCTGAACTTATTAAAAGACATCCTAGTACGATCTATCGTGAACTTAAAAGAAATAGCATCAATGACGTTTATCAAGCTCGATATGCTTCTGATAACACCTTCGCTAGACGTAGACGTGGTCACAGAAAACTCAAAATCGACTCAATTCTCTGGAGATTTATTGTTGAAGCGATCCGTTGTTTATGGTCTCCTCAGCAAATATCGAAGCGTTTAAAGACATTTCCTGATTTGGATCAAACAATGAATGTAAGCCATACAACGATTTACTCAACTATACGAGCATTACCAAAGGGTGAGTTGAAAAAAGACTTATTATCCTGTCTGCGTCATGAAAATAAAAAGCGAAAAGCTAACGGTGAACCTAAAAAAGATTCTATATTACAGGATATTAAAACTATTCATGAGCGCCCAGCCGAAGTTCAAGAAAGAAAAATACCGGGTCATTGGGAAGCTGATTTAATTAAAGGTAAAGACAATAAAAGTTCGATAGCAACACTTATTGAACGAAATACACGGCTCTGTATCTTGGCAACATTACCTGATGCAAAGGCAGAATCAGTGCGCAAGGCTTTAACTGAAGCTCTGAAATATTTACCTGCAGAACTGCGTAAAACGTTGACCTATGACCGTGGACGTGAGATGTCAGAACATAAAATACTCGAAGAAGATTTAGGCATAGATGTATATTTCTGTGACCCACATTCACCATGGCAAAAAGGCACATGCGAAAATATGAATGGTTTAATTAGGCAATATTTACCTAAAGGAATTGATTTAAATCAGGCAGATCAGCATTATTTAAATCAAGTTGCCATGTCACTGAATACTCGTCCTAGAAAAGCGTTAGATTGGCTTACACCATTAGAGAAGTTTGCTCAGCTTGTTGATTATCATAAGGCTTTTGAAACTGTCGCACCTCATGTTTGAATTCGCCCTTTTTGCAATAGTAATTGAAATGCAATCAAACCACTTTTAGGATGTTTTTGCGATGCTTCAACTAATAGCTGATTTGCTCTTTCATTTTTTCCATGGCTAGCCCAATAATTTGCCATGAAAACCAATCCACGCTCTGAATTAGGATTATTCTGTGCCCAATACATTTGTAATTTATCATTATCTGCCCACAACATAGTACGCTGCCATGTCATAAATGATAAAACACTTAATATCAAAACACTAATCAGAATAACAATACTTGGTTTTACTTTCTCAGATAAACTACTCAAACCAGCAGCTAGAGGTAAAAACATAAATATAGCAGCTACATAATTCCTATGTTCAAAATATAGTTCTAAGCCTATCACCGTAGATTCTATTAAATGAGCTGCAAAGAAAAATAGAATTGCAAGTGCAATTAAAGGATATCTCTTACGAACAACGAAACCAATAATCAATAAAGATAATAAGAATAAAGCAGAATATAATGTAGAAGCAGGACTTAACCAACCTTTAGAAACAAGAAAACCATCTTGCAATAGTCCCGTACCTTCAATACGAGGAATCCACAACCACCTTAAATAATCGGTTAAAATTCGCCCCTCACTCCATAAACGCTCAATTTGATTGAATGTACGGTTTGACCAAGGATTTTCTGAAAAATCAATATAATGAATAAGTAAGGCAGCAATTAGTAAAGATGGCAGCCACAGGCAAATAACCCTCCATAGCAAAATTGGTTTTCCATCTCGCTGAGGGTTACAAAATTCAATAACTAAAATCAATAAAGGTAATAATGCACCATTTTCTTTACTGAAGGTTGCCAATATTGTACCTAAACCAATAGATATGGTCATAATAAAATAAGCTTTCAAAGGTTTATGCACAATTAATGCACGACCTTTTAAATAGCCAATCATTGCAATCAAACTAAATAATAGTGGTAATTGTGCCATTCGTTGAATGACATAAAGAGTAGTTGAAACAAATAGGGGATGTAATAGCCAAAAACTTGTTGCTAATAAAGCAATCCATGTAATTTTTTGTTCTGCATAACCATAACTACGTAACAACAAGCGTGTTACAAAAAACAATAGTAGACCACAGAGTAAATGAATAAATAAATTGACTTGCTTAAATGGTTGAGCATTTCCCAACCACCCCATTTCTTCTGTCCAACTGTTTATATGTAACAAGAAACTAGCTAAAGCAATAGGTCGACCTGTCGGTCCTGAACCACCTTCCGTAATAAATTTTTTCGTAGCATCCCAATCGTGAGGGTCACCATAGCGGCTCATTTCAGCTAAATTATAATAATCATCGAAAAGAAAACCGCCTTTTAAGCCTGGCATATATACTATAAATGTCAGAAATATAATAAAAATTAAACACGTAAAAGGTAAAAAACGACGATATTCCAATTGATATTTCCCTATAAAGAAATAAAAGAGGCTGATTAAGCCTCTTTTATTTAATATTATATTATTAACAATATTATATTATTGGTTTGCTTTAGGTACATATTTATCGCTAAGAGTGGTATTAGTTGCATCCACTACACGCACAAGTGAACCATTTGCACCCATGCTTAATAGTAATTTTTTACCACTAATTAAATTAGAAGTACCAGTAGTTCTATAAGTAATTTGGAAAGTACATGGTGCATTACCAGTACTAATTACCATAGTCTGTACATACTTACCACTATAGGTACCACCACCGCAGTTACCGTTTTGCAAGTTATCAGTTACGTCAGTTTTCTTACCACTCGCCATAGCAACGCCTTCAGTTGCTTGTGAACGTGCGATATAATCTTGATAAGCAGGAATTGCGAATGCAGCCAAAATACCAATGATCGCTACAACGATCATTAATGTGATACATTCCATAAGTCACTTTATATGGACACACATCAAGCCATTGAATTATATTAACTTACTTAAATATCCATTTTGTCCATATGGACATACTTTTCAATGGACAAATTTTTTAAGTTTGTCCATATCAAAAAAAGGATTTAATTGAGAGTAATGAGAGAGATTGTCAAAAAAACATTTCATGGCAATGCTGAGGATATTAAAACGTTACATTTTTGATTATTAGAACCCATTCCAATGAATGATAGATTCACTTCAACCCAAACGCATTTAGGCTTGAAGGATCAAAATTTTCATCAAACATAAACGCATCTCTTCGCTCTTTTTTTAATGTCGCCAGTGCATAAGAAAAACATTTCTCACATAACTGCAACTCATATCTATCTCCATCATGTGTAGAGGGCTTTGTTGCACAAATAGCTAACACTATGATTTTATTATATTTATTTTTATTAAAATTTTAGGAAAAATCTTAAAAATCAGTATCTTGCAAAATATTTATGCAACAAAGCCTGTGTAGAGCCATAACCCCAATGTGCCGAAAAAGTTGCAAACTTTAATGTTGTTGATTGTTTGCATACATCACATAGCACATCAGTAATGAATCTGACTTGTTGCAGTTTTTTGATTTCCATAACCGACTTTGGATCTTAATTGAGTTAAATTCTTATATATCCTTGATAAAACTACCACGGCACAAAATAAGCGGGATGCTACTTTTTTAAAGCATGCTAGGGGCTGCTCATACCATAACCTCTTCAGGCCGATGCTACCGTTTCTTTTAAGCGATCAAATATTAAGTCTGTCTTAACCCAAAACGATTGCCCCATACACTCTCACAAAACACACAAAGCTGACAATTAACGTCACTTTTTTACATAAAACTACTACCTAAGTTTTTCAGCTATGGTAATCCATTAAACAATCTATTGATTTCATAAGAAATAATTAGATAATATACATTGGCACGTTTAGTGCTAATATTAAAATAGCTTACAAAGCTTATAACTAAATCAAACAAAACATTTGTGGAGAATGTTATGAATACAATGCAGAAGGGCTTTACGCTCATCGAGCTCATGATTGTAGTCGCTATTATTGGTATTCTTGCTGCGATTGCGATTCCTCAATATCAAAACTATATTGCTCGTTCACAAGTTGCACGTGTAATGGGTGAAGCAGGAGCAATCAAAACAGCTGTAGATAACTGTTTGTTAAATGGTAAAACAACTCTTGGTCCTGCTGCAACCCAATGCCAATTAGACGCAACGGGTTCTAACCTTTTAACTGGTGCAAAACAAGATGGTTCGACGCCTGTTGCTGTTGGTACAGGTGTACCGCAAGTAACTATTAACGGGGCAACTGGTGCTGCAACAATTGTTGCTACGTTCGGTAATTCTGCTGCAGCAGATGTGAAAAAGGCAAATGCCAATACATTAACATGGACTCGTGCTGTAGATGGTACGTGGCGCTGTTTCACAACTACAGAAGCAAAATACCGTCCAGCTGGTTGCCAAGCTTCTGCCTAAAATCTATAAGATACTGTCTTTAAATAATTGAAATTACCGAAATATGGATCCCATTGATCCATATTTCTATTTTTATTAAACAAATTTAGATAAAATTTATAAGCAATTTATCTCAAGACGTATTTTTTACTCATGCCTTTTCTTTTACTTCTTTTACCAAACATATATCTGTGGTGGTTTTCACAAGATATTACTATTTTGCTTCTGAGTATTTGTTGTCTATTTTTACTATTTGCATTTTTTAAAACAACTAAATATAGTTTTTTATTTTTACCTTTTTTATGGATAATTCCATTTTACTTATATTATATCTCAATTTATCAAACCTCAATTAATGAACAAATATTAAGTATAGTTTTAGAAACAAATTTTCAAGAAATATTGAGTTTTCTAGGAGAGAAAATATATAAATATGTAATATATATATTAATTTGGAATATACTTTGTATTTACTTTTGCTACAAATGCTATAAATACCCTGCAATTTGGATACATCGTAGTAGATATTGGGTTTTGAGTGTCTTTATATTTTACTTTATAGTCTCTTATATCAGCCAACAAAAAATTAGTAATACTATTAATAATAATTTCACAAAACAGAATGATTTTTTAGTCCAAGAAGAAAATAACTTTTTACAAGAATTAAAAAAAACCTATCCTATAGGGCTAATAATTTCCTTTAATGAATTATATGTTGAACAAAATAAAGTTAAGCAGGCATTTAGTAAAAATAAAGATTTCAAATTTAATACTATACAACATGCACAAAATATTCGTACAAAAGAAGTGTATATTTTAATCATTGGTGAAACTAGTCGTAAACATAACTGGTCATTAAATGGATATGAAAGAGAAACTAATCCATTATTAAATCAACAAAAGAATTTAGTTAATTTTGATAATATGCTCTCTATTTCGACAACAACTCGTAGTTCCATTCCAATGATGATTACACGAAAACCAGCACAGCAAGTTTATCGTTATGATTTTCCAGAGAGGTCGATTATATCAGCATTTAAGGAAACTGGATTCTCCACCTATTGGATCTCTACACAACAAAAATTTGGTGCATTCGATACCAGTACTTCAGTATATGCAAAAGAAGCAGATTATATGCTGTTTTTAAATAAAACCAGTTATTCTAATAGGGGGGATACTGATGAAATTATATTCCCTGAATTAAAAAAAGCGATACAATCTGCTGGAGATAAAAAATTTATTGTGATTCATACTTTAGGGAGTCACTATAATTATAGTCATCGTTATACTAATAATTTTGATATTTTTAGACCATCATTAAATAATATTAAAAACTACAGCATGCAAGATAAAAGATATAAAACTGAATTATTAAATAGTTACGATAATTCAATTTTATATACAGATTATGTTTTAAATGAATTAATTGAAATTTTAAAAATGCAAAAAGATACAGAATCATTTGTTTTTTTTGCATCTGATCATGGCGAGGATTTATTTGATAATGAATGTAATAAAAGTGGTCATGGTAATACAACGATTTACAATTATGAAATCGCATCATTTGCATGGTATTCAGATTTATATCAACAAAGAAATCCCACGAAGATCAATTGGCTAGAGCAAAACAAACAACGTAAAATTAACCAAACTTCAATTTTTCCAACATTAATAGATGCTGCAAATTTGAAGATACCCAATGATTCACTGGACAAAAGTATATTAAAAGATTTCAAAAACTATCCTCGACTTGTTGAAGGTGGCATAGATTTTGATAAAACACAGCCTCAAGGCGTATGTAAGGAAATACAATGAATCAGCCACAGCAAAAAATGCTCTCCAATCTTGCTGGAATATTTTTTATTTCAGGTTTGAGTGCTTTAATTTATCAAGTTTGTTGGCAACGTTTACTCTTCACAGGATTTGGAGTCGATTTAACATCAATTACAGTGATTGTTTCTGCCTTTATGGCAGGCTTAGGTGTTGGTGCATTTTTTGGCGGTAGAATCGCAGACAAATATCCTCAAAATATTATCTTAATATTCTGCCTCATCGAATTAGGTATTGGTTGTTTTGGTTTTTTTAGTCATAAATTTATATTTTTTGTACAAGATATTCTTATACATTCCAATTTATTAATTACTGCTCTAGGAAGCTTCATATTACTTCTATTTCCTACATTTCTAATGGGAACAACTTTACCATTACTAACGAATTTCTTTAATCAGCATATTCAGAACATTGGTGATTCTATAGGTAGATTGTATTTTCTCAATACACTTGGAGCTGCTTTTGGGGCATTAACAACAGGTTTTGTTTTTTTCAATTATTTTACTTTATCACAAACGATTTATATTGCTGCTACTTTAAACTTAATAATTGCAATAGGTATATATTCTACTTATGGAATGAAGAGATATGAAAAATAATCATCTAGTATATATTGTATCTTTTTTCAGTGGATTTTTAAGTCTTTCATTAGAAATTATATGGATGCGCATTATTTCATTTGCAGGTATGTCTGTCCCACAAGCATTTTCATATACATTGGCACTATTTTTAATAGGTATTGCAATAGGAGCAAATATTGGTAAAAAATTATGTAAAAATTCTAAAACCATAAAATTAGAGTCTATTGGATATATATTTTTAACTGCATCAATAATAGATATATTTTTAATCACACTTTCTTTTTTTGCAGCTAAAAATTCTGTATTTATTATAATAGCAGGATTTTGTGTGTTTATTTGTGCAGCGATTCGTGGTATTGCATTCCCACTAATTCATCATATTGGTACTCAACAGATAAAAACAGGTTCCCAAATTTCAAATGTTTACTTTTCAAATGTTTTTGGCAGTTCTATTGCACCATTATTAATTAGTTTTGTTGCACTTGATTATTTAAACACACAACAAGTATATATTTTAGTATGTATATTGACACTTACTATTTCCATACTATGCTTTAATCAGAATAAAATTAAAATAATTATAAGTGTCTTCTCTGCTATTTCATTATCACTACTGTTTGTTCCTGAAAAAATTTTCTATGAATTATCAAAGAATAGTTATCAGGATAACGTATATCCTACAAGGATTATAGAAAATAAGCATGGTTTTATTCAAATATATCAAGAAGAAAAGGATCAAATTGTTTTTGGTGCAAATGTATATGATGGAAAATTAAACACTGATATATTCCATAATTCAAACGGTATTGATCGTGCTTATTTGCTACCTGTTCTTAAACCTGAAGCCAAAGATATCTTAGTCATTGGCTTAAGTACAGGATCTTGGGTAAAAGTCTTAAGCATGATGCCTAATATCGAAAAAATCACTGTGATTGAAATTAATCCAGCATATATTGAACTGATTAAAACTGATCCAATTGTATCTGATATTTTAAAAGATAAACGCATTGAAATTATTTTTGATGATGGTAGAAAATGGATTAAAAGAAAAACAGATGAAAAATTTGATATTATTCTTATGAATACAACATGGTATTGGCGTGCCTATGCATCAAATCTTTTAAGTCAAAATTTTTTGAATATTTTAAAACCACATATGAAACCAGATAGTATCTTATTCTATAATACTACTCAATCAGCTGATGCCTATTATACTGCATCAAAAGTTTTTCCTTATGTATATAAATATAAGTTTATGGTACTAACTTCTATGCAACCAATAGTATTAGAAAATCATGATGATATTCAAAAGAACTTATGTAAATTGGTTAGATATTATAATCAAATACCTGTTTTCAAAAACCGACAAGAATGTTCTCTAGCAAGTGATATTCTTTTAAAAACACCCCTTGTTCCTTATGACAGAATTGATTTTTCAGAGTTTTCTAGCCATCAACCAGAGCTTATTACTGATGATAATATGATTACTGAATATAAATATGGAAAGGGACTATAATTATACTGGAAAAATTAACCCTAATCATATGAATGTTTAGGGTTTTTAAACTTAGGGCAGTTATATTTTCCGCCTCAATTCAAAATTTTCCATCAACAAAGAAGTACACTTTTCCAGTAATATTTCATAATCTTCCTGTAACTGCTCATAATCACTTTTCACCGCCTTAGTCTTACTTTTAGCTTGCTCAATTTGCTGTGTTGGCGAAAGCACATTTTGCCCCGCTTGCTGTGCAGCCAGCTCAATTGCCTGCACCAGTGCAGCATGACGGCTCTTCTTAATCGAACCTCGTTTACGTCCTGCTTCCAGTGCTACCGTATCATTATTAATGGCAGAACCTTTTGGAAGAATTGTTGGCTTATTGGCCTTTAAACGCTCTAAAGCAGCATCATATTCATTCAATGCACTCATGTTTTAAGCCTCAATATTCAAAATTTGAATTTTTTGAATCATTTTATTCAGCGCTAGAATATCGCTGTCCATCTGCCCGTAGAGCAAACTGCCCTGTGCTTGTGTGTCTCGCACTCGTTGTAATCGCTGAACCGCTTTTTGCATTTTCTCAGCACTGCCAGCATCAAAAACTGCATGAGCACAACTTAAACAGCTGGTTATCGCAGTAAAGGAAATTTTTTCGCAAGCATCAGGGTTGGTACAAGCACCAAAAAGACTAGCTTTGTAAGCAATTTCCCCTTTTTTCATGCGCTTAATAGCTGCATTGCGGTTAGGAAAAACCGTCAACAATTGCTCACGGTCTTTTTGCAGCTGCAAATAGGTTCCAGCACCACCCAACAAACGACTGGAACTATGAATCACACCTTCCTCAAACTGTACATAGGAGTCTACTAAACGCTGATATTGCAACTCTTGAATAAACTCTTTTTGGCTATCGTTGGCTAAAATATTGGGAGCAAATACTGAGTTCTCCCGATAATATAACGTCATAGCTTCAGTTAAATGCTTATATTGAACTGACAAAGCCCCCAAACCGATCACACCTGAACGCGCACCATATACCGCTAAAGAACGCCGAAATTGATGGGTACAGATATTCCAATACTTACCCATTTGACAGTCTTTCTCGTCCCGCCAGTTGCGGAAAGCATCGAAAGCTTCTAGCTCGGCTAAATCACTTTCAATGATTCTCAGTCCATCACCCAGTGATACGGAAATACGGCCTAGATACTGGTTAAAATTGGCTTGTGTTCGGGTTGGAGCACCTGAAAAATGTGACACGAAATCCGTTTCGTTTTTAATATTTTGATTATTTTTATTTCGATGCTTTTGCGAATATAGCGTTGGAAAAAGTGGATATTCGGCAGGATTTGACAGATCATAATGTAGATTGAGCAGGGCATAAATTTCACCGATACTTTGAGCTGCACGTACCCCAATTTGAATATCTTCAAACGTGATCCAATAGGTGGATTTATTACCGCCACCATGCAACTTGGAAGTATAACCCATCAGTACATGCACAAGATGCTCATTGCTCTGAACCGTTTGGTAACAGTCATAAGACAACTGATTTACTTCATTATCGCGCATACCTGTAAACAGATGAATCCACAACTTGGCCATGCCTTGAATTAACGTCATGTAGCGAGTAAATTTGATATGAAGAATCACTATTATCTTTTTCTACTTTTTTCAATCTCCGTTTTTACTCATGCTCAAGAACTAGACTTCATTCAATATTCAGATATTTCATCAATTCCTCAAATTGTTTTGAATCCAAAAATCCAAACAGAACTTCAAACATTGTTAAAGCATGATTATCTAAAATTTCAATCTAATTTTGACAATTACTCAGCGCTATATTTACTGAAAACAGATGAAGCGCTGTATTATGAAGGTCGGTCTGGAAGCACTTTAGATGCTTCATCCGCGATTGTGTTTAAAGATGGGCAATTGTTTGCTGCAATATATTTTTCCAATACCAAGACTTTAAAATACTTTACCAACGATGCCAGTTGCTCAGAACAGTTACATCCTGCGATTCAAGTTTTTGCTCAGCAGCGTGAAATTCAAGGTATTGAATATGCAACAGCTAGAGCCAATACCGCTTTAAAATATAATTTTGGCCCCGCTTCAAAATGTGAAACCTATTTTAAAAAATTAGGAAGATAGCTGTGTTAGCGGCAGTGTAAAAATGCCCCCCTAACGGCATTTAAAAACTGCCCCCCTTGGTTAATATAGTGGTCGATTTATTGTTCGTGTTCCATCATTGTTCATCAAAAACTTGCCTTGGAAGCAGCAGGGCGTGGTGTAAGTATGAATCATCAGGTGTCGGCAAAATTAGCTTATGTGACTATTTCTGGTCGTCTAACAAGTAAGAATAACTGGTATGCTACGAACAGGAATAGGTGATCGTTTTATCTAGTAATTTGTATGATATTGCTTTGTACACGACAAAAAAAGACAACTCATTGAAATAATGGCATAATACTTGTTTTCTGACGACGAATATGATGACACATTTCAATGAGTTACATCTCATCTTAAACAAATATCTAAAGTGGAACAAGTCACGTGTAAAATGTTTTACACTGATTATGCTTGCATTAATTGTAAAACAGACATGTAATCTTTCTTCTGCATCTAAAGCCTTACCCATCAAGTGCTTACCACAATCATTTTATCGACGTATACAACGCTTCTTTGCAGATCAGTACTTCGATTATCGTCAAATTTCTCAGTTAATTTTCAATATATTTTCATTCGATAAAGTCCAATTAACTTTGGATAGAACCAACTGGAAATGGGGAAAACGAGATATCAATATCTTGATGTTAGCCATCGTCTATCGTGGAATAGCGATACCTATTGTTTGGACATTGCTCAATAAACGTGGAAATTCAGATACAAAAGAGCGTATTGCTTTGATTCAACGCTTT
>NZ_KB850009.1:184918-248215 GCF_000369425.1 Acinetobacter sp. NIPH 284
ATCGGTTTCTGTTGGTGCTATTTAACAGGTGAATGGCAACATGATCGAAAAAAAGCGATAAAAATAAAGAAGCATGGACGACTTTCAGTCAGTTTATTTCGATACGGTTTAGACTATGTTCAGATGGCTATTCTACGTTTGATTGGTTTTGGAAAAAAAGAAGAATTTAAGAAAGTGCTCGCAATTTTAAGAAAGAAAAAGCCTGATAGGACAAGGGCTCTATGAAATTTGTCGTGTACAGAGTCAAATTTATTATTTTTATGTCCATATTGACTTACTTATGGATTGTTCATTTTATATGGACACTTATGGAGTATCGATAAGAGTAAAACCTTTTTGCATTGATTTCATAACATTTCTCCAATGATATAAATTTTTATGAGCCTTTATTCAGCTACTTTGTATTTAGCATGTTCTATGCCAATCTTTAGCTTAGCCAATTTTAACTCAAAAAAACAGAGACTTAAAAGAATATTATTGTAGATTATTTTTAACGCAATTATCACCCTTTATGGCAATAAATGACAAAAAAAGTCACCTTTCACGACTTATTTTCAAATCTTGTATGCATTAAGCATGATTTCTATCGAAGAGGCGTAAAATTGAGCGAAACAAATCACATAAAAAATATGAATGTTTACATGACCGTTTATCGGAAGATAAAAAAAATTTTAAGAAATAGCCTTTTATAGAGCTATTTACTTGATAAGCGTGCTCTAGATGTGTCCAAAAAGATCATAAAACTATTAAATCGTTCAATTTAGAATGATAGGCTCGTTTGGCAATTCATTTTTGTTATCTATCTTCGAATTAGAATAATAATGATCTAATACTTGACCAATCTCTTTAATTCCGTTTTTGAGGGCTTCTAAATGTTGTTTTTGAGCAAGTTGATAGACAATACGCTGACAAATCTGATTCCAAATCTCAGTTTGAGTCGCATTTTTAAGACCACGATCAATCACAATCTCAACTTTGCGCTCACATAGGTTCAAATAAAGCAAAACTCCACTATTCAATTCAGTATCCCATACACCTAATTCGGCAAATAGCTGCTGAGCACGTAGCCGTGTGTTTTGATGATAAGCCTGTGAACAGGGTATATGGCCTTCTATTACCACTTGAATTTCACCGACATGCCCTTTCTCGGCTTGCTGAACAGCTTGCGCAATCTCTAAGCGGTCTTTTTTATTAAAAAAATGATGTGCAGAAGAAATATAGAAAAAATGTTTGAACCAGCGCTTTAAGCTTGGTTGAACCTGCTCATTCAGCTTAGGCTGGGTAATAATCTGTGTTGTATCTGTCTTTGTTACCATGAGCCTGATGCTCCTCCCCCGCCAAAGCTGCCACCACCGCCACTATAACCACCTCCACTGCCACCACCAAAGCTTCCTCTACCACCCCCTCGTCCACCACCCGACAAAAAGGCTTGAAAAATAAGCTGTGCCAATGAAGTAATCAGTAGAAAGAAAATTCCGATGCCTAATAACAGGCTCATCACAAGACCAGCACCATTGACTAGTCCCGCAACAGTTGCAGCTACTGCCGCAGTGGAGGCACTTAAACGGTTACCAACAATGAATGAACCGACAACACCAGCAATCAGGATGAATAGCGCCATAGTTAGCGTATTATCTTTCGATTGTTGCTCACGTAAAGCTTGTTCATGACGGTCTTTTAATTCTTGGGCAGCCTGTTGAGCAATTTCTGGATCTTGATTCACAATACGGCTAATTTCATCCAAACCTGATGAGATTCCTTGTGCATACTGACCTTGTTTAAAAGAGGGTGTGATCTGATTACGAATAATGCGGCTCAGTACCACATCAGGTAAAACACCTTCGAGACCATAGCCTGTTAGAATCTGAATTTTGCGATCATTGACTGCAATTGCCATCAACAAACCATTATCACGTTTAGCAGAACCTAATTGCCATTTTTCAGCTGTACGTAAAGCAAAATCAAAAATAGCTTGCTGTCCAGTGGTTGGTACAATAATCACCCCAATCTGAGCTTTACCCTGCTGATACAAGGTCAGTATTTTTTGATTGAGTTGCTGTACTTCAGCCTCGTTCAATATCTTAGCCTGATCAATCACAGGTTGGTTTAAAGTCGGTAAACCACGTATGGATTCACTCTCAGCCATATCATTGGCAACTTTCGGTAAAATAGGTGCGTGTTGTGCTGTAGTGTTTGGCTGTGATTGATTTTGTTGTGGCTGCTGAATCATTTTACCTGCAACAACTAAATCAGTTTCATCTGTTGCAGTTGCAACCTCAGCCCAAACTGTATGTTGAAAAAATAGTGTTACAAAAACAATCATGAGAACAGCCGAAAGCTGCTTAAGTTTCTGTGTAATTTCTTCCAACATATGGCAACTCCAAACCCATCAAGAACAATTTCAAATCTTAATTAAATGAAACTGTTGGCGCTTGTTGCGCAGATTGCTCTGCTTTAAAGTTCTCTTTGGTTTTCATACCAATGACTTTTGCTGTCATTGCTTGTGGGAACTGACGCACATATGAATTGTAATCTTGCACGGTCGTAATATAGCGATTACGAGCAACCGCAATTCGATTTTCTGTACCTTCCAATTGTGCTTGTAAATCACGGAATTGTTCATTGGCTTTTAAATCTGGATAATTTTCTGAAACCGCAATTAAACGAGATAATGCACCTGTCAATTGACTTTGTGCTTGTTGATATTTTTCGAATAGTGCTGGGTCTTCTAAAACTTCTTTATCTACTTTTAAACCTGCCACATTGGAACGAGCTTGCGTAACCTCTGTGAGGACTTGTTCTTCATGTTTAGCATAGCCCTTAACCACATTTACAAGATTGGGAACAAGGTCAGCACGTCGCTGATACTGGTTTTGCACCTCAGACCATGAAGCACTCACAGCTTCATCTTTCACTTGTAAAGTATTATATCCACAACCTGTGAATAACAATGTGCTTGCCAATACGGTTGCCAAAGCGGTGTGTTTGATCATTTTCATAAAAATTTATCCTCAAGTTTTTCTTTATATTTTTTGCAATAATTCATTGTAATGTGATTTTTTGTTCGCTGTGTAACATTTATTAAAGTTACTTTATACGTATTTAAATAAAAAAGACATTACTGAATGACCTTGAGTAATGCCTTGTTAAGCACAACATTTATGTTTGTAAAAAATGAATTAACTATATAATTTTGAAAATTTTTCTTCTTGAAAACTGACCATACGATACTCATCTACCATACGTGCGTTCCAATAATTCACTAATTTCGTATAGTCATGTTTCGCAGGATGAAAATCTGCTTGATAATAAGACAAGTATTCTGGAATCAGTTGAATAAACATTTTTCCAAGACCAAAAAATAAGATGAAAAAAATAAAGCCTGCTTGAGCAGGCTTTATCGCAATCAAACTATAAAGATGAATTAGACACCTAAATAATCTAAAATACCTTCTGCTGCTTGGCGGCCTTCCCAAATTGCAGTCACAACAAGGTCAGAACCACGCACCATATCTCCGCCAGCGAAGATTTTTGGATTAGATGTTTGGAATTTAAATTCTTGTTGTTCTGCCGCAACGACACGACCTGAACCATCTAAACTTACATTTGCAGAACCAAACCAATCAGCAGGACTTGGACGGAAACCAAATGCAAGTAATACCGCATCTGCTGGTAAAATTTCTTCAGAACCCGGAACAGGTTCAGGGCTACGACGACCACGGCTATCAGGCTCACCCATTTGGGTAGTGACCACTTTAACACCAGTCACTTTTCCATTCTCGCCCACAATCTCGATCGGTTGGCGATTGAATAGGAATTTTACACCCTCTTCATAGGCATTCTTCACTTCGCGCGCAGAACCCGGCATGTTGCTTTCGTCACGACGGTAAGCACATGTCACATCATGCGCACCTTGGCGTAATGAAGTACGGTTACAGTCCATTGCAGTGTCACCACCACCAAGAACAATCACTTTCTTACCATCAACACTGATGTATTCGCTTGGATTTTTTTCCCAACCTTGGCAACGATTGACGTTAGCAATTAAGAAATCTAGGGCATCGTAAACACCATCAAGATCTTCGCCAGGGAAACCACCTTTCATGTAGGTATAAGTTCCCATCCCCATAAATACGGCATCGTATTCAGCAAGGAGTTGTTCAATCGTTACATCAACACCGATTTCAGTATTTAAGCGGAATTCGATACCCATCCCCGTGAAGATTTCACGACGACGTTTCATCACATCTTTTTCCATTTTAAATTCTGGAATACCAAATGTAAGTAAACCACCAATTTCAGGGCGTTTATCAAATACAACTGGTTTCACACCGCCACGGGCAAGAATATCAGCACAGCCTAAACCTGCTGGACCCGCACCAATAATGGCCACTTTTTTATTCGTCCATTTCACGCCAGACATATCTGGACGCCAGCCTAAAGCAAAGGCAGTATCGTTGATATATTTTTCAGCATTACCAATCGTTACTGCACCAAAGCCATCATTTAAAGTACAAGCACCTTCGCATAAACGGTCTTGTGGACATACACGACCACAAACCTCTGGCAATGTATTGGTCTGGTGGCAAAGTTCAGCTGCTTGAAAAATTTGACCTTCAGCAATCAGTTTTAACCAGTTTGGAATGTAGTTATGTACAGGACATTTCCATTCACAATATGGGTTACCACACCCTAAACAACGATGAGTCTGGTTTGCAGCCACTTCCGCTGTAAAAGGTTTATAAATTTCCACAAACTCTGCTTTGCGGACAGTAATATCTTTTTTCTCTGGATCTTGACGTGGTACATCCAGAAATTGAAAGTCATTATTGAGGCGTTCTGCCATGTCTCTCTCCGTGGGTAGGTGCAGTGGTGTCCTTCACCTCTGCACCTGCCTATGTCTTTGCAGTCGTGGAATTATTGTGGATCAGCTTGGGTTGTTTTCAAAAGCGATTGCAAATTAGCAGCTTTTGGTTTTACAAGCCAGAACTTACGACTATAGAAGTCGAACTCATTACGGATTTTGTATGCCCAAGCACTACCTGTTTCTTTGATATGTTCATCAAGGATACGCAGTAGATTTTCTTTGTGATCTTCCATCGACTCGGTAGAGATACGATTTAGGTCAATCAACTCATGGTTGTAGTAGTCTACAAAGTCATTATCAAGGTCAAGGACATAAGCGAAACCGCCTGTCATACCCGCACCAAAGTTATGACCAACTTTACCTAAGACAGTTACCACACCACCTGTCATATATTCACAGCAGTGATCGCCAGCACCTTCAATGACCGCAAAAGCACCTGAGTTACGAACAGCGAAACGTTCACCCGCAGTACCCGCAGCAAATAACTTACCGCCAGTCGCACCATACAAACAAGTGTTACCGATGATTGCAGTATTTTGTGTTTGGAACGGTGAACCTTTTGGTGGGAAGATCGACACACGACCACCCGCCATACCTTTACCCACGTAATCGTTTGCATCACCTTCAAGTTTGATATGCAAACCACCAGCGTTCCAAACACCAAGTGACTGACCAGCAGTACCTACAAGATTCATGACTACTGGACTGTTTTCCATACCCAAGTTGCCATAACGACGTGCAATTTCACCAGAAATACGCGCACCAATCGAACGGTCACAGTTACCGACAGTGAAGTTAAACGAACCACCTGTACCTGCTTCAATTGCTGGTAACATCTCAGCCACCATTTTCTCAGCTAAAACACCTTTATCAAATGGTGCATTACCTTGAACTTGGCAATACTGAGCTTTGCCTTCAGCAGCAGGATGTGATGTCAATAATGCACTGAGATCAAGATGCGCATGCTTTTCAGTTTCGCCTGGTAAAACCTCAAGCAAATCAACACGACCAATCAAATCTTTGAGTGATGCAACACCTAAAGCAGCCAACCATTCACGTGTTTCTTCAGCAATAAACTTGAAGAAGTTGATTAGCATTTCTGGTTCGCCAATATAATGCTCTTGACGTAAATGGTCTTGCTGTGTTGCGACACCAGTTGCACAGTTATTCAAGTGACAGATACGTAGGTATTTACAACCTAACGCGATCATTGGCGTAGAACCAAAACCAAAGCTTTCAGCACCTAAAATTGCAGCTTTAATAACATCTAAACCTGTTTTTAAACCACCATCCGTTTGAACACGAACCTTACCACGCAAGTCATTGACACGAAGTGCTTGATGCGCTTCACTTAAACCAAGTTCCCAAGGCGAGCCCGCATGGTGAATCGATGAAAGTGGAGATGCTGCTGTACCACCGTCATAACCTGAAATGGTAATAAAGTCAGCGTATGCTTTTGCCACACCCGCCGCAATCGTTCCAACACCTGGCTCTGATACTAGTTTTACCGATACCATCGCTTGAGGATTGACTTGCTTCAAGTCAAAGATCAATTGTGACAAATCTTCAATTGAGTAAATGTCATGATGCGGAGGCGGAGAAATCAAAGTCACACCCGGTACTGAGTAACGTAAACGTGCAATTAAGCCATTCACTTTACCACCTGGTAACTGACCACCTTCACCTGGTTTCGCGCCCTGTGCCACTTTAATCTGCAACACTTCAGCAGAGGTTAAGTACGCAGGAGTTACACCAAAACGACCTGATGCAATCTGTTTGATTTTCGAGTTACGAATCGTACCGTAACGTGCAGGATCTTCACCGCCCTCACCAGAGTTCGAACGACCACCAATCGTATTCATCGCAATTGCAATTGCTTCATGTGCTTCTGGAGATAATGCACCCAAAGACATTCCCGCAGAATCAAAACGCGGTAGAATCTCTTCAATCGTTTCAACTTGATCAATCGCAATCGAATCGGTTGTTTTTAACTTGAATAAGTCACGAATCGTAGCAACTGGACGGTTATTTACTAGCTCAGCGTATTCTTTAAAGTCTTGATATTGACCTGAACGAACCGCTTTATGCAATGAGTTAATCACATCAGGGTTGAACGCATGGTACTCTTTACCAAATACGAATTTGAGTAAACCACCCTGATCAATTGGCTTGCGATTTGACCAAGCTGTGCTTGCCAATTTTTTCTGGTCATTTTCTAAATCAGCGAAAGTCGCACCTTGGATACGGCTTGGTACACCAAGGAAACATTTATCCACGACTTCAGATGACAAACCTACTGCTTCAAACAGTTGGCCGCCACGATAAGAAGCAACTGTCGAGATCCCCATTTTAGAAAGAACTTTTAATAGACCTTTCTCAATCCCTTTACGGAAGTTTGCTTGCGCATAAATCGGGTCACCCAATAATTCGCCTTTCGCAACCAAATCATTAATCACATCATAAGCTAAATACGGGTAAATTGCTGTCGCACCAAAACCTAGTAGTACTGCAAATTGATGTGGATCACGTGCGAAACCTGTCTCAACCAAAATATTTGCATCAGTACGTAAACCAACTTGAATTAAGTAATGATGTACTGCACCAGTTACCAATACTGAGTTTGCTGGCAAGAAACCTTCGCGAATATTTTTATCGGTCAAAACGATTAAAGTTTTACCATCACGAACAGCTTGTGCAGCTTCTTCACAAATACGTGCAACTGCGGCTTGTAAACCTTCGGTTTCTGCATAATTCAGATTGATATCAGCAACAGCATAACCCGCACGTTCTTTTTCAACATCACGAAGCTGCTGCATTTTTGAATGTGACAATACAGGGCTTGAAATAATGATGCGGTCAGCGTGTTCAGGACCCTGTTCAAACACATTTTGCTCACGACCCAAACATGTTTCCAATGACATTACGATCGATTCACGTAATGGATCGATTGGTGGGTTAGTCACTTGCGCAAACTGTTGACGGAAATAGTCTGATACATGGCGAACTTGACGAGACAAGACTGCCATTGGCGTATCATCACCCATTGAACCAACAGCTTCCTGACCACTTTCTGCGATTGGACGCAAAATCTGATCACGCTCTTCAAATGTCACCATAAACATTTTTTGAGCCGCTTTTAATGCATCACCAGTTAAACCCTGATCACTCAATTGTTCTTCAAGCTGAGGATCTGCTTTCAAACGAATCGCATGGTCACGCAACCATTCACGATACGGACGCATGTTTTTAAGGTGATTGCTGACATCTTTCGTATCAAGCACTTTGCCTGTCAAAGTATCTACAACTAAAATTTGACCAGGACCAACACGACCTTTAGACACAACATCTTCTGGTTCATAACCCCATACACCAATCTCTGATGCAAGCGTGATGTAATCATTTTTGGTGATCACCCAACGTGCAGGGCGTAAACCATTACGATCCAACATACAAATCGCGTGACGACCATCTTGGATCACAAGACCTGCTGGACCATCCCAAGCTTCCATATGCTTAGAGTTAAATTCATAGAATGCACGTAGATCAGCATCTAAAGTTTCAACATTCTGCCATGCTGGTGGAACCAACATACGAAGTGCACGGAATAAGTCCATTCCGCCACCAACAAGAATTTCAAGCATATTGTCTAGGCTTGATGAATCCGAACCAGTACGGTTTACAATCGGATTTAACTCAGTTAAACCCGGCAGTAATGGATTTTCAAACTTTGGCGTACGAGCCAATGCCCAGTTACGGTTTGCTGTAATGGTGTTAATTTCACCATTATGCGCAAGATAACGGAATGGCTGAGCCAATGGCCAACGTGGCAAAGTATTGGTTGAGAAACGCTGATGGAATACCACAATATGCGATTTTAGACGTTCATCAGCCAAGTCGGTATAGAAGTCAGCAATTGCTGCTGGCATCATCAAACCTTTATAGCTGATGACAGTTGTTGCAAGTGTGGTCACATAGAATAATGGGTCGTTTTGTAATTGTTGTTCTGCACGGCGACGAGCTAAAAATAACTTGCGGTTAAATTCAACTTCAGTCAAACCCATTGGGCAGTTAACTAAAATTTGTTCAAATGCTGGGAGTGATTGTAATGCAATTTCACCTAAAGCATCATTATTTGTTGGTACAACACGCCACGCAGCAACCGTTAAACCTTCTGCTGCAATTTCTTTATTTAAAATATTCTTTGCATTTTGAGCTAAAGCAGGGTCAATATTCAAAAATACTGTGCCTGCAGCAAAAATCTCAGTTAGATTACTGCCTAGCTTCTGAGCTTCTTCACGGAAAAATTGTTTTGGCATTGCCAATAACAATCCGCAACCATCTCCTGTTTTACCATCCGCGGCAATACCACCACGGTGCGTCATGCAACTTAAACTGTGAATCGCAGTTTCGACCAGATGATGGCTTGATTCACCCTTCATATGGGCAATCAGACCAAAACCACAGTTATCCTTAAACTCATCAGGCTGATATAAGCCTTGAGCGGGAGCTACAGTATTAGGCGATGGCATGTGCATAGCGTACCCTTCTTTCAACATGGCTCTTTCGAGCAACAAACAATCAATTCATTTTCTGCGATATTGCCGATCAACTCATATAAAGTTCAATGCTTCGCAAAAACATTTTTCCTGGCGGATTTGCAATATACGCCTTTCTTTAAGAAGAAACAGCGTACTCAAGCATATAAAGTGTTTTCAGTTATTACACCTTCACCAATATTTGTAAAGCACAAAAACTTTCCATTTCACTAAATTAATTGGGTGTTTAGTGTAAAAAAGTGCAATGAGCAGATAAATTAGCACCACAAGGAAGCAAAAAACATACCAATTAATTGTAAATTTACTAAATCATTAAAAAAATTAAAATAACCTTAATTTATAATAGGCTAAAGCTATATATTATTAGGTTTTTTTGCACCAAAATAAGTCATTTCGCCTTAAAAAAGCGCCAATGATGCTCAAAATTAGTGCAATACTAGTTGAATGGATCTACCACATCGCGTTTAGAAGAATCTGAATTTTCTTTCAATTTTTCAGGGTTTTGTGTTGAAGATTGGCTTTGTTTGACGTTTACCACGTTACCTTGAGCATCACGCTGTGTGACTGTTGTCTGAGTTGCTATTGCAGGATCAACTGCTGGCTTTTCTGAACTAACACCCAAACTACCTTGTGAAACCACCGCCCCTGCAGCCAACAAACTCTCGTCCACTTTAGGTAGTGCTGCGGGTTTTAACTGAATATCATAAAGCTGATTTGTCGCTGTTTTTAACTCATCAAACCCTAAATCATTCACAAACTCTGCATATTTTGATAATTGCTGGGCTTTAGGTTGCACGGATTGCGGAAGTACCAAATTCAATTGAGCAAACTGACGATTTGCTTCCTCCATATTCGGCGACATTCCATAAGCAAGAACATATTGTTCTGCCTGATCCTCACCAGTTAAGCGGAAATAAATAAACTTTTTCCGATCTAATCGACTCAACAAAAAATTTTTAACAATTGCTTCATCTGAACTACGAAAAATTTCCATCGTCCATTTTTGCTGATTTTCTTTAATAAATTTAGTGCCACGAAATTCTGGTGCATGCTCATTAGAAACAACAACTCTGGTTGTTAAATCTAGCGGCTTCACCTCATTAGAAAAGGCACCTAGATGAGCAGTTGCAGTCACTTTCTCAGGTTGAATTTGAACTTCAGTTTTAGCTGGTTGATCTACCTCAACCAAAGCATCGCCATCGGTAATTCCCCAAAAGACCAATGCAGCAATCAAGCATACAATTGCAAGCGTGAGCCAGCTGTATTGTTGAATATTTTGCCAGATTGATCTAGAAATAAGCATATTTTTCTCAATATATTGATTATAAAGATTGGTTCGCAAGAATCATTTGCTTCATTAAATCCACATCAAAATCTTTGGTAATTATCGCTTGGCCTAACTTTTTAAGTAAAACCAAACGTAATTGGCCATCGAGCACTTTTTTATCATGCGACATATAAGCCAAAAATTCGTCGAGTGGAATCTGTGGACATGATATCGGTAAATGGGCACGTAGAATAATTCTTTTTGTACGCTCAACATCTTCAGCAGATATCCAACCTAGACGGTGTGACAAATCTGCCGCCATGACCATACCTGTTGCAACCGCTTCACCATGTAACCATACCCCATAACCTAGATAGGATTCGATTGCATGCCCAAAAGTATGCCCTAAATTTAGAAGTGCACGCTCACCCTGCTCTTTTTCATCATTAGCCACAATTCTAGCTTTATGTGCGCATGAGCGATAGACTGCTTCTGCGAGTAAATTCGCATCACGTGCAACAAGCGCATCCATGTTCTGTTCTAACCATACTAGAAAATCCACATCACCTAGTAATGCATATTTAATCACTTCAGCCAAACCAGCAGAAAGTTCACGGTCTGGTAAAGTATCAAGCTGTGCCATATCCGCTAATACAACTTGAGGTTGCTGAAACGCACCCAACATGTTTTTACCTAAAGGATGATTGATTCCTGTCTTCCCACCCACACTTGAATCAACTTGAGATAATAATGTAGTTGGTACTTGAATAAAATTCACTCCGCGCTGGAAACAAGCTGATGCAAAACCAGCCATATCACCAATGACTCCACCACCTAATGCAAGCACTGTGCAATCACGATTAAAACCTGATTCCAAAAGCGCATCAAAAATTAAATTCAAATGTTCAATGTCTTTAAATTGCTCACCGTCGGGTAAAATACATTGTGCAATCTGTTTATCTAACTGGCGTAATCCATCAGCATAATGTTGCAAATATAATGGTGCGACGGTTGTATTGGAAACCAACATCACTTGTCGACCATGAATATATGGCGCTAGCAAATCACTGGGATTTAAATTACTTCCAATAAAAATAGGATAGCGACGATCACCCAATTCAACATGTAGTGTTTGCATAAAATTAGACCAACAAGAAAATTACTAAATTTGTTTAGATAAAATAAGCTGTAGAATTTTTTGCGCTAAATCTCGCGCTGCACCCTGATTTGTTTCAACAATGAAATGCGCAACCTCACGATAAAGTGGATCTCGCACAGTTAACAAATCTCTTAATTTCTTTTCTGGGTTTTCTACTTGCAACAATGGACGATTCTTATCGCGATGAGTTCGCTGTAGCTGAAGCTCTACAGGAGTATATAGATAAACAACGATACCTCGCTGTTTTAAAAACTTTCGATTTTCCGATTGTGTTACCGCACCACCACCAGTCGCCAAAACAAGGGCAGAACGTGCAGTTAGGTCATTTAACACATTAGTTTCACGTGCTCGAAAACCAGATTCACCCTCTTTTTCAAAAATCCAAGGGATTGTAGCACCTGTTTTACGCTCAATTTCATGATCACTATCAATGAATTCACGCCCCAACAATTCTGCTAAATGTCGACCAACTGTTGTTTTCCCTGCCCCCATTGGCCCTACCAAATAAATATTTGGTAGGGTTTCAAACGCTTTGCCTTGCAACGCGCCACCTATATTAATTGCGATTATTCGAAATATATTAATGATTTCTAGTCAAAGTGTCATTAACAATTCTTGGTGTCACAAAAATAAGTAATTCGCGTTTCGTATCAGTCTTTCTATCATTTCGGAAAAATTTACCCAAATAAGGTAAATCGCCTAAAAAAGGGACTTTAGTTTGCGAGTTAATATTTTCTTGTTCAAAAATACCACCCAACACAACCGTTTCACCATTATCGACCAATACATTAGTATTTATTTCATTTTTATTAATGGTCAATTGACCTGTTGGAGTAGGGTTACTCTGCGAGTCTTTAGTAATATTCAGCTTCAACATAACTTTACCGTCTGGGGTAATACTAGGTGTTACATCTAAACTCAATACCGCATCAACAAATTCGGTTTTTGGTCCATTATTCCCACTAGATGTTGCATAAGGGATACGTTTACCAGAGGAAATTTTAGCTGACTGCTTATCAGCTGTCATAACTTTTGGCGTAGATATCACTTCGCCATAGCCATCAGCTTGAACTGCGGACAACTCCAAATCCAACATAAAATCAGATAAACTAATCAAACCGAATGCAATCCGGCTTGCACCAGGTGTTACAGCCCCCAAATCTACATTCAAGTTATCCGGGCGTTCGATCTCATATTTCCAACCACCAGTGTCACTATCTTTAGTAGGCTTTCTTAAGTTCCATAAAGTAGTATCACTACCACCTACTAACAAATCATTATTACTGGTAATACCTTGCGATAGAATCCCCCATTTAACACCCATTTCTTTCGTAAAATCGGTACTTGCACTTACAATACGCGCCTCTATCATAACTTGTTTTACTGACACATCTAACAAATCAATCAATTTTCTAATCTTGTCAATATTTAAAGCAGTATCATTAACAATTAAAGTATTTGTACGTGTATCTGCGACAGCACTCCCGCGTGAGCTCAATAGGCTTTCTAAAGCTAAAGAATCTGAATTAGTTGTTCGGTTTGAACCCGCCCCTTTACTATCGCGAGAGTCCTCTATAAGTTTTAAGATATCCGCAGCTTTTGCATAACTTAATTTAATATATTCTGTTTGAATTGGAGCCAGTTTAATGCTTTGTGCGATTGCTTTAGCTTCCTCTTCTTCAGATTTTATTAATTCTGAGACTGGGGCAATCCACATTACATTGCCATTACGGCGCTTATCCAAATTCTTGGTTTTTAATACAATATCCAGAGCTTGATCCCAAGGCACATCTTTCAACCGCAGCGTAATATTACCTTGTACGGTATCAGCTGCCACCATATTTATACTGGTAAAATCAGCCAACAGCTGCAGAACTCGACGCACCTCAATATCTTGAAAATCTAATGAAATTTTATTCCCAGTATAGACTTGGGCTTTAGCTTTCGGAGAAGATTTATCTTCTGGGCGCTTAAGACTAATCGTTAATTTATTTTGCGCTTGATAAGCCATATATTCATAACTACCAGCAGACTGAATGGTGATCACACCATTTCCTTTGTCATTATAGGCGTCAACACTTGCTACAGGGGTGGCAAAATCATTGGTATTTAGACGACGCGCCAAATGGGCTGGAATTTTGTTCCCCATTGTTCGCACCACAATCTTACTACCTTGCTGCTGTACATCGACAGGTGTGTTATTTCCCAACAGGTCAATAACAACCAACCCCTCGCCATCCTTACCGCGCTGGAAACCAATATTTGATACACCTTGCTGTGGTTGTCTGACAACCGTAGCATTACGAACAGCGTTTACTGGTTGAACTGCATTTATTTTAAGAATAAACGTGTTCCCTTCAACACGTGTCGTAAATGCTCCTGCTTCCTTTAAATTAATAACTAGACGTGAACGCTGATCATCAGCTGCAACATCAATTGTTGATGCTTCATTAGTTGATACTGGTATTGATGCCTGTTTCAAATTTTGTTGCGTTTTATCAAAATCTAAAATCAATCGAGAAGGTTTTTCCAATTGATATGCCTGCGGTTGTGGAGGCAATCCATTAAACATCACACGAATTTCTGTACCTTGATCAGCCAAACTCATTGGAACAATATTCGTCATACTCACTTGTGCAGATGCAGCTTGCATAATTGCAATCGCGACTGCACCCATTGAAAATTGACGGAATGCATGGCTCATAGTCTTGACTTCCCCAAATAAAGAATTTTTAAACTGTTTTTTCATTGTTATTCCCTTAATCCTAAGATATTGGCCCAATTAAAACGAGCGTCCGTGGTCTTTCAACATAACCCTCTCGCCCATCTGGCACAATCTCCACTAAATCAATTTGAGTCGGGTTGATCTTAATGATTCGCCCTTGGTTCATACCCAAATAACTACCAACCTGTACACGCTCAATCTGACCATCTGGTGTTTGAATCAAGGCGATCGTGTCATTTTGCTTACCACGCATACTACCTTTCATATTCAAGGCCTCAAGAGCATAACTCTCTAATGGCTGTGGCTGACGATTAAAATTAGGATAAACACGCTTACCTGCCATAATCTTAAGTTCAGCAGCCAGAGAACTTGGCATAAACGGGCTTTTTAACTGATGTGCCGCATAGTTAAATAATGGTACAGGTGTAAATATAGGTGCAGGTTCAATCGGTAAAGGTGGCTGATTGCGAATTTCTGCCATCTGCTGATTGACTGCATCAATACGGGAATCACACCCGACCAATCCAACAGCGAATATCAATCCCAGGAAAATTTTATAATTATTCATTAATGTTGCCCCCCTTGTGCAGGTGGAGTACTTGTAGAATTGGTTACACTTGTAGATGGATTGGCATCTGCTTGCTCATCCGCACCGACATAGCGATAAGTTTTTGCTTTTACCGTATAATTAATGACTGGAATATCAGATTTTTTCTGAGTATCTTCTTTTGCTTCAACCGTAAAATCATGCAGGGTCACAATACGTGGCAGGGCGGCAATACCTGTCGTAAATGCACCAAAAGCATGATAATCCCCCGTAGCTTCAATACTAATGGGCTGCTCTATGAAGAACTCCTGCTTCACTTCATCTTCTAGTCTAATATTTTTAAATTTCAGCCCTGAATTGACACCAGTTAAATTGATATCTTCGACTAAACTTGGAATTTCAGTTTCTTTCGGTAATTGTTCAAGTTGCTGATTAAAATTTGCTTCCATTTCTTGTAGCTGAGCTTGGTATTGCTGCAAATTACGTAACTTAGAATCCTTTTCCCTAAACTCATTTAACAAACTTTGCTCTTGTGCTTGAGCATTTGCAATATCATCAAGTTGACCTCTAATTACGACAAAATACCCTAGAGCGAGCACTACCAAAAAAACAAAAATCCAACAGGTAATTTTTACAGAAAGTGGCCACCCTCCATAATTATTCATATCCAATGTATTAAATTGTTGAAAAAATTGCTCTAATGTCATTTTTTTCTTTTTCGAAGCAACAATCTCTTGATCAAATTCGTTTAAATCTTCTTGGCTCATTTCACCACCCCTGATCCTGATGCAACTGCTTCTAAAGTTGGGTCAGCCTCAACTGTTGTGCCTATTTCCCCCAAATCAACAGTTACCACAAAACTTCCATAGTTTTCTTCAACACGTGGCACAAGAGATGCTGCTGTTTTATCTTTTTTCTCTTCAGCTGCCAGAAATGAATTCATAAAGGCATTGCGATACCAAGGTGATGCCTCAAGATTACGCAACAGTTCAGCCACTGTATTTGGACTTTCTGCTTTACCCTCAATGCTAAATTTATCACCTGTACGGGTAAATTTTGTCAAATACATTGTAGGTGGTGTTACTCGCACTAGCTCATCAACTAAACGTACTGTAATAGGACGCTGTCCTTGTAAGCCTTGAATCAACTTCATACGCTCAATGATTGCATTACGTCGTTCTTGCAAACCATCTAATGACTTAAGTTGAGTATCTAAATTCTGGTTAGTACTTACAATTAGCTGATTTGCCTGTTCTTGATCATTCAACTTATGGTCAAAGTACATCCACCCAGAAAAAACTGATACTACGCCTAATGCTGCTACCCCAGCACAAAATGCAACAAACTGTTTCTTTTTTTGTTCTCTTAGCTCATCACGCCAAGGGAGTAAGTTAATCTTTGCCATTAATCAAAACTCCTCAATGCTAAACCACATGCAACCATCAATGAGGAAGCATCATTTTCAATTTTTTTAATATCAATCTGCGGAGAAAAGCCCATTTGTAAGAATGGATTGGAAATAGTGACGCGATAACCTAGTTTTTGTTGTAACAACTTGGCTAAACCAGGAATATTGGCATTACCACCTGCCAATAAAATATGGTCAATCTCATTGAACTGTGATGATGAAAAGAAAAACTGAAGTGAGCGAGCTGCCTGTTGAACTACGGCATCTAAAAAAGGTTCGAGCACTTCCGTATCATAGTCGTCAGGCAGTGTTCTTTCTTTTTTCGCACGCCCAGCCTCTTCAAAAGACAAACCGTAACGGCTCTGAACATCCTGGGTTAGCTGTCGACCACCAAATACCTGTTCACGTGTATAGATAATTTTACCTTTCTGCATGACAGATAAGGTGGTCATAGTATGACCAATATCTAAAATACCAACTGTGTTTGCACCCATTGGCAAAGTATCTGCGAATACACTGAAAGCACGTTCCATGGCATAACTTTCAACATCAGCAATTTTTGCAGATAAATTAGCCAGCTCAAGAACTTCTACACGTGTGTCAACATTTTCTGTACGCGTTGCCACTAACAATACATTTACACGATTTGGGTTTGCTAATTTGTCAGATAAGACTTCAAAATCTAGACTTACTTCATCCAATGGGAACGGAATGTATTGCTCAGCATCCATACGAATTTGAACTTCTCGTTCATCGGCTGTCATATCCGCATCCATTTCAATGATTTTATTAATCACCATTGAAGTTGGCACAGCTATAGCCACATTCCTCGTATGCGGATTAGCAAGGTTAACGACTCTTTCAAGCGCGTCACCAACTGCTTCTGGATTGAGAATGCTTTTTTCTACGACACTGTTTTCAGGCAGTGGCATCACAGCATAGCTTTCAACCCAATATCTACCGTTCTTTACAGAGAGCTCCAATAACTTAACAGTTGTCGAACTAATATCGACACCCACTAACCCCTTAATTGGTTTACGATATAACCTGAGCACAGTACATTCCTATTTATTTTTTTATCCCCAAAAATACAACTCACTAATTTGTTTTGGTCTTTAATTGATACGGATACAATATCTCATCTAACAATCCGTAAGGCTAAAGGATATACTGACCATAATTAGTTTGCCATTCGCTCTTATTAAAACTTACTTATTATGAAAAAGCTATCCAGTTCTGGTATTGTTCGTCCATTTTTTTTGATGCTTATTATTATATTAGTCTCACTTCCAATGGGATTTTATGGCATGTATCTCTATCTAGCACCCTCTTTGCCTGATATGAGTTCATTAAAAAAGGCACCTTTACTAAAACCATTGCAAGTTTACACGGCAGATAATAAGTTAATTGCAGAATATGGCGGCAAACTTTCCATTCCAGTGAAATACGAACAGATTCCACCAGCGTTTATCCATGCATTTCTAGCAGCAGAAGATTCGTCATTTTTTGAACATAATGGGATTAGTTTTAAGGGCTTGGGGCGAGCACTAACAGAATCTATTACAGGGTCAGATGTACAAACTGGTGGTTCAACCATTACCATGCAGGTAGCAAAAAACTATTATTTGAGTCCAGAACGAACACTTAAACGCAAACTAACTGAAGTTTTTCTCGCTCGCAAAATCGAGCAAAATCTCACCAAACAAGAAATTCTAAGCTCATACGTCAATAAGATCTTCTTAGGCAAAAATGCTTACGGAATTGCTGCAGCTGCACAAATCTATTACAACAAAAATATTAATCAACTTACCATTGCGCAAATGGCAATGATTGCAGGATTACCGAAAGCACCATCAAAATACAACCCTGTCGTCAATCCTGAACGCGCACTTGAACGCCGAAATTGGATTTTAGGGCGTATGCTACAACTTGGCTATATTAATCAGAGTCAATATCAAAAAGCTGTTGCTGAGCCAATCAACCTGAATATGATTGATCGCTCTGTCAGTAATGTTTTCCCGTACGTTGGCGAAATGGTTCGTTCAGAATTGGTTGAAAACTTTGGCGAGCAAGCAATTGATTCAGGATATAAGGTATATACAACGATTGATAGTAACCGTCAACATTACGCTGAAGAATCAATTCAAGACGGTTTAGAAGCCTATGATCGCCGCCATGGTTGGCGTGGACCAGAAGCACATGACAAACCTCTTAACCAGTTTGTCCCATATGCAAATACCTATCCAGCACAAGTCATAAAAGTGCATAACAATTCTTTTGATGCTTTGATGCAAGATGGCTCAACAGTTACGGTAAATTGGGCAGGAATGTCATGGGTTCGCCCTTATCGGAATGCGAACAGTGTAGGCGGCGCTATGTCGAATGCTTCACAAATCGTTAAAGTGAAAGATATTATTCGATTACGCCCCAATGAAAACAAAACCGTTTGGTCTTTAGTACAGGTTCCTAAAGTTCAAGGTCAATTGATTGCATTGAATCCAAATGATGGCTCCATAGAAGCTGTTGTTGGCGGCTATAGTTTTTATCAATCGAAGTTTAACCGTGCGTTACAAGGGTGGAGACAACCAGGTTCAACTATTAAACCATTTGTTTATGCATTGGCACTTGAACGTGGCATGACACCTTATAGCATGGTGAATGATAGCCCCATCAGTATTGGTAAATGGTCTCCAAAAAACTCCGATGGACGTTACTTAGGCATGATTCCTTTACGTCGTGCATTATATTTGTCAAGGAATACGGTTTCTGTCCGTTTATTACAAACTGTGGGAATTGAACGCACACGCCAACTATTTATGGATTTTGGATTACAAGAAGATCAAATTCCTCGTAACTACACAATCGCATTAGGAACACCTCAAGTACTCCCTGTGCAAATGGCAACAGGCTATGCCACTTTTGCAAATGGCGGTTATCGCATTCAGCCCCATTTTATTAAACGAATAGAAGATGCTTCAGGCAAAGTAATTTATGAAGCAAATCCAGAATATGCTTGTATCCCATGTATTAGTGATCCAAATGCCTATGCAACAGCCGATGCTATTCAAGAGCAAGATGCTGTAAATGAAATCACCAATGAAACTTTAGATGATGTATCTGCCGCATCTAAAACTGTTACATCTAACTCTCAAACAGCCGCAACGACAAATAGTAATTATCGCCAAGCGCAACGCATTTTAAAATCTAGCTCAGCTTATGATATGGCTAATATTTTACGCGATGTGATTCAGCATGGTACGGGACGAGCAGCACTTAAAATCGGTCGTAACGATTTAGGTGGAAAAACAGGAACAACCAATGATGCCAAAGATGCATGGTTTGCAGGGTTTAATGGAAAATTAGTTGCAATCGCTTGGGTTGGTTTTGATCAACCTCGTACACTCGGTCGACGTGAATATGGCGGCGTTGCTGCTTTACCAATTTGGACGAATTTCATGGCGAATTCGCTTAAAGATACGCCATCAGCTTGGGTACATTTCGATAAAGACGCGAAAGATCCAATTTCATTCGACAAATTACAACTGGAGAAAAATGAAGGGCAAAAAGAATATCGTGCTTCCCCACCGTTGGCACGCCCACTTTATCGTCCTGCTCCTGTTGCACCAACTCGCTCCGCGCAAACTGACTTCTCAGATTTACCAGATACAGCACCATCTGATGAAGAGCAAATTATTGTTCCAGCGATGGAAACAGCATCACCCCAAAAAGAACATGATGGTATTGAAAATTTAATTAATAATATTCAATAAGTAAATTTAAAAGAAGCCATTAAATTGATGGCTTCTTTCTTTTTTGGAATACATAAATAGGACTTACGCACTATTATTTATAGATTCTCTGTGGTAGGAGATGATTTTTATCGAGAATAAAGTCATCAATGAAGTCTTTGATGATTGGTCTAAATAATTTCTTCTGCCAACGATATACATTTTCAAAGATCCGCTCAAACTGGTTCTTTTGTATCTCGACGTAGGCCATCAAGGCTGCAAAAATATGATTCAAAATCAGTTTAGATCGTCTTACTTGAAACTTTTCAATATGACAAACCTGTTTAATCACTCGGTGATATTGCTCTATTTTCCAATGACTTGAATGTAATTCATGAAAACCCTCAAAGGACAATAAATCATCTTCATCTTGATGCACAATATAAAACCTCTGCTGTTCTTTTAACTGAGTCTTAAATAATTGTACAAAGCCAAAATCTTTGAGCCAGACCACTTGACCCTGATGAAAATCTGGCAATAAACGCAGTTGAAACCATTGTCCTTTTTCTGGGGAAACCTTACGGTTACAGTCGATACCAAACATAAATCGAATACCATATTTTCTTATGGTTTTTAGATTTCCAGTCGATGAATACCAACTATCACCTGTAATAAATTGAATCTTTGCACCCCAACTAAGTACTTCACTTAACATATCCATAAAGTAATCATTCTTGGTTTTACCCTCAGATTTGTCATAAATTCGGAAATTAATTGGAATATTTTGACCATTCTGATCTGTCGCATACAGGGTAATGAGATTAATCCCCTTGACGGATCGGTGGTGTTTGCCTGACCAAAAATAGCTAACCAAGTCCATATGTTGACTATATGGTTTATCTAAAACAGTATCATCAATACTGACTATAAGTTTATTATTATCAATATGTTGAATTGCTTCTTGATATAGGTCGTGAGGTGTGTAGTCTTCACGCTCCAGAAAGCGATTTACACTATCATGCGAGATATTATAAGTCTCGGCAAGTTGTGTGCAGCTAATAGAGTTCGGTTCTGTCATGAGAAAGCCCATATAAATGGGTAATGTACAAGTTGCTGTAGAAGCATGTTTAGTTCGTCTGATCACAGATACTTTATAAACTATTTTAATACTTTTTTGAATCCGTCAATGCGTAAGTCCTAATAAATTTGAAAAGCGGCTGTCACTAAGAAATGCTGTTCTTGTTCTAAAATCATTCTTCGTTCAGGATTCGCTTTATAAGCATAAGGTGTCATAGCAATCAAATTTTTTAGCGCTTGTTGATCTAACTCGATTGCACTCTCGACAAGTTGTTGTTGCTGTAATTCAAATTGACCATCTAACTGTTCTAAAAATTTTTCTGGTTCGTGTAAATTTACTTGCTCAAATAAAGCTTCACGCAACCTATAGAGATGTCGAGGTGCAGGTGTCACCACAATCAGATGACCATTCTCTTGAAGAACACGTGTGATCTCTTCTTGTGGAATTGGACTAAATAAACTAGTACATACGTCGATTGAATGATCCTGTACGGGCAATGTTGCACCCGTCCCAACAACCCAAGTGACTTTGGAGTTGAGTTTTGCAGCGCGTTGTACAGCTGTTTTAGCAATATCCACACCTATACAGTGTTGAGTATGTGCTTGCATCGCACTGGTGTAATAACCTTCACCACAACCAATATCTAAAATAGTTTTCGGCCTGAGCCGCTGCAACAGTTCAACAATCGCCTGCTGTAACGGCTGATAAGCACCTGTTTGCAAAAATTCACGACGAGCCAATACCGACTCTGCAGTATCCCCTGGTGTCTTACTATGCTTATGTTGTACGACATGCAGATTGACATAACCTTGTTTGGCGACATCATAATGATGACCTTTTTCACAACGCCAAGAACGCTCAACCAAATTCAATGATTGGCGACAAACAGGACACATCAATAAATTCATCTATTTTCTCCAAACATAAAAAAAGCTGGTGATCACCAGCTTCTTTTTGAATCATGGTTTAACGCAACTTTAAGGTCATTAAGCCTAACACAACAAGGAAAATGGTAATAATCCAAAAACGAATAACAACCTGTGTTTCCTTCCAACCTTGTTTTTCATAATGATGGTGTAACGGTGCCATCAAGAAAACGCGCTTATTCCGCATTCGTAATGAACCAATTTGTAAAAACACAGAAACGGCTTCCATTACAAAGACACCACCCATAATCGCAAAAACGATTTCTTGGCGGACCATAACAGCAATTGTACCTAGCATCGCACCAAGTGCCAAGGCCCCGACATCACCCATGAATACTTGAGCAGGATGCGCATTATACCAAAGGAAAGCCAAACCTGCGCCAACCATGGCTGAACACACCACCACCAGTTCAGAGGTATATTTTACATAGGAAATATGCAAATAATTGGCAAACCGAATATCACCTGATAAATAGGCAAATACACCCAAACCTGCTGCAACCATGACAATTGGCATAATTGCCAATCCATCCAATCCATCCGTCAGATTGACTGCATTTGACGCCCCATTAATCACTAAATAAGTGAAAACAATAAATGCTAAACCAAACGGCACCGCTGAAAGTGGAATGGAGAGATTCTTAAAGAATGGAATCAGCAAATCTAGCATATTTGCAGTATTGATTGGATTATCTTGTTGTTTTGCAATTAGATATAAAGCAATACCAGCACCTAATGATGCTACAGAAGTCCAAAAGAATTTTTTACGTGCAGGTAAACCCGCATTATCTTTATAACGAACTTTAATCCAGTCATCTGCCCAACCAACAGCACCGAAGACCACCATAACACCCAATACAATCCAAACATAAGGGTTTGATAAATCAGCCCATAATAAGGTACTAATACCAATTGAGAGCAGAATTAAGATCCCACCCATCGTTGGTGTTCCCATCTTCTTCGCATGATTTTCAGGAGCAAATGAGCTTACTGCCTGACCATATTTTAAGGCTTGTAATTTACGGATCATCACAGGCCCTAAAGCCAAGCCAATGGTCAAAGCAGTTAATACACTCAACAAAGAGCGTAATGTTAAATAACGAACCACTTGGAAAGAGCTGTTATAGCCTGCCAATTGTTCAAATAACCATAACAACATTTAAATCTTCTCCATCAAGTCAGCCATCAACGTTTCCATATGGGTATAGCGAGAACCTTTAAATAGGAAACTCATGTGCTGGGGTTGATGTGTCTCTACTAAACTCATTAAAAATGACAAAGCTTGCCCCTGATTCAGAAAAGCTTGTAATTTTTTACCGTATTGTGTGCTTCTTGCACCTTCTTGAGTGGCAGGTGAGAATTCACCCACTGCAACTACAAAATGAATACCTTGCATCGAAACCAAATCTCGGCCCAACAAATAATGTTGTTGCGCTGCTGTACTTCCAAGCTCACCAATATCCCCGATTACCATCACTTTAATGCCCGTTTGTTGAGCAAGAACTTCTGCTGCTGCACGCATTGAAGTTGGATTGGCATTATAAGTATCATCAATGAATAAGTGATTTTGGTGTTGAATAAAATTCAGACGCCCTTTGGCACCCTGTGCTTGTTCTAAGCCTTGTACAATATCATCAAGCGCAATCCCAATTGCCAAGGCAAATGCTGTTGCAGCAGTTGCATTTTGCACATTATGAGCACCTGCAAACGGTAGATCTACTGTACGGATACCCTGTGGAGTATGTAAATTAAATTTTGCTGATTGAGGATGTAATTCAACCTCTGTCGCAAACACATCGCCACCATCACCAAAACTCAACATTGAATGAGCTTGAGCATTTTCACGAATAGTCGCCGTAAAGTCATCATCAGCGGGAACAACCGATACTCCGTCAGGCAAAATATGCGAATAGATTTCTGATTTAGCGCGACAAATGCCCTCACGGCCACCAAATTCACCCAAATGCGCTGTACCTATATTCAAAATCCCCGCCACATGCGGTTGCACCAGATTTGAAGTGTAATCAATCTCACCCTGATGACTGGCTCCCAACTCCATGACGGCATATTGATGTTCTGGACGTAATTCCAGCAACATCATCGGCACACCCAAATCATTATTCAGGTTGCCACGCGTGATCAAGGTTGGTGCTAAACGGGATAAAATACTACCCAACATTTCTTTCGTGGTGGTTTTACCACTACTGCCTGTTAAAGCAATCACTTTCAACTGTGGATTTTGCTGACGGCGATACGCTCCAAGATGCCCTAAAGCCAAACGTGTATCTTTAACGACGAGTTGTGCAATATCTGCATCGACAGGATGCTCTACGATGGCAATCTCACAACCTTGCGTCGCCACTTGTGCTACAAAATTATGAGCATCAAAGCGCTCACCTTTTAAAGCAAGAAAAACATCTCCAGCTTCAGCATGACGAGAGTCAGTCAAAATACGCTTAATTTCGCTTTGTGGAATCTTATGATTATGCCATTCACCTTGAGTCGCTTGTTGTAATTGCTCTGCTGTCCAAGGTTCTAGTGGAACGGTGCTGGTTGTTGAAGTATGCATACGCTTTATTTACCTTTTAACCTTAGTGTGCAGGATAAGCTGAATCTACAGAATGTGGCTGAGCATTAATCGCAGATTGCACTTCGACTACATCATCAAACCAGTGACGAACGCCATCTACTTCCTGATAGTTTTCATGACCTTTGCCAGCAATCACGACAATATCTCCAGCTTGAGCTTGAGCGACCACAAATTTAATCGCTTCACGGCGATCATGAATTTCATGTACGCTGTGTTCTGCAAAATCAATTCCCTGCTTCATATCAGCAAAAATCTGTTCAGGGTTTTCAGTTCGTGGATTATCCGAGGTGAGAACTACTGGATTAGCATGATCAAGCGCAGCCTGAGTCATTAAAGGACGCTTACCGCGATCGCGATCACCACCGCAGCCAAATACCACCCATAATTGTCCAGTGACATGACGTTTCAACGTGGTTAACACCTGAATCAATGCATCAGGTGTATGTGCATAATCAACGACAAATAGACGATCCGCATCTTGAATGACTTGCATTCGTCCTGGTGCACCCTTAAGTTGCGGAACAAACTGCACTAAATCAGCAAGCGAAAAACCAGCATATTCTGCTGCAATCAAGCTTGCTAATAAATTTTCTACATTAAAATGTCCAAGCAATGGGCTTTGCACAGCAAATCTACCTGTTGGACTAATCAATGTAAAACTTGCACCACTCAAGCGATATTGCAAATGATCAATATAATAATCCGCAGAAGTTTGAGTCAAAGAATAAGTCAAAACTTTCGGTTTTGATGGATTTTCTTTCGCAGCAGCCAGCATCACGTTTGCATGTGCATCGTCGATGTTAATCACAACGACTTTTAATGTAGTAAATTTAAATAATAGCGCCTTAGCTTCTGCATAAGCCTCTAAAGTACCGTGATAATCCAAATGATCACGACTTAAATTACTATAAACTGCTATCTCAAGATCACAACCATTCAGACGACCTTGTTCCAGACCATGCGAACTCGCCTCAAGTGCAACAAAATTAGCCCCTTGTTTAGCGTAATCATGCAATGCCTGCTGTAAGTGCAGCGCATCTAAAGTGGTGTGGGTTGAAGGGGTCAAGTTTGGCAAGATACCATTGCCTGTTGTCCCCATCACTGCACAGCCTTGCCCTTGCGAACTAATTAACTCTGCAATTAAGCGTGAAATCGTGGTTTTACCATTGGTACCTGTGACTGCAATACCACGTAATGACTCTACAGGATCGACCGCTTGTAAATATTGCTGCTGCCATTCACCCATAAGAAAACGTACTTCAGGGCAAACCCATTCGTTCGCAAGCCCCAAACTTGTTTCACTAATGACCGCCAATGCCCCTGCATTCAGCGCATTTTGTGCAAATTGACGGGTTTTTTCAGGTTGGCTATAACTACTTAAAGCAATAAAAATCTGCCCAACTTCAATCTTACGGCTGTCTAGACAAAAGCCTTGAAAAGGCTGAGTGAACCAAGCCGCATCGATATGAATCGGATATATCTGCTGAAAACTAATCGACATAATCTACCTACGGATTGGATTTTATAGAGGTATCAAGTGGTTTATCTAAAGGTACATTCAGTAATCGTAGCGATTCTTGCATAATTCTCGCAAAAACGGGCGCTGCAACGAGACCACCATAATAACGACCTTGAGGATTTTCAACGACGACAATCATCGCCAGACGAGGATCACTCACTGGAGCAACCCCAGCAAATAAGGCACGATATTCATTACTCGAATAACCTTTACGGTCAGCTCGTAATTTATGTGCCGTACCTGTTTTACCACCCACACGATAACCAGGAATATTGGCCTGTGTAGCTGTACCACCTGGCATAGTAACCTGCTCAAGCATCAATAACACTTGATCTGCAATCTTAGGATCAAGAACTTGCTTACCTTGGGGTGCTTGATCTAATTTTCTAAGACTTAATGGCATTTCCACACCATGGTTTGCGAGCATCGCATAACCTTGTGCAACTTGGAGAATGGTTGCGTTTAAGCCATAACCATACGCCATCGTACCCAACTGAGAGGGGTTCAACTTATCACCCGAATACAACAGCCCTGCGCTCTCGCCTGGAAATTTCACATCAGAACGATGCCCAAAACCGACACGACGGAAGAATGATGGAATCGCATCTTTAGGTAACGATAACGCAAGTTTGGCTGAACCCACGTTAGATGATTTAACAATAATACCTGTCAGGGTTAATGCACCATAGTTGTGTGTATCACGAATGGTATGCCATCCCAACTTCATTGAACCTGGTGAGGTATTCACGATTGTGTTTGGCGTGTATTTGCCACTTTCTAAGGCAGCTGCAACAGTAAATGGCTTCATCGTCGAACCTGGTTCGAACATATCGATTGCACCACGGTTACGCATTGCATCTTTGTTGGCTAAACCATTTTTATCATTTGGGTTATATGACGGCCAACTGGTCATTGCTAAAATTTCACCAGTTTTTACATCTACAGCAATAGCGGTTGCCGAACGAGCATTATTTGCAACACCAGCAGCGGTCAATTCACGATACATAATATATTGCAAACGTGAGTCGATACTGAGCGTGACATTTTCACCTGACTCGACTTCTTTAATCACTTCTGAGACTTTAAGACGATTACCTTTTTTATCCCGAATAATTTTTTGTTCACCATCGACGCCTGACAACTGTTTATTCAGTTGCATCTCTAAACCTTCAACCCCAACACCTTCACTATTGGTTAAACCAATAATTTGTGCATTCGGCTGTGGTTGCGGATAGTAACGCTTATACGTCTTTTCAGCATAAACCCCTTGAAAGTTTCGCTTGGTAATGAGGTCAGCTTGCTGTGGTGGAATTTCTTTTTGTAGTACCAAATAACGTGAGCGTGGACGAGCTTCCATTTGCTTTTTGAGATCAGCACGGTCTACACCAACCGCATCTGCCAACTCATCCAAATTCAAGTTTTTATCAGGTAATTGACGTTTTAATTTTCGGTTATGTGGATCTTTTTTTAATTCGGCTGTGATTTCATCAAATTGCTGTTTCGTTTCCCAATAATCTCTTGGGTCAATCACAATTTTCATGATCGGTGTACTAATCGCTAAAGGCACTCCGTGGCGATCACTAATCACACCACGCATTGCTTCTAGGCGTTCCGTACGCAAAATATTGGCATTCGCTTTATTTTGTAAAAAGTCTTTATTGACCACTTGCACATAAAATGCACGTGCAATCAATACAATAAAGCACAGCAATACCGTACCCCAAAGCAAATAAAATCGCCACATGTCTAATGCAAGTGTCGGTCTTTCAGAAATAGACTGCTGTTTTTTTCGTATTGGTTTACTTCGCTTATCTGCCATACAGCATGCCTTATTTGTCTTGCTTTGAAGTCATAGGTAAAGAAATCACAACCGTTTGTGCTGCGGGTGGTGAAAACATCCGCAATTGTGTAACAGCACGAGAGCCAATCTGCGCAGTTGCACCAAACGTTTGCTGTTCAATCAGCAAGCGCCCCCATTCTGCATTCAGATCGTCTCTTTCACGCATATAAGCACTTAAATCACGATAATCATGACGATATTCAAACACTTGAAAGACCACCATCATTGCGCTTGTGAATACCATCGCCATCAGCACAGCATACACTACAACTTTTTTCAGTCCTTTCTTGCTGCTAGATATGATCTCATCATCATTCTTTTTATTCATTATCTGCCTTTCTGCTCTAAACGCTCTGCTACACGTAACCATGCACTACGTGAACGAGGATTTGCTTTTACTTCTGCTTCACTCGCACGAATACGAGACACTTTCTTTAAACGTCGCGTATCAACCTGTGCTTGATGCATTCCCCAACCATGATCTTCCGCTAAAGTTGATTCTTTTTGAATAAATTGTTTAATCAAACGATCTTCCAAAGAGTGGAAGCTAATCACAGCTAACTGTCCTTGTACTTTCAACAATTCTACAGCTTGCGGTAAAAACGTTTCAATATCATCAAGCTCTTTGTTAATTGCAATACGAATCGCTTGGAAAGTACGCGTTGCAGGATGTTTATGCTTTTCCCATTTCGGATGAGCAACTTTGACAATTTCTGCAAGTTGAGCAGTTGTCGTAATTTCACCCGCCAATTTAATCGCTTTGGCAATACGACGGCTATAACGCTCTTCGCCATATTGGAAAATAATATTGGCTAATTTTTCTTCTTCAATTTCAAGTAACCATTCCGCCGCAGTTAAACCTTGAGAATTATCCATACGCATGTCCAGTGGGCCATCTTGCATAAAGCTAAACCCACGTTCTGCTTGGTCAAGTTGTGGTGAAGACACACCCAAATCGGCCATAATGCCGTCAACTTCGGTAATACCAATATTTATTAATTCCGCCTGAATATCGGCAAAACTGGCATGAATAATTTTAAACCGCGAATCTTCTTGTTCTAATTGTGCGGCAACTTCAAGTGCCTGAGGATCTTTGTCAAAGGCGTAAACACGTGCATTTTGATCCAATTTGGAAAGTAAGAGCTTGGTATGCCCTCCTCGACCAAACGTTGCATCGACAAAAATACCAGTATCGCGACCTGCCAATACGCCATCAACGGTTTCATGAAGTAAGACAGAAATATGCGACATAACAGTAGGATCAATAGCTAAAAATGTAACTGCACATTATCACCTTGTTTTATCCCAGTACCAAACGACTTTTTGTAGAGAATTCTTAACTTTTCATAGATAAAACCGTTTTCTTATCATTTTTTATGCAACAAAAAAGCAAATACTCGGTGTATTTGCTTTCCCATATTCAATCACAAATTTTATATATAATTTATTTACTGTTTATCTGCATAAATTTGATCAAAAATCGCACCATTCACAAAGTGGTTTTTTTGCGCTTTTGCCCATCCACCAAATACATCGTTAATGCTGAATAGTTTGATCTTTGGAAATTGTTTCGCATATTTTGCTGCAACTTGCGGATTACGTGGACGGAAATAATGTTTTGCCGCAAGTTCCTGCCCTAAAGGTGAATAAAGAAAATTTAAATAGCCTCGCGCTAAATTGCGATTACCATCTTTATCCACGGTTTTATCTACAATCGCAACTGAAGGCTCAGCCAAAATCGAAATTGATGGATAAACAATATCGTATTTATCTTTACCTAAACCTTGGGTCGCCAATAAAGCTTCATTTTCCCATGACAGTAACACATCGCCTATACCTCGCTCAGCGAATGTAGTTAAAGAACCTCGTGCTCCCGAATCAAGCACTTTGACATTTTGGTCTTTGTACACGACAAAAAAAGACAACTCATTGAAATAATGGCATAATACTTGTTTTCTGACGACGAATATGATGACACATTTCAATGAGTTACATCTCATCTTAAACAAATATCTAAAGTGGAACAAGTCACGTGTAAAATGTTTTACACTGATTATGCTTGCATTAATTGTAAAACAGACATGTAATCTTTCTTCTGCATCTAAAGCCTTACCCATCAAGTGCTTACCACAATCATTTTATCGACGTATACAACGCTTCTTTGCAGATCAGTACTTCGATTATCGTCAAATTTCTCAGTTAATTTTCAATATATTTTCATTCGATAAAGTCCAATTAACTTTGGATAGAACCAACTGGAAATGGGGAAAACGAGATATCAATATCTTGATGTTAGCCATCGTCTATCGTGGAATAGCGATACCTATAGTAAAACCGCTTAATTACCCATACACTCGTTAAAGAAACGACTAAAAAGCTTATCTATTGAGTTAACCAACCATTTTTTCCTTTTTGCTTTAACCCATGCCCACATTTTTTCAATAGGATTAAGGTCAGGACTATAAGGTGGTAACCAAAGTATTTGATGCCCATGTTGGGCTAATAGATCTTGTATATCTTGTCGTTTATGGAAGGCTGCATTGTCCATGACAATTACACTATTCGAGGGTAATTCTGGTAATAAAAACTTATCTACCCAAAAATGAAATACATCCGAATTTACTTTGCTATCAAATAAACCCACTGCAAATAACTTACCCTCATGGATTGCTCCTATTGCATTAGTTTGATTTTTTAATTGCCAATTATATGTTCCATAACAAGGAGTTCCCTGTTTTGAATAACCATGAGGTCTATGTTCATGAGATTTAAATCCACTTTCATCAAGATAGATAATCTGGTGTTGATACCTTAATCGGTTTAAATCTTTTAAATACTGTTCTCTGAGTTCTGTTTTTGCTTTCGGGTGCCGTAAGGTCTTTTTTTAACTGTGATATTTAGACGCTTGAGCGCATCTCCAATTGTAGAAGTACCACAACCAAAACGAGCAGCGCGTTCATATTGATAATCATCAGGATATTGCTCAACATCTGCACGTAAGGCATCATCATCAACTTTAGATGGTTTTCTTGGTCGAGTTCTTTTTATTTCGATTCGCTTTTTCCATTCGACAATTGTATTTTTATTAATTTCGAAGTGCTGAGCAACCGCTCGGATAGATTGACCTTCTTCAAGCTTGGCTAATATTTTCTTTCTAAAATGTATTGGATAACTCATATTGGTATTGTATTGGTTTTTTGACGTGTTGACTATATTGTTTGGACATTGCTCAATAAACGTGGAAATTCAGATACAAAAGAGCGTATTGCTTTGATTCAACGCTTTATCTCCATTTTTGGTAAAGACCGTATTGTGAATGTGTTTGCAGATAGAGAATTTATCGGTGAGAAATGGTTTACATGGTTAATTGAAAATGACATTAACTTCTGTATACGTGTTAAAAAAACTTTATTGTGACCAATCACTTAGCTAAGAATCATAAAATTAGTGATTTATTTCGTCATCTTCAAGTTGGTCAAACAGAATGTCGTAAACGACGTATTTGGGTTGGTCGAGTGAAACTGTATATTAGTGCGTTACGATTAGAAGATGGAGAACTTTTACTTGTTGTTTCTCCTAGGTTTAATGCTTCTGCTATTCGTGATTATGCATTACGCTGGGAAATCGAAACCTTATTTAGTTGTCTCAAAGGACGTGGATTCAATCTTGAAAATACTCGTTTAACAGACCCTAGACGAGTCAAGAAATTGATAGCAGTGCTAGCCATCGGTTTCTGTTGGTGCTATTTAACAGGTGAATGGCAACATGATCGAAAAAAAGCGATAAAAATAAAGAAGCATGGACGACTTTCAGTCAGTTTATTTCGATACGGTTTAGACTATGTTCAGATGGCTATTCTACGTTTGATTGGTTTTGGAAAAAAAGAAGAATTTAAGAAAGTGCTCGCAATTTTAAGAAAGAAAAAGCCTGATAGGACAAGGGCTCTATGAAATTTGTCGTGTACAGAGCATTTTGGTATAATTTTTTTACTAAATCACGGGCTTTAGCATCATTACCACCGGGTTGTTTCAAGGCATAGCCCCATGCCGATAAATAAATCCAACGCGGTGCTCCACCTGTTTTCGGATTTGGGGTAATAATTTCGACACCCTCTTTGGTAAGATCATTCCAATCACGGATATTTTTCGGATTTCCTTTACGGACAAGGAATACAACCGTTGATGTATAAGGTGCAGAATTATTTTTAAATTGTTTTTGCCAATCTTTACGAATGAGACCTGCATTGGCAATTTCATCAATATCATTCGCCAAAGCCAATGTCACAACATCAGCCTGTAAACCATCAATTACCGATCGTGCCTGTTTACCTGAACCGCCATGCGATTGTTTAAAATCGACCTCTTGACCTGTACGCTGTTTCCAATATTGACCAAATGCTTGGTTATATTCTTGATAAAACTCTCGTGTTGGATCATAAGATACATTTAAAAACGTTGTAGCTGCCTGCGCTATGCTATTTAAACCCAAAGCAAGCAATGCTGCGGCGATCACTGTTTTCATTTATTATTCACTCATTTTCTGTATATTTGTGACCACTATATTTATTTAAAAATAATTTACAATCAAATAGTTATATCAATAATTTAGAAATTATTCTTTTTTTTATATATCGTGATATTAAGGATGTATTGCAGTTAAAATGCTAAGTGTTTATTCATGTTATTTTTATTTTGAGAAAAATTATCATTCTCCACTTTTTCTACACATTTGCTTGTTAGATTTGATTTGCAGATATTCTAGCCATCAGGCTTACAATACCCAAAATCGTGTTTATTTATTATTTTTTGTAAAAAGTGTGACATGGTTATATTTTTTATTAAAATTTATGTTTGAATCGTATGATTAAAGCAATACTATAGTCATTTAGTTAGTCTTGTAGACTCGAAGTCATGAAGGGGATGTTACCGTGCAAGCATCAAAACTTAAAAAAACACTATGCTTAAGCTTATTTTTGGTGTTTTCTATTCAAGTTGGACATGCAGCCGCAATTAAAGAAAACAATAATATTAAAATGATAGACAAATCGTCTTCGTTAATTGTGAAAGCGCTTGATCAACAAAAACGTAATACAGCCATGTTGCCTTCAACAGATGACGAATTAAAAATGTTGAATACGATCCGTACAACGCCAACGCAAACGTTCTTTGCAAGCCAACACGAACGTTTTTCACGCTTTGTTCAGACTATTTTTCAACCGCACACATCTTGATCTTTTAAATATGTAACGCTCTAGATGTTTAAATAAGCCTAGTCATGCTGTGACTAGGCTTTTTCGTTATAATAGTTTCAATTTTAATTTAAGCTTCGATAATTTATGAAAGTTCGTACCCGTATTGCGCCTTCTCCTACAGGTTTCCCTCATGTAGGTACTGCTTATATTGCGTTATTTAATTTATGTTTTGCTAAACAGCACGGCGGTGAATTTATTTTACGTATTGAGGATACAGATCAACTCCGTTCAACACCTGAATCAGAAAAGATGATTTTAGATTCTTTACGTTGGTTAGGATTGAACTGGTCAGAAGGTCCAGATGTGGGCGGCCCTCATGCGCCGTATCGTCAATCGGAACGTATGGGGATTTACAAACAATATGCCTTAGATTTGGTTGAAAAAGGACATGCTTTCTATTGTTTCGCAACAGCAGAAGACCTAGACCAAATGCGTGCAGAGCAGCAAGCACGTGGTGAAACGCCAAAATATGATGGGCGTGGCTTAAAACTTTCACAAGAAGAAGTACAACAACGCCTTGCTGCGGGTGAACCACATGTCATTCGAATGAAAGTACCTGAAGATGGTATTTGTAAGATTAATGATTTGCTTCGTGGTGAAGTGGAGATTCCTTGGGCACAAGTTGACATGCAAGTGTTGCTAAAAACGGATGGTTTACCAACTTACCATCTTGCTAATGTCGTAGATGATCATTTGATGGAAATTACCCATGTATTACGCGGGGAAGAATGGCTGCCTTCAGCGCCTAAGCATCAGTTGCTTTACCAATATTTTGGTTGGGAAATGCCAACTTTATGTCATATGCCATTGTTACGTAACCCAGATAAATCAAAACTGTCTAAACGTAAGAACCCAACTTCTATTAACTATTATCGCGACATTGGTGTATTACCAGAAGCATTATTGAATTATTTAGGTCGCATGGGTTGGTCAATGCCTGATGAGCGTGAAGTATTCACATTACAGGACATGGTTGAAAACTTTGATGTACAGCGTGTTTCATTGGGTGGCCCAATCTTTGATGTTGAAAAACTTAATTGGCTGAACGGTCAATGGATCAAAGGCTTAACACCGGGACAACTTCTAGATCGCCTATTAACATGGAAAAGTGACCGTCAAACACTTGAAGACATTGCGGCTGCGATTCAACCTCGTATCAATCTACTCTCAGAAGCTGTGAATTGGGCTGGTTTCTATTTCAATCACATGCCACAGATCAGTAAAGAACAGTTTGAAAGCAAAAAATTGACCGAAGAACAAGTTCGTCAAAGCTTACAATTTGCAATTTGGCGCTTAGAAAGTCAGTTTACGTGGAATAATGATACTGTCAGCCAAACACTGATGGATTTAGCCACTCAAATGGAAGTTAAACTTCGTGACTTTATGCCAGCATTCTTTATTGCGATTGCGGGTTCAACGAGTTCAACGCCTGTGATGCAATCTATGGTAACACTAGGTCCTGATTTGACTTTTGCACGTTTACGTCATGCCTTAGAAATCGTAGGTGGGCCAAGCAAGAAAGAACTTAAAGTTTGGGAAAAATTAAACGAATCACTCAAACTGCCGAAAAATGATGCAAATAGTGAGAATTAATTCAGTTTAATCATTGACGTGTGAGCGCATTCGCCCTAATATTGCGCTCACACAGACTGGGGTCATAGCTCAGTTGGTAGAGCGCTACAATGGCATTGTAGAGGTCAGCAGTTCGATCCTGCTTGGCTCCACCAAACTTCAATTTGTGTTGCCTCAATAAGTCCCTATCGTCTAGAGGCCTAGGACATCGCCCTTTCACGGCGGTAACCGGGGTTCGAATCCCCGTAGGGACGCCATATTTTATGCAAAATAATTAAAATTATAATTTTCAACTAAATATTCATTCATTCAGATTGCACATTTCAAAATTTTACATAAAATACCCGCTTCTCCACGCTTGGACAAATTGTGGTATGCAATCTTCCAACTCAAATGCTACCTCTGAATCAAAAACATTAAAACGTGCAATGAGCACCCGTCACCTAGTGATGCTTTCATTGGGCGGTGCAATTGGTACAGGTTTATTTTTAGGTTCTGGCGAGGTCATCGCTCAAACAGGTCCTATCGGCGCAATTATTGCCTACTTTTTAGGTGGTTTAATTGCCTATATGGTCATGCTCTGTTTAGGTGAGCTCGCAGTACATATGCCTGTGGCTGGATCTTTTGGCGCATACGCTCAAAAATATATTGGCCCAGGAACGGGTTATATGATTTCTTGGCTGTATTGGCTGACATGGACCGCAACGCTTGGTACAGAATTTACTGCCGCAGCCTTACTCATGCAAGAATGGTTCCCTCATATTTCAATGTGGATTTGGACCATTATTTTTGCAATTACAATTTTAGGATTAAATTTAAGTTCAACCCGCATTTTTGCTGAATCAGAATTTTGGCTTGCATTAGTCAAAGTCATTACCGTTATTGTCTTTATCCTTTTAGGTTTATGCGCAATTTTTGGTTTCATTCCATTCCAAGGCACTGAATCAGCACCGTTATTTCATAACTTAACGGCACATGGTTGGTTTCCACAAGGTCTTTTTCCAATTTTCACCACGATGTTAATTGTTAACTTTGCCTTTTCTGGAACTGAACTCATTGGTGTTGCCGCAGGTGAAACCAAAAATCCAGCTGAAAATGTTCCGAAAGCAATTAATGCGGCAATTTGGCGACTATTAATTTTCTTTGTGGGTACGATTGTTGTTATTAGTGCATTACTTCCTTTCCATATAGCTGGCCTAGGCGGTGATGGAGTGAGTAGCAGCCCTTTCGTAACAGTATTTAAATACATCGGTATTCCATATGCCGACGATATTATTCGCTTCGTGATTATTACTGCCTTATTATCCGCTGCAAACTCAGGTCTCTATGCGGCTTCTCGCATGATGTGGTCTTTATCTGATCAACGCCAACTGCCAAGCATATTCTCAAAATTGTCTAAGAGTGGTACGCCTATCATTGCGCTAGTGGTAACCATGTTTGGCGCAATTCCCGGATTGCTATCTGAACATTTTGCCCCAGAGACAATTTTCAAGAATTTACTCGGTGTTGCTGCATTTACCATGGTCATCGTATGGATGAGTATTTGTTGGAGTCAGTTTAACTTTAGACGCCAATGGTACAAGGCTGGACATTCAGCAAAAGATTTAAAATTTGCTGCACCACTTTATCCAATCGTTCCCATCTTAGGTTTTGTTTTCTGTTTAATTACAGGTCTCAGCATGGCATACGATCCTGAAATGCAGGTTGGTTTTATTGGATGCTTACTGTTTATTGCCGCTTGTTATTTAAGTTACTACGTTTTATACCGTGATCGTAAATAAAATGATAATGAATAAAAAATGCAGCTTAGGCTGCATTTTTTATTTAACTTAAATTAACTTGCTTGATAATTTTACTTTAACTTCTTTATTTTGATTATTTATTCTACGATATGTTTTATTTTTAGACACTCACAAGATTTTTTTAGATTTTCTTTGGAAAAATGTTTGACACCCTATCCAATTCACCCTAATATACGCCCACCTCTGAAACGTCCCTATCGTCTAGAGGCCTAGGACATCGCCCTTTCACGGCGGTAACCGGGGTTCGAATCCCCGTAGGGACGCCAATATTTATTATTGTTTTCAGATGTATGCCTCATATAAGTCCCTATCGTCTAGAGGCCTAGGACATCGCCCTTTCACGGCGGTAACCGGGGTTCGAATCCCCGTAGGGACGCCAAATTCTAAAAAGCCACTGCATTGACAGTGGCTTTTTTATTGCTTACTCACTTCCAATTCCAACTTGGACTTCTAAACGTCCAGACTGAACACGTAAGCCTCGGATCTCAAATTGATCAACTAATTGTTGTACCAATTCGCGGCTCTCTTGCAAAATATTAAGTCCTGGCAAAATACTAAAATCAGTCAAGCTTAATAGCTTATCGACCATCCATGAGCGATTATTAATGAAATCAATAAAACCCGCTTCTTCAAGGTCGATATACCATAAACGATGCCCTTCTTTTTGAATCCCTGGCACATCACGAATGAGGTGATTGATCAAAAATGGGATTGGTAAGGAATTAATCACTTCAAAGCTGATATTACCAACACGTCTTGCTGCCCAATTTGTTAAAGTACCACCATGACGAATTTGTAAATCCAGATGCTCATCGACCTGACAAAGACGTAAATATTTTTCCTGCCCAATACGACATTCTAAAACATTGAATTCTAAAGACAGACGATATAGGAAACGGCGATAGTGGCCATCTAATTCAATATGAAAGCGATCATTGCCACATTCAATTTTAATATCATCAATTTCAGAACGATCCATACGTTTCCGAATTTGATTATTGAGCAGCATTTCAGGCAAATATAAGGTGAGGCTACTTTTCCCTAACGATGCACGTGCCATTGCCAACGCAACTTGACGCGCTGCTTCACTGGTTTCTGATACCATATCACGAACAGTATTTCGCATCCCTTCAACACCACGTTTGGTATGATGGGTAACTTGATCTAAGGCATCTAAGGCGGCATCTGCAACACCTGCAATATTACGAGAGGTATCACTCGCAAACTCAACAGCATCTTGTGCGTGCTGTAATGTCTTATTGATTAACCGACGTGATAAAGACGGTTTTTCATCTGATGATTCTATATCTGCAGGCATAATATCGAACATTGCCTTTTTGTCATCTTGTCGATTCAAGATGTTCTCCCTCTTCCCTTTCTCAGCAACTCAATTTTGATATGAGCAACAATCTGTTTTATCAACTTATTGGCTGTTTTTATGTAGATTAGCATGCTATTTAGCGCAATTTGCGTCTTTTTGTTGCACACTTTTAAATTAATTTAATCGTCCATTTTCTAAATATGTTTCATTGGTTTTCAATTAATTTGATAAGTTATGATGTATATAGAATATCTCCATCTGTCTCATGCTGGAATTTCCATTGCTTTGGTAACGAGACTTTAAACAATCTTAAAAAGAAATTTGCACTTAAATCAGGACTCTCCATGCTAACCAACATTAGCTTGTCTTGGGTCGAAAGATGACCTTCTCCCTTTTCGATGCGGGCTAATCGTAATTTTAGAAGTTTGGTAGGCAACATGCGATTCCTTGCGCATTATTCAACACATTCAGTTCACAAATTAGCATGACTGATATTATTTTAGCGAACAGGTTTAGACGAGCTGCGACCGATATGGATTGCTCGAATCAACTTAATATTTTAAAGATAGTACAAAATAAGTAAGTTTATGTATTTGAACAACGTAGGATTTTAGCTTTTGCATAATTTTCGCTAAAATAAGCAAAATACTATAGGAAATCTTTATGCAATATCGTTGCCCTAAATGCCAAAGCGTGAAAATTATGCCTGTCAGTCAAGGTGCCAACAGCCCTCGCCCAAATGTACCTAAAAGCTTGGTACTTTTAGTGCCTGCTATTTTTATTTTACTGGTGCTGGTGTTAATTAGTGTTGGGATGTGGATTTTTGGCAATGGTGCTGGACAAACACTACAAATCGCAACGGTTGCGGTATTTGGTGTTTGTGTGATTGCAGGTGTTCTGTTCTGGCGCGATCTGCCTGATTTCAAAATTTCCATGCAGGCTTTTATGCAAGCGCAAAAGCATTGGAAATGCCGTGACTGTAATCACGAATGGCAAAACTAACACGTTGCTCTAAATTCCGATTCACATCAGCTCAGTGCTGATGTGAATGAGTGTGTTGTTCATCTTCAACATGTTGATGCATATGCTGGCAATTCATTTCAGCATCATCTTCGATCTGCAAAGTCACTTCGACAATACCATGTTCATGCAATAACATTTCAATCGCAGCACGATGCAACTGATTACGGTCAACCTTAGGTGCAAACAGATGTACTGTGAGATGAATATTCTTCGATGTAATTGCCCAAACCTTCAATTGATGGATACTTTCAACGCCATCTAAAGCCAATAGATCAGTGCGTAACTTTTCAATATCAACTTCTTCAGGTACACCCTCTAATAAAATATTGATACTTTGTCTGAGCAAAATCCATGTTCTTGGTAAGACCCAAAAACCGATCGCGACCGCAATAATGGTATCGACCCAATACCAATTGGTGTAATAGATAATCACAGCACCAATAATCACACCGACAGAACCTAATGCATCACTCAGCACTTCTAAATAAGCACCTTTCATGTTCAAACTTTCAGTCGCACTGGACATCAAAATTTTCATGGAAATCAAATTAATGATTAATCCAATTGATGCGACCACCAACATGCCTATACTTTGAATCTCGGGCGGTTGGGTAAAACGTTGATAGGCTTCGTAAAGAATATACATCGCCACAAAAAATAGCATAGATGCATTAAACAATGCCGCCAAAATCTCGAAACGCTGATAACCGAAGGTACGCTTATCATCAGCAGGGCGTTTAGCAATTTTAATCGCAGCTAAAGCAATCGCTAATGCAGCGGCATCAGTAAACATATGTGCAGCATCGGAAAGTAATGCCAAACTCTGTGTGATGATACCTGCAATAAATTCAATGACTAAAAAAGTCGTGGTCAGTATTAGCGCAATCGTTAGTTTTTTTGCATTGCCTTCTGTAACAGCAGCATGACTATGATCATGCCCTTGATGTCCACTCATGTTGGACTCCTTATCATTATCAAAGTAAGACTGTTCAGCCCCACAGTCGATCAAAGCATGAATCATGCTTTGATCGGTTCAGATTCTTCTTAATAAAATGCTTAATTAAGAAGATAACATAAATGGATTAGATTGCGGTTTCCTGACTTTTTGCTTCCTTAGCTTCATTCATCCAGCGATAAACTACAGGCAAAATCAGCAATGTCAGTAAAGTGGAAGAAATAATCCCACCAATCACCACTGTTGCCAATGGACGTTGAACCTCCGCGCCTGTACCTGTGGCAATCGCCATCGGAATAAAGCCCAGTGATGCCACAAAGGCCGTCATCAGAACGGGGCGTAGTCGGAGAATCGCACCCTGCCATGTCGCTTTATGTACATTAAACTGCTCACGCAGCTCTTTGATGAAACTCAGCATCACTAAACCGTTGAGTACTGCGACACCAGAGAGCGCAATGAACCCAACACCTGCTGACATCGACAAGGGGATATCTCGCAACCAAAGTGCGACTAATCCACCTGACAACGCAAATGGCACGCCACTAAATACCAGCAAGCTTTCTTTAAAGTTATTAAACACCGCCATCAACAGAACAAAGATCATCAGCAATGCCAATGGCACCACAATCTGCATTCTGGCTTTTGCCGAGGCCAGATTTTCAAACTGACCGCCATAACCAAGCCAATAACCGCTTGGTAATTTTTGCTGAGATAATTTCTGCTGCATTTCACCCACAAATGAGCCCAAATCACGGTCGCGTACGTTGGTGGTGACTACAACACGGCGCTTGCCATTTTCACGGCTGACTTGCGCCAAGCCTAAAATATTCTCCACTTTTGCCACGTCTTGCAGTTTGATCAAACCACCATTCGGTAGTTGAATCGGTAACATCGCCAATTGCTGCGGCGTACGCATCCCATCATCCAAACGCACCACAAAATCAAAACGACGGTCACCCTGTAAAATCTGCCCAACACTTTGTCCACCAATACTGGCAGCAACCAAATCCTGAATGGATTTCACCGATAAACCATATTGTGCAGCCAGTGCGTGATCGATATCGACATTGAGCAAAGGTAAGCCATCAGTCTGCTCGACTTTGACTTCACTTGCACCAGTAATCGTTCTCAAGGTTTGCGCGACTTTTTCTGCTTCTTGGTTCAGAACCTGCATATCATCACCAAAAATTTTCACCCCAATATCACTACGTACGCCTGAAATCAGTTCGTTGAAACGTAATTCAATCGGCTGAGAAAACTCACTGTTGTTGCCTGGAATTTTCTCAACATAGGCCAACATTTTGGTTCGAAGCTCGTCAATGGTTTCCGATTTATCTGGCCATTGATCACGCGGCTTTAACAAAACGATTGCATCAGAAATATTAGGGGGCATCACATCCGTTGCCACTTCGGCCGTACCTGTACGGGCAAAGATCGCCTTGATTTCTGGAAACTCTGCGAGTAATTGCTTCTCAACACTTTCCTGAATCTTCAGTGATTCTTCAATTCCTGTACTTGGTGCACGCATCAACTGTAAAGCAAAGTCACCTTCACTCAGTTGTGGCGCAAACTCACTACCGACACGCGAACCAATCGCAGCGGTGAGTATCAAAATAGTCACTGCACCGGCCACCACCACATAGCGGAAAGCATAGGCTTTATCCAGCAAGGATTTATAACCGCTTTTTAATGCCGCCATCCAACGGCTTTCTTTCTCTTTGACCTCACCGGTAACAAATAATGCCACCGCAGCAGGGACGAAAGTCACCGATAAAATAATGGCACCGATCAAGGCCAAGACCACGGTCATTGCCATTGGATGGAACATTTTCGCTTCTACACCTGCCAGTGCAAAGATTGGCAAATACACCACCATAATGATGATTTGTCCAAAAATCAGCGGACGTCTTGCCTGTTTTGCCGCCAAAAAGACTTCGGTAAAGCGTTCGGAACGGGTCAGGAGTCGACCTTTATGGTGTTGAGCCTCTGCCAGCCGTCGGATACAGTTTTCGACAATCACCACCGCACCATCGACGATAATCCCAAAGTCCAATGCGCCTAAACTCATCAGGTTGGCACTGATTTTTTGCTCCGCCATCCCTGTCAGGGTAAACAGCATAGATAAAGGAATAATACAGGCAGTAATCAATGCCGCACGGAAGTTACCTAAGAACACAAACAGGATCACAATCACCAAGATTGCACCTTCGATCAGGTTTTTCGCCACCGTCTTAATGGCTTTATCAACCAAGTTACTGCGGTTATATACCGTTTCGACCACCACCCCTTCAGGTAATGAACGTTTGATTTCCTGCATTTTGCTGTCGAGTGCTTGAGCGATGGATTTACTGTTCTCACCCATCATCATCATCGCGATACCCAGTACGGTTTCTTCACCGTTATAGGTGGCACCCCCTGTTCTCAGATCATGTCCAATCGAAACTGTTGCAACATCGGCAACACGGATCGGCAAACCATTCTTGGTGCTGACCGTGACATTCTCAATGTCTTGTACGGTTTTCAACATCCCCGGAATACGTACCGTCAGCTGTTGTCCATTTTCTTCAATAAAACCCGCACCGCGGTTTTCATTATTTTCAGTGAGTACAGTTTGCAAATCGGTTAACGGAATTTGCAGTTGTTGCAAACGTTTCAGGTCTGGAGAAACCACATAGGTCTTGTTATATCCCCCAATGGTATTGATTTCAGCAACACCCGGCACACGCTGTAATTGAGGACGAACAATCCAGTCCTGAATTTCACGAAGATCCATGGCCTCATAAGGTGTACCATCCGCCTTTTTGGCATTCGGTTCAGCCTTGATTACCCATTGATAGATCTCACCCAGACCAGTTGAAATCGGTGACATTTGTGGATCAATATCATCAGGCAAAGCACTCTTGGCTTCCTGTAAACGCTGGTTAATCAGCTGACGCGCCCAATAGATATCGGTACCATCTTTAAAGATCACCGTGACTTGGGATAAGCCGTAACGGGAGATGGAACGGGTTTGCTCCAAGTTCGGAATACCCGACATGGCATTTTCAATCGGATAGGTAATTCGCTGTTCAACCTCAGGTGCGGTAAATCCCCCCGCCTGACTGTTAATTTGTACCTGTACATTGGTAATGTCAGGCACGGCATCAATAGAAAGCTTTTGATAACTATAAATGCCGACCCCGATCCATGCGACGACAAACAGCATGACCCAAATCGCATTACGAATGGAAAATTGAATAATCCGGTCAAATAGGCCTTCCGCGGGTGGAAGCTCTAACTTATCTTTAGTGTCCATGCTCAGCCTCTCCCTTCTCGATCTCAGATTTCAAAAGGAAACTGCCTTGACTGACATATTGTTGCTTTTCAGTCAGACCAGATTGGATTTCCACCCACAGTCCATCACTTGAGTAACTACCCAGTTGTACAGGTGTAGGAGTGAAATGCATTTGGTCTTTCTCTTGCTTAGCGACAAAAACTGTGGCTTTGCCTTCGATCTGCTGAATGGCCGCTTTGGCAACACGTAGCACAGGCTTCTTATCCGTACCATCTAACAGCACATTCACCATCAAATTAGGTCGTAATTCTTTGGCTGGGGTTAACACTTTGGCACGAACCTGCAAACGACCAGTCTGCGTATCTGCCGCTGTAGTTAAGGTCTGGATTTTCGCTTTAAAGCTATTATTGGTTTGTAGCGATTTAAACTCGATCTGCTGATCCGGTTGGACATTGATGTTATTGACGCTCGGTAAAATAAACTCAATCCACAGTTGATCCAATTGATCGATCACAAATAACTGCTTATCTGCGGTAATCTGCTCACCCACCACAATATCTTTCAAACTCACCACACCACTTAAAGGTGCGGTCAACACATAACGCCCCTGACTGCCACTGGATGCACCCAAGGCAGATAAACGGCTACGCGCAGCTTGTACCTGAATCTGTGCCTGACGATAAGCATTATAGGCACGTTGATAATCCTGACGTGCGGAAACACCTTGTTCCCAAAGTTGTTTTTCACGTTGATAGTCTTGCTGTGCAAGGGTTAAAGCTTCTTGTGCAATACTTAAATTGGCTTGCTGATCAACCAAATCTGGAATAAATAAGGTCGCTAAAACTTGTCCTTTTTTTACTTGCTGACCCAGTACGGCATTGACACTTTCCACTCGTCCAGCAAAGGTGGCTGAAACATGCGCTTGCTGATCGGTATTGGTCACCAATTTTGCTGGGTAAGCAAATTGCTGTCCGACTTCACCTACACCGACTTGAGCCAATTTAACACCATATTCAGTCATCTGCTTTGGGCTTAGGTTTAAGCTACCTTCCTCACTTTCCTGACCCTGTCCAGCTTCACCTTCTGTATGTCCTTCCTCACCTTCAGCATGACTATCAGCCGCAGTTGCATCACCGCTGGCTTTGTTCTTGCCAGTGAAAAATAATAACGCGCTGAGAACTAAGCCAATGGCAACAACCAGAATGACCCAAAACCACTGTTTTTTAGATTTATTTGTCGACATTATTCTGCTCCTACTACAGTGGGAAGGTTATTGGTATCTTTCCAAAGGGTTTGATTAATCTGGTTTAAAGCATCACTTGAACTCACCATACTCGGCTCAATTCCCAGTGCTAAACTCTCTGCATCAATTTGCTTTTGCCATGCACTCTTGAGTAACTGCACTTTATTTAAACGTTGATCTTGCAATTGCATGGTTGCTTGCTGCACATCGGTAATGGCATATTTACCGACTTTGAAACCGAGCAACATTTTTTCTTGCACCGTTTCAGACAATGGAATTTGTCGTTGATTGACTAAATCGAACTGTTGTTTCAACCCAGCCAACTCTGCAGTTAAGGTCTGAATGGCATTTAAGTTTTGCTGTTTGTAAAACTGTTGCTGTTTGACCAATAAATCTTGTTTGGCATTGGCAATTCGTAATGAATACTGCTGACGATTAAAAATATTCAAAGGGATATCGATGCCCACTCTGAATTTGTTATCGGTCGAGTTTGTATCAGCGCTTTTACTTTGCACCATACCTAAATTGACCGTCGGATTCGGTCGATTAGAAACTTTTAAATAATCGATATTGGCTTTTTGGCGTACAATATCGAGTTGAATAGCACGCTCAAATAAATTGTTCTGCAAATAATCTTGCAAATCATTTTGTTGTGGCCAGACATTGCTTGCCTGAGTAGAGAAACGGTTATCGGTACTACCCCACAGATTTGCCAATTGACGCTTTGCAGTGGCTAAAGAGAGTTCGGTTTGTTGAAATAACCGTTGATTTTCAATATGCGCCATCAAGGTACGATCTAAATCAACCTGCGCAATGCTGCCCGCTTTGAGTCTTAAGCGCGTTGCATCCAAAGTATCCTGACTGGTTTTTAACTGTGCCTGAACCACATCATGTTCCAGCTCTAGCACCACCACTTGCGACCACAGATATTTAACTGCTAACTCAAGTTGCGCATTGTAGAGCTCCTGATTAAGCCCCACTTGAGATGCTTGTACATCGGCAAGCTTAACCGCAGCACGGCGTTGACCAAAAATGTCTAATTTTTGTGAAACACCAAATTCCAACTCTTTGTCTTTGCCTGACCTAAAGTCGGTTTGCTGAATAGAAATACTTGGATTCGACCATAACCCGGCTTGTTTCACATTGGCCTCAGCGATTCCTTGCTGCGTTTGCCACACCCCTGTGCCTGCCTGATATTGTTTCACATCCTGCAAGATTTGCTCAAAATTCAGATTACGTTGTGCAGCCTTGGTTGCAGGCTGATTTGCATCAAGTAAAGATTCTGCGGCAATGGATGGACTCAAAATAGCAGTGCTTAAGGCAAGTGCCAACACTGACCACTTCAATGACAATTGAGTACGATTTTTTCGCGTATGCTGCTCAACTGCATGAATACGCTGATTTAAACTAGAAGACATATAAAGCCCCTCAAAGTAATAAGAATGCGGTGGGCTATTTTTCGGCTACCCCACCTATAGCGGGGTTGATAAAGGCGGCGGATTTAGCCCTGAAAGATGTGGAGACTGATAGAAGTTGGACCAGTAATATTTTTGTTCTACGTCCTGACTGTGCAACATCGGTTCATTTACACGTTGCTGAACTTCAGCCACCACCACATGAAAACAAGATGGCAGATGGTCATGATGATCTTGCAAGCTTAACGGCATGGGTAAATCAGAAGCATCTTGATCTGCAACTACTGCATGTTTTTCAGAAACATCTAAATTTTCAGGGATATGATGCCCAAAATGATTCAACGTACGATATTCAGTCGGCTGTTCATGCGCACAAAAAGCCGCCGCCACATTCCAAAAACTTTGGAACATGAACAAACTCAGCAAGAGTGTCATAAATACAGCAGAACGTTGCACGTTACACCAACTGTTCAAAATTTGCGTCACTATAGCAAATAAAGTACATGTAATAAAATTACATTAAACGAACTAAAACAAGATCGTCCTGAAATTTAGCTTTATCGCACAATCCTTGATTTGTATTTATAATTTCTGAAAATAAAAAAACCAGCTCGAGAGCTGGTTTTTTTAGACAGGAAATTAACCTGTAATCTTTTTATACTTTGTACGTTTAGTTGCTGCTGCATCCCCTAAACGAGACTGACGGTATGCTTCGTATTCTGCATAGTTACCTGTGTAGAATTCTGGCTGTTCATTCTCAAATGACAAGATGTGCGTTGCAATACGGTCAAGGAACCAACGGTCATGCGATACCACCATCACAGTACCTGGGAATACAAGAATTGCATCCTCAAGCGCACGTAAAGTTTCGATATCCAAGTCGTTCGATGGCTCATCCAGTAAGATAACGTTTGCACCTAACTGTAAGATCTTGGCAAGTTGTAAGCGGTTACGCTCACCACCAGACAATTCACCTACACGTTTTTGCTGATCTTGACCTTTAAAGTTAAAGCGACCGATATAAGCACGTGATGCAATTTCGTAATCACCAATTTTGAGGATATCTAAACCACCAGAAACTTCTTCCCAAACGGTTTTGTTGTTATCCAAGGTGTCACGGATCTGACCCACATAAGCCACTTTAACTGACTCACCTAAAGTCACCGTACCTGTATCAGGTTGCTGTTCGCCAGTCATCATACGGAATAGCGTGGTTTTACCCGCACCGTTTGGACCCACGATACCCACAATCGCTGTAGGAGGTACAGTAAACGTTAAGTTTTCGTAAAGTAAGCGACCATCGAATGATTTACTGATGCCTTCAACTTCTACAACTTTATTTCCTAGGCGTGGACCAGGTGGAATATAAATTTCAGAAGTTTCGTTACGCTGTTGGAATTCACGTGAGTTAAGTTCTTCAAAACGCTCCATACGTGCTTTGTTTTTCTTTTGCTGACCTTTGGCATTTGAACGAACCCATTCAAGTTCTTTTTTCAATGCTTTCGCAAAAGATTCTTCTTGTTTGTTCTCTTGCTCTAGGCGGGCATTCTTTTGTTCCAACCAAGAAGAGTAGTTACCTTGATAAGGAATCCCCATGCCACGGTCAAGTTCAAGAATCCACTCAGCCACATTATCCAAGAAATAACGGTCATGCGTAATCGCAACAATCGTACCAGGGAAATCTTTCAAGAAACGCTCTAACCAAGACACTGATTCAGCATCTAAATGGTTCGTCGGTTCGTCAAGAAGTAACATGTCTGGCTTAGACAGCAACAAACGACATAATGCAACACGACGGCGCTCACCACCTGAAAGCAATGATACATCTGCATCCCAAGCTGGAAGATTCAATGCATCTGCAGCAATTTCAAGCTGATTATTCAGATTATGTGCATCCCAAGCATGGATGATTGATTCTAATTTTTCCTGCTCTTTTGCAAGCGCATCGAAATCTGCATCAGGCTCAGCATATTCTGCAAAAACCTGATCAAGACGCGCTAAAGCATCAAGTGCTTCACGTACACCATCTTCAACGTTACCACGAACATCTTTGGTTGGATCTAATGGCGGCTCTTGTTCTAAGTAACCGATTTTGATTCCTGGTTGTGCACGTGCTTCACCTGAGAAATCTTTATCTACGCCAGCCATAATACGGAGTAAGGTAGATTTACCTGCACCGTTCAAACCAAGCACACCAATTTTTGCGCCTGGGAAAAATGATAAAGAGATGTCTTTTAAGATTTCGCGCTTCGGCGGAACCGTTTTCGACACTCGATTCATCGTATAAATATATTGGGCCACGCAGGACTCCTCAATTGAAAAACCAATAAATCGCAAAAAGCGAAAAATAATCGCACGTATTATACGCTGAAAACGGGATTAACATGAAGTTAAGATCATCTTTGTTTCATCCAATCAAAGGATTTTCTTTTTCAAGACATTACACAATTTTGTCTTCACAATAGAATCATGACTTTCAATCGCTTATTATTTTGTTTATATGAATAAAAACGCAATAAATCGCATAAATTATGCACCATTTAGGAAAGCTTTTCGGCTACACTCGATCAGTATTTAACTCACGTAGATGATGTAATCATGACCTATAAAGATGAAACTTTAGCCATTCATGCGGGATATTCACCAGAAGCCACTACAAAGGCTGTCGCTGTACCTATTTATCAAACCACGTCTTATGCATTTGATAATACACAACATGGTGCTGACTTATTCGATTTAAAAGTTCAGGGCAATATTTACACCCGTATTATGAATCCAACCACCGCCGTACTCGAACAACGCCTCGCAGCGCTTGAAGGTGGTATTGGTGCATTGGCTCTAGCCTCAGGTATGGCAGCGATCACCTATTCGATTCAAACGATTGCTGAAGCCGGTGACAATATTGCATCTGTATCCACTTTATACGGTGGTACTTATAACCTATTTGCGCATACATTGCCGAAACAAGGGATTGAAGTTCGTTTCTTTGATTATCAGAATCCCGAAGCTTTACGTTCTATTATTGATGATAAGACCAAACTGGTCTTTGTTGAGTCGATCGGAAACCCTCTTGGAAATATCATCGACCTAGAAGCGATTGCCAAAATTGCGCATGAATATGGTGTCCCTGTTATTGTAGATAATACTGTTGCAACTCCTGCTTTATTGAAACCATTTGAATTTGGTGCAGATATCGTGGTTCATTCTCTGACGAAATACATTGGCGGACATGGCAACAGTATTGGTGGTGTCATTATTGATAGTGGCAAATTCCCTTGGGGCAAATATCCTGAACGTTTTAAAGCGTTGAATACACCAGATCCAAGCTATCACGGCGTGAATTATGTTGAAGTTCTAGGTGAAGCTGCTTATATCGCACGTGCACGCGTTGTTCCGCTACGCAATACAGGGGCTGCGATTAGTCCGCTGAGTGTGTTTTTGATCTTACAAGGCTTAGAAACTTTAAGCCTTCGTATGGAGCGCCATACGGAGAATGCTCTGAAAGTTGCAAATTATTTGAAACAACATCCAAAAGTAAAATGGGTCAATTATGCAGGTTTAAGTGACCATCCACAGCATCATTTGGCACAAAAGTATGTGAAAGGTAAACCTTCAGCGATTCTTTCTTTTGGCGTACAAGATGGCTTAGAAGGCGGTACTCGTTTTATCGATGCATTACAACTGTTTACACGTCTGGTGAATATTGGTGATGCCAAAAGTCTGGCCTGCCACCCAGCAACCACCACCCACCGCCAGCTCAATGCAGAGGAACTTAAATCGGCAGGGGTCAGTGAAGACCTTGTGCGCTTGTCTATTGGCATTGAGCATATTGATGACCTAGTTGCTGACCTTGAACAGGCGCTTGCTCAGGTTTAAATTCAATGAAATCAATGAGCCCTTAACATAGGGCTTTTTTTCTATGCAAAATTCGAAAAATATAATATCATTTTTAAAATATCGGTTTATTTTTTTAGAGTTTTTACTCTAAAAAGATATTAAATTTCAAACATTTACACTAGACAAACAAAAAATATCGGTTAATATACATACAAAATAAAGTGCAGTGCCTAATCACAACCATGACGGCAATGCAAACAACAGCTTGATTAATGTAGGACACGTACATGAACGCAAAACTTAAAAAACTTTTTCAACAAAAAGTCGACGGTAAAACAATCATTGTTACTGGTGCATCAAGTGGTATTGGTTTAACAGTTTCAAAATATCTTGCTCAAGCTGGCGCTCATGTCTTGTTGCTTGCTCGTACTAAAGAAAAATTAGATGAAGTCAAAGCTGAGATTGAAGCTGAGGGTGGAAAAGCTTCTGTTTTTCCATGTGACCTTAACGACATGGAATCAATTGATGCAGTTTCAAAAGAAATTTTAGCTGCTGTTGATCACATCGATATTTTAGTGAATAACGCAGGTCGTTCAATTCGTCGTGCTGTACATGAGTCTGTTGATCGTTTCCATGATTTCGAACGTACAATGCAATTAAATTACTTCGGTGCAGTACGTTTGGTATTGAATATCTTGCCACACATGATGCAACGTAAAGACGGTCAAATCATTAACATCAGCTCAATTGGCGTACTTGCAAATGCAACTCGCTTCTCAGCTTATGTAGCGTCTAAAGCAGCACTGGATGCATTTAGCCGTTGTTTATCTGCTGAAGTTCACTCACACAAAATTGCAATCACTTCGATTTATATGCCGTTAGTGCGTACCCCAATGATTGCACCAACTAAAATCTATAAATATGTACCGACGCTTTCTCCTGAACAAGCAGCAGACTTGATTGCTTATGCGATTGTGAAACGTCCGAAAAAGATTGCTACCAACTTAGGTCGTCTCGCATCAATTACTTATGCGATTGCACCAGATGTAAATAATATTTTGATGTCTATCGGCTTTAACTTATTCCCAAGCTCTACAGCATCTATCGGTGAGCAAGAGAAATTAAATCTTGTACAACGTGCCTATGCGCGCTTGTTCCCAGGTGAACACTGGTAATCTTGTGATTCCGATTTTAAAAACAGCGTATCTCTAGATACGCTGTTTTTTTATGATTTAAATAATTTGTGTGGATGTTGTTTGTTTCATCCAATCTGTTGTTTTTGTAATGGCATCCGCTAAATCCCCTGTCTGTATATCCCAACGCTGTCTAAATTGTTTAAGCGGTTCTAAATCCAGTTGTTCAGTCCTCAAAAAACTTAACATCTCAGCCGACATTTCTAATTGATTTGCCAACCATGTCCATTTCAAAATTAATCGTAAAATAGCCAGCGGCACATGTTGTTTCGGTGCAGAGACATTGAATTGTTGAGCAATCATTTTCGTCAATTCAGACAAAGGAATGTTCTGCTCTGGGGCAACTAATAAGGACTGGCCCACTAAACCTGAATCTGTTGCAGCTCGCACCATCACTTTGCATAGATCATCTACGCTCACCAAAGGCAGATAATGTTTTGGTGTTGCAGGAATTGCTCTCATTTTAGAGCATAATCTATATGCTCCCAATCTTTTAATTTAACTAATTCAACCAGAACACCAATCCATAAAAACACGCCAAACTCAGAATAATCGTCAACAAGGTATGTCTAACATTATACGCAATCACAATGGTTACAATCGTGGCCAGAAAATACGGATTCAGTAAAGTCGAACGAAATGCCCCCTGCTCATCCATAAACACAATCGGAGTCGCAATTGCCGTCAGTAAACACGGTGCAGAATATTGCAAAGACTGCTGAAACCATTTGGGTAAACGCAAAGGAAGATTAGGTTCAAGCAAGATATAGCGATTCATAAACACCACAATTGCCAGAATAATCAGGAGAAACCAACTCATGCTGTACGCTCCCGAATATTCTGTAGGCAGGTTGCGGTCAACATACCAATTACACCTGCCATGATTGCGGCACTTTTAATGCCCAGACTTAGAAAAACAACGGTTAAAAGCACCGAAACCAGTACACCCACCAACGTATTCAGGTTTTTAATAAAGGGAATCACAATGGCAATAAAGGTTGCAACAATGGAAAAATCGAGATGATATTGATCTAAATTTGGCAGAGAGGAAGCCAACACAATACCGCCTATACTAAACAATACCCAAGCCAAATAGAAAAAACTGCCAGCCCCAAGCAAAAAATAAATATAATATTCACGCTTATGAATACCAACAGCAAACAATTCATCAGTCAGCAAAAAACCAAATAACAAACGCTGTTTTAATGGCAGTCTGGCAATTTCTTCACGAAAATATAGAGCATACAAATAATGCTGTGTGGTAATCAAAAATACTGAAATGATAATGGTGAGTGCAGGTGTACCCGCCATAACCAAACCCAGTGTCATCAACTGCGCTGCACCAGCAAAAACCAATGCAGACATTCCTATGGCTTGCCCAGTGGTCAGGCCAGCCTGAATCGCCATTGAGCCTGCCAGCAAGCCCCACGGCAATACCGCGAAACATAGCGGCAGTATTTTGATCACTCCTTGTAAAAAAGCATGCTGGGGGGAAGAAAGATTTTCAGTAGAATCTGGGGACATAAGAACAACAAGTTTGCGTTGGGAACTGAGGAATTATAATAAAGTTCAACATAAAAAGCGGAAAAATCATCTATTTTGAATGTAAAAAACCTCCCCGAAGGAAGGTTTTGTAAGTAGATTAAATTAGGTTATTTAGAACCTTTAATCCCTGCTTGTAATAACAACGCACCTAAACCACCGATTTTTTGCTCTTGTGGTTTTTCAGTTTTTGGCTTGTTATTTTGTGGACGCTTAAAGTCACCTTCTTTACGTGGCGGACGTTGACCTTGAGGCTTACGCTCTGAACGTTCAGTTCGTTCTTGCTGTGGGCGCTGTTGTTGGCGTGGCGCTTTAGCAGGTGCAGAACCTTCTGCACGCATACTTAAGTTCACACGATTACGTTCCACATCAACTTGCATCACACGTACTTGCACAATTTGACCTGGTTTCACCACTTTATGTGGATCAGAAACAAATTCATTTGCAAGTTCAGAGATATGCACTAAACCATCTTGATGCACACCCACATCTACGAACGCGCCAAAGTTGGTCACATTGGTCACTACACCTTCGAGCTGCATGCCTTCAGTGAGTTGCGCAACTTCCGTAATATCTTCACGGAACTTGGCAGTACGAAACTCTGGACGTGGATCACGAGCAGGCTTTTCAAGTTCAGCTAAAATATCTTGAATCGTTGGCAAACCAAACTTGTCATCGACAAACTCATCTGCTTTGACTTGGCGAATAATTTCAGTATTACCAATAATGTCTTTTACTGTTGTGGCTTTTGCTGCAACAATCTTTTCAACCACGCCATAACTTTCTGGGTGAACCGCTGATGCATCCAATGGCTCAGAACCATTTTGAACACGTAAGAAGCCTGCTGATTGTTCAAAAGTACGCTCACCTAAACGTGGCACTTTTTTCAAGGCTTGACGGTTATCGAAACGACCATGTTCTTTACGATATTCAACGATTTGCTGCGCAATCGATTTATTTAAACCTGCAATATATGCCAAGATCGCTGGAGATGCGGTATTTACATCTACGCCAACTGCATTCACACAGTCTTCAACCACAGCATCTAATGTTTTTGCTAAACCAGTTTGATTCACATCATGCTGATATTGACCCACACCAATGGATTTCGGATCAATCTTCACAAGTTCAGCCAATGGATCTTGTAAACGGCGCGCAATTGAAACCGCGCCACGAATTGAAACATCAAGCTCTGGTAATTCTTGAGAAGCAAGTTCACTTGCAGAATAAACAGATGCGCCTGCTTCACTTACAGTGATACGTGTTAATTTCAGATCCGTATTTGCCGCCATCATTTCAGCAACAACAGCTTCTGTTTCACGGCTTGCTGTTCCATTACCAATCGCAATAAGTTCCACGTGGAACTCTCTGCATAAACGAGCTAACTCAGCAATTGAACCTTGTTTATCTTCTTTCGGTGCAAACGGGTAAATCGTACTATGTGCTAGAACATCGCCTGCATCACTCACAACCGCAAGCTTTACGCCTGTACGGATACCAGGATCAACACCTAAAGTAACACGTCCACCTGCTGGTGCAGAAAGGAGTAAATGACGTAAATTTTCAGCAAACACATCCATTGCTTCAGCTTCAGCAGCTAAGCGCTTATCAGTCAATAACGAATGTTCGATTTGCGGACGAATCTTACCAAGCCAAAATAATTTTGCAGTTTGTTTTAAATAATCTTGACGGCTTTGAGGCTGAATTTGATCAAGATTATATTCAGTTTCAATACGAGCTAACGGCGTATCATCTTCGCCGTCTACTTTTAAACCCAATACATTTTCTTGACGACCACGTAACATCGCCAATAAACGATGCGAAGGTAATTTATTTAGGTTTTCAGAAAACTCAAAATAATCACGGAATTTTTTACCGACTTCTTTTTTCTCTTCAGAAGCAACTGCGCTCTTAAGAACTGCTGTTTTAGAGAAAATTTGTTTTAATTCAGTAGTTAATCCAATATTTTGTGCCCAGTCATCAATCAAGATGTGCTGAATTGCATCAAGTTGGCTTTCGACATCTGGATAATCTTCATGGCTGAAGCCTGATAATGCTTCAGTCGGATCAACTTGTTCAGCAAAAATCTTTTCTGCAATCGGCCCTAAACCTGCTTCTTTCGCTTTTAAAGATTTGCTTGTGCGTTTTGGACGGTACGGTGCATAAATTTCTTCTAATGCATTTTTAGTTTCTGCTGCATTCACACGCGCCAATAAATCATCACTTAATTTATCTTGTTCTTGTAAAGATTGAATCACCTTTTCACGACGCTCGTATAAATCACGTAGATAAGTTAAACGTGTGTCGAGTTGGCGTAATTGCGTATCGTCTAAGCCCTGCGTGACTTCTTTACGGTAACGTGCAATAAAAGGAACGCTAGCGCCTTCATCAATTAAACGAATAGCAGCTTCTACTTGGTTTGGACGTACGGCAAGTTCATTTGCCAACTGCTGAACTAAGTCAGTCATCGTGATTGATTCCACAAGGGTTAAGTCTAAAAGCACTGATTATAAAGTCCGTGACTATAAAATCCACTATTGTTTTTTTGAATATTTTTAGAGTAGATTATGCTAATTGATAAATACTTATAAAATACTAAGAATTTTTCGCCTAAATATTGAAAAATAGATCGATTGTCATAATTTTACCTGTATACATTTGGTATCTATCTCTTGATTTTATTGGCAATATTTGTTGCTTTATAACATAGCCAAAACTGTGCAATGAATCGTATACTCAAAGGTCTATTGATATTTCACAATCGCATTGCATAAAGACGATGACAATAAACGATAAAGGAGCACATCATGAGTTTAGTTGTACCTGCCGAATCGACGGAAACTGTACACCATGAGACAGACCGGGTCGAACGCATCTTAGTGGTCGATGATGATGTGCGTCTGCGTACCCTATTACAACGCTTTTTAGAAGATAAAGGCTTTGTGGTAAAAACTGCCCATGATGCAACCCAAATGGACCGTTTACTGCAACGTGAATTGTTCTCGCTGATCGTGCTCGATTTTATGCTCCCAGTAGAAGATGGTTTAAGTATTTGCCGTCGTTTACGTCAATCTAATATCGATACACCCATTATTATGCTGACAGCGCGTGGTAGCGATTCTGACCGTATTGCGGGCCTTGAAGCGGGTGCAGATGATTATTTACCAAAACCATTCAACCCAAATGAGCTATTAGCACGAATTCGTGCCGTTTTACGTCGCCAAGTCCGTGAAGTACCAGGTGCGCCAAGCCAACAAGTGGAAGTGGTGAGCTTTGGTCCTTGGTCGCTCGACCTTTCTACACGCACTTTAACGCGTGAAGGTCAGGTGGTCACGTTAACGACAGGTGAATTTGCAGTATTAAAAGCTTTGGTTCAGCACCCTCGCGAACCTTTAACTCGTGATAAATTGATGAATTTGGCACGTGGTCGTGAATGGGGTGCTATGGAGCGCTCGATTGATGTCCAAGTCTCTCGTTTACGTCGTTTAATCGAAGATAATCCTGCGCGTGCCCGTTATATTCAAACGGTTTGGGGTGTAGGTTACGTATTTGTTCCAGATGGTGCAGAGTAATCTTAGGAAATTCTTCATTGAAACTTGAACCAATTGATCCACAAGCATTTACAGATTTCGCGACCTATTCAGAAAGACCGCGAACAAAATGGGAACGTTTTTTAGATAAAATTAAACCACGTTCTGCGGCCATGCGTACCACGATCTTGGTATTGTTCACGGTCGTTTTTAGCTTGTTTATGTCCTTGTGGTTCTTTTGGCGAACTTTATATTTACCAGAATTACAACAACATGCGCGTTATCTCGCCATTGAGCTGGAACTGGTCAACAATCCTGACATTCGCATCCTACACCGCGATACCGAAGTCGATATCGACACATGGCTTAAAAACCGTATTGGTATTGAATACATCACTGACCCCAAAGAATTTCCAAAAATTGAAGATAAATTCTTAGCCGAGTTATTTACCAACCAAATCGAAACCAAACTTGCGAAAGAACTAGGAGTCGATAACGCTGATAACGTTACTGTATATTTTAAATTCAAACCGATACCACGTATTTGGATTCAAACGCCTGAGATGCATGGCAACTGGGTCAGGGAACCCCTCAAGACCTACACCAACTACAGTGTTGAACTGATTGCAGCATGGCTATTTGGTGTGCCGATCCTGTCCTCCATTATTATCCTGATTCTGGTGCGGCAGATGAACCGTCCCTTGCGCCGCCTACAGAATGCCGCCAACAACTACAGTAAAACGGGCAAGGCCCCCTATCTGGACACCAACCACGGGCCACTGGAAATCCGTCAGGTCAATCAAGCCTTTAACCATATGGTGTATACACTGGAACAAACCGAACGTGATCGCCAAATCATGTTGGCAGGTATTTCACACGACTTACGCACGCCACTGACGCGTATCCGCCTGACCGCAGAAATGCTCCCAGATGAGTTTTTCCGCGAAGGTCTAATTTATGATGTAGATGATATGGATGCGATCCTGAATCAATTTATTTCGTATATGCGAGATGGATCTGATGAAGAACTATCACAAACCAATATTAATACATTGCTTCAAGAAGTCGCTGTACAATTTAAGCCCTTAGATATTCGTTTTGAAGCACAAGAGTTACCTATCATTCCTGCCCGAAGCCTATCTTTAAAACGTTTGATTGCAAATTTAGTCAACAACGCCAAACGTTATGGCGCAGAACCAATTGAATTATCGGCAAGCCATGTAGATGATCATATTCTGATTACCGTCGCTGATCATGGTGAAGGTATTCCACCCGATCAAGTGGAAGAACTCATGCAACCCTTTGTTCGTGGTAATTCAGCACGCACGATTCAAGGAAGTGGCCTCGGCTTAGCCATTGTAAAACGTATTGTTGACATTCATCAGGGACAGATCAACATCCGCAACCGAGAGCAAGGCGGTTTAGAAGTGGTGATTTCACTTCCACTCAACCATGAAAATCTTGAAGAATCTCAAACGAATGCAATTGATAAAATTAAACAGAGCATAACTGAACATTTTTAGAACAATTCATGCTGGAAAAATAACTCTTTTTATCTCTGAAAAAGTATCACGCATTTCACATATTAGACCTTAGCCGTAGTCCAATTCCCTTTTCAAGTTTTAACGCTAAAATCCATATCTAACTAAGAAGTATATTGAGAATGGATCATGTCTTTAAGTCGTATTCGCCTTGCTACCCTACATGACAAAGTGATGAGCGCTGAACAGGCTGCTCGCTTTATTGAAAATGATATGACGGTTGGTATGAGTGGTTTTACTCGTGCTGGAGAAGCGAAAGCTGTGCCACAAGCATTGGTCGAACAAGCTAAAAAAAATCCGTTAAAAATCACATTAATTACGGGTGCAAGCCTAGGGAATGACTTAGACAAACAATTGACGGAAGCAGGTGTACTTGCTCGTCGTATGCCATTCCAAGTTGACAATACTTTACGTCGCGCCATTAATAATGGTGAAGTAATGTTTATCGACCAACATTTGTCTGAAACTGTTGAGCAAATGCGTAATCAACAGCTTAAACGTCCAGATATTGCTGTGATTGAAGCTGTTGCGATTACAGAAGATGGTCATATCGTACCGACAACCTCTGTAGGCAACTCTGCAAGTTTCGCAATTTTTGCTGAAAAAGTAATCGTTGAAATTAATACCTCATTGAGCGAAAACTTTGAGGGCTTACACGATATTTATATTCCAACATATCGTCCAACACGTACCCCACTTCCATTAACTCAAGTCGATGATCGTATTGGTTCAACTGCAATCCAAATTGACCCAGCAAAAATCGTAGGCATCGTTTTTAATAATACGGCCGACTCGCCTTCAACTGTGACTGCGCCTGACGATGAAACTCAAGGGATTGCAAATCACCTCATCGCTTTTTTTGAAAAAGAAGTTGCTGCAGGTCGATTAGCGAAAAACCTAGGTCCTTTACAGGCAGGTATTGGCTCAATTGCAAATGCAGTTTTGACTGGTCTTAAAGATTCTAACTTTGAAGATTTGGTCATGTATTCTGAAGTATTACAAGACTGTACTTTTGAATTGATTGATGCTGGCAAAATGAAATTTGCTTCTGGTAGCTCAATTACGCTATCTGCACAATGTGGTGAACGCGTATTTGGCAATCTTGAACACTACAAAGATAAATTAGTATTACGCCCACAAGAAATTTCTAACCACCCTGAAATCGTACGTCGTTTAGGTATTATTGGAATTAATACAGCACTCGAGTTCGATATTTACGGCAACGTGAATTCTACGCATGTTTGCGGTACAAAAATGATGAATGGTATCGGCGGTTCAGGTGATTTTGCGCGTAATGCTCACCTTGCAATCTTTGTTACCAAGTCAATCGCAAAAGGTGGTGATATTTCATCAATCGTACCAATGGTAAGCCACGTTGATCATAATGAGCATGATGTTGACATTCTGGTAACTGAAGTTGGTTTAGCAGATTTACGTGGCTTAGCACCTCGTGAGCGCGCACGTGTGATTATTGACAACTGTGTACACCCGCTTTATCAAGCTGCCTTAAATGACTATTTTGATCGTGCCTGCGAGCGCGGTGGCCATACACCTCATATTCTTCGTGAAGCACTGTCATGGCATGCGAACTTCGAAGAAACGGGTCATATGTTAGCAAACGAAAAATTAGCAAAAACCGCTTAATCTTTTGCTTCACATCTTTAAAAAGGCTGAATCTATTTGATTCAGCCTTTTTCGTTTTGATCAGAATTTCAGACCATATGAAACACCTAAAATATGCTGATCCATTTCAAGATTAGCTTCACCACCGCCAAAGTTCAAAGGAATAGATTGACTTCCTTTTACGGTTTCTTTCAAGCCATAGGTATATGCGACACTAAGCTCCTGTGCACGATCAATAATCCACGTCGCCCCCACGCTGAGATGATCTTGAATTACGCCAGGTGCAAGAATATTCAAGAAGGTTTGATCTTGGGGAATTGGCTGATCATTATGGCTATATCCAGCTCTTATCGTCACTCTTGGATTAACTTGATATGCCGCACCAATCTTGTAAACGTTGATATCTTTCCAACCAAAACCCTGACCTTTTTCTGAACCGAAACCATTACCCGCCATCACCGAAGCTAGACTAAAAGGATTCCCAACTGAATCTACATCAGAATAATTAATACGCGCTATATCGGTTAATACAGTTAATGCAGGCGTCAATTGAAAAGCGGCTCCTACGCCATAGCTCTCCGGCACATCAAAACCTCCTGCTTGTGCAAATAAACCACGATATTGATCAAATTTGTCCGATTTAATTTTTGAAGAGTAATTTGCACCAACAGTTACGACATCATTTAGCTTGGCACTCCAGCCGACTTTAACGCCTATGCCTGTAGCAGAGTCCTTACCATTATTACTCAGTTTTTGCCCATCAACAGAAAATGGTGCAAAACCTGAAATTCCTTTAGCTTCAAATCGTTGATAAAGAATGTTGGTCGCAACACCGATGGATTGATTTTCGCTATAACGCCAAGCTACAGATGGAGAAATAAAAATCTGCGCTAAATCCACCCCTGCTTCACCTGTATTTCCAAAAGCTGCATACGGATTTTTCTTGTAGGAGGTATTCATACCGCCGTTACCATAAATCGCTAAACCCAAAGCAACCGTATCATTTACTTTCTTATTGACCGCAAATTCAGGTAGAACAAAATATTCACGTCCATTGCCACTGTAATGACCGTTGGCACCTGCCAAATTCCCCTCAATTTCAGCAGAACGCTTAGGGTTAAATATAGTCGCGCCAATATCGACACGACTGTCTAACCAAGCCAATCCAGAAGGATTATTCGCAATGATCAGAGCATCATTAAATGCCGCAATAGAAGCCCCAGCAGCGCCTTGGGCTTTAACCCCATAGCCATGCATAAAATAACCTGTTGTCGCGAATACTGATGACGATAAAGCGGATAAAAATAATGTAGGAAGTGTAAACCCAAGCAACTTTTGCATAACTTATCTTCAGTAAAAATAATATATGTATAAGCATATTGTTTTTCTTTTATTCAGATAACTAAGTTAATTTGAGAAGCATATTCTTTTTATTCATAAACAGGTTTTTTGATCAAAACACATCCCATTTTGCTTCATGCATAAAAAAAGCCCTAAACTTGAGTTTAGGGCTTTTTGAATATGGTGGGGGACCCTCAACCGAATTGAAGCCTGTAACCATTATGCAGCAAGGCTTTTATGTTTTACGATTTCATTTATACCAACAAAAATACCAACAATACGCAAAAGTACCCCCTATTTTTGAGCAATAAATTATTTTTTCGCTTCCTCTTTTTGGTGGAACGCAAAACCTAAATATTTGATCTGTTCCCCTTACTGGTGGCTTAGGTGGGATTAGATTTAGAATCTTATCCTTTGCGAGTAGCTTAAAGATACTCACTAACTATCTTTGAGCTGGTCACTTGCATGGTTTTCGGTGATTACCGAAACGATAACGTAATCCTAAATTAACTTAGCCGTCCAAGTGGCTGATTAAGTAGCTTGGTTGTTTAGATGCGCTCAAATTTGAGCATATCCCCCAGTGGGGGGGGGTAATCATATGTTCAGGCTATTTGTAGCAGTAAACCGCCCGAATAATCACACTATAACTCTATTGGGATTTTAAAGGTCAAAACCACAATGAATATATCCCTCGCGTGCGCGCGCGTAGTTGTTGCGAAACTCAACTTTACGCACTGGAGAAAGTTAAGGGATGCCCATATTTTAGGTATCGGTACTGGTGACTGTGCGAAAGTTCGTAGTTCATTACTGAGCGCAATTTTGCGTTTACCTTATAAAACAAGGATTTAATCAACGCAATTTTACGCTGTCCTACTTCATGAAACTTCAGTTTCAAAAATACAAAACCTTATAAAACCTAGTATTCAAAACGCTGCACCTGTTAACAATTGTTGATATTCAAAACGCTTTGAACCCCACAAAACCCCACTTTCATTACGGCATGATTACGGCATGTTTGTTATCAATTGTTATGGTTTGGACTACTGCAAAATACTGCATCTCAATTGCTGCTCGGACTTGTCAAAACTTGACATTGATAACCTGTCAAAACCTGTTATTCAAAACCGTGTCATTTTTTTAAAATAGTGTTTTGGGTGCGCACTTCACTGCGTACTTGTTCTTTGCGTACCAACTTATCAGACTGTCAGAACATGAGTTTTCCGTAGTAGTTGCTAAGTAATCCTAAGCTCAAAACATGACAAAACGTTACGTTTAATATTCTTATGGTCATTCCCAGTGTGCTTCATCATTTGCGAAACAATCCTATGAAAGATAAAAAACGGTTCAATTTCCCGTCTATAAAAAGAGCCATAACGGTGTAACTTCATTGGTAACTTCGTTGGTAACTAAACTTTTGGTAACCAAGTCATCTGACTTGCTTAATCTTTGCGAATAAATCACGTACCCAACCATCACGCTATACACTTGCACTCCTATAAAAAAGGCTGCTTTGTTGCACAGTAAGATTATCTTGTTGGAATGGGTTTCCCTCAAAATAGAGGTAAACCATAGGGGGTGTAATCACTCCATTTATGCTTTTGAGAAACAAACCCTATGAAAGAGATACTTTTTGCGAAACTCACCCTATGAAAGAGGCGTTTTTATCTAATCAGGCTGCATGAATCTAAAGCTGTTTATTCTATTGTCACGATTTCCATGATAGTTGAATCTGCATGATTATCTTGACCATTCAGATAATAAAAGCTCGTCAAAAAAGACGAGCTATATTTTTAAAGCAATTGCAAAACATCTGCCTTTATCTCTGTGACTTCCCGATCTGCACCACTTTGGTCTTTCCACTTCCTTGTACGCAATGAGCCCTCGATATAAACCTTTCCACCTTTCTTGAGATACTTACTCGCAATCTCTGCCAATCGGTTGCTGGTGGTGATTCTGTGCCATTCTGTCGCTTCTTTGCGCTCTCCAGTGGTCTTGTCTTTCCAGTGGTCGGTAGTTGCAACGCTGAATGTCGTAACGCTACCGCCGTTGGGAAAATTCTTAGTTTCAGGGTCACGACCTAGTACACCCATTAAAATTACTTTGTTCACGTTTGGCATTGGTTTATCTCTATCTCGCTGTATGTGCTTTTTTTACTGTGACAAGTGTGACAACTGTGACAGATTTAAATAATCCTATTTATTACATATAGTTATAGATTTATTTTTGTCACAATCAAGGTATTTAACAAGATAAAATCAGTGTGACATTGTGACAGTCTAACTGTGACATAATAGATTTAACTCAAATCCTGTCACAGTTGTCACAGTTGTCACAGTCATGTCACACTATAATTAATACCTAAAATGATTAACTGTGACATAATAATTACTATATATAACAGTACATTACATACAATAAATAGCATCATGTCACAGTTGTCACAATGCAAAACCATATTTTCAGGATTCAGCATTAAAGGTTTGTATTGCACCAATCTTAAAGTGCATCAATGTCGGGCGTGTACCATCAGGGAGGTTTGATCTAACACGCTTGGTATAGCGTCCATCCTCACACTCAAGCCATCCATTTGCTTTAAGTACCTTTTTGGCGGTGGCTTCATTGAT
>NZ_KB850009.1:253815-424909 GCF_000369425.1 Acinetobacter sp. NIPH 284
ATCGGTCAATGACAGCCGAAAGGCGGTAGCAGTCGCATAGCTCTATGGCTTCGGCTTGGCTTATGGTTTTGCCTTGTTGGAGGTGGTCTAGGATGACAGTTTGATGATTCATTGATTATGCCCCCAGTCCTTGCGCCTGCATCCATGCCTGCACATCAGATAAACGCCATACAGTGACGTTGCCTAGCTTGATCGGTTGAGGAAATTCACCTTGTTTCACCCATTGCCATATCGTCTTGTCAGATACGCCTAGAATGCCCCTGGATGCTGGACGTGCTGATATACGCTTGGTTTGCCCTTTACACTTGCCTGCTTTATGGAGTTGGATGCGTTCCTTGCGTTCAGGGAAATTAGCAAGGTCTTTGATGCGTAGGAAAGCGTCAGGGTTTTGTAGAATGGCTATTGTCATAGATTCACCTATCAATTAAATGTTTCCCCTGTCAGTTCGTGGCAAGGGTTGATAGGTGAAGTATTTATCTTGTTGTTTTTTAATTCATTTCATGCAATGAACATAAAATTGCATTGCAATATTAAATCATTGCATTTTATTTGTTATCAAAGACTTATAAATACCGTTTGCCTTTTTCATTATCTTATCAGTCGTACTTTTTGATAATCCACTCCCAACGCCGTATTCAGTTTCGATAGACTGCAATATAGCATTTTGTGACTTGTGTCTTTTTATAGTGATTGCACTTTGTAGTTTTTTTAATAGCACAGCAATAAATAGTAGTTCACTGTTTTTCAAAGATATTTCAATATCATTTATTGCATTTTCAGCTACAAGACTGCCATTTTTCTGCTGTAGTTCAGCTATGGTTTGATCTTTACTAACCATTTCCTGCTTTAATCGTGCAATTTCAGCATTCAAGTTTTCAATGGTTGGCTCGGTTTGTTGGATGGTTGGATTTCCACAGCCTATAGGCTCTTGGGTTGGTAATTCATCAAAATTAGGCGGGGGAATGTCTTTAAATGGTGTAAAGCTGTCATGACCTGCTTTGATATAATGATAGTTTAGATAATGATCTATAATTTCGTATGTTATCCCGATTTTTCTTATTGACTCAAGTTCTAAAAAATCCGATTTTTTCCAATATTTTTCATGAATTGAACCAGGGAAATAGCTTGTTGTATCAACTCCTCCAGACAATACATAATCATCCGCCTCAACAAAAGTACCCCCTTTGTCGATGATATTAAAAGAAAGGTTTTTCCCTTTTTCATAAACTTCTAGGTCGCCAAATACATGATTTTGACTAAGATAAATCCATGTAGTTCTGTAACTCTCACGAAAAAGGTGTTTAACAATTAATATTGCTTGATCTATTTTTAAGAATTTTTTAGCTTCATTTTGAATTATTTTGGCTAATAATCCCATATACGCCTCCCACAGCACCCCAAAGTAGCTAGGTCAACATATTGGGTATATGCTTTCGGATGCCTCCTAGACCTAGCTTATCCAGTATATTAAACCGCTTAGGTAATGGCTAGGCGTGGAAAGTATTAGCACGGCGTTATTTGTCGTTTATGTGTTATGCGGTCTTATGCTTGGGATAAATATAAACTATCACACTATTTCAACTCTTTTAGGTCTTTAACCTTTACAGCATATAAACCGTCTTTATGCTGTTGGATAGATTCCATTAAATGTTTGGTATTGGCTGGATTAGACATTAAATATTTAGTGTCATTACGGCATTTTTTGGTCATGGATTCTTTATTCATTGGGTATATTTACGCTCGTTTGTTTTTAGGGAATGGAATGACATCCTGTTTTAGACTATCGAGATAGTCCGCCCATTGCTGCATCATCTTTTTACGCTGCGCTATAAACTTGGTACGGTTGTAGGCTGTACCCAAGTTATCAGGTACTTTGTGGGCCAGTTGATGCTCAATAACACTTACAGGGATGCCCATTTCTTCATTCAGAATGGTTCTGGCCATTGCCCTAAAACCATGTCCTGTGATTTCTTCCTGTGTGTCATAACCTAAACGGCGTATTGCTGCATTGATTGCGCCGTCACTCATGGGAATTTTATTGTTTCGGTAGCCAACAAATATATATTCATGCTGACCTGTTAAGCATTGCAGTTCTTTTAAAATCTCGATTGCCTGTTTTGACAAAGGTACAATATGGTCTTGCTTGGTTTTGGTAATGAAGTAACGCCATTCCTGTTTATCAAAGTCTATCTCGCTCCATTTGGCTTTTCTTAATTCGCCAATTCTCACAAAAAACAAAGGTGCTAACTTAAATGCACTTTTTACAACAAGTGTTGTATTGGGAATGCTATCTATTGCCCTTAAAAATTCGCCTACTTTGCTTGGGTCTGTAATCGCTGCAAAGTTCTTTGTTTTTACGGGGAGTAATAAACCGTGTAATGCTTGGCTTGGGTCGTTTTCATTTTTACCTAATGCCATGCCGTATCTAAATATCTGCCCACATTCCTGTAATGCTCGTTTGGCTGTATCAGGTGAGCGTCCCTCAATACGTTTAATCACGCTCAATAGATCAGGTGATTTAATACTGGCAATATCCATTGCGCCGATAAACGGAAATATATCCGCCTCTAAACGTGCTTTGGTTTTTACACTGGTGCTTTGCGCCCAGGTCTCTACTTTTTTCCTATACCACTCCATTGCCACATATTCAAAGCTATGCTCGCCGTTTAACTGAGTTAGGTTGCTCTTTTTGGCTTGGTTTGGGTCAATGCCCTCACTCAAGTTCTTTTTTGCTTCTGATAGCTTAATCCGTGCATCTGCTAACGATAGGTCGGGATAACCTCCCAAAGTGAGTGAACGTTGCTTATTTTGGTATCGGTAGGCATATATCCAAGTCTTACGACCAGTCGGAAAAACATGCAGTTGTAGCCCGTTGGTATCGCTGTATTTATCAGGCGTTTTTTTATTGGGATTGGCTTTAATTCGTCTTAGCTGTGCATCAGTCAACATAAGGCTTTCCCCCTTATTTGTTGGTATAAAATCTAGCGGACTGTTGGTATGAAATTAGGGCATTTGTTGGTATTAAATTGTTGGTATTGCTTTATACCAACAAAAATACCAACAAAGTATAGGTGATTAAGGGGGATGGATGGTAGTGGCTAGGGGTATAAAAAAAGGCTTAAACCTTTATGATTTAAGCCTTTGGTAGTGTCTAGTAATATCTATTCTTATCAATTTGGTGGCGGGACCCAGGATCGAACTGGGGACACACGGATTTTCAATCCGTTGCTCTACCGACTGAGCTATCGCGCCAATGGGGTGTATTAAGCCGTATCTCAGCTCAATAGTCAATAATTATCATGAGCTTTTGATTTGATTGCCCATTTTTCACGCAATCAATTTTGGGTAAAAAAAATCCCCGATGGGATCGGGGATTGAAAATACAAATTATGGTGGCGGGACCCAGGATCGAACTGGGGACACACGGATTTTCAATCCGTTGCTCTACCGACTGAGCTATCGCGCCAAAGTGGGCGTATTAAACAATGTTTAAACACGTGCGTCAAGCAAATTTGCGGATTTTCCTATCAAACGTCTAATTTTACTGCAAATCGCAAACCAATTAGACTTTAATTCTAGATTTTGCCCAAATGCGATAAACAACGATGAATTGCTCCACAACCTGGTTCAAAATGCTTTACACCTTGTTCCTCTTCTATACGGCACACTTCTTCAACCAAACGCTCTGCAACCCCACGTCCACGATTGGATGGATGTACGACAATATATTCTAAAACACGGCTTTCACCTTGTCCTGTTGCCCAAATTGCACCTATAATTTTGGTGTTAAATTCAGCGGTATAAACTGTGGTATATTGCTGTAGATTTTGCGCAAGTTGCTCCATTGCATCTTGCCCATCACCAAACTCTGGGCTGGTATCGTAGAGTCGCTCGAGCTGAGTACGAATTCCTAGATTATCTAGTGTACTGTAAGCATGTACGGTAATAGGCATTGATAAACCCTCCTGAGCAAACTATGATGCTGTCACTTTTTCGTCACAGCGAAACTATCGGTTTTTAATTCTATCATTTTTAACGTTTTTTGAGGAACGTGTCCATGACGCAACGTATCAGTGAAGTGGTAAGAAACACCAACGAAACCAAAATTCGAGTTCGTCTCAATCTCGATGGTACGGGTCAAGGCACACTCAACACTGGGGTTCCATTTTTAGACCATATGATTGATCAAATCAAGCGTCATGGTCTATTTGATATCGATATTCATTGTGATGGTGACCTTGAAATTGATGACCACCACACGGTGGAAGACTGTGGAATCACGCTGGGACAAGCCTTTGCGCAAGCTTTAGGTGATAAAAAAGGCTTACGTCGTTATGGTCATTTTTATGCACCATTAGACGAAGCATTGTCCCGTGTTGTGGTTGATCTGTCTGGTCGTCCGGGTTTATTTATGGATATTCCATTCACTCGCGCTCGTATCGGCACGTTTGATGTCGATTTGTTCTCTGAGTTTTTCCAAGGTTTTGTCAACCATGCGTTAATGACCCTGCATATTGACAACCTGAAAGGCAAAAACAGCCACCACCAGATTGAAAGTGTGTTTAAGGCGTTGGCTCGCGCATTGCGTATGGCATGTGAAATTGATCCACGTGCAGAAAATACCATTGCTTCGACCAAAGGTAGCTTGTAATGACACGTATTGCTTTACTTGATTATGGTATGGGTAATTTACACTCTGCAGCAAAAGCTTTAGAGCATGTGGGTGCAACTGTCGATGTGACCAATGATCCAAAACTGATTGCTAAAGCAGATAAAATTGTATTTCCTGGTGTTGGTGCAATGCGTGACTGTATGCAAGGCATGCATGAGGCAGGAATCGATGAGGTAGTACGTCAAGCTGCGTTTAACAAACCTGTATTAGCCATCTGTGTCGGCATGCAAGCACTACTGCAAAGTTCAGAAGAAAATGGCGGTGTCGATGCTTTAGGTATTTTTGACGGTGTTGTTAAACACTTTCCTGAAATCCCAAATTTAAAAGTACCGCATATGGGCTGGAACCAAGTCCATCAACTTGATCCAAGTCATCCGATGTGGAATAACATTGAGCAGGACGCACGTTTCTATTTTGTGCATAGTTATTATGTTGAGCCAAAAGATCCAGCGATCACGGCAGCAACTTGTGATTATGGCGTGAATTTCTGTACGGCGATTCACAAAGACAATTTATTCGCGACCCAATTCCATCCTGAGAAAAGTCATATTGCTGGTTTGCAGTTGTTAAAAAACTTTGTGGAATGGAAGATTTAATCCAATCAAACAGCAGCAATACGCTGAATAACGATTTTCCATAATGAAAAAGCCAAGTTTTCTCACTTGGCTTTTTCATTTCCATAAAACTGTTTAAGCTCAACCAAAAGTTTTGAGTTTCATAAAATGGAAATGCAGCAACAAACAACTCTTTTAAAAACGGCGATTGCTCTACTTTTCCAACATTTTTTTTGTCAAAAGCAAAAAAAATCAGCACTTCAAACTGGTCTGTCAAACAGCTAAGTCCCCAACAAATCAATTATGCTGCCGCCGATGCTTATACCGCATTGTTGATATACCAATACCTATATCATCAGCAGTTACTACCTCCTCAAATTCGACAACAAATTGCAAGAATACTTTAAGGTTCAACAGACAAGGCTTAGCGATTGATCAATACTTTGTTAATATGTAGCCAATTTAAACTTTATGATGACGCTAGGAGCGAAAGCATGCTAATCATCCCTGCAATAGACCTGAAAGATGGTAAATGTGTTCGTTTAAAACAAGGTCGTATGGAAGACGATACCGTTTTCTCTGATGATCCTGTCGCAACTGCACAACATTGGGTTGATGAAGGCGCACGTCGTTTACATTTAGTTGATTTAAATGGTGCTTTTGCAGGTACGCCAATTCATAAACCTGTGGTGGAAGCGATTGCACGCGCACAACCAGAACTTCCAATTCAAATTGGTGGTGGTATTCGTTCACTTGAAACCATCGAACATTATTTGGAAGCAGGTGTATCTTTTGTCATCATCGGTACAAAAGCAGTAAAAGAACCTGAATTTGTTGAAGAGGCATGCAAACGCTTTGCAGGTCATATCATTGTTGGTATTGATGCAATCAATGGTATGGTTGCGACAGATGGCTGGGCAAATGTAACTGACGTGAAGGCAACTGATCTTGCAAAACGTTTTGCAGATGCTGGTGTTTCAAGTATTGTGTATACCGATATCGCACGTGATGGCATGATGCAAGGTGTTAACGTTGAGCAAACTGTTCATTTAGCACAATACTCTGGCTTACCTGTGATCGCTTCAGGTGGTGTGACCAATCTGGATGATGTTCGCAACTTAAAAGGTCAGCAAGGTATTTTAGGTGCTATTACAGGTCGTGCAATTTATGAAGGTACATTAAACCTTCGTGAAGCACAGCTCTTGTTGGATGATAATCGCCTGTAATCTAATGCAAAAGAAGCTATCTTTTCGATGGCTTCTTTTTTATTTAATACAACACATTACGAATAAATTTTAATACGCATGTGCCACGATTAATATAACGATAGCTCACATCACTTTCAAAAAAAATTGACTGACCTGCGCAAATCACACGAGTTTCATTTTCAAACTCAAGGCTTAACTCACCTTCTAAAACATAAATGAGTTCTCGCCAGCCGATTGGATCTGCATCGGCACAATATTCCTCTCCTACCGCAAGTGACCAATTCCACAACTCAGTTTGGGTATGTGTTGGTACAGCAGCCAAAAGTGTCGCATGGCTGTCTTGAGCTTTTCCTTGCCATGCAAGCGCATTCACAATTGCGTTTTCACTTACATCAGGATTACTCACAAGTCTTTTAAAATCGACAGCCAAAACAGCAGCAATCGCATCTAGCTTGGCTAAACTAATATTTACTTGTCCTGCTTCCAAGGCAGCAATAGTCCGTCGACTCACACCTGCCCGATCCGCTAATTCTTGTTGGCTGAGTTGTGATTGATCGCGGAAATAACGAATATTTTTTCCTACATATTGCAGAACAGTTTCAGCTTGGTTCATTTACATTCGTAATCAAATTAATTTAAGTGCAATATATTGCACAAAACTCTAAAATAATACAATATGTGCAATATATTGCACTCCCATCTTAGGTTTGTTGTTGTGACATCTTTATCTCAATCTCCCAAAGCAGCTCAATTTGCACTCATTTTCATTACCATGATTTGGGGTGGAACTTTTCTAGCGGTGCAATACGCTCTGAATTTTAGTAGCCCTATGTTTTTTGTGGGCTGTCGTTTTGCTATCGCAGCCTTGGCGATTTTTTTAATCTCAATGAAATCAATGCGTGGATTAACTTTAAAAGAAATACTTGCAGGAACGGCGATTGGTATCGTGATTGCGATTGGTTATGGCACCCAAACCATTGCGTTACAAACGATTTTAAGTAGTGAATCTGCCTTTTTAACCGCACTGTACGTGCCTCTTGTCCCCATTTTAATGTGGGTTATTTTCCAAAAAAGACCTTCTCTGATGACATGGTTAGGAACTGCACTCGCTTTTACTGGATTAGTGCTTTTAACTGGAAATGGCATCTCCAATATCAGTTTAAGCTATGGACAAACACTGACCTTAATTTGTGCCTTTGTGATTGCGCTAGAAATTATTTTGATTGGTTATTTCGCAGGAAAAGTTAATTTAAGACGAGTCACCGTTATTCAATTGGCTGTTGCATCATTTTTATCATTTGCCAGTATGCCATTGGTTGGCGAACATAATATTCCTAGTTTTTCATGGCAATTAAGCATTCTAGTGCTTAGTTTGGGTTTAGCCAGTGCACTGATTCAATTTGTAATGAATTGGGCACAACGAATGGTCGATCCAACCCGTGCTGCAATTATTTATGCAGGTGAGCCTGTTTGGGCAGGCTTATTTGGGCGCATTGCGGGTGAGCGACTGCCTTTACTGGCATTGCTGGGAGGTTTAATGGTGGTTCTAGGGGTGTTGGTCAGTGAGTTAAAATGGAACAAGCCTAAACAAAAAGAGCGCTAAAAAGCACTCTATGCTGCTGATGACTCTTTCTTTTTGATTAACATACACGAATGCACATGCTCAATAATCATGCTTTATTCTATTTTATTGGTACATGGGTTTATTATCATTTAATGCGATTAAACCTCGAATTGCTCGATATACAATCCACACCCATGCAGCAAAAATCACGAACCCACAAAATATAGTACTTGAGAGTGCGACACCTGCAAAAGCATTGGCATTATCGCCTGTAAAAAACAGAAAGAAAAATGGGATAAATGCAATGATATTCCAAGCCAAATACCACCAAAAGGTACGAATTTGCCAAGTAAAATGACTCTCAAAAATTGAACCTTGCACATCACTACGTTTTACATAGTTAATAATTAAAGCAATAATCGCCAACAAACCACCACTAAAAATCGCAATGATATAAAGGACATAGAGAACCAAAGTTAAGGTGCGGTTTGGATCTTGATCAACGGAATAATTCATTTTTATTTATCTCCAAAAACTCCCCTCCCAATCAATAAAACACATTGAGTGGAGAAATTAACCAACATATCAACAATATATGAAAGACTATGGTACAGAAATAAATCTTACGAAACGGTTGTTTTTGTGTTTTATGTCTCAGTTTTTGTTGAGCAAGCCACCCTCCACACCAACCACCCAAAGAATCCACGATATGCAAAGTCTGCTCTGGAACACGGCGATTTCCCAATTGTGCTGCTTCTTTGTCTTGCGCATACAACCAATAACTAACGACATTCATCAAGCTAACAAACAGCAAAGTATACGGCGGCAGTAATTTACTAAAACTTGCAATCAGCATAAATACAATATAAATCACAATACCAATCTGCATCGCTGACCAACGCTTGGCAGATGTCGGCTGAGCAGGTTTACTGCGATGTTCAATTACTTGTGATGCTTTTAAATAAGTTGCTTGCTGAGCGCGATAACGACCGCGCTCATCCAAAATGACCACATATTCCAAGGCACACCCCACAATTGGACGCGGCCCTGTGCGAGCAAAGTCTTTGATATGGATAAAAACACGATCTTTATGTGCATCATTCGGTTGAATAAAGCCATAGCCTTTATCATCGAACCATTCAACTAAACGCCCTTGATCTCGCATATTCCTACCCTAAACCTAAAACTTGTTGTAAACGGTTTTGTAACATCATGCGCATTTCCATAGGGTCTTTTTGTGAAATATCTTCACCTGTCCGCCCTTCTGCTGCATTTTTCTGTGCGACCTGTAAACGCATACACCAAAAACGACAAGCAGCCATTGCTAGGAAAATATCCAGACAAGCCAATTCATCTTGTGTCAGTGGACGAATGCTTTGATAAGCACCTAAGAATGCCTCAGCTTTTTCTATATCCAAATGGGCTTGGGGATAAGCTGTACAGAAGTCATTGATACTAATCGCAATATCAAATAGCCATTCATCTTGATTGAGTTCATAAAAATCAAGAATACCTTGTAATTGATCTCCCTGAAACAAGGTATTATCCCGAAATAAATCGGAATGAATAAAGCCTATTGGTCTGTTTGGATATGCTTGCGTAATCACTGTAAATAAGTGAAAGACCTGATTTAAAAGTTGTTGATCTGCTTGAATCAATTGAGGACGCAATTGGTTTGCTACTTCAGACCAGTATTTATGATTGCGATTAAAATCACGTTCCAAAGGAAAGCCCTGCAAAGCCAAATGCAATTTTGCCTGCGCTTGAGCAATCGCCTGTACTTGTTTAATACTGGCTTGTTCAGGATGTTCACCCATCAAACGAGGTGCAATCTGAGCAGGTTTATCTGCAATGCTATGAATCGCCTGCCCATTGTATTTTAAGGGCACCGCCACAGGTACGCCTGCCTTACCCAAACAATCCAGTACAGGTACCAGTTCACCTGCCCCCTCAGCATCTAATTCTTCAAAAACCGTTAAAACATAGTGTTGTTTTGATTGATCCACCAAAAAATAATTGGTGTTTTGAATACCGCCCTGGATTGGAATCAGGTCAATGATCGCTAAACCATAAGGCTCAGCGAATGCTTGAACTTCTTCTAAACTCAACGGGGTATAAACCGACATGGAAAACCTGCAAAAAATAGCTGTGAAGTTTGATAGAATACCTGTTCCCTCCATGAAGGTGTAGCACCCCTTTCTTTATTGGCGATTTTTTGGAAAATTTTATGCTCGCAAAACGTATTATCCCTTGCTTAGATGTTGATAATGGTCGAGTCGTCAAAGGCGTTCAATTCCTTGATATTCGTGACGCAGGTGACCCTGTCGAAGTCGCACGTCGCTATAACGAACAAGGCGCCGATGAAATTACCTTTTTAGATATTACTGCTACCCATCATGGACGCGATACAACTTACCGTACGGTAGAACGTATGGCTGAAAGCGTGTTTGTACCTTTAACTGTTGGTGGTGGTGTCCGTAAAGTTGAAGATATTCGCCTATTACTAAATGCGGGTGCTGATAAAGTCAGTATCAACTCGGCAGCGGTATTTACACCTGAGTTTGTTCAAGAAGCTTCTCAACGTTTTGGCGCACAATGTATTGTGGTCGCAATTGATGCGAAAAAAACTGGCGAAAATAAGTGGGAAATCTTTACCCACGGTGGTCGTAAGCCAACAGGAATTGATGCGATTGAATGGGCTGTGAAAATGGCTGACTTCGGTGCGGGCGAATTGCTGATTACCAGTATGGATGCCGATGGTACCAAAGCGGGTTATGACATTGCCTTGATGCGTCAGATCAATGATCGTGTCAATATTCCGACCATCGCATCAGGTGGCGTAGGCAATTTACAACATTTGGCTGACGGAATTTTGAAAGGCGGTGCAGATGCGGTACTGGCTGCTTCAATTTTCCATTTTGGTCAACACACGATTCCAGAAGCTAAGCAATATTTGGCTGAGCAAGGGATTGAAATGCGTCTTTAAACGCGAGTATTACTCAAAAAACCAACCTCTCAAAATCATCGTTTGAGAGGTTTTTTTATTCACTCAACATTTCCTCAGACAAAAAAATACCTTGCCTAAGCAAGGTATGGAAAATGCGTTTATTCAACGCTAGAGGGTAAGAGAAAATACAGCCATTTTGAGTAAATTCCGAGCATCTTCAATGCTTGAGCCAAAATAACGGGATAGCACATAAAAATATTGACATTAAAACCAGATTTTATTGACAATTCACGACATGACTCATGAAAGCATCGTCACGATTCGTCACAATGCTTATGCTTTACGGTCACATGTCGCATTTTCCTCTAAACCACTGATTCTTGTTGCTCAGTTTCTACTACAGGTGCTTTGACTAATTTTAGTTTTTGCTCAACCCATTTCGCTGGAAAAACCGACTCGATCGCTTGCGTCAATCCTTTTGAAAGTGGTGCAGGTAACGGTAGACCGAGTGGATTGGCTTCTTTTAAATCAGCCGAGGACACCACACGCGTTCCCATCACATAATCAAACCATGGTCGCGTTACACACCAGTTAGCATCTTGATTCGAATTCATATGATGATCATAATGCCAGGGAATACGTTTTTTTGCCCATTCTGGCTCTAAATGAGAACGGCGATGCACATAATAATAATTACCTGCACAATACCAAAATGACAGCGCCATCCCTTTGGAGAATGGATAGGCTGCCGCACTCGACACGGTTGCAACCGCAGCCAGTGCTATCAGTTCGTTACGAGTACGCCAGCTCTCCAAACCTTCAACATAACAATCATCAGAAAACTCTTGCTTACGAACCTCACAATGATGTGCCCAATGCGATTCCATCTGTTTTGGCGTTGGACTGAAACGTGGCTTGCCTTTACGGTGTACCCCATGCAATAGATATTTATGAGCAAACCATTCAAATGCATTTGCAACTGCCAAACCTGCAACAAAACCCTTCAACATGGTTTTCTCCAAATGTTTCCTTATTTTTTTTAAAGATATAAATTTTTGTAGGCGAAGTATTGACGATACGATATATTTATATTGACAAAACACGACAGAATAAGGAGTAGACAGGATGTCCCAACTCAAGAACTATACAGGCTCTGTTTATGGCGGATTAGGGCATTTATTAAAGGCTTATTGCGAAACAAAAAATATTGAAATTCCTGAGCAATTACAACAAGTCCAAAATCTTGAACGTTTTGATTACGTCATTTGGCGTGACTTACTTGAAGATCTTAATCGTTTAAATCCCAAGATAGGTTTAGGCTTAGAAATTGCAGAGCACGTACAACCCAAACATTTAGGAATTATTGCTTATCTCGCACTATCGTGTGAAAACTTGGGCGAAGCATTGGCGCGTTATCATGATTTTCATCGCTTAATTTATGATGGTAGCCCTCTCGTCGTTGAATTTAACCCACCCTACGCATCAATCCGCTGGGAAGCTCCAGAACCCAACCCAACCCAATTAACAGATGAAATTGCAATTGCGTTGATGGTGCAATTCCTTAAGTTATTTATGTCAGGTGAAGATCTCAATCTACACGAAGTGCATTTTGTGAATACCGCACCGAAAAACATTATGGTTTATGAGCAGTATTTCCGTTGTAAAGTCCGTTTTGATCAGCCTAAAACTCAGCTACTTCTACCTGTTACCGAAGCCTTTAAGCCACTTCGAACAGGCGATCACACTTTACAGCAATTGTTGCTACAACAAGCTCAAGCTTTATTGGATAAGCTTCCCAATTCCACTCAACTCGATCAACGTCTGCAACATGCAATTTTGACTGGATTACAAAAAAATCAATATCAAATCGATTTTATTGCAGAAAAATTAGGATTATCGGTAAGACAATTACAACGCCACTTACAACAGCAAAACACCACCTTTCAAGAACGTGTGCAACAAGTACGTTTTATGCTCGCAACGGAATATTTAAAAGATCCGCATTTGAGCCTACAAGAAATTGCCTTGCTACTTTGCTATTCGGAACAAAGTGCTTTTCAACGTGCATTTAAAATTTGGACTGGTTTAACTCCACAACAGTGGCGAAAGAACAATACCATTTATAGTTCTTAATCAAATTGATAAGGAAACGATGGTTTCTTAAAGCATTTTTTATAGAAATGGATTTTCGATTTCCTGTTCAGGTGGGCGCTGAATTTTCTCAGGGAGATTTTCCTGCTCCAGGGCTGTCACTACCTCATTCATAAAGGCCTGCAACTTTCTGGCAGCCTGTAAACCAACCTGATCTTTAGTGATCTGTAGGTTTCCATATAGACTGACACAATCGACCTGATTTTCCAGCGTCAGGTCATAGATTGCCGAAGACTCATTTCCATCCACAAAAGGCTTAAACATCTCGTTCTCTCATTGTTATTCTCTTTTCATCACAGTGAGCCAAACCCTGATAATTTTCAATAGGCCCTACATTATCTCAACAATTGTAAAAAATACTGAACCAATGCATCAATCAATTGCTTGATTAAAGCTTGTTTGGTTTCCTCATCAATCTGCGGCAAATTAGTCTCATCAGTTTGTGTCTTCCCAGAAGAGAATTGCTGCTGTTGTGCTTGAATACTTGCCGTGGTTGCTTCTTCAGCACATTGACTTTGTCTATCCCAACTCACATAGCTAATTTCTTTATTGGCTTTAACTTGTTGTGCCGATGTAGGCAATTGATAAACATTACGCTTTTGTTGTTCTGTGAGTTGTGGAAATAAATTAATTCCTAACTTTTCTTCTAAATAACAGATGCTCACCACTTTAACCTGTAATGAATCATTATTCGGTGCATAGTACGCCCCAATAATCCCCTGTTTAGGTAAATACACGGCTTTGTATACCGCTGTAGGAACTATTACGCCATTCCCTATGGTTTTTAAACGCTTATCTTCAAAGATCGGTCCAGTCACAACATAGGCATCTTTATGCTGTTTAGTCACAATAGAACGCACCGCTTCTTCGAGTTTACGCCAAACTTCCTGATTATTCTTCGGTGATTGTGGCACCATATTGGCTAAAGAAAAACTGTCATGTTGTGCCGCAGTGTTATTCATATCACCATTCGGTGCCATATGTCCACGATCGTACCCAGAACCACGGTAGTCCGCTAACAATGCACGATGAGCGAGAGGCACTCGTGTTTCTTCGTGAAAACTATCTTCGCGCTTGATTTTAATACTTAAACGATCTGGGGTAAGGTATTCCGCTGACCACAATGGTGTTTTTGAAATACCTGAATACATCACATTAAAATCATTAAAACACAAAGCATAACTATCTTTTTTTAGACTTTCTTTTGTAAGTAAAGGAGGAACATCTCGATAAAATTGTTCTAAGCAAGCACCATGACTCGATGGCAAAGGAATTAATTTAGAAATTTTTTCATTACCAAATGCAATCGCGAAACTGCCTGTTGCGATCAAAGCAAGAACAATTTTTCCAAAATTTTGGCTCAAAAAAGCAAATTGTGTTTTACTCTTTTTGGTTGTTTTCTTCGCCATAACTAAATCAAAATCAATATGAATGCGAAGCTTAGCAATTCCATATTCAACTGTATATTGAGATAAAGCAAAGAACGACACTTTATGTCGCAAAACTGTTCACTTGATCACCAGATAATAGAAAAGGCACTCTAAAGTGCCTTTTTTTATGTTACCTAAATTTCAATTTGACTGCCTAACTCCACAACACGGTTGGTTGGAATTTGATAGAAGTCACTCACAGGGCTAGTATTACGTTGCATTGAGATAAATAAGCGTTCGCGCCACGGAGACATACCATCTCCCACACTATGAACAATACGATCACGTGAAATAAAGAAGCTAATTTGCATCAAATCGTATTCAAAGCCTAATTCTTCGTAAGCTTGAATCAAGGCTTTTGGCACATTAGGTTCATCTTTAAAACCGTAGAAAATTTTGATGCGATAGAAATGTTCATTCAACGTTTCAACACTAATTCGCTCCTCTTGAGGAACAAATGGAACATCTTCAATCACAACCGTGACTAAAATATTACGCTCATGTAGTACTTTATTGTGCTTAATATTATGTAGCATCGCATGCGGAACAACATTAGGTGTTCCGGTTAAAAAGACTGCATCGCCAGGTACCCGATGAACATTGTCCCCAATACTTTTCACAAATAAATCGAGTGATAGGGTGTCATGTTCAAGCTTAGCAAAAGTAAGCTCACGACCACGTTTCCACGTCATCAGGATCATAACCGCGACTGCACCGATCAATAACGGTACCCAACCACCTGAGAACATTTTTAATGATGCTGCTGCGACCAGTACGGATTCCAAAATAAAGAATGGAATAATCAACAGCATCACTTTTGGTAAGCTCCATTTCCATGCATAGTATATGAATACAGCAACTAAAATTGTGTCACATAACATGGTTAAGGTCACAGCCAAGCCATAAGCACTTGCAAGGTTTGAGCTGGTTTTAAAAATTAAAATTAAGATGACAATCGCGATCAGCAATAACCAATTCAGAAATGGCACATAAATTTGTCCTTCTTCAGAATCAGAAGTATGTTTAATGCCTAAACGTGGTAAATAACCCAATTGGATTGCTTGACGAGCTAAAGAGAAAACCCCAGAAATAACGGCCTGTGATGCAATCACAGCTGCCATCGTTGCCAAGATAATCATTGGGTACAAAGCCCAACTTGGGACTAGTAAATAGAATGGATTTTCAATCGCCGCAGGATTGCGAAGTAACAGCGCACCTTGTCCAGCATAATTTAATACAAGGCAAGGCAAAACGACACTAAACCAACCGAAACGAATTGGACGCGATCCAAAATGCCCCATATCTGCATATAAGGCTTCACCACCTGTGACCGTCAGAACAACAGCACCCATAATAAAAAATGCTTGTACAGGATGAGTGAAAATAAACTGAATTGCCCAATGAGGACTAACCATACCGAGTACGATGGGTGTTTGCACGACGCTAATGACACCCAAGATCCCCAATGACAAAAACCAGAGTAGCGTAATTGGCCCAAAAAATTTACCAACAAACGCGGTTCCGTGTTTTTGCATTAAAAATAATGTCGTTACAATTACAATTGCAATTGGCACAATAAACGGATCAAGTACATTGGTTGCAATTGATAGACCTTCAACAGCGGAAAGTACTGAGATTGCAGGCGTAATAATACCGTCACCAAAAAATAGCGATGCCCCAACAAAACCAATCGCAATTAAATAAATCTTCTTACTATCGGATATTTTTGCTTTGCGTAGATTCAAAGCAAGTAAAGCCATGATTCCACCTTCACCATTGTTATCCGCACGCATAATAATCGCGATGTATTTAATACTGATAATCAGCATTAAACACCAAAAAATAATCGACAAGATTCCCAATACATTTTCAGGTTGAATTCCTAAGCCATGTGCAGCATGGAAGGATTCTTTCAAAGCGTACAGAGGACTGGTTCCAATGTCTCCAAACACCACCCCTAATGCTGCCAATGCAGTGGCAGGTAAGGCTGCTTTTTTTGCAGTACTTTGCATATATTGTCTTCAATATAGAACGTTATATTCCTTAATATTATCATTAGCCAAGAAGTTTTTCTGCAAATCTGTTCGACTACAACTTGGCAGTCTGCTTTTTTTTAGTTACTATCGCACACCTTGGTGAGGTGTCCGAGTGGCTTAAGGAGCACGCCTGGAAAGTGTGTATACGTTTGCGCGTATCGAGGGTTCGAATCCCTCTCTCACCGCCAAGATACATTCCTGCGATGTTCCGCAGAATCTAAAAAGGCTTAAACTGCAATAGTTTAAGCCTTTTTTATTGTTTCACACAATCCCACCCCATCCGTTGCAATCCCCCTTATTGTGGGGGATAATTGGGGGACAAAAATTAAATGTAAATAATCATCCCCCAATCTGTACGGATATCGCTCAAAATGCTGACGGATGCTCAAGTTAGAAAGATAAAGCCACTTGATAAGAAAAAACGTTATTCAGATGAAAAAGGACTGTATTTAGAGGTCACTCCATCGGGTGGAAGATTCTGGCGTTTAAAATATCGTTTCAATGGTCGTGAAAGCACTTTAACCATTGGAAGCTATCCAGAAATATCGCTTGCTCAAGCTCGCCGTGCTCGTGATGAAGCACGTATTCAGCTTTACAATAATATCGATCCCAATGCTGTGAAAAACCAACGCCTACAGCAAATGGATGAAAGTACTCTTTTCAAATCACTTGCTATGGAATGGATGGAAGATCGGAAAGCTGTCATTAAAGAAACAACTTACCTACGTGATTTATCTGTATTTGAAAAAGACCTATTCCCTGCTTTAGGTGATATACCTATCGATCAGATCAAGGGTAAAGATGTGCTTGCCTGTGCAAAAAAAATTGAAGAGCGTGGCGCACAGGAAATGGCGAAACGCTCAATTCCACTAGCTGGCAGGATTTTCCGCTTTGCGATTCGTAAAGGTATTATTGAAAATGACCCAACGCCTCACCTACAAGAAGCTTTAAAGCCTCGTAAGGTAAAGCATATGGCACGTTTGGACATTTCCGAATTTCCGCCATTTCTTGAGCGAATGGATCGTTATCATGGCAGTCCAATGATTAAAACAGCAATTCAGTTGATGACCTTAACTTTTGTCCGTACTGCTGAACTTAGAATGATGGAATGGGATGAAATTGATTTTGAAACCAAATTATGGCGTATACCTGCTGATAAAATGAAGATGACTCAACCACATATTGTTCCTTTGTCGAAACAGGCAATCGAGTTAATAGAGAGATTACGCCCTCTTACAGGAAACAAGCAATACGTATTCTATAATCACAGTACAGCTAAGCCTATGAGCAGTAATGCTCTTTTATGCGTAATTCGTACAATCGGGTATAACGGTAAGATGACAGGACATGGCTTTCGTGGGCTTGCTTCTACAACCTTACATGAACAAGGTTATATGCATGATGCGATAGAGATCCAACTTGCCCATAGAGTAGGTAATGCCGTTTCTCAAGCTTACAACCACGCTCAACACCTAGACTACCGTATCAAGATGATGCAGGAATGGTCTGATTTTATTGATGGTTTGAGAAATAAAATTATAAGCTGATTATCAATATAACTAAATCAAAATTATAGAATTAAAGAACTCATCATCTTGCTTAAATATAAAGGATACCCTATATTAAAAGCCACAGTAGGATATCCTACTATGGCTTAATAAAATTTTACAAGAGTTTCCTTATGGTAAAAACTAGAGCAGAAATCAATCAAGAAAGTAATGAACGCCGTGGAATAATTAATAAAGCCTTTAAATTACATCAGAATACCGTTGATGCTATTCGTAACTTTGCTGATGATTCTGAAAAATCTCAAGCCCAACTTGTAACTAATGCATTTGATGGCTTTTATACCCCTTTACCTGCGGGTTATGAAAATGAAGATGGTGAATATATTTCAGCGGATATTTATATATATCACCCATATAGCTTAGAAACATGGCTAATTATCACAAATGTAAGTGATGAATATGATGAAGAGAGAGAAATTGATTTTTATCAAATTAACTTTGAGGACATGATTAATTATTTTATTAGCCAGCATTTGCCAGGTCTTCATATCAATCATATCAAGATTTTCTACACCCCAATACTCGGCTCAGGTGAGTTCTACAGACCAAATTTCTCTAAATTAAAGCAAGAAATGTATAAAGAATCCGTATCTTTTTTCTATGACATATTCCATGAGATGCCTACATTATTTAGATACAAAAATCTTGAAATGGTTCCGATGTCGAAAGATTCGATAGAATTTGAGAAATTAGTAAAGCTCTATTAATTCTCTACGGCATATCTGTGCTTTCAACCAATATAAAGAGAGCTTGCTAAGATAGCAATCTCTCTTTATTAAAAAGCGAAAACTTGTGACTTATCAAAGAATATGTTGCCATAATTCTCAAAGCTAGCCTATTTGTGAATTCTTCAAAACAAACTCTTTTAAAAATGCTGCAACTTTCACATTGACTTTGAAAGGTGGTATTGCCTTCCCATCTTCTTGCTCAAAATATTGCTTTGCTTTAGTCTTATCTACGGTATTCAATAATGCATCAAAGCGTGCAAATTCATTGATATTATTTTCATTGACATGCGCGCTGATCAACTGTCTTAGTTTAGGCTCATCTAAACCCAAAGAAGTCGAGATAGCATGTATTTCATCTTCCTTGGCTTTAAATTGATACTCTGTAATATAGTCTCTAAATGACTTAGCTTCTTGCAATTTCACATCGCCACGTTGAACGTCATGCAAAAAAATATTTGCAATTCTTTGCTCATCATGCGTTAAAGCTGCAAAACTCTTATGCAGTTCATTTAATGCTTCTTCAACCGAGATTGTCTTTTCACCATCATGTAATGCTTTTAAGTATTTAGTAAAGCGACTGTTCATGTAATCTGAATCAATTTTATCGGTATCAATTTCAGTCAAATAGCCATCTATTTCAAATGGAACACTACCCCCACCGCCACCACTTCCACCTTCAGAAAATAATTCCTTATAACGTAAAGCAAGAATGAGGTAGGTTTGTTCACCTATTGCAACATGAACGGGTAGTTTACTCGCATCATTGTCGTCAAAGTAATATGTCAGTCTGTTCCAATTAAAGCCTTGGATTTTTGCAGCTTCTAAATGCTCATTGAATTGTTTAAATAATTTTGCAAACTGACCACAAGCCTCTTTGTCTTCAGGTAACTTTTCAAAGTTTTCGATACCCGCATTTTTAAACAGTTGATCTATATCAGTAAAAATAGCGTTTAATTTTTTTAGGTTGTCTTGCAATTTATCTACAAATAAAGCCAAAGGTTTATCGCCTGAATACAACTTTACTGCTGCATCAATATTACGTTTCATCGTATGAGGGCGTCTGTAATACCGAATGATGCCGAATGGCTTATCTTTACCAAATAAGCGGTTGGTGCGTGAGAATGCTTGAATCAAGTTTGCATACTCAAGCATTTTATCTAGGTACAAGGTATTGACCCATTTAGAGTCAAAACCTGTTAGCATTTGATCAACCACAATGAGTAGATCAAGCTGTTTTTCAGGCGTATGTTCTACACGTTTATATAACTCTTTATGCGCTAAACGGTCTGCAATATCACGCTTCATTTTGGCATGCGTTGCAAGGCTGAACTCCATGCCATAACGATTGTTATAGTCGCTAATGATCTCGACTAAACCATCTTCTTTGAATTTAGCATTTTCATTATTATCAATATTCGGATCAAACAGTGCTGTAATTTTTAGTACAGGTTTTAGTTTTTTAAATAAACGATAATATTCAATTGCTTCAGCTATACTACTGGTGGCAAACATGCCATGAAATTTATTATTTTGGCTATATTGAATCCAGTTATCTAAAATATCCTCAACCACTTTATTTTGATGCGCTGGACGACGATACTGTTCTGTTAGCAAGTAATCTTCAATTCCTCTGACATAGTTATTGGCTTTGTCCCAATGACCTGCCATAGTCACCTGACTTTTATCCATAAAACGCGAATAAATTTCTTTCTTTTTAGGGTCAGCCAAAGCTTCTTTAATCGTATTGGCTTTTGCTTCATCTAAAGCCACGACTTCACGTAATTTTGAATCTTTATAAGTTGAAATCAGGTAAGGATCAAAACCGAGTACGTTTTTATCTCGAATACCATCTGCGATACTGTAACGGTGCAATTCATGACCGAATATTGTCGCTGTGGTATTCATATTCTTTTCGTTTTCGTCTTGAATCGGTGTGCCTGTAAAACCAAAGAAGACTGCCTGAGGAAAGGTTTGTTTAATGGTAATGAGCATATCGCCAAAGGTTGAACGGTGTGCTTCATCTACAATAATGACGATGCGCTTTTTCTGCATCTGCTCAATATCATGCGCTTTGATTCCACCCTCTTCATCTTTGATATTACTCATTTTTTGAATTGAGCTAACAATCAAGACTTCGTTCGGATTGGTACTTTTGAGTTTGCTAATCAGCGCATAAGTATTTTCAGTGGATTGTACAAAGTCGTCCGTGTCTGCAAAGTTATTGTATTGTTCTAATGACTGCGTGCCGAGTTCAATACGATCCATGAGGAAAATGACTTTATCAGCATCTTTAGAGGAGGCGATGAGGTAGGCTGATTTAAAACTGGTCATGGTTTTACCCGAACCAGTGGTATGCCAGATATAACCACCTAAACGGTCTCTTCCATCCCATTCGATACGTGCTACACGGTCGGAAATAGCGCGGACTGCAAAGTACTGGTAACTACGCATAACCTTTAACACGCCATCAGTTTTATCCGCTACGGTATAGAAACCTATGAGCTGATGTGCCATCGGAATAGAAAGCAAATGCGCTGCAATGTCTTTCCAATAGTTAATTGGTTCGTTGTTAAAATCTGCCCAGTTAAAATAGTAGTCTGAATTAAATTTGCCTTCAGGCCCAGGATTAGCAAAGTATTTTGTTTCTTCAGGATTCATCGCCACAAAGATTTGTACCAATGAAAATAGTCCTGAAAAGATGCCTGAACGGGCATAGTTTTCAATTTGATGTGCTGCCTGACTGACAGGTACACCAGAGCGTTTCAATTCGATATGAAACAATGGCATACCGTTGATCAGCAACATAATGTCGCCACGTCGGTCATTTAAAATTGGTGAAGACGTTGGAAACTTTGGTTGTTGCACGATTTGGTAACGACTTTCGCCTGCTGCAATTTGTTGTCGGTCATAAATACTGAGGCTGATTTCTTTACCCAAGTGTGCTGCATCATTTGGGTTATCTCGTTTGATAGACACTGTTTTACCGTTAATAAAACCATTGAGTGCCAACGGTGTACGCAAGTTTTTAATTTGTTCGAGTATTTGCGCCATTTCGGAGTCGGTCAGTGGCTGACCATTGAGCCGATCTATACCGCTATTATTTTCAAATAAAATTTTTGCCCAGTTATTGATTAAATCCTGTTCCGTTGGATTTTTTAAAATAGTATTTTCCCAGCCCTTATTAAAAAGAGTTTCGATAAATGCCTGTTCAAATGCTGCTTCGTTTTTAAATGTCATGGTCTATTTGCTTTTATCAAGTCAATTTATAAAAAGTCTCCCTTTGAAAAGGGGAGCCGCGATTAAAGCGGCGCAAGGGAGGGATTCAAACAAACATTTTTTCTAAAAATGCCTGCTTTAGATTTTTTAAGATCTGAAGCTGCTGCTGTTGTAATACAAGGGTTTCGTCAAGTCGTTTAAAAAAATGACCAATTTGTGATTGCTCTTGTTTAGATGAAGGATATAAAACTTGTGTTCTAGCAAGATTGGTTTTGCTAATAGAGAGCACTTTGATACCTTGCATCAGTGATAAAAGTTGGGAGTGATACGATTCTGAATTGAGATAATACCCTAAGTAATAAGATGATAATTTTATCTTTGGACGATATGCCATTGTATGTAAGCCAGATACAACAAATGCACTATCAGGAATATTTATTTCAATAGCCTTGCCAACAGTTTCATCCTCTGCGGTATCAGCAAAAATGACATCACCATTTTGCAATTGCTGATTTTTGAAATCGTCAATTTTACCATTTGTAATAAATGGTATCTTATCGTTCTGATAATCTGTAACAGCACCGAATTTTACAAGAATATCGCCATAGTGAATATTCTTTATCTGACCATTACAGTAATTCAGATTAGCTCTTGAAAGTGTATTATTAGGTAATGATATAAACATATCACCAATTGATTTGCTCACCCAATCCCCACTAAACCCTCTTAAACGAATTTCAGGCTGCTTACTTCCTTCTTTGGGAAACATTTTTTCCAACATCGCCTTTTTTAGGTTTTGTGTTTGGCTAAGTTTCTTTTCCTGTAAAGCAATGGATTGGTCAAGGTTTTGGAAAAAGCTGCCGATTTGAATTTGTTCACCTGATTCAACTGATGGAACCAAAAACTCCATTTGAGCAAGCTGATTTCTTGAAATCTCTAAAAAAGTTGAGCCAGACGCTTTACTTAATGCAAATTTCTTGATTTTAGCTCCCATCGAATATAGGAAATAAACATCAATATTATTGGCAATAAAAGACTGAAAACCTTGATTCGTCGCAGCAGGCTTATTCAGAATTGCCATATCGCCAATGCCAGCTCTTGAACTGAATAACACTGTTTTTTTCGCAGGCAATATTTTTGCAGAACTATTTTTTAATCCTAATGCGGTGATCTTTTTTATACTTCCATTAGCGTAGACATTTTCACCAATTTCAGTTGGTGAATACCAATCTATATCACCATTCCAAAATTCAGAGACGTTAGTATCTGGTGTTCCTCCACCTACAATATCTACAACATCTCCTAATGTTGTTTCATACCAATCATTTTTATACTGACTAAAACGAAGCTCAGGGCATTTTTGCTTTTCCACATTACGCCCCTTTTAACAACATTTGAAACTGTGCTAAACCCTGCATATCAAAATCATCGCCTGTTAAATCATCAATCAAGTTGGCAAGACTATGCTCTGCCTCGGTCAACTTTTGCGTGGTTTCGGTATAGGTCACTGCATACTTATCTGCCAAAGCCTGCACCACATCAGTCAAATGCTCAATCACTTCATTCGGTAACGCCAAAATCGCACTTACAATCGGTTGTACCCACTTCGCTTCCAACAATTCTAAAACTTGTGAATCTTGCAAGGCTTCAATCGTGGCCTTAGTCAACAGATGCAAAGCATTGGCATCGGCTTTAATCTCAGCTTTCAGCTCTTTCTCCTGTGCAAGCAAATCTTCCACTTGGAACAACTTAGCTTCCAGAGAGTCTTTCGCAAAAGTAAAATTAACTTGCAAAGTTTTTAAATACGCTTTTACCTTACCTACAGCATAAGTGCCGTTTTTATTGGCTTCAATCTTGGCCCATTGCACCTCAGGGTGTGCCTGTACAAACTGTTCCTGCTCGGGCTTTTTCACTTTATTCGCAAGTAATTCCAACAATTCATTGATCGCACGAATTTCAGGCGTTTCAATATCTTCAAAAGCCTGCCTTAATGCCTTGTTAATCTCTGCTGTTACAAAAGCGTCATTGGCATCATTCAATAAAGTGTCTTTTTCTTCCTCAGACAATGAGTCCATAATCGCTTCAATTTCAGCACTTGCTTCGGTTAAAGCTCGTTCTTTACTTTGTAAAGCGGTGAGTTCGTCAATGAGTAAATGCTGTTGTACCAAATCAAACGGCAACACATAACCCACCCAACCGTCTTGAACTTCCTGCTCTTTACCGTCTTTCTTTTTAATGACGATATTCGGACTGACAATCTTTGCAGCAGCTAAACCTTCAGACTGAATAATCTCTAAGTCCCCTGCGATGCTTTGCCATTGATCATCCAAGGCTTGATAGGCTTGATACTTGTCAACTAGAGGAATATTTTCCAGACGCTTAAAAATATCCTGACTTAAAACATTTTCCTGCTGTGCAATATGCAAAGTCTGCATCTTACCAATCAACTCAGCTTTTAAATAATCATGGAAATTAGCAAAAGCAGTATTAAATTGCGTTTTGAATGTTTGAACATTGGCATGCTGATGAATAGCTTTACTGATTTCTGTCGTGGCTAAATCGACATAAGGCGTGTCACTGTCAGTAAATAAGTCTTGGCGTAACTGCGGAAATGCCTTCCAATACTTGGCATAAGCATCAATTTCTTTCTTTGGAATACCCCCAAACATGGTGGCATAAATATCCCAAGTTTCTGCTGTTGCAGACGAGTCCACATAACGAGGAATATTTAAATTATAGCCTTGCTCACGAATTTCTTCCAAACTGACCAATTTAGAAAATTGCTCAATATCTTTACGCTGTACAACAGCATCAACAATTTTCTTGATATTCGATGCTTGTAGATGGTTGTTTTTACCAACTTTGATAAAGCCTTTGGATGCATCAACAATGAGAACATCACTACTTTGGCGACGTTGTTTCAAAATAATGATCACAGTTGGAATACCTGTACCAAAGAAGATATTGGTAGGCAACCCGATGATTGCCTCAATATGTTTATTTTCAAGCAAGTTTTTACGAATACGCTCTTCTTCACCACCGCGGAACAATACGCCATGTGGCAGAACAATCGCCATGATGCCATCTGGTTTTAAGTGATATAGATCATGCAGTAAGAATGCATAGTCTGCTTTAGTTTTTGGTGCTAAACCAAAACGGGAATAACGTGGATCAGATTCTTTATTTGCAGGATCCCACGCTTGCGAGTATGGTGGATTAGATACCACTGCATCGACATACAATGGCTCGTATGTATTGATCGGATCATTGTCATCAAAATACGGCCAATCATCCTCTAAGGTATCGGCATTTCGAGCGACAATATTGGCAGGGAGAATGCCACGCATGACCAAATTCATACGGGTTAAATTATAGGTATTTTCCTTTAACTCTTGTGCGTAATATTTGATTTTATTTTCATCGTTGACATGTTTTGCAACAGAACTACCAATGTTAATCAGCAAAGACCCCGACCCACTTGTTGGATCGTAAATTTTGATTTCTTCTTGATCTTTTAAATGATGTGCAATGATCTCAGACATCAACACCGATACTTCATGCGGTGTATAAAATTCACCTGCTTTCTTACCTGCATTTGCAGCAAAAGAACCAATTAAATATTCATAAATAAAACCAAGCACATCATAGTCTTGTTTATTATTCATCGGAATAACTTTGATCAATTGCAATAAATCACTGATGGCTTTGGTTTGACTGTTTGAGTTGTCACCAAGTTTACTTAAACCTGTTTCCAGTGTTTTAAAAATGCCATCGAATACTTTTTTATGTGATGGGCTAATTAGACGTGCAAAAGCAGAAAGTGCATCACGGACATTGGCAACGTTAAAATCGTTGCCTTTTTTCAGCCATGTCGAAAACAGATTGTCATAGGCAATAAAATAACCTATACCATCTTTAATAAATTCAACAGTTTCAGAATCTTCTTCTGTTAGTGCTTCAATATCAGCCTGACTAAAGTCGTTAGCTTCTAAAAAGGATTGCTCTTTGTCTGATAGAAATTTATAGAACATGAATCCTAAGATATAGTCTTTGTATTCATTTGCCTCAATCTTTGAGCGCATTCTGTTTGCTGAGTCCCAAATTTTGGAAGCGAGTTGTTGCTTGTTCATAAGTTGTCTACAGTTCTAAAAGAAATTTCAAGCCTTTTATGTTACGAAGGCTTATGTTTTCTGTATTCTCGTTGATTTGATAGAGGTTCTCAACCCATTGTTTTATTCTAATGAAAACATCTAATCAAAGAAATTTAGATGCAAGATCATTGTATATCATCAATACTATAATTCACTTTCATCCCATTAACTTTTACAACGCAAGATACCACCAAGCTTCTTGTTATTACTTTTAATATTTTATATTATTTTCAATAATATATTTTAAAAACAACCAGTAATGAGGCAACATGACAACAAGTTCACGGAAAGTAGTTCATGATATAGCTTGTGCATTTTATAAAATTAGTTTTAAAAATGAAAAACTACCAAAACAACCTCGTGGAAAATTTACTCATTTTTTTAGTGTAGAACAGGTTTTTGACTTTATCGCTAAGAACAACCATAAAGATTTAACAGTTTCATCCGTGAAAGGACGTTATGTTTACTCAATCACTGAAATTACTAAAAAAGACAATGCTCTATATCTGTTAATTGAACGATCTGATAAAGAAAGCGAAGATGTAAGAATTTTTAACAGACCCAAAGCCAAAACAAAATTAGTTCCATTTGAAGATGGAGACGAATTGCAAAAATTTTTCCATGTAGTCATTCAATTAGATCCAAAAAATAAAAATTCTGCATTGATGGTACTTGAACAATATGCAGGTGGTACAGGATTTACTTTAGGCTATATCATCACAAATATTTTACATAATTTACGTGAATCAAACATTGAACCTGACTTTTTTAAAGCTCAATATGAAGGTGGTGGAACAAATGAAGATGGTACTCCACGTATGGTTGAATTCGCCACAAAAGCTGAAATAGATAATGTTTGCGGTTTATCAATTCTTGACAGAGCAGCACAAGGAAATTTACTTAGTATTAGCGCAATTGAAGAAAAAACACAAAAACAAATCGAAAATGATCCATTGTTAATTGTTGCAAAAAAAGAATTTAAATATATTCCAGATCGTACAATTTTCTTAGATCAAAATGGGCAAGAATTGGAAAAAAGTTTACTTAGTAAAGCTTTTAATGGTGTATTAAGTAAAATTAAAAGTGATGCATCCTTAGGAGAAAATTTATTCTACAGAGTCCGCTGTAAGGAAAAATTTCGTACTATGAGCATTGATATTAAAGGTGACTTTACTGAATCTGATTTCGGCGTAAAAATTGAATTTATTGAAGGCTTTGAGCGTCAACCTGTGACGCAGGATGCAACTTCTGATCAAAAACTTTTTAGCAGAATGAATACAATATTATCTCGTCACAAAAGCTCGGAGATATTACCTAATGATGGAACTAATTCTTAAGCCATTAGCGTATTTATCTATTAAATGGGCGATTGATGACTTAAAGGGACGAAATAAAAAGCCAATTTTTGATTGGATTCTACCTATTTTATTCTCAGTTTTCGTAACAATTTTTCTGTATCTAACATTAGATCTTAATTCATCTGAATTTAAAATTTTTTTTGAATCAAAGGGTTTTGAAGTTCTTGGGAACTTTATATTAGCGCTACCAGGCTTTTTATTCGCTGCATTGACAGCCGTAGTATCGTTTGGCAACAAAGAACTTGATATTACAGCAAAAGTTAATCCGCCCATTAACAAAGATGGTCATGAAATTTCAAGAAGGCGCTATCTATCTAATGCCTTTTCATACCTAACTTTTCTAAGCTTAGCATTACTAATAGCAACGGTTTTTATAAATTATGCTTATAACTCAAACATTTTAAATTTTGGAATTACGTACTATCAATGGGGATATTTATTAACTTCTTTCATTTATTTTACTTTTGTTTTCCAAATGCTTTTCATTCTTATAATTACCCTTTATTACATTGGTGATAAAGTCCATCAACCATCACACTATCCACAAGATAAATAAACAAAAAATAAGGGAGCTTTCGCTCCCATATTCATCGACATTCCAACTTAGATTCAATCCACTGATGTATTTCCAAAGCTGACCAACCGATGCGTGATTCGCTCAACCGAATCGGTTTTGGAAAGGTTGGATCATAATATTTTGACTCCTTATTTATGAGTTCGTAGATTTTGGAGCGACTAATGCTGGTAAACTTCATTACATCCTTAACCGTAATAATTTGGTTCATCTGAAAAGATTGAGCTATAAGGACATCCATGGCGTTTTCTCCTGATCAATTTAAAGCTTGTACTGATTGCTGCAAGACTTTCTGAATGTCCTGAACATGAGTTAAATCATTAGGTTGCTGACGCTGCTCTAAATTCGCTTCATCCGTATAAAACCCCTCAACAATGTCCAAGCCCTCTTCACCTCCCACCTCAAATCTGGCATTACCATAACCCTGTCGTGCCACATAATCTAAAGCCTCCTGATAAAACCCTGCTGTCTTACTTTGCTCATCGATTTGCTTAGCTGAAGTAATCGCTTCTTGCAAATTAACGCCATCACGTAAAGTTAAATCCACGTAATAGATTGGCGTACGATAACTTTGTGTGGTGCTTTTTCCTCTCAGAGTGAGTTGCAATGGCAGACATGAAAGTAGGTCACCTGAAGCTGCATGATAGTAACGTAGTCGTGCTGCCAAAGTACGGATGCTGTTAAAGCCTGTGGTTCTAAAAATGAATGTACCTAACTCATCCGATTCATCCAAGTTGACGTACAGCCGTCCATAAGGCTTGCATTGGCCACCCTGAGCTAAAGGACATAAATCAGGTGATGGACATGGGTGTTGTTCAACCCCGTTCTGTCCAAGTCGCTGACAGGTTTCACCATTACCCGTACAGATTGGTCGGCCAGTTTGTCTGTCAAATAAAGTATATTCCGCACGCAAGTTGAGTTCAGGATCATTAAAGATCATCCGTACTGGAATAGTTCTGAGTTTCTGGTTTTGTGCCTTGGTACGGAGTTGTTCATCCAATGGATGTTTCACCCAGCCATCCTTGTTCTGGATTTGGCTGGTAATGGTAAACTGGTCATCCTTTTCAGGGAGTCGTTTGCCATTCTTTTCCACGATCTTTCCAATACTGATACGTCCTAATACAGGCGGAGTAATTGCTAAACCTTTAATCATAGTTAAATTCCTCTTTGGTAATTTTTGACTGATGCCCCTTTGATATGAGTAAGAAGCAGTCATTTTTTGAAATGCATATAAATCTCGCAAGGCAGTCCATTTGCTCTCTATAGGTACGTTTCCTCAACGTGCTTATGGGGAGCGGGGGCTGTTTTGCGCTTTTTTGATGAATTGGGTTTTGAGTGGATTAGGTAAATAAAGTCGAATGGGTTAAGAATGTTTGGGATGTCTGCTTAGGCTAATTAACTAGACTGATCATCATCCGCATAAATCTGAAAACGCCGTGTGCCCTGCTTGTTTTGAGGGAACTGTTGTAAAAACTCAGGATGCTGTTGCAACAAGGCTTTACTGTCCAGGCTGGTTGAATCCTTGGATTTTTTCCATGTCACTGAACCTGTTTTAAAAGTCGCTCGTTCGCTGTCCTGCATCTTGACCTGTATCTGGTGCTTGAGCTGGTCAAAGCTGGCTTGGTGCTGTTCGATCAAATGACGTTGCTTTAGCAATTGCTCAAAGTCCTGATTGGCTGCCACATCTTCAGATAAATCTGTCGTGCTAAGTGGGATATGCGCTGGATATAACAGTTGTAAAGCCTTGGCTGCTGATTCAGAAGCATCCACATCAGGCGGTATATCCTTTTCCACACACTCCCAGAAATAGCGTTCGGCATTGATGAGATATTTGATCACCGTTTCATTTCTGGTTACCTTAAAGATTCGGGTTTCATGCCCACAGATCAGGGCACAGATATGTGCTGCCTGCTTGCCTGTCACCGCCAGTTGATGCTGCACCTGACACAACACATATAAAGGCACGCCATCTCGCCATAGCTTTGCTCCATATTCTCCAACCGTTTTACATTCCAGAATTTGCACCTCCTCATTGCCCACCACGGCATAATCTAAATTCGCTAACATAAAGTGTTTATCTTCATCGGGGTGCTGTAGCACGGCATTGACCCGACGTACTTTATTGTTGGTGTGCATGCTGTAGTATTCCGCCACCAAGGGTTCTAACTGCTTGCCCCAATACAGCGGTGCATAGCCTGTGCTTTCATCCTCGATGTTTTGTTGCATCCGACCTGTCTTGATCATCCACAGTTCCAGCATCGACATATAGGGATTCAGTCCACAGGCAGTAGCGGCATCACTGCTGCCAATGCCCTGTTTTCTGACTTCCAGCCATTGCTGGTAATTCATCTGTTTGGTGTTGGCTAATCGTTTGGCTGTAAGGGCTTTGGTTTTACGTGGTTGTTTAGCTTGCTTTAGATTGGGCGAGTAAGGTTGTAACGGTGGATTGTTTAAAGTGTCCTGAATTTGGGTATGACTATTCATTAGAAATATTCCTGTATAGGTAAAAGCGTAAAAGCTGAATTTCGGGCATAAAAAAAGCCACGTCGGGGGAGACGTGGCGAAAGGGTTTTGCGGTTCAGGTTTTACCTGATGGTTAAATTAATCGGTTTAGCTTAAATAAAACTGAACAATGACAAAGTTTATTAAGCCATCATTCTTAATGCCTGTTCCAGACCTCGTTGTTTAATGGCTGCCCCTGCACCAAACCAAGCTGAATCGAGTCGGTGATCAATACTCATAGCTCGACGTTCGTGATCTGTGAATTCGGTAATGGCACACAGTAAACCATAAGCGGTATCTTTAGCTGAACTCAGCTCTGCCCCACGTCCATGTCCGTTAAACATGGTCATGACTTTTGACATCGCCCGTCCATTCGGTTCAGTTTTATTGTCTGATCTGGCTGGGCTAGGTTGATTCGGCATGGCTGCATTACGGTAGTACTGGATAATGCTTTCATCCTGTTCAGCCATACTGAGACTGGTATTGTTAAACACCGCATCAAAGTAGGCTGCTGCTTCTTGCTGCGTCACCTTGCGCTGACTGAGTTGTTTCATCTCATACATGTGTTCATCCCATGCACGGACAGAAATCCCCAGTTGCCGTTTCACCCGTTCCGCATCGAATCGGGTACTGTGTGGAACTTTGACCACACCACTATTGCCGTGCTGTCCACGTAAAGCGATTGCCAAAGTGTTATTACACACCACACGGATTGAGGTAAATTGTGCCGTGGTGGCTAATGTGCCATCACAAGCAGTAGCTAAAAGAATATAGCCATTACTGACATCCTTACCTTTCAAAGCGGAGCTTTGTCCTGTGCGTGCCAATGCCCAGAACTTTTTACCGCCTTTCAGTACCCCTGCGGTTTCCAGTTCAAAGCCTGATTGTTCGGTCAGGTCACGGTAGAAATGTAATATTTCCATCGGCTGTACTTCCTGAAAGCGCTGGCTTACCACTGATAAGGGTGCATGGGTATCCGAACGATAAAGTACCCGTTGTTCTTCAAAGGGCATAATAATATTCTGCCCCCGATGGTTCTGCGCCATATAGCTGACATCGGAGGATTCAATCCGCCAATCCATGCCAGCCTGCTCTGCCCAGACCTCCAAGGGTTGATTTGGGGTGAGTTGATTGCCGAGTCCATGCCAAGGGGTTTGTCCAGTAAATGCCATTGTTTCAACTAAATGTGCCATAAGATGTGTCCTTTATTCTGATTTGAATGATGTCTTGTTCAGTATTTATGTGTGCTGATACTGGATCGGGTTTGATCCGCCAGTACCAGAATCACCCCACCCAAGGCTGCGCCTGCCACGCCACCGAGCATTGGTGAAAAGCCCATCGACTTGGCGAGGTTCATGCCCAGCATTGCTAAAGTGGTTGGTGCGCTGGCAAGGCTGAGTTGCAGTGGTTGGGGTTCCCGAAAGCGTGGGTTATACGATTCTTCTTCTGTATCCAAATACGACATGGAGTTTCTCCAATAGTTAAGAAATGAGTGTTTAAAACGCTGTAGCAATGCCCCTAAGTTCAGTGCTTGACGTTGCTTCATTTCAGTAATATGTATTTGAAATAATTTGGAATCGTATGCCTGTTCATTTTTTACTGAGTTGTACAAAACATCGGGACAAATCGAATTGACCTGTGAAATCGTTATGATTATGATGAGCTTGCTGACCCTCATGGTCAGTCGGTTTTGACAGACCGCTTCATACAGCGCATCAGGGTTTATTCATCTGAGTATTCTTCGTATGCGTAAAAACCTTCTCGTCCCCCTTTGCGGTAGAACGGGAGGGGGACGCGTTCGCGCGTGCTGGTTCTGTATGTCCAGTCTGTCAACCCCTTTTCGTTCTGCCACCATTATTTGACAGTGATGCGGTAGAACTCCATATACATACAGGAGTCAATCATGACTGTTTTCTTTATTTCAAATCACGCCCCACCCTTACCTCTCTGTTATCACAGCTTGCCTGATCACATCGGTGCTTTTCCACGCACAGATTAATCCCGTTTTGCCACAACTTCGTGGTTAATCAGGAGTTTCAGGCATGAAACTGATTGCTAAATTGATTTTGATCATTGGCTTTATTGTCATGGTCGGACCCAGTTTTGTTCTGATGTTGCTCGCCATTATGTTTCTGATGGCTCTGGCAGGCTGGGACAACAAGTCGGACGATCAATAGCATCAAATCATTCTAAAAGTAATAACAATATTAAGGTGACAACGAATGTTCACGCTCAATCATACACATCTCATGGGTGGGGTTTTATTGTGTCTGTTTGCCCTTACAGGCTGTGACAGTACAACCAAAAAAGAATTTAAAAAAGGCTGTGAAATGGGAGGTGCAGATAGTTCCACCTGTTCATGCGTCTACGACCAATTGGAAAAGCGTTATTCAGAAGAGCAAATGCAGCGCATCGGCAAGATGACCCCGATGGATATGAATCTGCCATCCGATTTTGACCGTGCCATCGTTTCTGCCATGCAGCAATGCCAATAACTGAATAAGGATATTTCCCATGCAAGCCAAACATTACCTCATCGGCATCTATGTCGTGATTGCCCTGCTGTTCTCAGTTTACCTCAAGGGTTGCAGTGATACCTCAGATCGTCCTTATACCTACAACTTGGGTAAGGCAATCGTCTGGCCGATCTCCATGTTTAGTTGAGAATGACAGTCCCATCAGGGTTGATGATGTCCATCTCAATCCTACGGTCAATAACAATAATCAGGATTTAACACAATGAACAACATCATCAAGACTATTTTGCAATGTGCTGCGGTTGCAGCTTGCATCTCATTCACCAGCCTCAGCCATGCCGATATCAAAAGCATGACCAAGTTTTATAACAATCCTGCCAGTGCACCTAAAGTGACCCGTTGTAAAGGCAACGTCAACTGTAATGCCTTTTTTGCCTTGTCCAAGGAATGGCAGGTCATTCCCAAGAACTACAAACTCAGCGATTACAACCTGAGAAGTTTTATTGAGGACAATGATGGTGATGGCTTATATCGTGGTTTTGCTCCGCCATATAAAGTAAATTCATCAGAAATTCTTGATGCTGGCGCTTTTACCTTTAAAGAGAAAGCTCGTAATGATGCTGACTTTCTGATCTTTGTGAAAGGCTTAGCCGTTCTTCATTATATTGATCGTGCTCAGTAAGGCTGAGTCAATGGTGTATCTCAGCACGACACCATTGATTCCTCAAAATAGGAATACACCATGAAAACCCAATTATTAATCTTGGCTTGCAGCTCATTCATATTATTCGGCTGTAACAAGAACACTGCATCACCACAAACTAAAGATAGCACTGAAACTCAGGCGGCCAGTGCACCTGCAACGATTGATCCTGATCGCCAGCAACTGATGGATGAGCTGGCAGAATATAAGGACAATCCTGATATTCCACCCGTACAGGAAAAATTAGCCCGTGCCTATTACCAAATGCTTAAAACAGGTGGTGGTGACTTAAAAGAGATTCGTGGCTTTATTAGCGAACTACAGGACACCGAACAGGCTGCGGTGGAACAGACCGCACAGCAGGAAACGCCATCCGCCAGTGAAAATTTTGAAGTTCGTTTGTCCTCACAAGAAGTGCCTGGCACAGAAACTGCTCACTACGCAGCAATGGCTGTGAACAAACTTGAAATCATTTCCCTCAATGATGCCAGTACCTCTATCACAGGGGTTAAAGTGAATCGTGGTAACTGCCCTATTGGAAGTGGTGAGGGTTATAAAAATATGCGCTATGGCAGTATCGGTCATGTATTTTTACGATGTGATCCTCGACAAGTCCGTGAAGTCACATTAACCACAGTCAACGGTGAATATACCTTCAACTTGAATGGACAATAAGAATGAGAAACTCTGCCATGAAAATCGATTCATCAATTACAATGATGTTTTTTACGATTCTCATAGTTTTAACATTTACAGGTTGTACTCAACAATCAGCCCCAAATGACGCGTCGCCATCGGCTGAAACACAGGCTATTTTAGATAAAGATTTAAGTGAATTATCGGCACCAAAATCTGACCATTCACCCAAAGCCCCTGACTAGCAACACCCAATAAAAGTGTATTTCCAACCCCAAAGCATAGAAAATACTACAGGTACGTTCTATGCTGAACTTATGCTAATAGATTCATATATCTATTTTTTTCATATGATTTCGGAAATTAATTCTCAGTGAAGCACCTTTGATGATTGCGTCATGAGGTAGCTTTATTTTCAACTCCCACTTGTCTGTTTTACCAATTCGTCTACTCATAAATTTAATGTGATGTTCTTGAAATCCTGATTCCAAAAAGTCAAAAAATCTCTCATACAGCTTTCGGGCTTGTGCATCCGACAACTCTTTTTTTTCACTTTCTAAGTGTGCCTCACCTGCTATCAAGGACGATTGAATACTTCTTATAAAATCTGTCTTGAAGTTGTAAAATACCAAACTCAATAAAACTGTTTTTTTAGATTCACCTTTCTGATTTTTTATTAATTTATAAATCTGCTGTTGCTGTTTTGGTAATGTAGAAAATAATGAAACCAGTATCTTGCCTGCTTGCTCCAGTTGTTCCAATTCATTTTGTAAATAGGTTTGGGTTGGTTGATTTCGTCCCTCAGCATTCCAGCCCCCTATATGTTGGATATGCTGAAAAATAAATTGCAGTAATGTATCCAGTAAGTGTATAGGGACATGATTGAGCGGCGTATAAACAATATCGATTTCATGGCTGAGCAAGGAGTAATTAAGTGTATGAGTGGTTGAATGACTAATTTTTTCCTGATTACCTGCCATAAAGGAGTCAAGATCAGTGACTGCTTTAATGAGATATGGAGAATAATAAGGAATTTTACTTAGCAAAGCATGGAACTTCTCTAAAAATACTTTCTCACTTTCTTTCTTATTTAATGAATAAGTAACTGAATGATAAGTAAAGAAAATATCATAAAATTGATCATCTGATAGCAAAGCGTAAATATTATACTGCCATTCAAAACTTCGTCTTTCTGTAAAGGACTCGCCATTTAATTGTTCTTCTTGGGCAAGAGTGAAATCGGACAAGCATTCTTTGAGTCTTTCCTGAGAAAATCCTAATGCATTAAACATTGCGGGATTGGTTGGTACAAATCCATATTGATAATAGTTCCAAAAATATCGCTCTAATGTCTTGCTAAATTTATTAAAAAAATCATTTCCATAACATCCTGCCTTATCAGCATGGCATAAATCAAAAAACTTCTTAATTTGTACATCAACAATATTTTGATTCACCTTACGGTAGCTTTCCATCAACTTGGGATGCTTATTCACGATCTTTATTCGCTCAAATGAATAAATAGCGACTAAATGGATTAAGTGATCCAACATGGACCTAAGGTGTTCAATTTTTGTAGTCATCTTTAAGGTGTAATACATACAGGGCTTACCTTTACACCTTAAATCTTATTTAATTAGTTTTCAACAATCTACTGCTAAATCGGAAAAAACTATGCAATACCAAAATCTAGAGAATTTTAATGAAATTAATGAACTACGATTGATTAAGCTCAAGACTGTCACAGATAAATGCCAGATCAGTCGTTCGACCATTTATGACAAACTCGACAGCAAATCTAAGCGCTATGACCCTGAATTCCCTAAACCACGAAAACTGGGGCAAAACAGTGTGGCTTGGATCGAGGAGGAAATTAATACGTGGATACGAACACGTCTCACCTAATCAGTGAGGGGGATAACTTTCAGTAAATCTGGTCTTTTCAGTTGCCCATTTTTCAGGGGGTCACATTTATCGTTGCAACCTGAAGATGGGATATCCCCACATCAGAGCAATTTAGGTTTTTTAATTTAATTAATATTTAAATCAATATATTAGAACTATTGAATTATCAATACATTAGAAATATTGATCTAGTAATACACATATTAGATTAATCAACCTTTTCATCTAACACTTTGTTTATGAATCAATCATTAACTTGATTGATGAATAGACTCGTCTTTAAAAAACTAAATACTCAATAGGCTATTTATGACATTTGAAATAGATCAATCTTATATATCCATATTACAGGAACAATCAGTCATTCAAGACAAGATCATCAAGGATAAAGCGGTCATTGTATCTAGTCCAGTTATTGAACTAAACTTTTTAATTATCAGGATAATAGAATATATAAGAAACAATTTCATTCAGTCACTTTACAAAATTGGAGCGAATGGTCTTGTTACTAACACTCTTGATAGACACCTTGATTGTTTATTGAAATCTATTACATCGATTGAGGCATTAGAGAATTCCAGATATTACTGTGCTGAAGTTGAGATTTTTATTCGGGCATATCGGCATGTTATTCAATCCTACATAGACTCCTATGATGAGCGTCACTTTTGGGAAAGTGGTCCAAATCTTCAATGTATCCATGATGGGGATGAGTGCATTCCTCCAGAGATTGTTAGAAAAGGTGTGCTGATAAATAAACTCATCAGTAAGCTTGATGAATTGATCAACAATGAACCTTATAAACAGATCACACGAAATCGGGCAGATAAATCGAAACATCAATACAAACGAGGCACAAAATTAATCAAACGACTAAGAGAGATTCACAGCAAGCTTTTAGTTCTTCGCATCGACTTCAGTCTTAAAGGTCAGGAGTTCAATGCCACCTCACTAGAGGAGATAAGGGAATATTTATCCAAACTCTTAAAACGCTTTCACTTCGACACCGCACTACCAGAAATCGTTGGATATATCTGGAAACTCGAGTTTGGGGAACAAAAGGGCTACCACTACCACTGTATCTTCTTTTTAGACGGCAATAAGTATCAAAAAGATGCTTATTACGCTGATCAAATTGGTCGAGTATGGCAACAAATCACGGAAGAGAAAGGAATCTACTTTAACTGCCATCGGGATAAGTTCAAATATCGTCATTTGGCCATCGGCATGGCTAGACATGACGATCAGGAATTCTTCGACAATCTTGATCAGGTGCTCATCTACATCTGCAAACAGGACCAGTTTCTGATCGAAAATTCGCTCAATGGTGAAGATATCAGAACATTTCAAACCAGTGTTATCCCGAAAGAGGCAAAGCCTTTGGGACGTCCTCGTAATACACCAACCTATTCAGAAACTAATGATGACAATCCACAAACAGATTCGTCTTTAGAAATTGACGCTTAATCAGACACTTAAAGGAATTTATCATGTCTACAGCTAAAATCAACTTTGATATTATGGTACAAAATAACTTAATGGACCTCATTGGAGGTCCCAGTCAACTGCTATTTATGCAACATCTCGAAGCGATTGATGGCTTGGCTCATCAAATCAGCTTAAAATCATCTACGCCCTTAAAGGTCAAAGACAACATCTTGACCCCTACCGATACGCTCTACAGGCTAAATCATTGTGTGCAAATGATCCTCGCATTGTATCGATTATCTCACATAAACTTTCACTCTCTTGAAACGTTAGGTATCAATCAAAGAACTTTTTTTCTTTTATCTAAAATCCTAACAACCCTACAACAACAAAATGGCTGGTTTGACATTACACAAATTCATTACCACACTCATAAAGATAATATTTGTGCCATCTTAGAAAATCTGTGGAATGAAACCCGTGGCTATATTGTAAGCCCCCATATAGAAAAAGATCTGAAAAAACGAGAGGATTTAATTAAGACTGAACGTACAGGGAATTCTAAGATTGTGAGTAAGTTACTGCGTCAGCATACGAATATTCAGGTATCTAGATTTTCATGCTTAATTACGATTCAAGGCAATGATCCATCCTTAAGCATTAATGAGTTGGAAACCAATATTCTTAGGCTCAAAAGTAAGTGTCTGGACCAAATCCAGCAACTGAACACTGGACAATTGCTTTGTATCCAATGGCGTGTACAGCGCAGCATGGGTAGCTATTATCTTAATATGCTGGTTTACCATAAAGATGAAACCTTCATTGTTTTTCCTGAAAATGCAGAAGACTACACACTCACCCTGAATGGAGATTCACCGAATGCCGTTATGTTTATTTTAGATCAACGTATCATCAGCATATCTAGACTTCAAAAAGATAACTATCAAAGTGACAATCTGGAAAACTGGAAAGTTATTTTTAACGCAATGTTATATCCTTTGAGATATTGCGCTTATCAGTCCAAAACTATTTCAGCTAATTTTCAAAACATCATCTACTAAGCTTTGGATGAGCTAACTAAAAACCCGATAATAATTTATCGGGTTTTTTACACTTTTTTGCACCAAAAAATATAAACAACAACATGATTTTAAATAATTTTTAACGAAAAAATAATTATCATCTTTATATCATTAGCGTATCCTAGTCATCATATCGATATTTTTTCATTTTTATTGATATGATCCCATCATTTAGTTTTTAGTGCATATTTGCCACTATTGATCTATATCAATAATGGCAAAACCGACTAGCTAGAAATAGAAATAAGTATTATTATCAGTAAAATTTTATAAATATATAATTGGAACAACCAAAAAAAATATATAGAATCGTCAAAATTTCTACTGGAGGTCAGTATGCCAATCTATGTTGACAACTCGAAAATACCCTATAAAGGGAAACATTGGTGTCATTTAATGGCTGATAATTTAGAAGAATTACATAGCTTTGCGGCTGAAATAGGTGTAAAAAAGTGCTGGTTTCATCACTCTGCATCTTATCCACACTATGATATTACAATTGAAAAACGAAAATTAGCACTAGTTCAAGGAGCTTTACTTGCTGACAGAAAAACTATTATAGACTGTGGGAAAAAATTAAAAATAGAGTTAGATAAGTATCAAAACAAAAATTATAATAGATCACAAATCGAACTATTCCAATGATGAAAAATGCATATAACAGCAGAATCACTAGATGATCTATTACATGAAACTTACGACTATATTTTAGCTCATGGAGAAAGAGCAAACCCAACTAGAGGTACTATTCTAGAAGTCAGGAATTGTACTCTCACTCTCTTAAACCCTCGATCTCGTATTAGCCTATCTGAAGTCAGAAGCAAAGTTATAAGCTGCTTAGGTGAATTTCTTTGGTATGTGTCAGGCTCCAACTCAATTGCTTTTATTGAATACTATATTAAAGATTATAGAGATCGGATAGGGTTTACTGAAGAGAGTTCAGACCCAGTACCAGGAGCTTATGGTTCAAGAATATTTCGAGAACCAAGTCAATTTAATAAAATAGTGGAATTATTAGAAAAATCTAAAGATAGTCGTCGTGCTGTAATAGCAATTTACTCAGAAAATGATCTACTAGGTGAGGACTCTAGAGATATACCTTGTACTTGCACTTTACAATTTTTTATACGAAACGATAAGTTACATCTAACATGTTACATGCGTTCAAATGACGCAGCTCTAGGATTGGTACATGATATTTTCAGTTTCACTCTATTTCAGGAAATAATGCTTGCTAGATTAATAGCAAAATATCCTAATCTTGAATTGGGTGAATATACGCATATAGTTGGTAGCCTACACATTTATGACGAAAATATGGGACAGATCTCCCACTACCTATCAAAGGAAGGTTGGCAATATCATGCTTCAATGCCTCCAATCAACCCACAACTATTAGAAGATAGTTTGGAAAAACTTTTAGAAATTGAAACGGATATTAGAGTACATGGTAATTGTGACTTTAGTAAGCTAGATTTATTAGAAGATCAAATGTTCAAAGAAATGGCTATCATCTTATTCGTATACTACTTCGTTAAATTTGATAAAACTAACATTTCTGGTTTACAAGAGTTAGAAACTAAATGTTCTAGCATACCTATTAAAGCTTTTATTAATAAACGAATCCAAGGATTATTGACAAAGGGGTTAAAATGAATTCCAATCAAAAAGATATAATGGCTAATAATATCACCACAAGAATCAATGACTTTAGTCAAAATATAAGAAATATACCTGCTACATCCTTTCCTCTAGAAATTGATGTATTAAGTAGACAATTAGTAGATAGCATTAATCGTGTTAACTATTTTCAATTAATTCAATCCAGACCAATAGATGTAAAACGAACAGATCCCAATAATTCTCTTTTCGATCCACTTCGTTCAATTATATATTTAAAAAATAGCAACTTAGATGAGGCATTTTGGTTAGCCTTTTTGACAATTCATTTTGGGGAAAATTATCACTCCAAATGGAAACTAACTAGAAATTTCTATAATAATTTAGGGCAGTCTCCTCAACTAACTTGGTCTAATGTTAGCAGCAACCCTACTTTAGTTGATAATTGGATTTCACGTTATCGCTCATCAAACATAAAGCTAAAATTTGGGAATCATAGGAAATACGAATCATTTTCACAACTAAGAGATGTAATAGATTCATATATTCAACTTGTAAATAATAGTGGTGGTCACCAACAGCTATTTCAGCCTAATCAGAATGAACAACCAAAAGAACAATTCAAGCGCCTAACTAGAGAACTAAAATTTTATAGATTTGCAAGATTAGGTATGTTTGATTATCTTTCATTAATTTATAAGACTCAACTTGCACCTATACAAGCCGATTCGTGTCATATTGCAGGTTCAACAGGACCTAAAAAGGGAGCTAAAAGGCTTTTTGGACAGCAAACCACTAAGCAACTAGATCAACTTTCAATTCAATTAGCAGATCATTTAGGTATTGGTTATCAAGAGTTTGAAGATGCTATCTGTAATTGGCAAAAATCTCCAGACATCTATGAGCCTTACAAAGGTTAATCGAAAATATTCTGATGCCTATCAGTATAATAATTATATGGAATTAATTTCATTTTTTTTAAAGTTCCCGTTAATAGGCTAGGTGAGATATTAAGCTCCCTAGCTTTCTTACATATCTCTTTCCATCCATCTATTTTACTTCTTCTTATTACTTTTAAATCTATATAACCCTCTAAATCTCTATGAGAAATAGGATGCAATAATTTATCAAACATAAAAGTATCTGCTTCTACTTCTATAAATGACTTTTTCTCATCTTCTTCATCAGCATCACAAAATACCATTTCATTTTCATGCAAAACTAAATGACCTAATTCATGGAATAAAGTCTGCCAAAAAATGTAGTCCTTATTATATTTTGGTGTCAATGCTATCACTGCTTTTCCATTTTTCAGAAATTTGGCCAATCCACAAATAGGAGTTTTTGGCATAGTTGGTGCCAAAACTAAAGCAACTCCACATTCATTTAATAAACTAATAAGTTCTGGAAGAATTTTTATGATATTACGATTTTTTGTGAGTTCTTTTATTTCCTCAATTCTTGATAAGAGCCTATCTTTATTCCAAACTAACTCACTAGAACCAAACTGCTTATTCGCCTCAAGCTCCACTTTTCGAATATACGTGGCTAAATTTAGATCAGAAATAGAATACTTTCCAATAGCTTTAAGTCTAGAACCTAAAATATTAGATATAACCGTTTTACTATCTAAAGATTGGAATTCATTAATTCCATAAAATGATTTTAAATTCACTTGATCTAAATAATCAAGCTGATTTGATGGCAAGAATTTCTCTGACTTTAACTCACTTACAATATATTTAAAATCGCTAAAATGAGGATCAATACTTTTATAATTTAAATGACCAAGATACTCGTCATACTGATTTTGTAAGTTTAGCCAAAAATTGTTTGATCCTCCAAAAATTTTAGTTAAGACATCAATATTATCTATATTAATTTTTGTATTTTCTAATTTTATTTTTTCCAACAACATTAAGTCATTATCAGGAATTAATTTTAAATCAATACCTGATAAAATAATAAATTGGTTAATTATGTCACTAGGAGAATAAATCCAATTAGGCTGAAAACCATTAACTAGCATTTTTTTCCCCTACATAGATCAATTGCAAACGAGAGATAAGATTCCAGTCTATTGTACCATCTTGAGCCCTTGGAGGCTTCTCATGAGCAATAATAAAATGTAAAACAAAATCACCAAACACACACAAGACCTTGTTTTCATTAGTATAAGTTATTCTTTCAAGCAAGAGTCTTGGTAGCTCATTCAGACTTGCAGCGACACTAAATGATGTTAGAATTGTTTTTAATACTGCTAGTGACATCGGGGGAAGGCTTTGCATCCCCAGAAATTCATTAATTGCATTATCTCGTAATTCTTTTGATATAAATGAAATTATCATTGTTGTCGGAAACACCTTTTATCGAGGCACAAGTTGAAATATATCGAAGTTGTTGCAGCTGTCATTAAAGATAATGATAAATTTTTATGTGCTCAACGTAAAGATAATAAATTTGAATATTTAGCATTTAAATTTGAGTTCCCTGGGGGTAAGATTGAAGCTAATGAAACTTCTGAAGCTTGCTTAAGGAGAGAAATCAAAGAAGAACTAAGTACATCAATACATTCTATCAGTTTTCTAATAGATGTTTATCACGACTATCCTGATTTCAGTGTCCATATTACTTTTTTTGAATGTGCAATTGATAAAAGTAAAATTACCCTGCTCGACCATAAAAAAATTGTTTGGAAAACTGCAAAAGAGCTAAAAACACTTGATTGGGCAGAGGCAGATCTACCTGTTGTTAACTTACTCTGTAACCAATAAAAAACTCATGGGGGACGATTGGGGGATTAAATAAAATCACCTAATTTTTATTTAAATATTATCAATATATTAATTTAAAAATGTGATTCCCTCTCTCGCCAAGTTTACTTTCTATGATATCTCATAGAGTCATAAAAGCTTAAATCTAAAGGGTTTAGGCTTTTTTTATTGCCTTATGCTTTCCAAGAAATACTATTGAATCCTGAGATAGTTGGGGGTATAACTGGGGGCATAATAAATTACCCCTATTTTTTACCCCCAAATTTCAATGGAATTAGCTTCAAATCTTAGGTTGAAAGCTATTTAAAACCATTGATTGATTGGAATTTACTGCGGTCAATTTGGGGAAAATTGATAAAAAATCAACAATCAAATTAAATTTATCTGTTTGCTCATTTTTTCGCTTGTTTTTTTAAATAGATTCTGTAGAATTCTCGCCACGTTGCCGGCATAGCTCAGTTGGTAGAGCAACTGACTTGTAATCAGTAGGTCCACAGTTCGAATCCGTGTGCCGGCACCATAAAATTCAAAAAAGGCTTAATTTTAAAGATTAAGCCTTTTTTATTGCCTAATTTTTAACTGCGCTGACCTGAATATAATGCACTAAACCATCTTGATAGAGTTTTCTACATAACTTTGCTGTCATATCAATTTTCAATTGTGCCAAGTCAAAATGTTTCCTTTCTTTTCTCTTATTTTCAATATAGACAGCAAAACCATTTAAAACAGGTTCGGAAAAATCCTGAATTTCAATCTGGGTAAATCCTTTTTGTATAAGCTTTTGTGTTAATTGTTGTTTATCCATTAAATTTTGCCAATTTACATCAGCGCTTTTGAGCAAATAACGGTATTGTTGTTTTTTTAAATTTGAACACTCTCGCCAAGCATCTGACCACATCAAATAATGAAATGCAATTCGCCCTTTTGAATTCAAAACCAAAGATGTCGAATTGAGAAATGAATTCAAATCACTGTGATAAGCTGCATCTATACACAGCACTACATCAAATAAATTTAAAAGTTGCAGTGCGTTTAAATTCAAAAATGATCCACAATGAATTTGAACTTGGGCTAATTGTTTTTGAATTCGTTTGGCATATTCTGACTGTAGCTCAACCGCACTGAGTTGTTGAATCTGATAATACCTAAGCCAATGTAAAAGACTTGCTCCCTGTCCACAGCCCAGATCTAAAACATGATCAGATTGTTTGAGTTGAATAGAAGCAGCGATTTGATCCGCTAGGCTTTGGCAAGCCTGTGGGTAATCATCATATTGGTTGTGCCAATAACCTAAATTACTCCAAGCAAGTAGAGAATCATCTCCGAGACGTTTTGCATCTATTGCATATTTATGTCCGAAAACTTTCTCAATCCATCCTTGCTTGGAGTAAGCCATATTTAATAACCCAGTTCTGGCGCAACTGAAACTTTCGGTTTAAGCCCAACGAAAGGCAATGGCGCACCTAAAATTTCAGAAATATGCATCGCCGAGGTCACCGCAGATTCTAAAATTGGTAATCCATCACATGACCACGAACCACAATAAAACACTTTACGATTGAGGTCTAAATGACGTTTTTGAATTTGTTTATTCAACGCAACAGTCTCTGAATCAACAACAGCACGGGTGAGCTGTACCTTAGAAATAATTTTTTTAGGGTCAATATCAATTACAGGGCACCAAGTTTGGAATACGGCATTTTTGCCGACTAGGCTTGGTTCGATTGAATTAATCCACACAGTGAATTGCTGGCGGCTAAAATTCCGATCCATCATATAACTTAATACTGCCCAATCTTTACGGCGTTGTGGCATCACGATTGGATCGGTGTGAATAACCAAATCACCTTGTTCAAAACGGAACTTTTTCAGTAATGCAATATCATCTGCAAATTGTGGTTGCTTGAGAAAATTTTCAATGGCTGGTGTTGGTGTTGCAATAACAACTCGATCGAACAATTGGCTTGCACCTTGTCCATTTTCTACCAAAATCTTATCGCCTTGTTCTTCTACTTTTTCAACAGGTGAGCCACTATGGATAGCAATTCCATCAATCAGTCGATTCACGAGTGCAGGTGTTCCCCCTTTCATTCGCAATAGAGCTTCACCTTCTGTGAGTTGGCGAATAAATTCTAATAGAGGCTTGGCTGGCCACTCACCAATCGTTTTTGGATGGCATGTGCAAATGGTATAAAGCACTGGCATTACCGTACCATGCCAGAACACTTCCTCAATATGGTATTGATTCATGAACTCAGCTAGGGTGATGTCTTGATTATCTGATTTGAAAAATTGATGTACAGCTGTTTTGAGTTGTAGCATCCCTTTTACCAGACGCCAGCCATATTGCTGTATCCCTTTACGGTTATTAATAATTGGGAAATTTCCAATTCGGCTACGTGAAGTTGTTAGCCAAGTATCTGTTTTATCTTCAAATAACCAACTACAAGCCATAAATGTACGCACAGGGAACGTTTCTATTCCCAAATAGCTGGCTAAACTTAAAGTATTTTTCCAAAGTTTTGGGTTCATCACACGTAATGGTGCATCAATTAAGCCCCCATCAAAGTCTATACTGTGACTATCCATGCCGCGCCCAGCAAGTGCTTCGAATATCGTTACGTTATGTCCTGCATCATGTAGGATTCTGGCTGAGGCAAGTCCTGCCATACCACTGCCGATAATTGCAATATCCAAAATTATGTCCCATCAGTTGATGATTTTTCTTGATTATGACTGATAGTTAACCTAAATACGGTATTAAAAAATACCAGATTCTGCATTTAAGCTAGACTTTTGTCTTAATGTGTCCATTCACTTATTGTTACATTTTAACACACTTCTTATTTTAAGCTTAAATCAATGATAATATTAACTATATTGTTTTATACATTAAATAAATATACATAACATTCTTTATTTTTCCATTTTTACCCTGTTAGGGACTTTGCAAAGCTGAAATTTAGCGCTATTGTGATTAAACAATAATCAGAATCGAGTCACGTAACAAACTTGATAATAATAAGTGACCTAATATTAAAACAATCAATAGAGAGTCTTATAGCGAAAGCCCATAGCTTTAAAGGAGTTATGGGCTTTCTTATATGTGTCTGTAATAAGGAAAATTAAGCTTTACATGCTGCCAAATTTACCACGATTGAAATCATTGATCGCATCTGTAATCTCAGCTTTGCTATTCATAACAAATGGCCCATAACCTTCAATCGGTTCATTCAAAGGTTGACCTGTTAAAATCAAGAATTTACTGTCTTGCTCAGCCTTGATCGTAAAATCAATTTCTTCACGGCTCAGTACAACCAAACTTGGTGCTGCAATGTGTTGAGCATCATTTAAAATCACCTCACCAGAAAGTAGCACCAACAATGTGGTATGTCCTTCGGTCACATAAAACGTGTGCGCTTGATCTGCCACAACTTTACCATCCCAAACATTGACTGGACTGAATGTTGTAGCTGCGCCAATTGTCTCTTGATATTGCCCAGCAATCACACGCAATTCACTCCCTACATCATCCAAGTGAATGCTTTGGATATCTGTTGCTTCAATGGCTTGATATTTTGCAGGCGTCATTTTCGAATGAGCTGGCAAATTTACCCATAGTTGTACCATTTCAAACAAACCACCTTGATGAGCAAATTCAGGGGAATGAAATTCTTGATGTAGAACACCGCCTCCAGCTGTCATCCATTGCACATCACCAGCTTTAATTGTACCACCGCCACCACTTGAATCCTTATGTGTCACTTCACCTTGATAGGCAATCGTTACGGTCTCAAAACCGCGGTGCGGATGGGTACCCACTCCTTGTTGAGCAGTTGTTGGTTCAAAACGGTACGGCGCTGCATAATCTAAAAGTAAAAATGGGCTAATCGCTTGTCCCAAACGATCATAAGAAAACAAATTGTACACAGGGAAACCATCACCAACCCAGTGCATATTTTTATTTTGATAGATACCAAGAACTTTCTTCATTTAGTTTCTCCTATTCAGGTAGAAATTCTTTTCTTGAGACTCATTTTACGCCTTGATGATCAACGCTTATAGATATGGATTAACAACAAATTATTCCACAAACAGGACAATCTTAAATTTTATAGATAATTTAGTACTAAATTAGGGTCTGTTGACATTTGCTGTATAAAAAATGGCGAGTAAGTAAAATTCAATATTTTTAAAAGAAATAAAAAAAAGAACTTGATATAAATCAAGCTCTTTTTCTTTAATAAATACAATATTTACATATTATACAATTTAAAATGGTAAATCATCATCTAAATCAGCAGGGGCAGTCGCAGGCTGAGGTGCTGATTTTGGTGTATTAAAACCATTTCCTGCTTGTGGACTACCTGCATAATTACCTTGATTACCACCAGCAAAACCTCCGCCCTGACCATAACCATTTTGGTTATTGTTATAACCCGTATTTTGGTAACCACCACCTTGGTTATTGTTGTTATTAAAACGTGGTTGATTAAAGTCACCGCCGCCTTGTTCGCTTTGTTGACGCGTATCTAACATTTGCATTTGATCGCCACGAATTTCAGTACTGTAACGCTCTTGACCGTTTTGATCTGTCCATTGACGAGTACGTAATGAACCTTCGATATAAACTTTTGAACCTTTACGCAAATATTGCTGTGCAATTTCGCCTAAACGGTTGTGTAACACAATACGATGCCATTCTGTTTGTTCTTTACGCTCGCCTGTATTCTTATCTGTCCAAGACTCACTTGTTGCAATCGAAAATTGAGTCAGGGATCCACCATTTGGAAAAGTTTTGGTTTCAGGATCTTTACCCAAAGTACCTACTAAAATAACTTTATTCACACCACGCATTAGCTGTCTTCATCCTATATATTTCTATGTTTTACTTTATAAGAGTTATGTTTAAATGGCTACCTCTTTGCCAATCAAGTGCGTTAAATCTTGTCGTCCAGCATCATCTATACACTGTTTATCGACTTTAATATAAGCAACTTGTTGTTCAGGCATCACCACGACTTCTTCAATACCACGAATTGCCAACAATTTTGAAGTCCATTCATCCGTTTGTGTCATTTGAGGTAGAGGCAACACAATTGAAGACAAATATCGAGGTTGAGCCAGCCCAAAACTGACCAACAACCAAAGTATAGCAATCCCAGAGAGGACACTCCAGCCAAGTGCAGTATTCTGTAACATCAGAAGCTGTCCACCCAAAGTACCACCAAAAAAAGCACCTAAGAATTGGCTACTGGCATTTATTCCCATCGCAGTTGCTTTAGATTGAATAGGTGCAACTTTCGATAACCAAGATGGCAATAACGCTTCCATGACATTGAAGGCGATAAAGAAAATACCAAGCCCTGCGAGCAATACATATTTCGATTCATAACCAAAAATAAGAATCAGTAAACCCACAATAATTCCAGCAATTGCTGACAAGAAAATACCACGCATTTTGCGATATTTTTCAGCAATAATAATACTTGGGAAAGCAAAGAACAGACTCAGCACCAATAATGGCAAATAAATCAAACCATGTTTTGCCAGTGGAATTTGTGCATATTCAATCAACTGAGAAGGAATATAAATAAACATTGCCGTGAGCAATAAGTGCAGAGAAAAAACAGAGACATGTAAGCGATTCAAATCGCCCATTTGAATGACTTGTTTCAACTGCGATAAATAACCTTGTTGGAAATTGCGATGATGTCGTGTGACTTTAGGCACGAGCAATAACATCAAAATCGCAGCCAATCCCATAATCGTTGTCACGAAAAATAGCCCAGAAATACCGACTAAGCTAGTGAGCCAAGGTCCTAAACTAAATGCCACTACGAAAGACAAGCCAATACTCATCCCCATCGCTGCCATGGCTTTGGTCCGCTGTTCTTCACGAGTCACATCAGCCAGTAAAGCCATGACTACGGCTGAAACTGCACCTGCACCTGCAATCGCACGACCAATAATCACACCATAAATTGTGTCAGATAAACCTGCTATCGCACCACCAATCGCAAATAAGAGTAAACCCAGTACAACCAATGGTTTACGACTAAAACGATCAGCCAACAAGCTAAACGGAATCTGCAAAATTGCTTGTGTTAAACCATAGACCCCTACAGCTAAACCAATGAGGGCAGGTGTGGCATATTGATAAGATTGTCCTGCCACTGAAAAGACAGGAATAATCATGAACAAACCCAACATGCGTAAGGCAAAAATGCTGCTTAAGGCAAAAGTTGAACGGCGTTCTAAAGCATTCATTATTGATAAGACACTATAACTGGCTTAGCGAATTATAAGCGATTCGCTTAACAAGGTTGTAAGTAGATTATGAAAAACACAATCTTTAGGAGAAAAAATAAAGGAGCAAATCGTGCTCCTTTATTTAAAATATACCACTTAGCTGAAAATAAGCTTAAGAAGCTTGCTGTTCTCGCTTGCTATATTGAATAGATGCGATCACTGCCCAAACGATAAAGGCAACCCCGATCAGGCCCGTTACAACTTCAGGTACATGTAAGCCTGTACCACTTGCGATCATGATAAATGCCAAAGCGCCAATCGCATAATGCGCACCATGTTCCAAGAAAATATAAGCATCTAACGTGCCCTTTTCAACAAGATAGATGGTCATTGAACGGACAAACATTGCGCCAATCGCAAGACCTAACATGATAATGACAACATCACTGGTAATCGCGAATGCACCGATCACACCATCAAAACTGAACGATGCATCTAGGACTTCAAGATATAAAAAACCACCAAAACCAGCTTTCACGACACCTGAAGCAGCGCCATTTGCATCATGCGTAACCGCATTACCATTTTCATCAATCTCTGGCTCACCACCTAAGAGATGACTAAGCACCTGTACGCCAATATATACGACAATACCCCAAATCCCTGCCATGGTCACAGCCAAACGTACAGACTCTTCAACATTGGCTGCCATAATAATCATGGCAATCAATGCGAGAAAAACAGACATGGCGGGTACACTGGCTAAATTTGCTAATTTTGCTTCTAACCACTTAAACCAATGGGTTTCTTTACCATCATCAAAGAAGAAATTTAAAAACACCATTAACAGGAAAGTACCACCAAACGCTGAAATTTCAGCATGATGTGCCATTAAACGCTCTGAATAGGTTTTTGGATCATTCAATGCCATTTTAGCGACTTCAATCATGCCCATATCTGCCGTCACAGCAACAATAACGACAGGGAAAATCAAACGCATTCCAAACACGGCGATTAGAATACCCACCGTTAAAAAAATCATTTTCCAAAAATGATCCCAATTACGTAATACCGAAGCATTTACCACAGCATTATCAAAGGATAGCGAAACTTCCATTACAGCCAAGATCGCAGTAATGGTCAATGCTTTAAGCATCGTAGCTACGCCTGCTTCAGGGCCATGCGTGTAGCCCCAATAGGCAGATAGTGCTAAACACACTACCGTAAAGAATATAGAAAAACGAAAATGCTTCATGAACAGCCTTATGCGAAATCGTTGAGTTATAAAAATGTAGCTATTGTAGGCGAGTTTCGACCCAAAAAGAGAAAAGATTGTTGGACTTGTTTGGCAAAAGAAACCATCCAAACCAGACTCTGTTATAGTGCTGAAAGATTTCTTTATATGTACTTTAATAGGTTCATTTCATGACGTTTTCTCAAGATGTATGGCAACGTAATCACGATTTATATCAAAAAATATTAGCTCTACCATTCAATCAAGAACTAGCTAAGGGTACTCTAGATCGTAAAGCATTTTGTCATTATGTGATTCAAGATGCTCACTATTTACTAGCTTATGGTCGTGCGCTTGCTGTAGCTGCGGCAAAAGCCTATGAAGCAGATGATGTGATTCAATTTTCGGAAGCAGCAAAAATTGCGATTATTGTAGAACGTAGCCTGCATAGTGATTTTATGCAGGAGTTTGATGTCAGCAAGGCTGAGTTTGAAGGCACACCATTAACACTTGCCTGCCACCATTACACCTCTTTCCTAACCGCAACAGCTTGGTCAGAAAGTTATCCTGTGATTTTGGCAGCTTTGCTTCCCTGTTTTTGGATTTATGCTGAGGTTGGTAAAGACATCGTAAACCAATCAGTTCCTAATAATCCGTATCAAGCATGGATTGATACCTATGCAGGTGAAGAATTTAATACGGCAGTGCGCAATGTGATTGCAACTGTAGATAAAGTGGCAGCACGTTGTGATCAAGACACTTTGGCGAAAATGCATGCTGCATACACTATGGGTGCAAAACTAGAATGGTTATTTTGGGACAGCGCGTACCAGCAACGCCAATGGTTAGGTTTAGATCAAGCTTAATCGTCTATCAGACCTTCATTTACATTTTTCACAGACATAAAAAAGCCCCTCATAGGGGCTTAGTCGTATATCGTATTGTCCGATATACTGTATGAGGCTCATCTCAAACTGGCTGCATTAAAACATAAATCAGATCGAGTGAATACCTTTAATTGCTTAAAAAAAGTTAACCGCAATTAAGGCAAGCAATGCGGGTACAGATTGGGTATAAATAATTTTTTTGCTTGCCGTCAAAGCACCATACATACCTGCAATCAACACACACAATAAAAAGAAATTTGCCAAAGCCACCGCATAGGTTTCAGGTGCAATGAGTGCCCAAAACAAACCTGCTGCAAGAAACCCATTATAAAGACCTTGGTTCTGCGCTAAAACTTTAGTGAGTTGGGCTTTTTCCAAGCTATTACCAAAAGCCTTTAAACGTGCATACGCACTTTGTTCAGTATGCTACCAAAGCTGTTCGACTTGTACTTTATAGTCAGCCATGTATGTTCTAATATGGCACAACCAAATGCCTCTTTAGACGCAAAATACTGGTAGAACGAACCTTTTGGCACGCCACAGGCTTTTAAAATTTCTTGTAAACCAACTTCCACAAAACTTTTACGCAATAACAATTCAAAACTAGTATCCAAGATATGTTGTCGAGTTGCTTCACTCTTGATTGATTGTTTCATAGCCACACCATAAATTAATATTAGACCAGTCATGTAGTAAATTTATGTATTTTTATTCTGCAACAGCTTTACGGTAGTAAAATCAGAAAAGGAATGATAAAAATACAACTCGGTCAGGATGTGATACTCGTTATAAATGTGATTTAACCGTCACAATTTGTCGTTTTAAATATTTTTATACCACTTGAACAATTTTAAGGCGCTATCATATAAGACCCATTCAACAGCAAAATGCTGCTCAGAAATTATTTTAAATTGATTAGTACTGAGCTTTCTTTCAATACATTCAACTTAAATAATGAATGATCTATGAGATTGCTGTTCAATGTATTTTGATCTTCTATTTGCACATTACTGAGATGTTTTCATGAGCCAAAGTCATATCCGTATTCGAGGCGCACGTACCCATAATTTAAAGAATGTGTCACTCGATATTCCACGTGACAAATTTGTGGTGATCACAGGGCTTTCAGGTTCAGGAAAATCATCCCTTGCATTTGACACTTTATATGCTGAAGGTCAGCGTCGCTATGTGGAATCACTTTCAGCTTATGCACGCCAATTCCTTTCGCAAATGGAAAAACCTGAAGTTGATTCGATTGAAGGTTTATCACCTGCAATTGCAATTGAGCAGAAGTCAACCAGCCATAACCCTCGTTCAACTGTCGGGACAATTACCGAAATTTATGACTATTTGCGTTTGCTTTACGCACGTGTTGGAACGCCTTACTGTCCTGAACATGATCTCCCAATGGTGGCACAAACCATTTCAGAAATGGTTGATGCGGTAAAAGGATTAGAAGAAGGTACGGCACTGATGTTGCTCGCACCTGTGGTCCGTGAGCGCAAAGGCGAATACAGTAACTTATTTGAACAATTACAAAGCCAAGGCTTTGTGCGTGCGCGTGTCGATGGCGAAATTATTGATATTGATACCCCACCTGAATTAGACAAAAAGAAAAAACATACCATCGAAGTCGTCGTCGACCGTTTCAAAGTCCGCGATGATCTTGGCAATCGAATTGCTGAATCCTTTGAAACTACCTTACGTTTAGGTAGCGATATTGCAATTTTATCGTGGATGAATGGCGAACACCCTGAACGTGTCTTTTCAGCGAAACACTCTTGTCCTGAATGTGACCGTGCGGTTGCTGAACTCGAGCCTCGTTTGTTCTCGTTTAACAATCCTTTTGGTGCTTGCCCTGTCTGTGATGGTTTAGGGACGCGTAGTCATTTCAGCGCCGACAAACTTATTCCAAACCCAGAAGTATCGATCAGCCAAGGTGCAATTCGTGGTTGGGACAGACAGCGTCCGTATTACTATACGATGCTTCAAAAAGTCGCAGATCATTTTGATATTCCACTCGATACCCCGTGGAATCAACTGGATAAAGAGACACAAAAGAAATTCTTACAAGGTACAGGCAAAGAAAAAATCGACCTCAGTTATATTGATGAACGTGGTCGTAAACATAATCGTGTGCAACCTTTTGAAGGAATATTGCCACATTTGGAACGTCGTTATCGTGAAACGGAATCGAATTATGTCCGTGATGACTTAGCCCAATACTTATCTAATGCCGCTTGTGATGCGTGTGGTGGTTCTCGTCTCAATGAAATCTCGCGTCATGTTCGTGTTAAAGACAAAACCATTGCTGAAATCACCAAGATGTCGATTGGTGATGCAGAAAGTTATTATCAAGACCTCAATCTCGAGGGTGCTAAAGGCGAAATCGCCGATAAAATTTTTAAAGAAATTCGTGAACGTTTACACTTTTTGGTGAGTGTTGGACTCAATTATTTAAGCTTAGCACGTTCGGCTGAAACCCTTTCAGGGGGTGAGGCACAACGTATTCGTCTCGCTTCGCAAATCGGTGCAGGCTTAATGGGTGTGATGTATGTGCTTGATGAACCATCGATTGGTCTACACCAACGTGATAATGATCGCTTATTACAAACGCTCATTCGCTTACGTGATTTGGGTAATACGGTGCTTGTGGTTGAGCATGATGAAGACGCGATTCGTGCTGCGGATCATATTATTGATATTGGTCCTGGCGCAGGTATTCATGGTGGTGCAATTATTGCTGAAGGGACTTATGACGAACTTGCGAATCATGCTGACTCACTCACTGGTCAATATCTTTCTGGCAAATTAAAAATTGAAGTACCGAAACAACGTACTCAATCACCTCGTCCAAATGAAGTCATTCAATTGTCTGGCGCAAGCGGACACAATTTACAAAATGTCGATCTGACCATTCCTCTCGGCATTATGACCTGTGTGACTGGGGTTTCAGGTTCAGGAAAATCAACGCTGATTAACCGCACCTTATTACCTTTGGCTGCGACCCAGCTCAATGGTGCAACCACACTGACCGCAGAAAAGTTTGATTCGATTGATGGTTTACAGTACTTAGATAAAGTGGTTGATATTGACCAAAGTCCGATTGGTCGTACCCCACGTTCGAATCCTGCCACATATACAGGCTTATTTACCCCAATTCGTGAGTTATTTGCACAAACGCCTGAAGCCAAAGCACGTGGTTACAGCGCAGGTCGTTTCTCGTTTAACGTGAAAGGCGGACGTTGTGAAGCCTGTGAAGGCGACGGCATGATCAAGGTCGCAATGCACTTCCTGCCTGATATGTATGTGCCTTGTGATGCCTGCCATGGCAAGCGTTATAACCGTGAAACTTTAGAGGTTGGTTATAAAGGCAAGAACATTTCAGACGTGTTAGAAATGACCGTAGAAGATGCTGCTGAATTCTTTAGTGCCATTCCTGTGATTCACCGCCGTTTAGATACCTTAATTCAAGTAGGTCTAGGCTATATTCGTTTAGGTCAAGCAGCAACCACGCTTTCAGGTGGTGAAGCGCAACGGGTTAAATTAGCGCGTGAGTTAGCAAAACGTGATACAGGTAAAACCTTATATATCTTGGATGAGCCGACAACAGGTCTACATTTCCATGATATTGCTAAGTTACTCGACATTTTGTATGAGCTACGTAATAAGGGTAATACCATTGTGGTGATTGAGCATAATTTGGATGTGATCAAAACCGCAGACTGGGTAATTGACCTTGGTCCTGAAGGTGGTTCTGGTGGTGGTCAAATCATTGCCGAAGGTACACCTGAGCAAGTCGCTGAAGTCGAGATTTCTCACACAGGGCGTTTCTTGAAGCCAATGTTGAAATAAATTTAATGGGTTCTCAAGTACTGGCGTAAATTTAGGTTGATTTCGTTTCTCTAGCTTGAATTTACGCAAACTCAAAGGTCATATCTTAAAAAATGATAAAGAACTGGGCAAAAAAAAGCTCAACCTTGGGGAAAGTCGAGCTAGTAAAACACAATATATTGAGAAAATGTTACGAGAGAATAAAATGCAAATTAAATACCTCTCTGCAACCATTATGTGAATTATATCTCAAAAAGTAAAGTCGATTAAATAGATCAGGTTTAAATTTACAATCGTTTTTCCAAATTAAATTAGCTCTTAAAATTGAACTTCCCAAATTTTTTAATTGTCATGCTTCATTTAAAAATTAAATTAATCACATAACACAATTTTAATGAGATTAAAATCACATTTTTATTGGTGATTTATTACAGTTTTACGACATATTAAAACGAAAAAAACGATAAAATCAATCGAATTAAACAATTAAGATACATCGTTTCAAAACAAGATTACTCGCTTAAATAAACATAAGAAAATATCTTATCTATATATAAATATTATATTTTTTCTAAAGTTGACAACCGCAACTCTAGCAGAGCAATTTTTAACCACCATTATTATCTTACATGATCATTTGTCGGAACATGTCATTTATTACATTGACATCATATTTTGTTACAATAGAATGAAATCCAACTTTACTCCTTACTGTAAAAGCTGGAAATTACTATGAAAAAACTCGGTTTAGCCACTGCTTTATTATTAGCCATGACCGGTGCTCAAGCTTACCAATTCGAAATCCAAGGTCAGTCTGAAGCTCTAGATTCTAACGATGAAAACAGAGATTTTAATAATTACACTGTTGGCGGACAAGCAACTTACTACTTCAAAAATGTAGATGCTTCTAAAGGTCCTTTAGCTGAAGCAGCTTTTGTTAACCAAGCTTCTAACGTATCACTTGGTTATAACTTTGCTAATCTTGACGAAGTTAAATCTCAAAACGTAGGTGTTAAAGCTGAAGCTTATGTACCAACTCCATATACACCAGCGTATGCAAGCTTAAGCTATAGCGCGACTGACAATGACGGTAAATATGGCGAGAATGATGACCGTGGTCAGCGTTGGGCTGTTGAATTTGGTTCGGTAATCGCTCCAAACTTCCTCGTAGCGGTAGGTTATACGAACGTTGTTGAACAAACATCTTTGGATACTTTCAAAATCTTAAATAAAGGTTTTGGTAAAGCAGTTGGTGAAACAGCGACTATCGCTGACAAGCAAGATGCAATCACTGCTCGTACTAAATACGTTGGTGCTATCGATGGCACGCCTATGTCAATCGGTTTCGAAACAGGTATCGTTTACGGTGAAGACACTGCATACGAGTTAAAAACTGATTTGTACCTAAACTCTAAACTTAGCACAGGTGTTTCATACGCTAAATCAAGTTTTGCAGATACACCTGATTCAGCTTGGGGTGTTAATGTAAACTACTTTATTACCCCAGCAGTTGCTGTAGGTGCAAGCTATTTAAATGCTAATGCTGTAGGTACTGATGAAGATATGCAAACTATTGGCTTAAACGCTAAAGTACGCTTCTAATGCAGTCATAGATGTTCTAATTCAGCATCTATGCATAAAAAAACCCAGTTCATGAACTGGGTTTTTTTATTGTCTTTAAACATTTGAATAAACAAATGAGTTATTCAACTTGTTAATTACATCTTTTTATCTTCGATATTTAATGCACTAATTGCTAAAACAGCTTGCGTACGGTTTTGTACGCCTAATTTGCGGAAAATAGCCGTGACATGCGCTTTGATCGTGGCTTCTGATACGTCTAACTCATAAGCAATTTGTTTATTGAGCAGACCTTCTGCCACCATCATCAATACACGGAACTGTTGTGGTGTAAGCGATTGCAGACGTTCTGCCAACGCGGTTTCATCCGCAGCTCTTGGATCGAAACCATGATGCATGGCTAAATTCGGTGGTAGCCAAATTTCACCCTCTAATACATGTTTAATTGCTTCGCCAATATGACTTGGGTGTGATGATTTCGGGATATACCCCATTGCACCATGTGCAATTGCACGTTGGATAATCGAGACTTCTTCATGTGCTGATACAACAATGATTGGAATCGCTGGGTATTGTGCTCGTACGTATACCAAGGCAGAAAAACCAGATGCGCCGGGTAAATTCAGATCAAGTAATACGAGATCAGGTTCTGCACCATGCTCTAAGCGCTCGTAGAATTCATCGACATCCGCAGTTTCCTGAATCTGTGCTTGAGGAAGACTATATCGAACCGCTTGAATTAAAGCATGTCTAAATAAAGGGTGGTCGTCTACAATTAAAATATTCATAAGCGCTGAGCTGTCTGCGAGTACGTCACTGTACGGTGTTTATTCAAATTTAATCTATCTTAGCCTATTTTTTAAATGAACTGTTGGTTAGACATCAAAACTTGTTTATTTCATCATAAATGCAAAACAATAAAAATATTGATATAACTCACACAACATAGACCAATCAATACACACTATACAGAAATAACCAATAGAAACAGAGTATTAAATTCATTTAATTTTTTCTACTGAATCCTTTATAGGTATATATACAAAACAGATAAGCTTGCAGCATTTCCTTATTTTACAACTTGGCATGCGGTGTAGATAAATAAATAGCAATTCGAAATGATCTTTTAGGCCGCTATTATGTCCAATCACAATACTCTCTCTACTCCCCTTAATATTGTTGCAGTATCTGGTGGTTTAAACAGCCCATCAAAAACAGAAAGTTTAGTTCAGGCGATTCTTGATGAACTTTCGGAAGCGATTAATATCAAGGTGCATTTCGTCAAACTGAGTGAAATTGGGCCTTTACTGGGTGGGGCAATTTATCGTAATCAGCTGCCACAACGGGTACAAGATGATTTGGCTGCCGTTGAAGCCGCAGATGCATTGATCGTGGGAACACCTGTTTACCGTGCTTCGTTTACGGGCTTATTTAAGCATTTCTTCGACTTTGTTGAGCAAACAGCTTTGGTTGATGTACCTGTGTTACTCGCCGCTTCAGGTGGCAGTGACCGTCATGCACTGGTGTTAGAACATCAATTACGCCCTTTATTCAGTTTTTTCCAAGCACAAACCTTACCGATTGGGGTCTATGCCACTGATCGTGATTTCACGCCTGAATACACGGTAAAAAGCGAACAATTGTCTGATCGCGTTACCTTGGCTGTGGCACGTGCTTTACCAATTTTGGAATGGGCACCTGCCAAAGGCCAACATGCTGCTGCCATCAAAGCCAAAACTGAGCAAGCCAATCAGAATCTCGGCATCAATAAACAAATCGAACAAGCAGAAGTCTTACCATCTGCGGCAGTACCGAATCTGGATGCAGCTGAATCTCGCTTACACCCGAAGTCAGCCAAGAAGTTAACCCACGTCGCATAAACCATATCTTTTATGGAGGATACAACGATGACAATAACAACATCAGCAATTAAATTTGCCTACTGGGTTCCTAATGTGAGTGGTGGTCTCGTTGTAAGCAATATTGAACAACGTACTGACTGTTGATGATGTCCGCAGCAAAGCAAAGTTAGCCAACAGACAAGTCCAGATTGGGGTTAATGCCTTTATGATTGCCCGTGATACTGAGGAAGAAGCTAAAGCTGTACTGAATGAAATCATAGCTCAAGCCAATGTCGAAGCGGTGAATGCCTTCGGTGATGCCACCCGTGAAGCAGGTGCAGCAGCCCCTGAGCGTGAGGGCAATTGGGCAAAATCGACCTTTGATGATTTGGTTCAATACAATGATGGTTTTAAAACAAACCTGATCGGTACGCCGCAACAAATTGCGGAACGGATTGTGGCATTACAGAATGTTGGCGTTGATTTGGTTCTTTCAGGCTTTCTACATTTTATTGAAGAAGTAGAATATTTTGGAGCAAAAGTTCTACCGTTAGTCCGTCAACTTGAGCAACAACAGGAACAGCGTCTCGCAGCAAAATCAGCTTAGTTTTCAGTGCTGAATAAGAAGAAAAACAAAAGAAATGGCAAATCTTCCCCCCAAGGCTCGGCTTGGGGCTTTTTTTATTTTAACGGGTCTCAATTTCCCGCATAACCGTTTCAACCGAATACGGCACCACTGCGACAGTTGCTCAATAAACTCATTTAATTGTGATGGATTAAAATGGCTAACAATCATATAGCAGGCGTTGCCGAGAATTTTAAAACATTCATCCACCTGCTCATATTGTTTGACCAAACGCTCAACCTCAATAAAAGCCTGCTGATCATTCATAAACAGTTGGATGAATTGTTTATGTTCATATTTTATCGCGATGGTGTAATTTTTGATAAAGCCTGCATCCATTAACTGTGCAATACGAGCGCCAACGGCCTGCCCAGTCCGATGCACTCGCTGTCCTATTTCTTTATGGCTTAAACGAGAATCTTGTTTTAGCAATTCAATAATTTTCAGATCAATCGGATCAAGTTCAATATTCATTTTTCATTACGAAAGAAAACCAGCAACAATGCTTTCATCTGAATATAGCGGATTTTTCACACTTCCCCTACTCTTGTTTTATCTTAACGCTGGAAGAAAAAATGATGAAACAAGCCTTACTGATTATTGATGTCCAAAACGATTATTTTAAAAATGGCAAAATGGAATTGGTCAATCCAGAGCTTGCTCTAGCGCAAACCAATCTATTGGAAGACCATTTTATTCAAAACAATTTACCGATTATTTATATTCAGCATATTAACCCTGCCTCTGCTAGTTTCTTTCAGGAAAATACCGTGGGTGTTGAATTACATCCTCAACTTAAAGTCACAGATCAATCAGTGATTGTCGAAAAGCATTTTCCCAATAGCTTTTTGGAAACCAATCTTCAAACCATCCTTAAACAGCATCAAGTTGAACAGTTAGTGATCACAGGTATGATGACCCATGTCTGTATTGACTCAGGGACACGTGCAGCCAAAGAACTTGGATACCAACCCATTGTGATCGCAGATGCCACTGCAACCCGTGATCTTGAACATGATGCTAAGATCGTCAAAGCAGCCGATGTACAAACGGCATTTTTATCTGCACTCGGTTTCTTTGCCACAGTACAAAACACGGCTGATTTTTTAGCACAGAATTAAATCATGCAGAAAAAAAGAGCGTTCCATCGAACGCTCTTTTTAAATTTGAATAGGTTTATCGGTTTGGATAAACCGTGGCAATCAGATGTTCAACCACAGCCGGCTCAGCCAATGTTGAGGTATCGCCTAAGTTATCCAACTCATTGGCAGCAATCTTTCTTAGGATACGGCGCATGATTTTACCTGAACGAGTTTTCGGCAAAGCAGGCGCCCAATGCAGTGCATCAGGGGTAGCCACTGGCCCAAGCACTTTACGCACCCAGCTCACCAACTCCTTGCGTAGCTCCTCAGATTCCGCCACATCGGCTTGCAAGGTGACAAAAGTACAAATCCCTTGACCTTTAATGTCATGTGGCATACCAACAACTGCCGCTTCAGCCACTGCTTCATGTGCAACCAATGCACTTTCAATCTCGGCTGTCCCTAAACGATGACCTGAAATGTTCAGTACATCATCAACACGCCCAGTGATCCAGTAATAGCCATCGGCATCACGGCGTGCACCATCACCAGTAAAATAATAGCCTTTAAAAGTTGAGAAATAAGCTTCAATAAAGCGCTCTGGATCGCCCCAAATGGTTCTCATTTGGCCCGGCCATGAGTCTTTAATGACCAAATTACCTTCTGTTGCTCCGTCCAATTCATTTCCTTCGCCATCGACTAACGCAGGTTGTACTCCAAAGAATGGACGTGTTGCTGAACCCGGTTTGAGTGCAGTTGCACCCGGCAATGGTGAAATTAAAATACCACCTGTTTCTGTTTGCCACCATGTGTCGACAATTGGACAACGGCCTTCACCTACGACCTCGTGATACCAATTCCATGCTTCAGGGTTAATTGGTTCACCGACTGAACCCAGCAAACGTAAACTACTCCGATCACTTTCACGCACGTAGGCATCGCCTTCACGCATCATGGCGCGAATTGCAGTTGGTGCAGTATATAAAATCGTGATGTTATGTTTATCAATCACATGACCAATACGTGCCCAAGTTGGATATTGTGGAATTCCCTCGAACATGACCGTAGTAGTGGCATTACTCAACGGACCATAAAGTAAATAACTATGTCCCGTAATCCAGCCTACATCTGCAGTACACCAATACACATCATCTTCTTTGAGATCAAAGACTTCTCTAAAAGTAGTGTTGACATAAACCAGATAACCACCTGTGGTATGTAACACGCCTTTCGGTTTTCCTGTTGAACCCGAGGTGTACAGAATGAAGAGCGGATCTTCTGCTTTCATCGGTTCTGGTGGACAGTGTTCATTTACTTCCATAATCGCAAGGTGATACCAAACGTCACGCTTAGCATTGAACTGAATCGGATTCCCTGTACGATGCACCACAATCACATTTTCGACACTACTGGTGCCATCAATTTCTAAGGCTGCATCTACATTTTCTTTCAGTGGAATAAGCTTACCGCCGCGCATGCCCGCATCCGCAGTAATCACTAATTTTGCTTGACTATCTTCGATACGGCTAGCCAATGAGTCTGGTGAGAACCCACCAAACACCACACAATGCACAGCACCAATTCGTGCACAGGCCAACATGGCAATCGCTGCCTCAGGCACCATTGGCATATATAGCACCACACGATCACCCTTGCGAATGCCTTGTTTTTTTAGCACATTGGCAAAACGACAGACTTCATCGTGTAGTTCAGAAAATGAGATGATTTTATGACGTGAAGGATGATCACCTTCCCAGATAATCGCAGGCTTTAAAGGATTATCTTTAAGATGACGATCTAAACAGTTGGCTGAAACATTCAGTTCACCATCGGCGAACCACTCAATTTTGAAATTATCTGCGTTAAAACTTGTATTTTTAACCTGTGTGAATGGTTTGATCCAATCAATATTTTTTGCTTCCTGTGCCCAAAATACTTCGGGTTGCTCAATTGAATCCTGATAACGTTTGAAATAGTCTGCTTCCGAGATTCTTGCCATTTCTTTGAATTTATCAGGCACTGGGTAGATTTCTTTCATAGCTCACTTCCTTTGTTTTTTATTTCATACCTTAGATATACACATCTATTTTTCGGGTATATTTTGTTTTCTCTTGCAGTATGGTCATCATTTACAATAGCAAACAATGCGGCTTTGGTCGTAAGAATGTTATGCTTTAGCAACCAAATTTTTTTCAAAAATTTACTCAAAATAATTTAAATTTGAACTGCTTGTCTATGCTTTTTACTTTTAAAATAAGTGATTATTTTGATCATTGCTAAGACCTTAAAAGATTTAATAATCAAAAAATAGGAATTCATCATGTTCGATCAAACACTATCTGCCCCAATTCAGCCTCAATACGATCATCCTTTATCTGCTAAAGGACGTTTTAATCGCTTAAGCTATCTAGGTTGGTATGGTTTGTTGAGTGTCAGTTGGACGGTTCTTTTCATTCTTATTGCCACAATTTCGGCGAGTCTAAGTGTAAATGATGTACAGATTCATGAACCAATCTTATCTGCATTTTCAGGAATCGGAGGAATTGCGCTGATTGCACTATGGTTTGCTGGTTTTTATTTTCAGATCATTTTTTTAATCCGACGTTTACATGATCTGAATAAAACAGGGTGGCTATGTCTATTATTACTGGTGCCAATCCTTCAATTCTTTTTTACACTTTATGTCTTATTTGCAGCAGGCACACCTCATCGCAATGATTATGGCGATGTCCGCCCATCCACCATATGGGAAAAACTATTTGCATGGATCATGATTATATTCAGTTTAATGATGATATTTGGCATGTTTATCTTTAGCTATTATTTTGCTAGCCCTGACTTTTGGGGTACACCAACCCAGATCTTACAAAATACAACTGAGTATTTTTAATACTTTATCGAACAGCCAAATTTGAACTACTCAATAAATAAAACCGTTACGGAATTTATCATGCATGATCAGCATAAATTCATTATGATAGCTCCCCTAATAAATTCCTTACGTTGCGAAATAGAGATTTTCCCGTGGCAAATGAGCAAACGACATTAACTGAGGTCGCTAAAGATACTGGTGAATTGATTCATCAAGCAGGTGCAAAAACCACGCAAACGGTATTGGCCCATACTGAAAAATACCATGATGCCTATACCACGATTGACAAGATCATCGACAGTTTCTGGCAACGGGTTCCCTATATTTGCATCGCCATTGCGGTGTTTGTCATTTTTTGGCTACTGACTAAGTTATTTAAATTCTTTATTCACAAAACTTTGGAAAACCGTAGCTACACCCGACAAAACTTGGTATTAGTGCTTAACCGTGTCGGAAGCACTTTTATTCTATTCTTTGGTTTTTTAATTGGATTGGTCATCGCTATTCCAGGTTTCACCCCAAGCCAGTTAATCGGAGCATTGGGAATCGGTTCTGTTGCAATCGGTTTCGCTTTCAAAGATATTTTCCAAAACTTGCTATCAGGTATCTTAATTTTACTCAGTGAACCTTTCCGCATCGGCGATGATATTGTTGTGAATGGTTTTGAAGGCAATGTTGAAGATATCCAAATTCGCGCAACCTTTTTACGCTCACCTGATGGTCGCCGTATCGTGATTCCAAATGCCACGGTGTATACCAGTGCCGTGACAGTGAACAATGCCTACCAGCGCCGCCGTTGTGAGTTTGTCGTTGGTATTGGCTATGAAGATGATATGCAGAAAGCAAAAAAAATCATTATGGATATTTTAGACCGTAATCTCAATGTACTGAGCCAACCCAGTTTCTCGGTCAATGTCACCGCACTTGCAGATTTCTCGATTAATTTAACCGTCCGTTGGTGGGTAAATACCACAGAAACCACTACATCTGCATCAATTAGTGAAATTCAAGAACTGGTTGTAACAGCCTTCGATGAAAAAGGAATTTCGATTCCTTACCCAGTACAAGAAGTCAAAGTGTATCGTGGTGATCAATCTGATCATACAGAGAACTTAGATAAATAATCGCCCTAAAATATGTGATACTGCCGTTTCAGTTCGTAAAATTCGGTTGCCTAAGCTCATTGCTTGGCAGCCGTTTTTTATGAGCAGATCAACCTCATACGGAATAAATCCACCTTCTGGGCCAACAATTAAGTGACATGAATGTTGAATCGCATAAGGCATCTGCTGTTCTGCATAAGGGTGTGCGACATAAGCAGGTTTCTGATCCGAAATAAATGTAGGTAAAACATCTTCAACAAAAGGTTTAAAGCGTTTATACAATTGAATTTCAGGTGCAATCGTGTCACCTGCTTGCTCTAAACCTAAAGTCACATAATCATCGAGTTGCTGTAAAAATGGGCTTTGCCAATAGCTTTTATCCACTCGATAACTATGAATCAAACTGATCCGTTCCACACCTAAAGTCACCGCATCCATGATGATACGGCGTAACACTTTAGGACGTGGCAAAGCAAGAATCAAATGCACAGGGAGTTTATTCGGCACACTTTCTGTTTGAATGGGTCTTAGCATAATCTGCTGTGCTGTAATACTCTGCACCTCAGTGAGATAACGCTGACCATCACGAACGCCTACCTTTAAAGTATCTCCAGCCGTTAATTGAAGGTGTTGATTCAAGTGCTTGATTTGACGTTGATCCTCGATTGACCAAATATCCCTTGAGCAATCTTGGTTCGCGTCCAGTAAAACGATATTCATGAAGCAGTTCGTTGCGCTAAATAATGGTCAATTAATTGAATATGTTTTTGCAATGAGCCTTTATTGCGTTGTAACACCAATTCAGCTTGATGAATCAATCGCTGGCTTTGCTCTGGATGATTTAGGCAACTCATCAGATTTTGTATAACTAGTTCAGCATTTTCAGCAACAAGGATCCCTTGTTCAGCCACAAACTCATCGACAATCGTTTGAAAATTAAAATAGCGAGGGCCAATCACAGTGGGTACATCTAAAACCATTGGTTCTAAGATATTGTGCCCACCGCCTGGCTCATTGAGTGAACCACCGACAAAACATGCCTGACTTAATGCATACCATAACCACATCTCACCCATACTATCTGCAAGATATACCTGTGTATCCGCTGTAATCTCTTGTTTAAGACTACGCCGCTGCGTATTTAAATTCAGGGTTTGGCAGATCTTATGTACCTCATCAAAACGCTCTGGATGACGTGGTACAACGATACACAACAAATGAGGGTTTGAATTTAAATGTGGCTGTAACTGTTTAAGTAACTGTTCTTCTTCAGGTGCATGTGTGCTGGCTAAAGTAATTATTTGGCGTTTCTCTAACTGCCATTCCTGTTTTAACTGTTCAGCTTTTTCTACATAAGATTGCGGTGCTGTAATATCAAATTTAATATTACCAACCACCTGACTCTTGGCTTGATCTAGCCCCAAATCCATATAACGCTGTTGTGTCGCGATGTCCTGAGCCAACAACCATGTGAGTTGCTGCAACATCGGCTGTGTTAAACGACGAACTTTGCCATAACCTTTCGCTGATTTTGCTGAAAGACGAGCATTGAGTAAAATACAGGGAATATTATGCAGCCGTGCTGCCGCAATCAAATTTGGCCAGATTTCAGTTTCAACTAGAGCAAGAAGTTTCGGTTGATACAACTCAAAAAATTGTTTCAGTAATGGTTTTTGATCAACAGGCAAATAGACCGCCTGAAAAAGTGTCGGATATTTTTCGGAAAATAAACTCTTGGCTCTGGCTTGTCCTGTCTTGGTGGTGTTGGTGACCAGCACAGGCTGGCCCAGTTTTAAATAATGTTCAATCAAGGGCTGGGCGGCATTGGTTTCACCCACTGACACCACATGAAACCAAATCGTATTTAAATTTTTAGGGGGTTGAAATGGTCCAAAACGCTCTAGACACTCTTGCTGAAATAGTGCATCACTTTCAGCCCGTTGTTTAATTTTCCAACGGTATAAAGGCTTGAGACATATCAGTAAAAAGTTATACCAAAATGGTGTTTGCTGTACTGCGTTTTGCTGCGCCATCCTAGACCATAATTTAGAATTTGATTTCAGCTCATTATGCGGAAGTTTCATATGCATTGACAATTGATTATTGTATGTTGCACTTTGATTAAATATTTCTTTATAAAGAAAAATGATATCTTAGAACAAAGAATAATCCATTTTGAGAAAAACAATGCAACCTGATTGGTTCCAACAAATAAAGCAACCTTCTGATGAAACAACACAAGAATATCTACCCCGTCATCCATTTAAAATTATTCTCCCTTTTTTTAATTCTAGCGTTACTGTGCTGCTTATGGGCGCTTCTAGCCAGTCACTTAGGCGCATTAATGAAAGCCTGTTTTTTACTTATGGTTCCCTTTATTATTGGCGCACTGATTGTATATATCCAGAATTACCGAACGACTGTTTCATTTATACAAAGTTTTAAAGTGATTATTATTTTCCTCGTTTTGATCTTCGATATACCTCGTTTGAATTGACACCAATCAATGATCAGCAAAGTAAGTCTTAAAAGTAAAAAATCAAGCGGCTAATGATCCGCTTGATCTTTCATCTGAGTTCAGTCCAGATTATTTTTATCCAGCACAGGTTGCTTAGGCTTCCAACTGTTCAAAGGTAGGATAATCGGTATAACCTTCTGCACCTGCACCATATAAAGTATCGAATTGAACCTGATTTAAAGGCAAATCATGTTCCAAACGTTCTAATAGATCTGGATTGGCAATATAAGCTAATCCAAAAGCCACAGCATCTGCTTGCTTAGTTTCTAAAATCTGTTTTGCTGATGCTGGTGTTAATTTCTCGTTAGCAATCCACACCCCTTTGAATTTAGGGCGGAGTTGCGGCTGTAAACTATCTTCCGCTTCATATTCACGGGTAAAGATAAAGGCCACATTGCGCTGATCAAGTTGTTCAACCACATAACCAAAAGTTGCGAGTGGATTATCATCACCCATGTCATGTGAATCACCACGCGGTGCCAAATGCACACCCACCCGACCTGCACCCCATACCTCAATAAAGGCATCGACAATTTGCAACAACAAGCGCGCGCGGTTTTCAACTGAACCACCATACTCATCATCACGAATATTGGTGCTACTTTGCAGGAACTGATCGATCAGGTAACCATTGGCTGCATGCAACTCAACACCATCAAAACCTGCTGCTTTCGCTAACTCAGCCGCATGTTTATATTGTGCGACGATTTCTTGGATTTCTTCATGCGATAAAGCACGAGGTGTAACGAAAGGACGTTTTGGACGCAGTAAACTCACTTCACCCGCAGGTTGAATCGCACTTGGTGCAACTGGAATATCACCATCTAATAAGTCAGGATGTGAAATACGACCGACATGCCATAGCTGAACCACAATCTTTGAACCTTGCGCATGCACCGCTTCAACAATTTTGTTCCACGCCTGAGCTTGTTCTTGTGACCATAAGCCTGGCGTATTGGCGTAGCCAGCAGCTTTCGGACTAATCACCGTCGCTTCAGTGATAATTAAGCCCGCATTGGCACGTTGTTGATAGTATTCCACCATTAAATCGTTTGGAATACGCTCAACACCACTGCGAGCTCTCGTCAAAGGTGATAAAACCAAACGGTTTTTAATCGTAAAATCACCCACTTGTAACGCAGAATTTAGTTCAGCCATGATCGCCTCAATTTACACTTATTCAGTTAAAGTGTTTGTTTTAAATGTTCGATATATTGCTGAATCAAAGCTTCATTTCTGGTGAAATAGGACCACTGCCCATATTTCTCAACTTGAATCAAACCTGCCTGCTGTAACACAGACAAATGATTTGACATGGTTGATTGTGCAACTTTGCCTAGACGTTCAATATGACCCGCACATACGCCTCGTTCAAAACTGCCACCACATTCCTGCACCGGTAAAAATTGCTCAGGCTGTTTTAGCCACTGCAAAATCTGTCGGCGTAATGGATTGGCTAAGGCTTTGCTAATAATATCAATATCCATAGACTCACCATGTTGATCAAGCGGCAAAACTTTGTTCAGCACCTAAACCCAGTATATCGTATTTTTTAAATATTAATATCTATTTTTTTCGATATTAATATCCTATTTTTTCGATTAACTAAACAATGCTGAACGAAGCCACTTTGATATATTTGTTTTCATTGAATAAAGTCTCCATCCGCTCAGGAATAGGAGACTTTTTCTCACACTTTAAATTCGAGTATTCCCTCTCCTGACAGGAGAAGGCTAGGGAGAGGGCAAGAGATTTATAGACCTTGCTTTAAACTTGCTTCAATGAACTTATCCAAATCACCATCAAGCACGGCTTTGGTGTTTGAATTTTCAATCCCTGTACGCAAATCTTTAATACGTGAATCATCTAGGACATAAGAACGAATCTGACTGCCCCAACCAATATCTGACTTCGAGTCTTCCAATGCTTGAGCTGCTTCATTACGTTTGCTCATCTCTAACTCATAGAGTTTGGCACGTAATTGCTTCCATGCATGGTCACGGTTCGCATGCTGTGAACGTTGGTTCTGACATGCCACCACAATGCCTGTTGGTGCGTGAGTGAGACGAACTGCCGAATCGGTTTTGTTAATGTGCTGACCACCCGCACCCGAAGCACGGTAAGTATCGGTACGGACATCCGATGGATTAATATCAATTTCGATATTGTCATCAATCTCAGGTGAGATAAATACCGCAGAGAATGAGGTATGACGGTTGTTATTACTGTCAAATGGTGACTTACGTACTAAACGGTGTACGCCACTTTCGGTACGTAACCAGCCGTAAGCAAACTCGCCATCGACACGGATAGTTGCTGATTTAATGCCTGCCACGTCACCATCAGACACTTCCATCAATTCAGCTTTAAAGCCATGACGTTCGATCCAACGCAGATACATCCGCAGTAACATCGATGCCCAGTCTTGTGCTTCCGTACCACCAGAACCTGATTGGATTTCAAGGAAACATGGATTTGGATCCATTGGATTACTAAACATGCGGCGGAATTCTAAATTACCTAAAGCCTGTTCAGCGCTATCAAGTTCAGCCTGAACATCTTCTAGTAAAGTTTCATCATCGGCTTCTACAGCCAAATCAAGCATCGCTTTAGCATCATCTAGCTGCTCTGCAAGACGATCAAACACACCTAAAGTATTTTCCAAACTGCCCTTTTCTTTCGCAATGGCTTGCGCACGACTCTGATCATTCCAAATCGTTGGGTCTTCTAGTTCTCTTAAAACTTCTTCTAAACGCTCAGCCTTTAGATCGTAGTCAAAGATACCCCCGTAGTGTCTGGCTACGATCAGATAAATCTTTCAATTGGACTAAGTACGGATTAATTTCCACGCGTATTTTCTCACAATATTTTTCACTCAATCTCATATTTTAACATAACTGGTTTGTACGACACAGCCATGTCTTTTTTTGTGAGAATATAAGGCAAAAATGCCCTTCAACTTGATTTCTGTTAGACACATTTGCTAATAAAAATTTGCAAAAAACACACCAAAGCCATCTAGATAAACAATTTATCTAGCCGTTTTAACAAAAGCTCACATTTATATTAAACAATAAATATCAAATAGATACGTCCAATAACTTACAAAAAAACCACATTGCTACAGTTTGGTTACGTTCTCAAGATTGACTCGCGGTTTTTTTCTACTAAACTAAAAATGTAACAAAAAATGTAACAAAAAATGTAATCACTTATAAATTAGTATATTATCTCAAAAAGGGGTTAACCATGAAAAAATTAAGTTTTGCTACCGCACTTCTTGCTTCTGTTTTTGCCATGAATGCTCAAGCTTACCAATTTGAAGCTAATGCGAGCTATGAAAATACTGATTTTGATGGTTTAGATGCTGATCTTGATACAGTCACTGTCTCAGGTAAATACTATTTAAATCCAGTAAATACTAAAAATGCGCCCTTAGCTGAAGCTGCATTCTCAAACAAAGCTTCTAATATCGGTGCAGGTTACGCAAATGCGAGTGGTGATGGTCCTGAAGATATTGATGTTTACGGTGTATCAGGTGAATTTTTCATTCCAGATACTCAATTCTATGTATCTGGTGCATTAAATCAGGTCAAATTCGCGGGTGATAAGAATACTGGCTATGCAGTAGAAGTAGGTTTCTTACCTATTGATGGTCTTCTATTTGCAGTTGGCGCATCCAAAGAAAGTCTTGATCCTACCTTTGTTGCAAATCATGGTTTTGCGACCTCGGCAGGTTATATAACAACCGTTGGTGAAGATACTGCCGCGACCTTGCGTGCTAAATATGTTACCCAAATTGGTGGTTTCAATACTAACTTTGAAGCTCAAACAGCAATTGGTGATGAAACTGCATACAAATTAGGTGCTGATCTTTATATCGATCCGACTTTGGGTGTAGGTGTATCATTTGCTGATTCAACTGTTGAAGACTCCGATACTATCTTTAGTCTTCATGCCAAAAAATTCTTTACACCTCAAATTGCTGCTGGCGTAAGCTACACAACAACGGACGGTGCTGATTCTTTCGGTCTGAATGGTACATTCCGCTTCTAATTCTCTCCAGAGAGAATATAGGGTCTGTTGATCTTTAACAGACCCTAAGGAATCCACCCTTTATGGGTGGGTTTTTTTATTGGCTTAAATATACAACCTGAAGTTGCAGGCTGGTGATGCCATTAAAGACATTGCGTTCCAATGTATAAACGAGATCAACATAACCCAGCATCGGGTTGAACTCAAAACGGTCTGCCGCATTAAAAGCGATTGCATCGATAATTTGCTGTCCTAAAGATACTTTCAGTTTTAAATGCTGATCTTTAAGCCAGCGATAATCCATCACTTTAAATCTTCCCTGAAATTGGGGAATTGGAAATTTTTGTCCCCAAGGACCTAGCCGATCAATCCAGTCTAGCGTTTCAAGATGTAAACTAGCATCAGTTAACTCACCATCTGTCCATAGAGTCGCTTGGAATAAATTTTCATCCATTTCAGCAATTGATTGAATAAAAACTGTTTTAAATTCATCAAAATTATCTTTTTTTAAGGTCAAACCTGCTGCTGCGGCATGACCACCAAAATGGCTAACTAAATGTGGGTATTGTTCTGCGACTTGCTCAATAGTATCGCGAATATGAATACCTTCAATCGAACGTGCAGAGCCTTTAATATGTATCCCATCTTCATCAGGAGCAAATACTAAACTTGGTCGGTGAAACTGTTCCTTTAGACGCCCAGCTACAATCCCTATTACCCCTTGATGCCACTGTTCATCAAACATCACCAGTGCAGCAGGTAAAGAATCTGCCTGTAGCTGCACATGCTGTAATGCACTGATCGCTTGCTGTTTCATCTCAGCTTCAACTTGACGACGTTCTACATTCAGTTGATTGAGCTGCTGTGCAATTGGATAGGCTGTTTCTAGATCTGGAGCCAATAAACACTCAATACCTATTCGCATGCTCTCCATACGACCGGCCGCATTAATTCGAGGGCCGATCACGAAACCTAAATCTTGAGCGCGTAAACTTGCGGCGTCTCGTTTTGCAATATCCAATAATGCTAAAATTCCTGCACGACATTGATATTGCTGAATTCGTTTTAAGCCAGCATCCACTAAAATACGGTTATTATAATCAAGCGATGCAACATCAGCATAAGTTCCCAACGCAACCAAATCCAGATATTGCGTGACCTTACTGCTACTTTTTCCCTGCTGAGCGCGGTAACTGGCTAATTTTGCTAGTACATAGAAGGCAACACCAACACCAGCCAATGCTTTGCTTGGAAAGTCACAGCCCAGTTGATTGGGATTCACCACTGCTTCAGCATTTGGCGTAGGTTTCGTCGTCAAATGATGATCAGTAATGATGACCTGCATACCCAACGCCTGTGCGGTTTCAACACCTGCATGACTGGAGATTCCATTATCCACCGTAATCAGTAAATCTGGCTGATAGGTCTGCTGCGCCAGTTCAGCAATTTTTGGCGTAAGTCCATAACCATACTTAAAACGGTCAGGCACCAGATATTCAACCACCGCACCCATCTCTTGCAGCACTAACACCATCAGGGCGGTACTGGTCGCACCATCGGCATCATAATCGCCAATAATGACAATCTTCTGCTGCTGGTCAATCGCCTGATCGATCAGTTCAACCGCCGTATCCAGCCCCTTAAGGTTCGGGGCAAGCAGATGCTTAAGTTTAAGCTCAAGCTCTTGTTCCGATTGTACTCCACGTCTCGCTAATATCTCAGCAATAAACGTAGGCACGCCCTGAAATTGTTCAGGGCGTGTAATGAATGGTCTTGTTTGAGTTTGAATCTGTGTCATCTATAAAATTAATCGACCGTTAGCTTACAAACAATTGAGTTACGTGAAGAGAATGAGGAGCTGAAACCAAATTAATATCAAACTTTAATGAAGGCTCAATTCTTGAACTTGCATTATGAATTCTAAAAGAAATTTGCCATCCTTCATTTAATGTGACTAACAAAGTTGTTTTTGAATTCTCTTTATATACAACTTCAATTAATCGATTTGGGAGTTTAAGTTTCGGTACTTTAGCTTTAGGTTTAATACTTCCGAATGGTAGATTCAACGTACCATGTAAATTATAAGATTGAATTTCAACCTTGTTATTTCCCTTAATAACTTTATAAAAATCTTTATTACCTATTAAATACTCTACCAATCTTGCGGCAACAATCCCTGGATTTTCCTTATCTAAGCGAATAAGCTCTTCCTTAAAAGCATCTAAAACTGGTATGTATACAGAATTATGGTAATCCCCTAAAGTTTCCCATTTTTGTGTTGATTTACTATCTTTCTTGATTTGAGCCAAATTATCAAAGATAGGTTTGATTTTATTAAAATAAGCATGAGTACAAGACAAACCTAACCATTTCTGACCAAAATCAATATCATTAGATAAACGAGAATGTTTTACTGCTCGATGATTATTCTTTGCAGATATACCAATTTCCCAATTTTGTGAGGAACGCAATGCCAAAACATCACGAACATCTCCTGATTCTCCAGCTTTATCAGGAACAATTTCTAATTGTAATACATCATCGATATCAATTTGATTAGAAAGACGTGGTTCTATATCAATCAAATAGTTAATAGCAAAACTTGCAATCAATCTAAATTTTTCTTGTTCAGTTTCAATAAAACTATTAAAACAATTCAATGCTGTGCTATAGGGTTCATTCTCAATAATCTCTATTACTGAAACAAGAGATTTCAAGCGAGCTTGAAATTCAAGTAATACCGCATATTCAAAAGCTTTCCCATTAATTGTTTGCTTTGCCACTTTCACCATTATGCAGACATCCTGTTTACAATTTCACTTAATTTTTCTTTTACAATCGTCCCATTAACTTCTTCAGAAAACGTTCTATTAGTTGATATCTTTATTGCATTTAAATCACTATAAATTTTTTCTGCTAAAATTTTTCCCATTCTTACTGGAACAGCATTTCCAATCATTTTGTAGGCGGCACTAACTTTTGTGTAATCAAAGAAAAAATTATCAGGAAATGTTTGAATTCTTGCACACTCACGAATACTTAATCTGCGATACAGATGCTCTTGTCCTTTTATAAATTCACGGACATTTTGTTCTACCAACTTCATCTTAGGCGCTTGTGGATGCAATGGGGCATGCCGACCACCAGCTTGAATTGTAAAAGAAACTTCATCCCACGTTCTAACTCTATTCCTCGACATATAAATGGATGAAAATCCACCAGTCATATATTCATGATTTAGGAATTTGCAATCAGCTCCATTGGTGAGGTTTCCATCTTTTGCAGGTAAGACATTCTCACTTAAATCACCAATTGCTTGTGCTAATGTAATTTTATCAACAGGTGTTACTGGCTTAGGAAACTCAAATTTCTTACCTAAATCCTCTCTATAACCTACAAAAAAAACACGCTTTCTATCTTGAGGCACACCAAAATCCGCAACGTTCAAAAGCTCAAAAGAGAGTTCATATCCAATATCTTGAAACATTTGTTTTATATGTTCCAAGGCTTCCTTATGTGCGGGCAATAACATCCCTGAAACATTCTCTGCTAGAAAGAATTTGGGTTTTTTATCAGCGAGAATCCTCATAAATTCATAAAAAAGCTGTCCTCTTTTATCCGCAATACCGCGTTTCGACCCAGCTTCTGACCAACTCTGACAAGGTGGCCCACCAATAATTCCATCACAATCAGGTACTTCATCTGATGAAATGTTAATAATACTTCTCTTATCTAAAACTGTGTTCTTGTGGTTCAGTTCGTAGGTTGACCAGATTTCTTTATCATATTCATTCGCCCAAACCACATCAAAGCCGGCTTGTTCAAAACCTAAATCGAGACCACCAGCTCCTGCAAAAAACGATACGACTTTCATATACTGATACTTTACGCTGAACAACTTGTGTAATGATCTAACCATTATCACCAAATTGCAATGTAAAACTTAAATCATTGCGACAAAAAATGTCGTTCACAACTAAAAATCTATATCAATAGCTTATATAAAACAATCAAATAAATAGATTCTCACAAAAAAATATAAGCACGCCCTGAAATTGTTCAGGGCGTGTAATTAATGGTCTTTGTTGAATTTGAATCATGGTCATTTATGGCATCAAGCGTTGAATAATCCAAAGTCCATTTTGTTTTTCATAACTTAAACGATCATGTAAACGATTTGGTCGTCCTTGCCAGAATTCATAATAATCTGCATCTAAGCGATAACCACCCCAAAATTCGGGTTTATCCAACTCAGCTTCATGTACTTGGTTTTGTAAGTTTTGAAAACGCTGTTGTAATAACTCACGGCTTTCAATGACACCACTTTGTGGCGTACTAATATGTGCTGCAATCTGACTATCACGTGGACGCTTATGGTAATAATCCGTCGATTCCTGTTCTGGAATCTTGGAAACCTGACCACCGATACGTACCTGACGTTCTAAACTCGGCCAGTAAAATAAAAGTTCAGCATAAGGATTTTCCGCAAGGTCTAATCCTTTCTGACTATCATAATTGGTGTAAAAATCATAACCAGCTTCTGTTGCACCACGTAACAAAACGGTTCGGACGTGTGGGCGACCTTGAGTATTTGCTGTCGCCAAAGACATCGCATAGGGTTCATGTAATTGAGCAGTGAGCGCATGATTGAACCAATTCAAGAATTGCTCATGGGGATTTACACTGATCTGGGATTCGTGTAACTCACCTTGTTCATAACTTAAACGAAGTTCACTCAGGTCTTTAATGACATCATTCATTATTACTCTCCTTTAAGCAGCTTGAGCATGAGCTCTGACTGCATCGGCTAAATGATTTGCGATGGCATCCACTTCCTGCTGTTGATCTCCTTCTACCATAACTCGAATCACAGGTTCAGTACCTGATTTACGAATCAAAATACGTCCACGCCCAGTCAATTGTTGTTCAGCTTTTTCAAATTCAGCAACAAGAGCAGGAACAGCATATGGATCAATCATATGCTGTAAACGAACATTGATTAACACCTGTGGAAATAATTCAAAGTCTGCAACTAATTCATGTAATGCTTTCTCTTGCTCAACCATCACCGTTAATACTTGTAGAGCGGCAATAATCGCATCACCAGTTGTGCTCTTATCCAACGTTAAGATATGACCTGAAGGCTCACCACCTGTGACCCAACCATTTTCTTCTAATGCCTGTAATACATAGCGGTCACCGACTTTTGCGCGTACAAAACCGACATCCGCTTTTTGTAATGCTAACTCAAGTGCCATATTACTCATGACTGTTCCAACAATACCTGCTGGTTTATTTTTCGCCTGAGTAGCAAGGATATACAGAATATGATCACCATCTACCAGTTGACCATTTTTATCTACCATTACGACACGATCTGCATCACCATCAAACGCAATACCTAAATCAGCTTGGTGGTTAACCACAGCCTTTTGTAGAAATTCAGGATGGGTTGATCCACAATTTTCATTGATATTTAAACCATCTGGTTCATTAAAAAGCGGGATTACTTTTGCACCTAGCTCTCTAAAAACTGAAGGACCAACGCTATATGCTGCGCCGTTAGCACAATCCACTACAATTGTGAGATTACTAAGATCGAAGTGATATGGAAATGTTGATTTACAGAATTCGATGTATCGACCATTTGCATCTTTTACACGAACACTTTTACCTAGGTTAGCCGTATCATCAATCACTAAATCTTTTTCTAATTCTTGATTGATCTCATTTTGTAAGGCATCTGGGAGTTTTTTACCTTCACCTGAGAAAAATTTAATCCCATTATCAAAGTAAGGGTTATGTGATGCTGAAATCACAATACCTGCATGTGCATGTAAAGCACGTGTTAAATGCGCTATAGCAGGCGTTGGTAATGGCCCCAACAAATGCACATACACACCTGCTGCGTTTAAACCTGCTTGGAGAGCTGCTTCTAGAATATAACCTGATAAACGCGTATCTTTACCCATAACCACAATTGGTTTGTTTTTAGGACTATTTCTTTTTAATACTTTTCCTGCTGCAAATCCTAATTTTAATGCAAATTCAGGGGTAATCGGCATTTGTCCAAATTTGCCACGAATTCCATCAGTTCCAAAATAGCTCATTCTTTACTCGCTTTCTTATCTTTATATGACGTATCGTCATATCATTTTTCATCTGTTTTACTTTACACCAAAACAAAAAAACCGTCAGTGCACTGACGGTTTTTTTATTGCCAAAATTACTAAAGATCAACCTACACGATAGTTTGGTGCTTCTTTAGTAATCGTCACATCATGAACATGTGATTCAGACATGCCTGCCGAAGTAATTTTCACAAATTTTGCATTTTGACGAAGATCTTCAATCACAGATGAACCTGTATAGCCCATAGAAGAACGTAAACCACCCATCATTTGATGGATGATATTGCCCATTGGACCTTTATATGGAACACGACCTTCGATGCCTTCTGGGACCAACTTTTCAGCACCCGCTTTAGAGTCTTGGAAATAACGGTCAGCAGAACCTGTTGCTCCCGCCATTGCACCCAATGAACCCATACCACGATACGCTTTATAGTAACGACCTTGGAAAAATTCAACTTCACCTGGCGCTTCTTCAGTACCAGCAAGGAGTGAACCGACCATGATTGTGCTCGCACCTGCGCCAATCGCTTTCGCCATATCGCCAGAGAAACGAATACCGCCATCTGCGATCAATGGAATTTGATCTTTTAGTGCATTGGCAACACTATCAATTGCCGAAATCTGCGGCATACCAATACCTGCCACAATACGTGTCGTACAGATCGAACCAGGACCAATACCCACTTTAACGGCATCTGCACCTGCATCTAACAATGCTAAAGCTGCATCACCTGTTGCAATGTTTCCACCAATCACTTGAACTTGTGGATAATTTGTTTTTACCCAACGTACACGTTCAATTACGCCCGCTGAGTGACCGTGTGCCGTATCTACGACAATCACATCTACACCCGCATCGACTAATGCTTCCACACGGCTTGGTGTTTCTACACCTGTACCGACCGCAGCACCCACACGTAAACGACCAAGGTCATCTTTACAGCTGCTTGGATAGCTTTCCGCTTTACGGAAGTCAGTGACTGTAATTAAACCTTTGAGTTCATTGTGTTCACCAACAACTAGAACTTTTTCAATACGATGCTTTTGTAGCAATGCTTGAATATTTTCTTTCGACTCACCTTCACGAACAGTCACTAAACGGTCTTGACCTGTCATGATGTTGCTTACTGGTTGTTCAAGATTGGTTTCAAAACGTGTATCACGACCTGTGACAATACCCACAACTTTGCCATCTTTTACAACAGGTACACCGCTAATATTATTCGCTTGGGTAATTGCAATAAGTTCACGTACTGTCGTTTCAGGTGTTACTGTGATTGGGTCTTTCACCATTCCAGCTTCGAATTTTTTTACACGGCGTACTTCCGCAGCTTGTGCAGCGATATCCATGTTTTTATGCAAAATACCAATACCACCATTTTGCGCCATTGCAATCGCCATACGAGACTCAGTCACCGTATCCATTGCAGCAGAAACGAGAGGGATATTCAGTTGAATTCCGCGAGTTAAACGTGTCTTTAAGGAGACATCTTTTGGGAGAACAGTTGAGTAGGCAGGAAGTAATAAGACATCATCGAAGGTTAACGCTTCTTGAACGATGGTCAGCATAACAATCTCACTGGTAATTTCCGTGAGCTATTATAAACAAATTTCGATGTGATTTTCATTTTCTATGATGAAAATAATTTGATAAGCGCGTAGAAACGCTTCACTACGACGCCTTATGTCATTTAAGCAACATCGATGCAGTTAACAAACTTGATCATAATTCTCATTATTTTCTGAATCTTGTTGTTCAATATTAATCAATGGGATGAGATTGTGCGCAAGTCGTGCTTTATTACAATGATCATCCGCAATCTGAACCTCTTTACACGTTGAGCTTCGAATGACGTAGATCGAACAACTGACTTGCTGTCCTACTTCTCCTTGTAATGCGATACATTTGACTTGAGCTTGGTTGGTACCTTTCATACAAGAATAAACGGCTGTGAGCGGTTCGACCATGTTTGCAGGCATCCGTTCTGCTTCAGCCCAATAAAAAGAAACACGATAATTTGCACAGCATGCACCACAACTCACGCATGCATCTGAGCTTGCAACTTGAGACAACATTTTTCTTAAAATTCTCGTTATCAAATTAATTTTTTGTAACTTGAATCCTAAGAAAAGTTGTTGATGAACACAATAGATTTATAGAAAAAATATTATGAATTCATTTAGGTAGGACAACTAAACACATACTCATTCATCAGGTCCACTCCACATTCCAGACCCTCAATCCAGTCCAGAAACTGGTTGATCATCTCTTTTCCAACAAATGCGGTGCCATGCTGCGGCACAATCATGTCGAGGTCCATCTGGCGAACCATATTCACCCATAAACGGATGACCTTGTTGGAACACATATAACGCTGGTGGAAGCCTTTCATCTTCTTGATGTGAGCTTCAAAATCGGAAATCGGCTGGCTGGCATCATCAACAATTGAGGCACCCATATCCCCTGAAAAAAGAATTTTGGCGACTGGATCATAAAACTGGAAGTTGCCCACCGAATGCAAAAAGTGAGCAGGAATCGCTACGATTGCTGATTCACCTAAAGGAATCACTTGTCCAGTATCGGCAAGCTCAATTAAGCGATCTTCCCAATTCCCTTTCATTCGATCACTCATAAATGCTGAGTTTAAATGCGGTAAAAAGCGTGCCCATAATTTAGATGCCACTACTTTCGCATCGGTATAAACTAACCAACGTGGCATCGAAGTAATAATATCGGGGTCTTGATGGGATGCCATCACATAATCCAAATTTTTCAATTTGGTATAGCGGTTTAACTCCATGGTTAAAGGAACATAGGTCAGATCACCACCTGGATCTAGAACCGCTGCACGATCGTGATCAATAATTAAAAATTGATTGGCTTGAATGCCTTCGCCCTTGACCAAACTAGTAAAACTAATGCATTTATGCGTACCATTATCAAATAGTATTTGCGACGTAGTCCGCTCAAAACTCATATCAACCCCATAAAAATTCTTTAAATATGAAATATTTTAATTCCTTGATAAAATAATGGGATTTTATTATTGTTTCAATCAGATATTGTATTTTTATCATAATTTATGCAAAAAAGATCCATGCATAAATGATGGATCTTTTTTGCAATTTAAAACTTAATTAGAAGAAATAATGCTGTACCAAAGTTGAAACACCAACGACTAAGAAAATGGCAGCACCAATTTTATGAATAAGTGAAATTGGTAACTTATCTGCTAACTTATCGCCGATAAATACTGCTGGCGCATTCGCTAACATCATGCCAAGCGTTGTACCACACATGACCCAAAAAATACTGTCAAAACGTGCAGCTAAAGCAACTGTAGCAATTTGGGTTTTATCACCAATTTCAGCCAAGAAAAATAGAATAAAAGTTGCACCAAATACGCCGAATTTTTGCCATTTATTAATACTTTCAGTTTCATCCCCTAATTCATCAGGAATGAGCATCCAAATCGCCATACCGATAAAACCAAGTGCCAAAATCCATAATAGAATTTCAGGACTTAGGACAGTCGTAATCCATTGACCTAATACTGCAGAGATACCATGATTAATCGTGGTAGCCAGTAAAATTGCAATTAAAATCGGAACGGGTTTACGGAAACGTGCGGCGAGTAATAATGCCAGCAATTGCGTTTTATCGCCCATTTCAGCAAGGGCAACAATTGATGTGGAGATGAGGAATTCATACATAGTTGAATGCTCTGGCTAGCAAAATATACCGATGACCTACCCCTCCTGCTAGCCAAAATCAAGTAGATTGATGCAGAGTGGTAAATCAAAGGTCTTGCCAACAAAAGCACAGCTAAACAGCTGTTCTTGGTTCTTTGCTATGATGACCATGTTCTGTGGAACAATTATGTTGACCATCACCTCTTTACTTTGCGTAAAGAGCGGCTACTCCCCAATGAAGTGATATTAGTTTATCAAACTCTTTAAATTTTTTAAATCACTACGCCCAAAATTTTTGGTAACCCCAAATTAGCAAACGGGCAATCCCCAATAACAAAGCTAAATTCACACTCAAGCCAAAAAAACCAAAAATCCCCCAACCACTTGCACCGCCAACATTTTGAGCTTGATATTCCATGCTAACCACAATTGTTGCAGCTAACACTTCCAAACCCATGACGATGTACATCACCCAATCTGATGCAAAATGTAGAAAATTGACCTACAAGCCCATTAATACAAAAATAATCAGTAATATCGGTAATACAACTCGATAAATGATTAACATCCTTGCTCCTTATTCCGAATAAATACTTCTTTCAACTATATTAATTTTAGACAAAAGCTTGCACAAATAAAGTCGATTTTTTAATGCTATAAAATAGAAAACCTCGCATATGCGAGGTTTCCATCGTTAAAAAGTACTAGAGCAATAGGCTACGAATATCTTTTAAAAGCTTGGTCAACTTATTGGTAAAACGTGCTGCGTCAGCACCATTAATCACACGGTGGTCATAAGACAATGACAACGGCAACATTAAGCGCGGATCAAAGTCTTTACCATTCCACACAGGTTGCATGGTTGCAGGGGATATACCTAAAATCGCGATTTGCGGCCAATTGACCAACGGCGTAAATGCAGTACCACCAATACTGCCTAAGCTGGTAATGGTAAAATTGGCACCTTGTAGATCTTTCGGTGACAATTTACGATCACGGGCTTTTTGGCTGAGTTCAGCCAATTCTGCTGCAATTTGCTTAATTGATTTTTGATCAGGATTACGTAATACAGGCACTGTTAAACCATCTGGGGTTGCAACCGCAATACCCATATGAATTTCGTTACGCAATAATACTGACTTCTGATCATCAGCCAAATGCCCCGCAAAATACGGCTCTTCTTTTAACAAGTGCGCAACCGCTTTGGCAATAAAGGCCAAGATGGTTAAGCTCAAGCCTTGTTTTTTAAAGCCATCTTTCAGTTCGCCACGCCATGCTTCAAGCTCGGTAATATCCGCCAAGTCAAACTGCGTCACTTGCGGAATAAAGTTATTCAATGACAGCTGTGGCACAGACACTTGCTGTAAACGCGTCATCGCTTTCACTTCACCGCCACCAAATGAACTAAAGTCTGGTAACTTCGGCAAGCCTGAAGCCACTGGAGCGGCTTGCGTTGCAGCAGTCGGTTGTGGTGCGGTCAGACGTGTTTTCACATAAGCAAAGACATCGTCCTTCATCACACGACCGTGCTCACCTGATGCTTTGACCTGCCCAAGAACAACACCTAACTCACGTGCCAGTTTACGCACGGCTGGACCCGCATACACCTTGGCATTGTCAGCTTCTTGCGCTTTGGTCAGTTTCTCAGCTTGTGCAGGCGCACTTGGGGCTGCTGTCGCTGCCGCCTGTGGTTTTGCTGGTACTACTTGAGTCGCAGGCGTAGCGGTTGGTTGAGCTTTTGGTGCAGTGGTCGAGCCACTCACTTCAATCGTTGCTAATGCCATGCCTTGACGAACTTCTTGATTCGCAGACACATGGATTGCTTTCACAATCCCTGCAACCGAGCTTGGTACTTCAACCGATGCCTTATCTGATTCAACCACGCATAGGCTTTGTTGAGCTTCAACACGATCACCAACATTGACCAAAATTTCTGAAACAAGAGCTTTTTCTACACCTAGATCAGGTATTTCAATTTCAACATGACCCGTTGAGCTATTCGTTGCAACTGGTACCTCAGTCGTTGCGACTGGCGCTTCTGTTTGAGTTGGAGTTGCTTGTGGTTCTGGTGCAGCAGCCAAACTTGCAGTCTTGACCTGAATCAAGACCACACCTTCCTTAATGCTATCGCCTTCTTTAATCTGGATCGCTTCCACAATCCCCGCAACCGAGCTTGGGACTTCTACAGTCGCTTTGTCCGATTCAACCACCACAATACTTTGTTCAGGTTCAATCTGATCACCCACTTTGACCAATACTTCTGCAACCAGCGCTTTTTCCACACCGATATCGGGAACTTTTACATCCACAATCTGGCTTGCTGTCTCTGTTGGAGCAGCAACTGGTTGTGCTTTTGTTTCAGCTTCGACAGGTTTTACTTCTGCTTTTGGCGCTTCTGACTTCGGTGCATCGTTTGCAGGTGCTTCAGCGGCAGACTCAGACTCTAACTCAATCAATGCGATGCCTTCAGTCACTTCATCGCCCTGTTGAACCAGAATACTTTTAATGATCCCTGCCGCAGTGCTTGGTACTTCTACCGTTGCTTTATCTGACTCTAAAACTAGAAGGCTATCGTCAACTGCAACATGATCGCCGACTTTGACCAAGATTTCTGCAACAAGTGCTTTATCTACGCCAATATCAGGTGCTTGGATTTGCATAATTATTTCCCCTCACCTGTTTGTGTTTCATTGTATTCAGCAACTGCCTGGACTTCTGGATGAGCTTGTGGCGCCCATGCCACTGGACGATCCGTATCTAATTCAAAATTAGAAATTGCATCTTTCACTAAACGTGCATCTACCTCACCTTCGTCCGCTAATTTTTTCAAAGTCGCAACCACGATATGTGCAGCATCAACACCAAAGAAACTACGTAAGTTGGCACGTGTATCTGAACGGCCGTAACCATCTGTACCTAATGCAACAAATGGGCGACCATCTGGTAAATATGCACGGATTTGTTCACTGTACGCACGCATATGGTCTGTCGCAGAAACAACAATACCTTCAGTACCACGTAACTGTTTAGATACCCAAGATTCTTTCACTTCTTCAGCAAGCGCAAGTGGGTGTAAGCGGTTATATTCTTCGCATGCCATCCCATCACGTGACAACTCGTTGAAGCTAGTTACACTCCAAACGTTTGAATGGATTTGGTATTCATCACGTAAGATTTTCGCAGCTTTGATCACCTCACGAAGAATGACACCTGAACCCAGTAATTGAACTGTTGCTTTTTCATCTTTTTCGAACAAGTACATACCACGCTTAATGCCTTCCTCAGCGCCTTCTGGCATTGCAGGATGCTCGTAGTTTTCGTTCATTACGGTTAAGTAATAGAACACTCGCTCTTGGTTCACATACATGCGTTGTAAACCATCGTGTACGATCACAGCCAATTCATAACCAAAACATGGATCATAAGATACACAGTTTGGAATGGTGTTCGCCAAGATATGTGAATGACCATCTTGGTGCTGTAAACCTTCACCATTCAATGTGGTACGGCCAGCAGTCGCACCAAGTAAGAAACCTTGTGCCTGTGCATCACCCGCAGCCCATGCAATATCCCCAATACGTTGGAAACCAAACATTGAGTAGTACATGTACATTGGAATCATCGGCAAGTTATTGGTTGAATAACTGGTTGCCAATGCAGCCCACGCACTCATCGCACCTGCTTCGTTAATCCCCTCTTGCAGCATGTGACCGTCACTTGCTTCACGATAATGCATCAACTGTTCTTGATCTTCAGGCGTATATTTTTGACCGTGCGCAGCATAAATACCGAGCTGACGGAACATCCCTTCTAAACCGAAAGTACGTGCTTCGTCTGGAACGATTGGAACGACACGGTCTTTAATTGCTTTTTCTTTCAATAATGCAGCAATTAAACGAACCATCAGCATCGTGGTCGATTGCTCTTTACCGCCAGAGCCATTTAATACAGCATCAAATACTGATAATTCAGGAATCGCTAAAGTTTCACTCTCTTTACGACGTGCAGGTAGATAACCGCCTAACGCTTCACGACGCGCCTTCATATATTTCAATTCAGGCGAGTTTTCGCTTGGACGATAGAAAGGTACTTCTTCTAATTGCTCATCGTTAAATGGCAAATTGAAGCGATCACGTACATATTTTAAAGATTCGATTTGCATCTTTTTGATTTGATGCGTTTTGTTTACTGCTTCAATTTCATCAGACAAGCCATAACCTTTAACAGTTTTCGCTAAGATTACAGTTGGTTGACCTTTGGCTGTACATGCTTCTGCATAGGCTGCAAAAACTTTGTAAGGGTCATGACCACCACGATTTAGATTATCAATATCTTCATCGCTTAGGTCTTTAATCAACTCAGCCGCTTCTGGGTATTTACCAAAGAATTTTTCGCGTGCATATGCACCGCCCTTCACTTGTAAGCGTTGGTATTCGCCATCCAGTGTTTCTTCCATAACCGCTTTTAAAGCACCAGTGCTGTCTTTAGCCAGTAGTGGATCCCAATGACGGCCCCACACCACTTTAATCACACGCCATCCCGCACCACGGAATAAAGATTCTAATTCTTGAATAATTTTACCGTTACCACGTACAGGACCATCGAGACGCTGTAAGTTACAGTTCACCACCCAAATCAGGTTATCCAGCTTTTCACGACCAGCAAGTGAAATTGCACCCGTACTTTCTGGCTCATCCATCTCACCATCGCCCAGATATGCCCAGACTTTACGATTTTCTTCTTTGATCAAACCACGATTCATCAAGTACTTTTGAATGTGTGCTTGGTAAATCGACATAATTGGACCCAAACCCATGGATACAGTTGGGAATTGCCAATAGTCCGGCATTAAATACGGATGTGGATAACTCGGAAGACCATTACCACCCACTTCACGGCGGAAATTATTCAATTGATCTTCAGTTAAACGCCCTTCCAAAAATGAACGTGCGTAAATACCAGGGGCACAATGACCCTGATAATAAATCATGTCACCGCCGAAATTGTCCGAGGCAGCACGAAAGAAATGGTTAAAGCCCACATCGTACAAAGTGGCGGAAGATGCGAAGCTGGCAAGATGCCCACCAAGATCATCGCCTGTTTTATTGGCACGTAATACCATCGCCAAGGCATTCCAACGAATCAAAGCACGAATACGACGCTCCATATCTTGGTCGCCTGGCATCGCTGGTTGTTCTTCAACAGAAATCGTATTGAGATAAGGTGTATTTAAGCGTTGGATCGGAACATGTTTTGCAATAGCCTGTTGATAAAGTTTTTCTAATAAGAATGCGGCGCGTTCCGTGCCCATATGTTGTAATACTGAATCAAATGCTTCTTGCCATTCCTGGGTTTCCTGCGCGTCTGAGTCGCCATAAAACGCCATACAATTCACCTTTTCCCTTAAGTTATTTTGACCTTATATATTTATCATGTTTTGGTGCTATGGAGGTATCGCCCCAAATGAATACAAATTCCCTTAATATTTTCTTGCTAAATAGTCATTGACTCAAATGAAACAAAAAACATAAAAAAACGCCAATTAAGGCGCTTTCTTTTTAAATTTAATATACAACTGTTAACAAATTAGCTTAAGGCAACATGGCAAGATAAGTTGTTGGATTTTTACGTTGACCATTTTTGACAACTTCAAAATGCAAATGTGGTCCTGTACAACGTCCAGTACAGCCTACATTGGCAATATGTTCGCCTGCACTAACGCGATCACCCGCATTCACCATTAAGCGTGAAGCGTGAGCATAACGAGTGATATAACCGTTGCCATGATCGATTTCAACATATTGACCATAACCTGACCCCCAACCTGATTTGGTTACAACACCAGAACCTGTTGAATAAATAGGTGTACCTGATGGTGCCGCTAAATCAACACCCGAATGATGACGTGTCGTTCCTAATAAGGTACGGTTACCCCATGTTGAACTTACCCGCCCTTCTTGAAGTGGGTGATTAACTAACCACGAATAACCTGTATTTGCTGAAAAAGATGGTGCATTATCTTCGGCAGTCGATGAAATCGCTGAACGACCATATTTTCTTTCGATCGTAGCATTATTCAATTCAATGGTTTTTTCGCGCAATTTAACTGATACATTCGATACGGCAGGCAAATCAATATCATCAGGATGGCTATAAGAACCTTGTGCTAAGGTTTTAGATAATTGCTCTAGGCGGTCACCATCTGTTGCTTGACCAATATTTTGATAATCTGCAAAAGCAACCGAAGCGGCTGAAGCAGCGAGTGAGAATGCAAGTAAAATACGACGCATATGCATAAAAAAACCTCTTGAAACAGTCCTTAAATAGTTCCTTTATCATCTCTTCCTTGATAACAGTTAAAATGAACGCTTAAGATGAGCAGATAACCTCGAAGGAAGTTAACATGTCTGAACCTAGCAACGTTTTTCAACAGAAAGGACAACACATAAAAACTGGAAACTTAACGTTTCTGACTACGCAAGTGACTCGATGGAAACAACTTACGAAAATTATTCAACCTATACTGCCCCAACCAGAGCAATGGCAGGTTGTTTGTTATCAACATGGCGTTCTGATCATAACTGGTGAAAATCAAGCGATGATTAGTCAACTCAGCTATTTACAAAGCAACTATGTTGCGCAGTTAGCTCAATTAGAAGGACTCAAAGACTTACGAAAAATCCAAGTTCGCCTAAGAAACAAAATGAATGTTCCTCGTGAACCTTCTCCCCCATCTAAAACACTTTCTTCAGAAACCCAAGAGCAGTTACGCAGCGCCGCTGAATATGTGAGCGACCCTAAGCTTAGCCAAGCTTTACTACGTTTGGCAAGCAATAAAAAGTAAACTACTTATCTTAGGTATTGAAATATACACTTATTTTATGTGAACTAAATCTCAACTTTTATTGTTATAATATAACATAACCAATAAAAGACAATGACTTATATCACACTCACATAAGAAATTGGACAATCATTATCGTTATTAAATGTTACAATTTCATAACTGCTCGGATCATTTTGAACATTGCGCAACAGCTGATTATTGAGTGCATGCCCTGATTTATAGCCATCAAACTTAGCAATTACCTGATGACCCAATAAATATAAATCACCAACAGCATCTAAAATCTTATGACGCACGAACTCATCAGCAAAGCGTAATCCCTCTTCATTGACCACACCTGTATCATCAACACCAATCGCGTTCTCTAAACTCGCCCCTAAAGCCAGATTATTCGCCTTTAAATAATCAAGATCTTTCATAAAGCCAAAAGTTCGCGCTTCACTGACTTCGTATACAAAAGTTTCCGTTGAAAAATCAATCGACACGGATTGGTATTCTTTAGCAAATGCGGGATGATCAAAATCAATCGTAAAATTGAGTTGAAAACCTGAATGCGGGGTGAAAATAGCACGCTTATCTTCAATAAGTGCTTCAACAGGTTTTAGAATTCTAATAAATTTCTTTGGTGCATCTTGCTCTGCTAACTCACCTTGCATGAGTAAATAGATAAATGGACCTGCACTGCCATCCATAATAGGTACTTCAGAAGCAGAGACCTCGATGATTAAATTATCAATGCCTAATCCCGCTATAGCACTCATCACATGCTCAATCGTACCGACTTTTATATCTTCTCGCACAAGATTGGAACACATAAATGCTTCTTGAATGAGTAAAGCATTCGCAGGAATTTCTACAGGAGGATTGAGGTCAATACGGCGAAAGATAATACCTCCATCAATATGGTGAGGAACAAAATTAATCAGCACCTTTTGACCACTATGCAGACCAATACCGCTCGCTTTCACCACACGCTTGAGAGTACGTTGTTTCACCATACCATGACAACTTCATTTGCAAAAACCGATATAACTTAGCATATTTTGCCATTTTAAAAAAATAAAAAAGGGAGCAATTACTTACCCCCTTTCTCTAAACATATGATTTTATTATTTACGCTGCTGATTTTTCAGATAGTCTTGAATACTCATTGGCGATGAACGTGGTGTAGAACTTGGCGCTGCTGTAGCAGGTGCGTCTACATTTGCACGTTTACTGATCGCCGGAACATCATCTTCATCTACAGGTTGTTGGGTTTTAGCGATTGTTGTTGGCGTATGGGTTACTGTACGTTTTTTGGGTTCGGTATCATTGGCATTACGTGTCAAACCTGTTGCAATTACAGTCACACGCAACTCATCACGCGAATCTGGGTCAAATACCGTGCCATAGAAAATTTCACCTTCATCCAAATCAACAATCTGGTTGACCACTTCTGAAATAATGTCAATTTCGCGTCCAGTAATATCTTCGCCACCTGTGATATTCACCAATGCACCTTTTGCATTAGTGAGATTCACATTATCAAGCAACGGGCTACGGATAGCCTGTTCAGCCGCTTGACGAGCACGATCTTCACCACGTCCTGTACCCGATCCCATCATTGCGTAACCACGAGTACTCATAGCTGTTTTCAGATCAGCGAAGTCGAGATTCATATGACCATGGTTCACTACAAGATCAAAAATACTCCGTACCGCATTAAGTAATACATCATCTGCCTTTTTATAAGCATCTTTCATTGAAATATCACCATAAACGCTGAGTAAGCGTTGGTTTGGAATAATAATCAATGAATCAACATGCTCTTCTAAAGCTTCAATACCTTTTTCTGCTAACTTTTGGCGGCGGCGACCTTCAAAATTAAACGGAGTTGTTACCACACCCACGGTCAAGATGCCCATTTCTTTGGCGACCTCTGCAACCACTGGAGCGGCACCTGTACCAGTACCACCACCCATACCGGCGGTGACAAAGACCATATCTGTGCCTTCAAGGTGCTGGCGAATCACTTCGCGACTCTCTTCACCAGAAATTTGCCCCATCTCTGGTTTACCACCACAACCTAAACCACGCGTACTTTGTTCACCAATCTGAATTTTAAAAGGCGCATTCATGCTATCGAGTGCCTGTTTATCAGTATTGGCACAAATAAATTTTACACCTTGGATATCTGATTGCACCATATGTTGGACGGCATTACCACCACCACCACCGACACCAAATACTGTGAAACGGGCTTGACCGTTGCCATCGTCTAGTTCATCTTCTACCAATTCAAATGAGGTCATGACCTTTAGATTTCCTAATATATAAAATGGCAGTCACTTCAGCCCGTTACTGCCCTGATTTTTAAAACAACCGATGTTAAGATGCTGTTCAATAATAGCTAGCTTGTCAAGTACAACGGCTCACTATTACAACTTCCTAACAAATTTTCCCCAAAATACGTACAACTTAAAATATAGCTTTTAATTTGCTATTTAATGCATTCCAACCATTAGTCACTCGATCCATAAAACTTCGATCATTCGATTCTTCTGGTTCTTCTACTGCATCCTGCAAATCACTTTGGCTAAACATCAATAATCCTGACGCTGTCGCATACATCGAACGACGTAATGCAGCAAGATGTTGGTCTTCAGCGTAGACCTGTAAAGGTGGATTACCTAAATGTGCAGATACTCCAAGCATACGACGTGCCAAATTCACCATACCTTCAATTTGACAAGCATCACCTGTGAGTACTACACCATGATATAAACCATATATTGCCCCACTATGCTCTAACTCTTCACGAATTAATGTAAAGATTTCTTCATAACGCGCAATAATAATTTCTGCAAGCTCAATACGACTAATGGTCTGCTGTCCATCAATCGCTTGCACTTGAATCATATGGTCAGGTTTCACTACACTGAGATCAACACAACCATGTAAAATTTTAATACGTTCAGCTTCTTCAGTGGTCGTTTGTAAAACCGCTGCAATATCGCGGGTCACATTTTCACCACCACGTTGCAAGGTACGTACTAATGCTAAACGACCATCTAAATATACTGCGATATTGGTAATCCCTGCACCAATATCAACTAAGCATACGCCATATTCTTTTTCATCTTTGAGCAAACTAGCTTCAGCCGTAGCTAAACTAGATACCACCATTTTCTCTACCCCGATATTCGAACCTTTCATGGCACGATCAAGGTTTTGCATAGTATTAATCGGCATCATCATCAATTGATAATGCCCAGTCATGCTATGAGCCGACATATTGACTGGGTTCTGCACCCATTCAGCCGAATCGCCCAACTCGAAGCCTAATGGAACAGCACTTGCAAAATAATAATCTGGCGATACATGGCTCGCTTTGGCTAACTCTAATGCTCTAACCACTTCATTTGTCGTAATAATATGATCATGATTAACTACTGGTGTACGGCCTGATGCGTAAAAACTTTGCAATTCAGTACTTGGAATTGACACCCATGCGCTATGGATACGACACTCCGCCATATCTTCGGCTTCAGAGACTGCATTTTTAATCGCAGCAATCACCTTATCCAAGCTCACAATTTTGCCTTTAACCATGCCTCGGTTGCGAGCAGTTGCCATGCCAATCACTTGGATCTTATCCGGTGCATGGACCTTACCAATCAAAACTGAGACTTTATGCGTCCCAATATCAATCGCAACAACTGAGGAAACAGCTTCACTCATTACTTCATTACCATATCTTTTGTTGTTTAGTACGGGCAAACTGCCTGTTATTTTCAAGCCACGTATTATGGCTTTGCCTCAATTGCCCCTGCAAGGCTTGTGTCATCAATCGTTACAACTAACTGACCATTGACAATCTTTGGCGGGATTGCGTTTTTCCATTGAATAGCGAGACCATTCCGATAACGCAAATCAATTGCTGAGATTTTCGACCATACAGGTTTGAGATCCGTTTGTGCCAAATGGCTTAAGCGTTGAAGCTTATTCATGGTCTGATCTTGATCAACAATAATCCGTAGACCTGAATCAAACTGCATAAACCACGTCATTCGCTCTGTTAAATACAATTCTTTTAATCTTAAATTCGCTGGATGAAACAGTTGATTAATTTCATTATAGCGACGCATCATCATTTTGGATTGGCTGACTGGCCCATGTAAAAGTGGCAAGTTTGGATGTACTTTTAATACAGCTTCACTAAAGACATCACCATTGTCACTGAGCAAACGCCCTGTTCCCCAACGCGCAATTGCGTGACGCGGCATAACTCTTACACGAATCCCATTCGGCCAAGCTCGTGATACCACGACACGGTCAACCCATGAGACCTTTAACGCCTGGTCCCGAATCTGCTCTAAATCGGAAGTGAAATAGTTATCTTTGATCATTGGACTTAGATATTGTACTAACTGCTGATTTTCAATATCCGAGTTAGTCCCAACCACCTGTAATTGTGCGACTTTTGCATCAGTCATCACTTTATATAAGCCATATAGACCAATTGCCAATACAATAAAAGCAATGATCAACAACGCCCAGCCACCCGCGTTCACCATTTTTTGTTTAGGCGAAGGCGGTTTCTCATGAATAGAGCTGATGGCAGGTCGTGTTTTACGACGCATTGATGCAGGAAGTTGAGCCATGAATAATTAAGCCGACTTTGCTAAAGTTTGCTCTAAAATTGCTAGGCAAAGCTCATCAAAACTATAACCGACCGCTTGTGCGGCTTTAGGTACAAGCGAGTGGCTGGTCATTCCCGGTACGGTATTGACTTCTAACAACCAGAAATTTCCTTGCTCATCCTGCATTGCATCAATACGCCCCCAACCTTCTGCACCGACTGCTTGGAAAGCACGTAGACACAATGCTTGTAAGCTTTTCTCTTCGTCTTCGCTTAAACCACAAGGAATGCCATATTCCACGTCATTGCGTTGATACTTTGCCTCATAGTCATAGAAAGCCACGTCTGCGGGTGGTTGTAAACGAATCACAGGCAACGGCTGACCATTCAAGAATGAAATGGTGAATTCACGACCCGTAATCCACTTTTCAGCCATTACCACAGCATCATGCTGTGTCGCTTTTTCGATTGCAGCCGCAAAATCCTCTGCTTTCTCAACCTTGCTCATCCCGACACTCGAACCTTCGTGCACAGGTTTGATAATCACAGGCAAACCTAAATCTGCAATGACTGCATCCAGATCTGAGTCTTTCGTAATGATGCGGTATGGTGCGGTTGGTAAATCACTGCCCTGCCAAATTTGTTTGGTTTTGACTTTGTCCATCCCAATCGCAGAACCCTGCACACCCGTACCTGTGTATGGAAGGTTTAACCACTCCAACACACCTTGGATCTGACCATCTTCACCACCACGACCATGCAATACGATAAAAGCACGATCATAACCGACCAACTCAGTCACGCTTCGCTCTTGTGGATCAAATGCTTCTGCTTGCACACCTGAGCGCAACAAAGCCTCTAAAACGGCTTGACCACTATCCAATGACACAGCACGTTCAGCTGACTTCCCACCAAACAACACAGCAACTTTGCCGAATTTTGCAGCATTTGACACGTTTATATCCTTAAAACTGTAAAACTTTTATATTCACGAAAATAAATTATTTGGCATACAAACGATGCTGAGCCAATTCTACCGAAATTGCGCCCACGTTACCCGCGCCTTGTGTTAATAACAAGTCATTCGCTTGTAACACTTTTTGTAAAACATGCGGCAAATTGCCATCAACTGGATCAACTAGAATCGGTTCAACTTGACCACGTAGACGAATACTCCGTGCCAAAGCTCGACTATCCGCCCCCACAATCGGTTTTTCACCCGCTGGATAGACTTCCAGTAATAACAGTTGATCCACTTGTGATAACACATCGACAAAATCATCAAAACAATCACGAGTACGACTAAAACGGTGTGGTTGAAACAACATCACCAAACGACGGTCTGGATGGCTGGCACGCGCTGCTTTAATCGTTGCTTCTACCTCTTTCGGATGGTGACCATAGTCATCCACCAATTTCACCAAGCCTTCGCCCACTGCAAATTCACCTTGAACTTGGAAGCGACGACCCACTCCACTGAAGCCTTCTAAAGCACGGCAAATCGCACCATCAGAAACACCTTCATCAGTTGCCACACCAATCGCAGCCAATGCATTCAAGACATTATGCAAACCTGGCTGATTGATGGTGACACGTAATGGCTCACGATCTTTACGCAGTACAGTAAAGTGCGATTGCATACCTTCTTGTAACACATCCACAGCACGAATATCGTTATCTTCACCAAAACCATAGGTCAACGTTGGACGACCAATACGAGGAAGAATTTCACGGATATTGGCATCATCACCACAAACGACTGCCAAACCATAGAATGGTAAATTATGTAAGAACTGAATAAAGGTATCTTTTAACTTATCAAAGCTACCTTCATAGGTGTCCATATGATCTGCATCAATATTGGTCACGATCGCAGCCATCGGTTGCAAATACAGGAAAGATGCATCTGACTCATCAGCTTCTGCTACGATAAAACGGCTTTCACCCAGTGCGGCATTGACACCTGTGCTATTCAGCAAACCACCAATCACGTAAGTTGGATCTAGATTTTCTTCTGCCAACATCGTCGTTAATAAACTAGTCGTTGTGGTTTTACCATGCGTTCCAGCGACTGCAATACCATGACGGTAGCGCATTAACTCCCCTAGCATTTCTGCACGACGTACAATTGGGGTACGTTGTTCAATCGCAGCTTTAATTTCTGGATTTTCAGGATCAATCGCAGTTGATACCACGAGCACATTGGCATTTTTAATATTTTCAGCCGAATGCCCAATATAAACTTTAATACCATTGCTTTCGAGTTGCGCTGTGGTCTTTGAGGCTTTGATGTCTGAACCAGAAATTTTATAACCTTGATTGGCCAATACCTCGGCGATACCACACATCCCCGCACCACCAATCCCAACAAAGTGGATATGTTTAATACGGCGCATTTCTGGCACTTTGATGAGCTTTTTGGCTTGGTTTGGATTTGTTGGAGACATAAATAAACTCGAATTACAATTTTTTAATCAGATCAACCACATGCTGAGTTGCATTCGGTTGTGCTTGTTGACGTGCTTTAATTGCCATTTCAGACAGTAGTTGGCGATTTAATAATGTGGCTAACAACTCATCTAAAACAGTGGGTGTCATGTCTGCTTGTTGACAAATTTTCGCAGCGCCGACATTTGCTAAAAATTTCGCATTTGCAGTCTGGTGATCATCCACTGCGATAGGCAGCGGAACAAACACTGCAGCAAGACCCGCAGTTGCGACTTCTGTAACCGTTAATGCACCAGCACGGCAAATAATTAAATCAGCGTCACTGTAGGCTTTTGCCATATCATGAATAAAAGGCTCAACCTGAATATTTAAATTTGCAGATGCACCCTGATAACGTTCACGCGTAATCTCTTGCTGATTTTGGCCGCATTGATGAAACACATTCAATGGAACATTGACTTTTTTCAGAGCTTCAGGCAAACGCTCATTCAGTGCTTGTGCACCCAGTGAACCACCAACAATCAAAATATTCAGTGGTAATTGTGCTTGCTCACGGGTTTGATAACGCCATGATGGGTTCAAAATCGCAGTAATCTCAGCACGTACAGGATTACCTGTGGTCACGACTTTATCACTGTTTGCAAATGTATTTGGAAAAGCCTGACACACGGTCTTGGCAATACGCGCCAGTTGGGTGTTGGTAAATCCTGCAATCGCATTCTGTTCATGGATTAACACAGGAATACCGAGTAAACGTGCTGCTAAACCACCTGGTCCAGCGACATAACCACCGAAACCCGCCACAGCATCAATGTTTAATTGCTTCATATAGCGCATCGCGCTTAATGTTGCTTTTAGAATTTTAAATGGCGCACTCAGTTTACGTAAAATACCATTACCGCGTACGCCTTGAATATCAATTTGATAAATCGGAATATTTTGATCTTTGAGTAACCGATTTTCCATTCCCGTAGGCGTTGCTAGCCAAGAGACTTGGCAGCCATCCTGTTGCAGTTGTTTGGCAACAGCAAGCGCAGGGAAAACATGTCCACCTGTGCCAGCGGCCATCATCATGACATGTTTAGGTTTATTCTGTAGCGAATTGATCACGGTCTAATTCTTCAACTCAAAAGAAGGTTATCGTCTATTGTTTTCGGAAGTTATTCTAATCCTAAAGCTTCATTCACGAAAAGCGAATTTCACCTGTTTACAACAGAAAGCTGAGCTTTTTTTAATTCTTTGTTGAAAACAAGGTTCTAACAATATCCAAACGCCCATTTGCACATAAATTTAATCCAAATACAAACGGGCAGTTTGGTCAAAAAATGGCGTAATCTTAGCTGTTTCGCCCTGCTTCTAGCACATCAAATAAATTATCTGCAATCGAGGTACCAAACTGAGCATCAATCTCACGAATACAGGTTGGACTGGTGACATTTATTTCAGTCACATAATTACCAATCACATCAAGCCCCACAAAAACCAAACCTTTTTCACGTAAGAAAGGCCCTACTTTTGCCGCAATCATTTTGTCATTTTCAGTAAGTGGACGCGCTTGACCTAAACCACCTGCCGCCAAATTACCTCGGACTTCACCATTTTGCGGAATACGCGCTAAACAATATGGAATCGGTTCACCATTCACCATCAAGATACGCTTATCACCTTCAACAATTTCAGGAATATAACGTTGTGCCATGATTGGACATGTGCCCATTTCGGTAAGCACTTCCAGAGTTGAACCAATATTTACCCCATCTTGGTATAAACGGAAAATCCCCATCCCACCCATACCATCCAAAGGTTTCACAATCACATCGCCATGTTCTTTGATGAATTCACGAATTAGGCTTTGTTGAGACGTCACCAAAGTCGGTACTTGTAACTCTGGGAATTGAGTTGCGAACAGCTTTTCATTACAGTCACGTAGCGATTGTGGTTTGTTAATAATCCACGCGCCTTCACGTTCAGCCTGTTCCAAAATATAAGTGGTATAGACAAAATTCATATCAAACGGTGGGTCTTTACGCATCAACACCACATCGTAATCCGCCAATGACTCTTTGCGCTTCTCACCCAACTCATAATAATGATCGTAATCTTCAAAGACTTTAAGCGGTGAAATCAAACCAAAGGCTTTACCCTGATCAATATATAAATCGTGTTGTAATACATAACCCAATTCATGACCGCGACGGCTTGCCGCCCATAACATTGCCATGGTTGAATCTTTCTTAAGATTCACCGTTTCAATTGGATCCATCACTACAAGTACACGCATAATTTAACGCTCATATTTTTAATCTTGGCAAAAGTATAGCGAAGTTTGTTGATGTTGTTTAAACAAGTTATGTAATTATTAAATCTAAAAAATTCTAATTTATTCAAATCACTAGATTCGATTTATTTAAATAGACGATTTTCTGAGTGATAAAAATTATAAAATTACTGGCAAATGATTTCATCGCCAGTAATTCGTGCAACATTCGCTTTCAGCGTCGAATTAAGCCAAAAGTTTTTGAATATCTTTGCCAATTTTTTCAGGTTTGGTCGTTGGAGAATAACGTTTAATCACTTCGCCATTTTGATTAATCAAAAACTTGGTGAAATTCCATTTGATGCTTTCACTACCTAAAATACCTTTGGCTTCTGAGGTGAGGTATTTATAAATCGGATGTGCATTTGAACCATTCACATCGACTTTGGCAAACATAGGAAATGACACACCATAGTTGCGTTGACAGAAGTTGCCAATTTCTTCATTGCTTGATGGGTCTTGGTTAGCAAACTGGTTACATGGAAAGCCTAAAATCACCAAACCTTGTTGTTGATAGTCTTGATATAGCTTCTCAAGTCCTTCAAATTGTGGGGTTAAGCCACATTGGCTTGCCGTGTTCACCACCAATAAAACCTTGCCTTGATAGTCTGCAAAGTTCTTTTGCTCGCCTTCTAAAAGTTCAGCCTGAAAATCATAAATTGTGGTCATACAACATCTCGCTCTGATTCAATCAATCTTATTTGCCCAATAGCTTTGTGTATTTGTTCAGCTATGCAAATTAATATTGCACACAATTATATTGTGCGCAAGTTAATTATGCGCAATATACTTTTGCGATTAATCAAACTATACTGTGAGTTCGCAAAGATAACGTTGAGGAGCAAAGCATGACTGAATTTTCTTACTTGGATAATCAAGTGTGTTTTGCAATGTATTCCGCGACCAATGCGATGATTCGTCAATATCGTCCATTGCTTCAGGAATACGACCTGACCTATCCGCAATTTATTGTGCTGTTGGCTTTATACGAAAAAGACAATGTGACGCTGTCTGAAATTGGTCAAAAGACCTTTTTTGATTCGGGCACGCTGACACCAATTATTAAAAAACTTGAAGAAAAACAGTTTTTAAAGCGCGTTGCAGTGAAAGAAGATGAGCGTATGAAAAAGGTGATCTTGCTTGAAAAAGCACTTGCTGCAAAAGATGAAATTACCTTAATTCCGTTTAAACTCGCCTGCTCTTTAGGTGTTGATCCGAATGATTTGGTGGCAATTCATAATCTATGTCATCGTTTTTTAAAGGGTTTGGAGGATTCTAAACTCGAAAGCATGAGTGAATAAATGCAGCAAGCTATTGTTGGATTTCACCTCGATGAAGAAAACCACTGGGTTGCTGACCTCGCCTGTGGTCATGGTCAGCATGTGCGCCATGACCCACCGTGGCAAAATCGCCCTTGGGTGTTGACTGAGCAAGGGCGTAAGGAAAAGTTAGGGGTGATGTTGGAATGCAAGACGTGTGAGGAGAAGCGATTCGCATAAGAGATTTTATGTTAAAAATAGGCAATATTTTAATGTGACAGAATTAATTTAAGAAGACATAACACATTGTTTTTTGATATGAAACAAGAGGAGTAATTTTATTATTGAGCGTTAAATAATTTTGATTTATATATATTTTCTGAAAAATAACTAAAAAATGAAAAATCCACTATATACTGCGCGGCATAAACTTACTTAGTGTGTTTTTAGGGGGATTTATATGAAACCAATTGCTAAATTAGGTCTTTGTACGTTACTTATAGTAGGTACGTTTAATATCACGGGCTGTTCAGTATTTATGGCTGCAAAACAGCCTGAAAAAAAAGATACTAAGATGCTTGCTGTTGGTGTACCGAGAGCTGTGATTTTAGCTGAATTCGGTGCTCCTGTTTCAACTGTAAAGAATGGTGATGAAACTGTCGATATTTTTTCTTTTAAACAAGGTTATGGTAAGGCAGCAAAATTTGGGCGTATGATGTTTCATGGAGTAGCTGATGTTGCTACTTTGGGACTTTGGGAGATCATTGGTACTCCAGTTGAGTCAGGATTTGATGGCAATAATATTGCCTATCAAATTACTTACGATCAAAACGATAATGTTAAAACAGTTGTGCAATTAAAAAAGTAACTGTGAAAATAAAAAACTGACATCCTGATCTGACCCCTAAAAGTTAGACAGGAAGTTATGCAGTATTTAAGGACTGATTTCTTGAAAGCTCTCAGTGGTTTACCTCGATGTTGAACACGAAGCTCTTTCATGTTGGTAAATTTAGAGTCTAGGCTGAAAGCCTTATAGAGTGTATGTGATTCTTAGTTTTGATCATTTTTTAAGCAAAAGTGTTGGCAAAAACTATCAAAACTGCTCATAAAAAAGCCGACTTGTTTCAAAATCGGCTTTTTGGGCATTTTTGGATTTTTCTTGTTTTATTAAGTATCTGATATTTATATTAATATACAAATGTATTGTGCATAACCGCCATTATGTTAAATGGTGTCAAAAGCTAATTTGAATATTAACTTTAGAGACGTTTATAGATCGCTTTATTCGCACTAGTGCGTCTTACAAACGTAGCAATTTTTCTAGATTCAACTTCCTGACGAAATAGTCTACCCAATCGTTTACGTTCACCACTTGATAGTTGCTCCCATATTTGATCAGAACAAACATCATTAATATGGAACTCAGCACCTGATGCTTTTTTTTCTGAATTTTGAATTGCTTGATTAATTAGTGAATCTAGAGCCAACGGTTTTTTAGGCTCTATTGGTTTAAGCAGAGTCTTATTTAAAGCATTTTCGATGTATGTATTTAAATCAATATTCTGCTCGATAGCTTGATTTAAGCTCCCTGCTAACACTTTTTCATCTAACGTGATCATTAAGTCTGTAGCCATGTTCATCTCCATAAAATTTGTAATGAGTTGTCTCATTTGCATAATGAGAATTGATATGGAATATAAATTTTTTTAAATCATTAGTCAATCATTATTTTAATGAGATGTAATGAGAAATTTGTTTTTTATTTTTTAAAGATTATAGGACTTACGCATTGACGGATTCAAAAAAGTATTAAAATAGTTTATAAAGTATCTGTGATCAGACGAACTAAACATGCTTCTACAGCAACTTGTACATTACCCATTTATATGGGCTTTCTCATGACAGAACCGAACTCTATTAGCTGCACACAACTTGCCGAGACTTATAATATCTCGCATGATAGTGTAAATCGCTTTCTGGAGCGTGAAGACTACACACCTCACGACCTATATCAAGAAGCAATTCAACATATTGATAATAATAAACTTATAGTCAGTATTGATGATACTGTTTTAGATAAACCATATAGTCAACATATGGACTTGGTTAGCTATTTTTGGTCAGGCAAACACCACCGATCCGTCAAGGGGATTAATCTCATTACCCTGTATGCGACAGATCAGAATGGTCAAAATATTCCAATTAATTTCCGAATTTATGACAAATCTGAGGGTAAAACCAAGAATGATTACTTTATGGATATGTTAAGTGAAGTACTTAGTTGGGGTGCAAAGATTCAATTTATTACAGGTGATAGTTGGTATTCATCGACTGGAAATCTAAAAACCATAAGAAAATATGGTATTCGATTTATGTTTGGTATCGACTGTAACCGTAAGGTTTCCCCAGAAAAAGGACAATGGTTTCAACTGCGTTTATTGCCAGATTTTCATCAGGGTCAAGTGGTCTGGCTCAAAGATTTTGGCTTTGTACAATTATTTAAGACTCAGTTAAAAGAACAGCAGAGGTTTTATATTGTGCATCAAGATGAAGATGATTTATTGTCCTTTGAGGGTTTTCATGAATTACATTCAAGTCATTGGAAAATAGAGCAATATCACCGAGTGATTAAACAGGTTTGTCATATTGAAAAGTTTCAAGTAAGACGATCTAAACTGATTTTGAATCATATTTTTGCAGCCTTGATGGCCTACGTCGAGATACAAAAGAACCAGTTTGAGCGGATCTTTGAAAATGTATATCGTTGGCAGAAGAAATTATTTAGACCAATCATCAAAGACTTCATTGATGACTTTATTCTCGATAAAAATCATCTCCTACCACAGAGAATCTATAAATAATAGTGCGTAAGTCCTAGATTAGAAGGGGGAATTTTTAAATATTTCTACACTTAACATAATACACCTTATACGAAATGCGTTATAATTTTCTTTAGAAATCAATACTGTAGTTTCTAGTTTATAGCCCAATCGAGCCCGTTTGGGCTTTTTTTATGATTTTTCACGTTCCACGCTTATTTTTTAATCATTATTTTCAATAATCTATTAGCTCAACTCAACAAAAAAGGAAGCTTTCGCTTCCTTTTCTCTTACGCTTAAAATTTAGATGCCATATTTTTCACGATAAGCCTGCATATTTGCCAACGCCTCTTTTTCACCTTTGGCATCCAAATAATCCATCAAATCTTTCATGGTGATTAAAGCGTGAACTGGTATTTCTAATTCTTTTTGCACTTCCTGAATCGCAGAAAGTTCACCCTGCCCACGTTCCTGACGGTCTAACGCCACCAAAACCCCTGCAATGGTTGCTCCCGCATTTTTTAAGATGGTCACAACTTCACGAATCGCAGTTCCCGCGGTGATCACATCGTCAATAATCCAGACTTTTTGACCTTCAACTGACGCCCCAACCAACACGCCGCCTTCACCATGATCTTTGGCTTCTTTACGGTTAAATCCCCACGGTACGCTCTTGCCATGCACTTGCGACAACGCCACTGCGGTAGCCGCCACAAACGGAATCCCTTTATAGGCTGGGCCAAAAATCACCCCAACATTGTCACACTGAACCAATTTATCGGCATAACCTTGTGCTAACAAAGACAACGCTTCACCGTCATTAAGCAAACCTGCGTTAAAGAAATAAGGACTGACACGACCTGATTTTAAGGTAAACTCACCAAATTTAAGCACACCACGTGATAATGCGAGTTCGATAAAAGCTTGCGGATGAAATGACACAGGCGTTGTCATATAAGGTGCTCCAAATTCTTTAATTGAGGTTAAACAGACGTATGATACCAAAGGATAGCTATCCAAGTGATGTAAAAATTCTTCGAGTGGTTTCAATTAACGTAAATGGTCTACGTTCATCTGTGACCAAAGGTCTGCTGGAGTGGTTAGAACAGTCCGATGCCGATGTGGTGTGTATGCAAGAAAGCCGCATCACCCATGAACAATGGACGCATAAATTTAAACCAGAAGGTTGGTATACGCATCTGTTCCCTGCTGAACGTGCAGGCTATGCAGGCACAGCGATTTATAGCCGCTTACCTTTTGTCTCTGTGCAAAATGGCTTAGGTTTTGAACTGGCTGATTCGCAGGGGCGTTTTATCACGGCTGAATTCGATCTAGGATTGTCACAGCCTGTTCATATTGCTTCCTTATACTTACCATCAGGTTCAAGCGGTGATGAAGCACAAGCACGTAAAGATTTATTTCTTCAAGAATACGCCCAAATACTCAAACAATGGCGAGATGAAAATAAATCGATCATCGTGTGTGGTGATTACAATATCGTGCATAAGCGTATTGATATTAAAAACTGGTCAGGCAATCAGAAATCATCTGGCTGTTTGCCACATGAACGTGCATGGCTTGATCACATTTATGATGAACTTGGCTATGTAGATACCTTCCGTGAGGTACGAAAAGAAGCCGAATTGTATTCATGGTGGTCAAATCGTGGGCAGGCCCGTGCAAAAAATGTGGGTTGGCGTATCGACTATCAAGCATGTTCTCCAGACTGGAAAGCACGTACAGCGAATGCATGGGTGTATAAAGAACAATGGTTTAGTGACCATGCACCTGTGATTATTGATTATAAAATACACGAATAAGTGAACACATGTTCACTTTGACCGCATCTTTAGCTTACATATTATGTCGTTTTTTGTGTATTTTTATTTACCAGCTGTAACGGCATTATAGCACCACGGCACAGGGAAGCGGTCAGGATGACCAGAAGGGATAGGACGCCGTAGGAAGATAAAATAAACTTAGTTTAAGTTTATTTGCAAGGATGAGACATTGGACGTTGAAATGAGACCCGCATGATCAGGAAGATTAAATGCGGGTTTTCTCTTTTTTAGATATTAAATATTTTTCCTCTGCTTTGTATTTAGCCATTTAGTTCAAAAAATAAGAAAGATTTGGTCATTTAATCTACGCTTAATACATAACATCGATTCACTTGATAAAAATTTTCAACTGGTACATTCCCTGCCTTTTAAGTTAGGCTTTAACGCATATCTTTCATTGTGTTGTTATGGTTTTCAGTATGTTTAAAATTTATGGAATTAAAAATTGTAATTCGATGAAAAAAGCCTTTGATGCACTACAGGCAAAAGGAATTTCTTACGAATTTCATGATTATAAAAAACAGGGGATTGATGCCGACACTTTAGCAATTTGGCTAAAAGAGATTGGCGCAGATAAGGTCCTAAATAAAAAAGGTACGACTTGGCGTAAATTAACCGAAGCAGAACAGGCTCATGCAACAAGTAATCAGGAAAATTTGATTGAAACTTTAATTGCTCAGCCGAGTTTGATTAAACGTCCCGTTTTACAAACACCGCAAGGCTTTGTAATTGGCTTTGATGAAGCGACTTATCAAAACCTCTCCGCTTAAAGAAATAAAATAAAAAACCGAGTCACAGGACTCGGTTTTTTTCAGTTCAAACTCAAATTAGTTGGCACGAACCCAGGTCTGGTTACGGCCTAGAGCGGCTACACCAATATAGCCACGCAGTTTAAGCTTCTTGCCACCTTCGATCAATTCAGCTTTCAACTTGTAGGTTTTGCCGCTTTTAGGGTCAAGAATTGAACCATTGTCATAATTTGTTCCACCCACGTTCTTCAGGTTACGCACAATCGTCAAACCTTTAAGAGGTTTGTTGTGGTAGGTTCCTTCACATTTAGAACAGGCATCTTCCTGCCCTGGAACTAAATACTTTTGAATAGACGCTGTTAACGAACCGTCCTTTTGCTCAGTAAACTTCACAATCGCCTTTGGCTGCTTCGTTTCATCATCGATTGTCTGCCAAACGCTACCGTTTAATGCATCTGCCGCATTGGCAAAAGTTGTTAAACCGAGCAATCCAAATGCTAAAGCAATTTTCTTCATTTTTGTAATATCCTTAAGGGGTCTTTTCAAGATTAAGAGTATTGAGAATTTCTGTCAATATTGCAATGCTTGATTATGACTATTGGGTATAGCCTGAGCAACAATAAAACATTGCTGTAATTACAGCGCAAGGCACATGAGTCAAAACTCTCTTAGTTATATACTGAACTAACAATATGGAAAAATTATGAAATTTGGTACTGTTTGGAAATATTATTTTACTGAATCATTACTAAAAGCGACCATTCGTACGCCGAGTCAGTTTAATTTAGCCCCGAATGCTTTGCGACCTTTATTAGACCAACTTTGTCGTCTATTCCCCCAAAATCCCACAGTACAAATTCGACCATTGCGCTTAGCAGGCGTGCGTGGTGAAGAAATCAAGGCGCAGGCATCGGCAACCCAGCTAATTTTTCACATTCATGGGGGGGCATTTTTTCTGGGCAGCCTGAATACTCACCGTGCCTTAATGACCGATATTGCTGCGCGTACACAAATGCAGGTGATTCATGTGGATTATCCGCTTGCGCCTGAACACCCTTTCCCAGAGGCCATTGATGCAATTTTTGATGTCTATCAGGCACTTCTGGTACAGGGGATTCAACCGAAAGACATTATTGTGTCTGGTGATTCCTGTGGTGCCAATCTTGCACTTGCACTCTGTCTGCGTCTAAAGCAGCAGCCTGAGCTGATGCCAAGCGGCTTAATTTTGATGTCACCTTATCTGGACCTGACCTTGACCAGCGAGTCACTGCGTTTTAACCAGAAACTTGATGCGCTGCTCTCTATTGAAGCCTTACAAGCAGGAATTAATCATTACTTAAAAGATGGTGTACAAGCGGATGATCCGCGTGTTTCACCTCTATTTGATGATCTTAAAGGCTTACCGCCAACACTGGTGCAAGTTGGCTCAAAAGAAATTTTACTGGATGATTCAAAACGCTTTAGGGAAAAGGCGGAACAGGCAGGTGTCAAGGTTCGATTCAAGCTGTACACAGGCATGTGGCATAACTTCCAGATGTTTAATGCATGGTTTCCTGAAGCCAAACAGGCACTGGCGGATATTGCCGATTTCGCCCATTCGCTTGACCGTGACTAAATCCTTTAAGTTTTATCCAAAAAAATGGTCAGCTATGTCTGACCATTGTCATTCTTAATTTAATTTTGTCATCATAAAATAAATTTGATTGAATATTTAGATCATTGCTTCTTTTTCAAAATATTTTTCCCGTTCTAATTTGCATTAAAAAGCCGATGGCTAGACTTTTTTCTCATTCTAAAGATGTTATTGTTATTTTAATTATTATTCTTCAATATTTTGACGACAATCCTACAGTTCCCACGAAATCTCATTGCATATAAGGAAACATGCCAATCATGAGGATTCATTTTAAGAGGTTAGTTGACAGAGAAAAATGGAATTTCTCGCAGTTCTGGGAACATGAACCATTAATTAATTGGAACATGTTAAAGAAATGTATTTTGTTGCTAATCTTAGCCTCACTTATAAGTCTATTTGGAATTATTTGGGACAGTTTTGTCTTGCTGAATCCATTTACATGGCAATGGGTAAATTTACCGTTGGTTCGATCTAAACTTTGGACCAATGTAATCATGCTTTTTGTCTTTTTAAGTTTGATTATGCCCTGCTTTATTTATAAAGATAAATCTTGGGTACAAGAAATCATTCCGATTTTAAGCGTACAGGTCGTTACTGTTTTACTCTGTCATATAGGCTATCTGATTGGGAGTTTTAGTCCAGCAACCATGGTTGCCTATGTCAGTGTTGTGGGAGTAGGTCTGGTTCTGTTTGATCGCAAAATGATTTATTGTGCACTGGTGCCAGCAACAATCGCACTGCTGTTTTGCAACTTTTTAAGTATGTATGGTGTCCTACAATATGCACCGATATTTAAGCTAGAAGTCCTGAATCAAGCTCAAATGCATCCTTTTTGGGTTGGCAGTATGTTTTTCTTCTTATTGCCAATTTTAATTGCTTGTTTGTTGCTATTTGAAAGTCTGCTCAAACAATGGCGAATTCGAGAAACGGCTATTCAAGTACTCAGTCTTTTAGATCCGCTCACGAATGTGATGAATCGTCGCAGTATTAGCAATCACTTAGAGCGCTTACATCAGCAACCAAATCAACTTTACTCGATTGTATTACTCGATTTAGATCATTTTAAGAATATTAATGACCAGTTTGGGCATAGTATGGGGGATCAGGTCTTGATTCAGGTCACGAGATGTTTGGCAAATAATGTGCGTGATCAAGATGTGATTGGTCGTTTTGGTGGCGAAGAATTTATTTTACTGTTACCCAATACTACCACTACACAGGCATATAGTGTGGCCGAGCGCTGTCGCTTAGCGATTGGTGAGTTAAAATTTACCTCAGAAGATCACCAAGAGTTTTCTATCAGTGCCAGTTTTGGCATCAGTAGCACACTCAGTGCCGATGAACCTCACTTAATTATTAGTCAGGCAGATCAAGCATTGTATGCGGTAAAAGCATCTGGTCGAAATCAAGTCAAAATTTTTACTTAACTTTTCTTAAATTAATCCAAAAATAAAGGCATCCAAAGATGCCTTTATTTTTGACCTGTTGTTTAGTCTTTTAAATATTCTTCACGATGATTACGATAAGGCTCATCAAAGGGTACAAAAATCTGTTCTTGTTTGGCTTCTGCGATCCACTCTTGAACTGATGCTAAAGCCAATATCTTGTGCATATAACTTTGGCTAGAAGCAGAGATGGGTAATTTATAACATTCAAAACGCATAGCCACAGGCGCATAAAATGCATCGGCAAGGCTAAACTCACCACATAAAAAGCTGTCCTCAGCTGGACGCTCAGACCAAATTTGTTCAATCCGCGCCACATCTGCACGAAGCTGGGCATTGTCCAGCCAAAGCTGTTGTCCAATATGGGACAAATCAGCCTCAACATTCATTGGACACAAATTACGTAAACTTTGAAAACTACTGTGCATTTCTGCACTAATGCATCGTGCTCTGGCTCGTTGTTTTCTATCTTGAGGTAGCACATTCTTTTCAGGATTTTGTTCAGCAATATATTCACAAATCGCGAGGCTATCCCAAATAATCAAATCATCATGCATGAGTGTTGGGACTTTGCCCGTTGAATTCAATTTTAAAATCTCAGTTTTAAATTGGCTATTAGGTTCAAAACTATCAAATTGAATTAAATGCTCCTGAAATGGAATGCCAAGTTGTTTTAATAAAATCCACGGACGCATTGACCATGTCGAATAGTTTTTATTCCCTATAAATAATTGATAGCTCATGGTGATTTCTCTTTTAATTGTGTGAGTTGTTGTAATAGCTCACTTTTCTTAAATGCACCAGTTAAACGTAATGCACGGATTTCTTGTTGTTGCGAATCTAAAAATAAATAGGTTGGTGGCCCTAAAATATCCCATTGATTGAGCAGTGCCTGATGTGAGGCATCATAATGGCTTAAATCCAGTTTAATCAGATAATAAGGTGCTAAAGCTTGCTGCACCTCTACATCCTTTAAAATTCGATGCTCAATCGGCTGACAAGCCACACACCAGTCGGCATAGACATCAATGACAATCTGTCGATCTTTGGGTGCATTTGCCAGAATTTGCTGAAATTCATCGGCGGTTTGCGCCACATGCCACTCTGCTAATTTATCTGCCTGAACTGCGCTTAAATTTTGAATATGTTGATATTGGTTAAAAGCTAAAAATGGAACTGAGATCATCAGCAACAATGCATATAACCACTGTAATTGCCCTTTCTTCACAAACAGACGATATATCGCGAAACCAATAAATGCCATGCCCAATACAAGACTAAGTATTTGAATCGCTAATTCAGGTAATAACGGACGGATAAAATAAATACTTAACGCCAACATCAAAAAGGCAAAAATAACCTTAATTTGATGCATCCATTCCCCTGCTTTCGGTAGTGCCTTTGCACCTAGAACACTGGCAAGCAGTAATGGAATACCCATACCAAATCCCAAGGTGAATAATAGTAGAGCACCTTGCCACTGATTTTGCGTTTGTGAAATAAAGAGTAATGTACCCGCTAAAGGTGCAGTCATACACGGACCGACTAACAATGCTGAGATCATGCCCATGATACTTGCACCAAGCAAAGTCCCACCTTGTTGCACTGACTGCATTTGGTCGAGGCGATTCACCCATTTCTGTGGCAGTTTCAATTCAAATAAACCAAACAGATTTAAAGCGAATACAACGAACAATAGACTAAATGCAACTAATGTCGCAGGTTGCTGTAACCATCGTTGGAAATTTAGCCCTGCCACAGAGGCAATTAAACCCAATACGGCATAGACCATTGCCATACTAAATACAAAAGTAAGTGCAATCGTCCACGCTTTAACGCCTTTATGTTCACGAACAATCAATGAGGTCAAAATCGGCAACATTGGTAAAGAACACGGCGTAAATGCCAATAAAATTCCTAACCCTAGAAATAATAACAAGCTATAAGCAAGAGAGTGCTGTGCCAATGTGCTTGACCACTGTTGGTCTTGCGCCATATTGGTTGAATTATTCAGCTTTACATCATTAGATTTTTCAGTTGTAAGTTCATCCCTCTCCGCGGTCTGAGCATTTAAGCTATTCGCAGAACGAGCAACATCTAAAAAACGTTTTTGTGAATTAGAACTGACATTTTCGACACTAACCAACCCATCAGCATCGGTTTGAAATTCAATATTTTGAGGTGGATAGCAAATACGGTCTTTGGCACAACCCTGCCATGTAACACGATAATGTTGAGATGCTTGAGTGCTAATCTCAAACTCTGCTTGCTGATAATAAACTTGGCTATGACCATAGTTTTCATCGTACTGTTCAATTGCTTTGGGTAATTTCAACGTAACAGGTTGATTGCCTTGTTGAACCTCAAATTTATGTTGATAGAGATAATAATTAGGCTGAATGGTCCAGTGTAACCGCGCTTGATTGGTTTTGGTCGATTCAACTGAAAATGCAAATGCCTGTTCAGGAGTCAGTAATGGTGCTGATAGATTGTCTTGAGCGTAAACCAAAGACGTACATAACAACAATAAAGTAGCCAAAAAGTAGCGCATTAATTGGCTAATGTACCCACCCTGAACAGACATTTTCATGTTCATCTCACTGTAACTCTCCCGATAACTTAAGACCTCATTCTGCCTGCAGAAGGATTTCAAAAGTTAGCGGAGATTTTGACTAGAATAAAACAGATAAACCTAAACCACCGTTATAGCTTTTTTGATCGCCATTCAAATCCACACCTATACTGGCATCAAGTTGAGCTCGATCATTTAAGCTATAGACTAAACCTGTCCCTAAACCATATTCATAGTCTTGGCTTTCTGCTTTACGATAAACAAACTCTGAAAAACCAGATAATTTACCCGCAATTTTATAATCAATGGTTGGAATTGCAGTCACGGCCCAATCACTGTTTTGTGCTTCATAACGCATGGTAATTGATGTACCCACCAAATCGCTGAACTTATACGCAACTGCTGAAGTGAGGCTATAAATATCATCTTGATTCGTGAATTCATCATTGCCAGTCGCAATAATCGCTTCTGCTAACAATGCCATTGTTAAACGATCATCTTTTAAATTAATCGCCTTTTTCAAACCAATACTGACATCACCCAAACCGTTGGTTTCTTTTTTCATGCCTGCATATTTATGTTGCTGCCAAACTGGCCCTTGCCAACCCAATTGTAATTCCAAACCATCAGCTAAACCTGTACGCAATAACATATCTGCATTCAGGGTTAAGGTTTTGTCTTTTGCCCCAGCAACATTGTCCTGCTGATAGCTGACCGAGGGTAGTCCTTGCTCCCACGCCAAGTGACCTACAGGTGTAATACCCGTACCTATACCTGAGCCTGGACGGTCAAAAGAAAATTCTGCTGCAAATGTTGCAGTTGTCATGATTGATGCAGCAACCAAGACTAATACTTGAAACTTTTTCATTGTTCTCCCCTTTATATCTTGTTGGCTAGACTTATGCCGTTAGCTCTTTTGACATTTTTGCGCCATGTTTGCGTAATAACTCGAGTGTTTCACGCTCTTCTACCAAAGATTCTGACCAGTCAATTTCATCAAAATCACAATCAAAAAACAGTTGGCTAATTGAAGACAAAATCGTTAGACCCTCTTCATCTCTTGTGTTTGGATCGACTTTTTCATCGAGTAAGCGTTGAACCACAGGTGCACATGCTGAACTTGCAGCATCCCAAAGCGGACCATAAAACTCTTCCGCATCCCATAAATGAAGATTGGCTTTCGCTTGAATTAATGCTTCTAAAATGTCTTGATAAACTTGTAATTGTTGTTGTTTGTCTGCTTCAGTCAATGGCTGACCTGCTTCATAAGCTTCACAGACATTCTCCCACCACACAAATAAGCCATCACATAAAATAGAGACTGGGAAACCATGTTCAGGATCAATAAAGTTCGGGTCGAGTCCTTCAGCAAGTAAAGATTGCACTTGGTCTAAATCGAGTTTTTGTATGGCTTGCACCAAGGCCTGCTGTTGCTTACTTAACATGACCAATTCTCACAAAGTATTTAATTCGCCTATTATGCCGAATATCCCATCGGGATTTTATAAAACGACCTAAAAATCATGTATAAATTTGATACAGGCATAAAAAAAGCCCAATACTGGGCTTTTTTTAAACGCGCTCACTACGCCTCATCATCTACTTTTATATCATCATCGACATCAACATATTCTGGTAAAGCTCCACGATGGTGGTCTTTTTTCTCATATAAATGTTCCAAACTACGTTGTAATTTATCAATTGCACCATGGATAGATGCATCGATATTTGCAGCTTTGTGTGTCACAGCTACAGGTTTCATACCTGCTGGACGGGCTTCGATCATACAGCGTTTGTCATGATCTCCCGTTTTTTCCCCATTTTCATCACTAATATGAACCGAAAAATGTGTAATACGTTCGCTATAACGTTGAAATTCTTGTTTAAGCTCTGCACGGATATAACTAATTAAACGTTCGCTACCATGGATGTTTTTATCTGTACGGATTTCAATATTCATAAATATCTTCCTCTCTTCTATATTGAGACGGTTCTACGAAGCTTTTTATTCAGCACACTTTGAGCATGCATTCATTCAGTGCAGTTGTATATTCTGATTATGTAAATGCTTGTCGTCTCCTTGCTTCACATCAGTTGTGTTTCAGTTATTTAGAAGATCTTCTATAATTCCAATATCTGTCTTTCATCAGAAATATGCAAGCTGATTTTTGACATTTTTATTAAAACTTGATCAAAAAGATTCTCTTACCGAATCTTATCTTTAGCAGACCTTTTACCGTATACAATTCTTTTGAGCATTTGGTCAAATTTGGCTTTATTTTTGCTTCATAACTTGTATGCTTTACACGCCTTTTGTGGGGGAGATTTTTTAAATGCAATTGAAGCAACTTGCGGCTACATCTTTATTGTTATCTACAGCAGTTTTCGCTCAAGCGAAACCAATTTGGCAGGATTTCAGCCTAACGGGTTTATACGGCGAAAACTACGAAGTGGTTGATGAAAAACAAACAACTTTAACAGTTGAATATGCGGCAAAAGTAAAATATGCCGATGTGTTCTTCTTTATGGATCGTATGCGTGGTAGCGACGATCATAAAAGCACTTATTTCGAGCTTTCTCCACGCTTGAGCTTGGGTGAGGTTTCAGGTCAGAAACTTGCTTTTGGTCCGATTAAAGATGTGTTGATCTCAACGACTTGGGAAAGTAACAATGATGACTTTTCTAGTTTTGATAACTTCTTATACGGCGTAGGTTTCGATCTTGCAATTCCTTATTTCCAATATGCGAATGTCAATTTCTACCGTGCAAACAATGAAAATACAGCAGATGACTATCAAATGACTATCGCTTATGCGGTTCCATTTAAAGTATCTGGCGAAGATTTCTTAGTTGATGGTTTCCTTGACTGGTCTACAGCAGAAAAAGACCATGCGAGTGAACTTAACTGGACAACCCAATATAAATGGAATGTAGGTAAACACATTTCACCTGAAACACGTTTATATTTGGGCGTAGAACATTCTGTTTGGAATAACAAGTTTGGTATCAAAGGCAGCGACGAAAATAATGTCAGTGCTTTAGTGAAATACCATTTCTAAACGGTTTTGACTGATCAAAACAGCAAGGAATTCCTTGCTGTTTTTTTTTAGATCGCGCATATTGAAATAGATGAATTTTCTTTTATTTTGTTATGTCTCACGATCTTATACTTGCAACGCACACACTACAAAACTCTTATCAAATTCGTTTTGCAACTACTGATGATCTTGAGCAGATTCTCACCATTTATAATCATGAAATCATCACGGGCACAGCCAACTGGAATGATCAAACCGTTACTTTAGCGCAATATCAACAGCGCTTTCAGGAGATGCAACAACAGCAATTTCCTATGATTGTCGTCGAAGATCAGTCATTGAGAAAAATTGCGGGTTATGCCTATTACTCTGCCTTTCGTAGTATTACAGGCTATCGACACAGTATTGAACATTCTGTTTTTATTGATCCGAATTATGCTCGTCAGGGTTTAGGCAAAGCCCTCATGCAACAACTGATTCATCTTGCGACTCAACAGCATATGCATGTCATGGTGGCAGCGATTGATAGCGAAAATACCGGTTCAATCGTATTACATCAACAACTGGGTTTTATTCAAACTGGTTATATGCCACAAGTGGGACAAAAGTTTGGCAAATGGCGTGATTTAGTTTTAATGCAACTACAATTGAGTCGTTCATAAACAGAACAATTTCATCTCTACTATACATATGTAGTTGGTTAGAATAAAAACATCTCATTTACAAAATAATTTAAAACATGAAAATTTCACAACTCGCTTTAATCATTACATGTGCTTCAGCAACAACCGTTAGTTTTGCAGAAACGTCTTTTGAGCAAGAATTACAGCAAGGCTGTGCCAAAGTAAAACAATACGCTCTAAATGGGAAAAAGCTCTACGACCAAAAGCAATATGCCAAAGCAGTGAAACAATTTGAAGATCAAGCCGCATGGGCACATTTCTGCCAAATGAATGCTGAAGAAAGCGGTATTAAAGTGACTGACCGTGAGATTGAAATAGCCAATAATAATGTCGGGTTGAGTTATGCAAAATTAGGCAAGCCACAATGGGCAAGAGTATGGTTTTTACGAGATGAAGATTCAAAAATCAGTCTATACAATTTAAAACAGCTTCCTAAACCGCAAATCACGAAAGACCTACAAGGCACTTATGTCCGAGCCAATGGTTTCGGACAATGGGATTACATCACGGTCAAGAAACAACAAAATAAATATCTAATTAATTTTGAAGGTTATTATTTTGGCATTCGTGGTCTTATTTATGGTCCCAATTTAGGTGAGTTTGATACCACAATGCCGATCACTGCAAAGCAAGCCAACTATCATTATGAGGACTGCCAGATTAAGCTTCAATTTACGAATGATACAAATAATGGTCAAAAAATTGAGGTGAAACAAAATAGTGGCGAGTCTGGATGTGGTTTTGGGCATAACGTCTATGCGGGCGGCACGTTCTATAAGGTTGAAGGTAAATAAATGATCTTTACCCTCAAACTCAACAAAAAATTTAAGAAAACTTATGAGTCTCGGAAACGTCATTCACAACCTGCGTAATCTTTGAAAGATATTGTTTCTGCGAAACAATAGAAAAAATCCAAGAATTGAACAGGTTTTGTGAATGACAATGCCTTTGGTTACTTTGGGCAAAACCAAAGTAACTCCAGCGGAAGGCGTATTTAAAAATTAGAAGACTACTAGGTATGACTCCGAAAGATAATCATTTTTTTAATATCTAGTTTCTAAATAGTAAAATGAGATATAGGGTCGATACTAAATCGCCACCAACTCCCTTATCCCCTTTTCAGGCATATCGCCCCCCTGTCCTTGCGCGATCACTTGTCCACGCGCCATCACCGTATAGTTATCTGCAAGCTCTTCAGCAAAATCATAAAACTGCTCAACTAAAACGATCGCCATTTCCCCTTGATCTGCTAATTTACGAATGACCCGACCAATATCTTTAATGATTGACGGCTGAATCCCCTCAGTTGGCTCATCCAAAATCAAGACACTCGGCTCAGAAGCCAACGCTCGAGCAATCGCAAGCTGCTGTTGCTGACCACCTGACAAATCTCCACCACGGCGATGCTTCATTTCATCCAAGACAGGAAAAATTTCGTATAAGTGACTCGGCACTTTTCGGGTTTTGGCACCAGAAAATTTCGCCATACCAATTAAGATATTTTCCTCTACGGTTAAAGTAGAAAAAATATCTCGTCCTTGCGGCACGTACGCCAATCCTGCACGTACTCGTTGCTCAGGGGACATTTTGGCAATATCTTTGCCATCTAGCAAAATCTGTCCTGATTTAATCGGGAGAATCCCCATCAAGCATTTCAGCAACGTGGTTTTACCAACGCCATTCCGTCCTAGAACGACACTGCATTCCCCTACAGGCGCTTGAAAAGACACGTCACGCAGAATATGACTACCACCATAAAACTGGTTAACTTCTTTCACTTCTAACATGGCAGTCTCCTAGCGTCCCAAATATTTTTCAATCACATCTTCATTGGCTTGTACCTCTGCCAATGTGCCTTCTGCCAAGATTGCACCCTGTGCTAATACCGTAACTTTTTCGCTGATGGTGTCAATAAAGCTCATGTCATGTTCTACAACCACAAGCGTATGATTTTTTTTCAATTCCAAACACAGTTCAGCCGTCCGTTCTGTTTCCGCATCGGTCATACCCGCCACAGGCTCATCCAATAAAATCAGCTTCGGACGTTGCATCAACAACATGCCGATTTCTAACCACTGCTTTTGACCATGGGACAATAATCCTGCGGGCTTTTTCACAAATTCCTTTAAACGGATTTGCTCTAAACTTTCATCCAATGCCAATTGTGCTTCTGGATCTAAACGAGAAAATAAGCTCTTCTTGACTCGCTTATCTCGTGGTGCAGCGAGTAGTAAATTTTCCATGACTGTAAAATTTTCAAATACCGTTGGTTTCTGAAATTTGCGCCCAATCCCAGCTTCCGCAATTTCCTCTGTGCCCATTTTGGCAAGATCATAGTTTTGTCCAAAAAATGCCGTGCCCGTGGTTGGACGAGTTTTACCTGTGATCACGTCCATTAAGGTCGTTTTACCCGCACCATTTGGTCCAATGATGCAGCGTAATTCACCCTCGGCGATGTACAGTGATAAATCATTTAACGCACGAAACGAATCAAACCACACACTGACTTTTTCTAAATACAAAGCAATCCCGTGACTAAAATCTGCACCTTGGGTTTTGGCACGACCATAGCCCTCACCAAGTTGACCGCCATGTTGAGCTGAGTCTATGAATAAATCACTCATTTAATTGCTCTCCTTTTTAAAACGATCAAATAAACCAATCACGCCTTTAGGTAAGAAAATCGTCACTACGATAAATAGCGCTCCTAAGATCAGTAACCACGCTTCGGGCGCAGCCACCGTGAAATAAGTTTTCACCGCATTAATCAAACCTGCCCCTAAAATCGCCCCAATCAAGGTGCCACGACCACCTGCGGCAACCCACACTGCCATTTCAATCGAGTTGACTGGATTCATTTCACTTGGGTTAATAATGCCAACCTGTGGCACATACAACGCCCCTGCGATACCTGCAATCACTGCCGATAGCACCCATGCTGAAAGCTTGTACCACAGTGTGCGATAGCCCAAATATTGCAAGCGGTTTTCACTGTCACGAATCGCGCCAAGAACTCGACCATAAGGACGATTCATCAGTTGACGTAAGCCGATAAAACACAGCATTAACACCAAAGCAGTGACAAAACATAAAGTGGCACGCATTGGTGCAGAAGTGATATCAAAACCCAATAAGGTTTTAAAACCCGTGAAGCCATTGTTACCACCAAAACCTGTCTCATTGCGGAAGAACAAGAGTGCCGCTGCAAAGGTCATGGCTTGAGTAATAATCGAGAAATACACGCCTTTGATTTTGGAGCGAAAGGCGAAGAAACCAAAAATAAAAGCAACTAAGGCAGGTACAGATAAAACCAAGATCATTGCCCAAGCAAAATGCTCAGTGCCCACCCAATACCAAGGGAGTTCTGTCCAACTGAGGAAACGCATGAAATCAGGTAAGCCATCGCCTGCGGATTCACGCATCAAATACATGCCAAAGGCGTAACCACCGAGGGCGAAATATAAACCGTGCCCCAAGCTTAAAATCCCCGCATAGCCCCACACTAAATCCAATGCCAAAGCGACCAAAGCCAAGCACATGATTTTGCCAATTAACGTAATCCAATATGCTGACAGATAAAATGCTGAATCAGGGGATAACAGATGTAACCAAGGTAAGCTCAATAACACGGCGAAACAAATCGCAATCGCAATTGCGCTATACGGTTTATCTGCAAATAAAGAAGTGATTTTCATTGGCTTACTCCACGAAACGACCTTTGATGGCAAACAAACCTTGTGGACGCTTTTGGATAAACAAAATCACAAGAACCAAGAGAATAATTTTTGCTAAAACCGCACCTAAACCAATCTCCAAAACTGTACCGCTAATCCCTAAACCTAAGGCTGCAAGTACCGCACCCCATACTTGGCCCACACCACCGACGACAACAACAAGGAAAGCATCGATAATGTAGTTTTGTCCGAGATCAGGGCCAACATTGCCGACTTGTGCTAACGCACAACCTGCCAATCCAGCTAAACCTGAACCTAAGCCAAATGCCAGCATATCGATACGTGCAGATCGAATGCCCACGGCACGCGCCATTTGACGGTTTTGTGTCACAGCACGAACAAATAATCCGAAACGGGTTTTGTTCAATAAGAAAACTAGAAGCAGTAAGACCGCCACAGTAAAACCAATAATCGCAATACGGTTATATGGCAACATCAGGCTTGGCGTCAGGGCAATACCACCACTGAGCCATGCGACATTGGACACTTCAACGTTCTGTGCGCCAAAGATCATCCGAACCGATTGCATCAAGATTAAACTCACACCAAAGGTTGCCAATAATGTTTCCAATTGGCGACCATAAAGCGGGCGAATCACAGTACGTTCAATCAACATGCCGATCAACGCACTCACCAGAAATGCAGCAGGAATCGCAGCCAATAAATACCAATCGACTAAGCCTGCAAAGTGCGTTTTAAAAAAACTTTGAATGACGTAAGTGGTATAAGCACCGATCATGATGAGTTCACCATGTGCCATATTGATGACACCAAGCAAACCATATGTAATCGCAAGACCAAGCGCTGCTAAAAGTAAAATACTAGCGGTACTGAGACCCGAAAATACATGCCCTGACCATTCACTGATTTGAATACGTGTTTTAATTTTATTTTGTGCTTCAATTAAAGCTGCTTTCAATGCGGGATTATTTTGTGGTTGTTCTAAACTTTGATTGATTAATGCCAATACATCTGGACGATTTGAATCCGCCAAAACTTTTACTGCTTCGATCTTGGTGAATTCATCTGAACTATTAAAATCTAAACGAGCTTTCAGTTGTGCTAAACGGGCTTTAACACCTTCACTTTTTTCATTGAGATAGAGTTGTTTGATCGTTGCGACATCAAGCTCATCCAAGTTATTTTCTAAAATATCAACAGCGGCTAAACGTTGTGATGCATCATCAGAATTCAATTTAACTTTGGCTTGTCCAAAGTTCAGTGCCTTACGCAAGGTATTGACCAAAGTCACTTGAGACAAGTCTGAAGGCCAAGTTTCGATCACTTGTAGTTGTGGGTAACTTAATAATTTTTCATCGTTTTTTAGAATATAAGTATTGCCTGCGCTATCAGTATATAACTCATTTTGATCAATATACGCGACCAATTGATCCAGTTGCTCAATACTGGCTGGCCATTGATTCAACATGGCACGACGAGTAGCAAAGTTAGATTTAACAAAAGTTTGGATGGCATCCTGAGAAGTTGTAGACGTCACTGTTGTTGGTGAAGTGACTTCTGCCCATGCAGGATTAAACATGATCTGTGCCATGATGCAGAGCATTGCCAAAACATAGTGTTTCGCCATAAGACTCCCCTTATATTTTCTATTTAAACCAATCAACAAGAAATAAAACTAAGAAAAACCTACTGCCGAAACAGCAGGTTGCATAGGAAAATTATTTAGGAATATATGGGCTCCAAGGCTCAGCTTTGATGGTTTGAGGCGTTTTATAAACCACATCAAATTGCCCATCACCACGAATTTGCCCAATCATCACAGGCTTATGTAAATGGTGATTGATTTCATCCATTTTGAGGGTATAACCCGATGGTGCTGCAAAAGTTTGACCTGCCATTGCATCACGAACTTTATCAACCTCTGTAGAACCTGCTTTTTCGACCGCTTGTTTCCACATATTGATACCCACATAGGTGGCTTCCATCGGATCGTTGGTCACAACTTTGTCGGCATTTGGAAGCTTGTATTCCACTGCATACTGTTTGAATTTATTCACAAACTCGGTGTTTTTCGGATTTTTAACTGACATGAAATAGTTCCATGCCGCTAAATGACCCACCAATGGTTTGGTATCAATTCCACGTAATTCCTCTTCGCCAACTGAGAAAGCCATCACTGGAATATCAGCAGCTTTAATACCTTGGTTGCCTAACTCACGATAGAAAGGAACATTGGAATCGCCATTGATGGTGGAGATCACCGCAGTCTTTTTACCTGCGGAGAATTTCTTGATATTGGCAACAATAGTTTGGTAGTTGCTATGACCAAATGGCGTGTACTCTTCCATGATGTCTGCATCGGCAACACCTTTAGATTTCAGGAATGCACGCAGGATTTTATTGGTGGTGCGTGGGTAGACGTAATCTGTACCGAGTAAAACAAAACGTTGTGCTTTACCGCCCTCTTCTCCCATCAAATACTCAACTGCAGGAATCGCTTGTTGATTCGGTGCTGCACCTGTATAGAAAATATTTTTTGATTGTTCCTGACCTTCATATTGCACTGGATAGAACAATAAACCATTTAACTCTTCAACCACAGGAAGAACCGACTTACGTGACACCGATGTCCAGCAACCGAAAATAACGGCAACTTTGTCCTGAGTAATTAACTGACGTGCTTTTTCAGCAAATAGCGGCCAATCTGATGCTGGGTCAACAATGACAGGTTCTAGTTTTTTACCCATCACCCCGCCATTGGCATTGATTTCATTAATGGTCATCAATGCAGTATCTTTCAGAGAGGTCTCAGAAATTGCCATCGTGCCAGAGAGTGAATGTAAAATCCCCACCTTAATCGTATCGCCATTTGCTGCAGGTGCCGCTTTCGTTTCAGTTTTTGTTTGTTCTATTTTTTCGGCTGGTTTTGAACAACCTGCCAGACCTACCCCCATCATCGCTGCCATAAGAACGGACATTGACATTAATTTGTTTTGCATCTTTGTTCTCCACAGATTGATCTTTTGATTTTTACTGAGTGGAGTTATTCAATTTTTATGCCAACAATTTAAGCTATTGTTTTATTTTAATATTTATCGGATCAAATAAATAAGAATCCAATCTTGTATACAACATTGCATACAAAAAGAACGAGATGAACTAAAATGATGCGGATTTTTTAAATGATTTGCTAACACATTAATATTCGTTTGTATTAGACCAATAACCTGTAATTAGGGCACTCTTAATTTCCTGATGATCGTATATGTAATCAGGTTCATCTAACAAAAATTGTAAATAGTCTGCAACAACTGCACGCTGTTCGGCATTAAACAAGCAAAATTTTCTTTCTGTATGATCACCTAGATGTATCAATGTAAAAGTGAGCCCATGTAAATAATCACCATTTAAACTTGCCAATAAAAATGCAGGTAAATGAAACAACATACCCTGAGCATCAAAGAAAGTTGGACTGCTGTTACAGCGATTCAAGTCATTGATTGAGATATTATGCCAGTCTAATTTTTCATCTTTGGCACGATAAGCCAGACACTCTGCCTGACTGGCATAATCATCTATTCCTTGCGCTTCATATAAACCAATACCCTCTTGCAAGGTGACCCCAACAAAAGCACTCTCAATCTTTTGTCTAAGCTGATCCAACTGCTGCCAGCGTGGTAATAACTCTTCAGCTTCTGCAATTGTAATGGGATCATAGCCTCTGCGACGCATTTCCTGAATATCATCAGGTGAAGGATATTGTTTCATCACACCACGATATCCGCTAAATTACCTTTCTGTTCTAACCAATGCTTACGATCACTCGAACGTTTTTTTGCCAGCAATTTATCTAATAACCCTGCGGTAAAATGCGCATCATCCAGATCAAGTTGCACCAAACGGCGCGTATTTGGGTCCATCGTGGTTTCACGCAATTGACTCGCATTCATCTCACCCAATCCTTTAAATCGAGTGATTTGCGGATTTTTATTACCTTTCACTTTTTTCAAAATGCTTTCGAGTTCACTATCATCCAACGCATAATAAACATCTTTACCAATATCAATACGATACAGTGGTGGCATTGCGACAAACAAATGACCATCTTCAACTAAAGTCGGGAAATGTTTCACAAACAAGGCACAGAGTAATGTCGCGATATGTAGACCATCCGAATCTGCGTCGGCAAGGATACAGATTTTGCCATAACGCAATTCAGAAAGATCATCGCTGCCTGGATCAACCCCAATCGCGATGGCAATATCATGCACTTCCTGCGAGGCCAGCACTTCATCCGAAGACACTTCCCATGTATTTAGAATTTTTCCACGAATCGGCATAATCGCCTGAAAATTCTTGTCACGCGCTTGTTTAGCGCTTCCACCTGCCGAATCCCCTTCGACAATAAATAATTCGCTGTCTTCACGGGTTAAACCGACACAATCTGCCAGTTTTCCGGGTAACGCAGGACCAGAGACGATCTTTTTACGCTCCACTTTTTTCGCTGCTTTTAAGCGACGTCCAGCTTTAGCAATTGCCATTTCAGCTAACTGCGTTGCAATCTCAGCATGTTGATTTAACCATAAAGCAAACGCATCCTTGGCGATATTCAGCACAATATTGGAGGCTTCACGACTGGATAAACGCTCTTTGGTCTGCCCCGAAAATTGAGGTTCTTGGAATTTCAGCGATAGAATGAAATTGACCCCATCCCAAACATCTTCTGCCGAAAGTTTCATATTACGTGGTAATAAATTGCGTAATTCACAGAACTCTCGTAACGCCTCCGTGACCCCTGCACGCAATCCATTGACATGGGTCCCACCTTGCGCGGTTGGAATCAGGTTGACGTAGCTTTCCTGAATCTGCTCACCACCCTCGACATTCCAACAGATCGCAAATTCACAAGCTGCTCGCTCTGCTTGTCCACTACTGACAAAGGCAGGATCAGGTAGAATCTCTCGATCCTCAAGTTCATCCATTAAATAGTCGACTAGACCATTTTCAAACTGCCATTCAATTTTTTCATTATTGATTTTATCGTCATAAATAATTTTTAAACCTGCCGCTAAAACGGCTTTAGCTTTCAAATTATGCTTCAATGCTTTTAGTGCAAATTTTGGACTATCAAAGTATTTTGCTTCTGGCCAAAAGCGAACGGTTGTTCCTGTCGCACGTTTCGCCACTTTACCTTCTAACACCGATAATGGTGCAACAGGTTCGCCTTGTTCAAATGCCATTTGATACAAGTTACCCTGGCGTTGTACCGCAACCTCAACGCGTGTTGATAAAGCATTCACGACAGAAATACCGACACCATGTAAACCACCAGAAAATTGGTAATTATCGGTACTAAATTTTCCGCCTGCATGTAATTTGGTCAAAATAATTTCAATACCACTTTGTCCATATTCAGGATGAATATCGACTGGCATACCTCGTCCATTATCTTCGACTGACAATGAACCATCTTCATATACGGTGACACAAATTTGATTGGCATGTCCTGCAAGTGCTTCATCCACCGCATTGTCAATCACCTCTTGCGCCAAATGGTTTGGACGTGAGGTATCGGTATACATACCGGGACGACGACGAACAGGATCTAAACCTGAAAGAACTTCAAGGGATTGTGCCGTGTATTGTGTCACTGGGTCTGACTTCCTTATTAGAGGGCTGCCGATAAAAATCGGAGTACGAAAGGTAATTTTTCTTCAAAATCATCCATTGCATGATTACCATCAGCGTCGGTTAAAATCAATGCAGATGGCTGTGCTGCACTATAATAGCGTTGTGCCTGCCGATAATCCAAGACTTCGTCACCTCGTTGCAACAGTACAAGAATTTTATCAGCATGCTTTAACTTCGTGTCAGCAATTGATTGTAATTGCTGCAATTGGTCGGCATCGAGTGTCCATGATTCAGTCACCTTGAGTGGAATTTGCTCAATCCCGAATAAATCTTCGAATAACTGCCATGGTTGCATGGCTGGATTAATCAGTACAGCAGGACAAGCATATTTAGCGACAAAATATGTCGCATAAAATCCCCCTAAGCTACTTCCAACCAACACCACTTGGTCACGTGGTAGACTTTCGATCAACCCAGAGATTTTTTGCAGCACCTTATCGGGAGATCGATTCAGATCGGGCAAATGCACTTGAAACTGATCGTGATTTGCACAATATTGACTCAATTGCTGCCCTTTTTTTGACATGGGGCTGCTTTGAAAGCCATGTAAATAAATAAATTGCATACGCACCATAATAGGCAACAGCTTGACTTATTATCAAATAAATCACATTATTTAGGTTAATAGATAAATAAATAACAATATAAATTACATTTAAGCTTGATATTGTCTGACACAAAAAACGATAGTGCACTCCGTTCATCAGTATTCTAAAAAAATTACTTATGAAACACATAAGATGTAAGCGTTTGTTGTAGTTTATCTACAGAATATTAAGTCAATTACTTCAAACCTTCGGTATATATCAAGGATGGGGAAATCAATATGCCAAGTTTAACGCCTCTGCATGAAACCTACTGCAAATGGGACAGTACACCCCCGAGTCAGGCAGATGTTTTGGAAGGTTTGGCGCAAGTTGTGAGCACGAGCTTAAGTGGTGTTCACGAATTGGTGCAATTAGTGCAAACAGAAGTGTTACGGACAACACTTGGTTTAAGCGCACAAAAAGCTAAAAATTTACAGAAACTTCCACAGTTACAAAAATTTTATCAATTTTCTTATGACACATTACAGAAGTACGGTAGCAGTTTTCTTGCACCAAGTTTACGTCATATTATTGAAAAATTCCCTGTGCTGCATGATAAACCCCTGACACCAACACTGCATTTCGTGGTGGGTGCATTAAACGGGATTTTTGGAGACTTTTTCTTAAAACAACACAACCCAATGGCTTTACCTATGGTGCTTTATGATCATTATGGATCATTACAACAAGGTGAATTAACTGGTCGTATTGTCATTCTTACACATGGTCTGTGTATGAATCATCTCAGCTGGTCAAATAGCCGTTATGGTGGAATTGGTGAACGTCTGCTTGCGCAACGGGACAACAACACCATGTTATATCTGAACTACAATACAGGGCGTCGTATTTCTGCAAATGGTCGAAGCTTTGCCAATGTACTTGAAGATTTAGTACAACGAAATCCAAGAATCACCAGCATTGATTTAATCGGACATAGTATGGGTGGCTTGGTTTCTCGTAGTGCCCTATTTTATGGCAAACAGAATCTCTATCAATGGGTGCATATGGTTGAGAATTTAGTTTGTATTGGTTCGCCACATCATGGTGCGGCGCTAGAACGCTTTGGTTTTATTTTGCAGGATAAATTGGGCGCGTTTCCTTTTATTAGCTTAATTGGTCAACTGATCAACATTCGTAGTAATGGTATTTTAGATTTGCGTCATGGCAGTGTTCGAGATGACGATTGGGAACATAATAATGCACGTATTGGCTTTGCTGATGATAATCGTAAACCTGCACCATTACCCTCTCATATCAATACCTTCTTAATCGCAGGTACTTTAGAATTTGAGAAATTGCGTAATAAAGCACTCTCTGTCATTGGCGATTATTTGGTCAGTGTGGAAAGTGCGCTAGGTGAACATCAAAATCCACGCTTCCAACTCAAATTACCAGAAACCCATAAAGCCGTATTCTATGGTTTAAACCATTTTGAAATTCAGTACCATTCGAGTGTTGCTGAACAGATTACACGTTGGTTATATCCCGATGTTGACGAAGTCGTTGAGGAAGGTATCCAAACACATTTAATCAATGTTCCGAATAATTATACTTTTGATGATTTAGATGGCATCGTAGAAACCTGATGTCAGTCTTCTTGATCTAAAAAAAAGCCAACGTATCGTTGGCTTTTTTATTATTTAGCAACACTATAATGTCTAAACAACTGCCACAAACATACCAATAAGATCAAACTAAAATACAGCAACGACCACACGGGTAGAGATTGTCCTAAGAAAGTCCAATCTATTGCTGCACATTCGCCTGAACCTGAAAGCACTTCCTGAAATACCGCTTTCATTGGCAATGCATCAACTAAATAGTCCAAGCCTGGACCACAACTTGGCACCTTATCAGGTGGTAAATGCTGTAGCCAAACATGACGAGATGCCACGCCCACTGACCAACCGATGGATAGGGTTGCTAATAGTGCATAAAAACGTTTAAAACCATTTGAAATCGGATTATGAATAAATGCGACTAAGGCAATCAATCCCATTCCAATTAAGCCAATACGTTGGAAAATACACAGTGGGCAAGGCTCCAAACCTTGCACATGTTCTAAATACAACGCAAACGAGATACCAATAATACTCGTTAGTACCAATAATGCACTAACTAAGCGGTAAGTCCATCGCATGGGAAGTCCTCTAAAATTTTAACGGTATTGCGCAAGATATTGTTCAAAGCTGATGTCGTTATCTTGTTCAAGTTGCGCCTGTTTTTGCAACGATGTTTGCGCTAATTCTGCAAAATATTGTTCTCTTTCTGCACTCAATTGATGTTGTTCATAATGATTGACATGTTGTTGAGCCATGATACTCCCAAAGCTCCATGTCCCACCATTATCCAAAGTATCTTTAATCACATGCGCGGAAAGGGTATTTTCAACATGATCTAAACGCTGCTGCATCACTTGGATTGCCTCAGAATATAACTGTGAACCATCCATTTGATCTAACAAAATAGCGCAGTCTTGAATCGCATTTAAATGACGTTGTGCCCAATCATGCAGTGAAACTATTGTTTCACCTTCTATAATTTTAGCATCTACTGCACGTCCACGATTGACCACTTCAGTTTGATTATGATCAATTTGCTCTTGCTCTTCTGCAAACAAATCAGGACTGTCATTTAATAAACAATACAATGCTAAACTTTCAAGAAAACCCGCTGAAATTTCATCAATTCCAATCGCACTATAAGGGTTCACATCTACGGCACGTAATTCTACATACCCAACACCACGATTCTTCAATGCTTGTGATGGGGTTTCACCTGCTTGTGGTACTTGTTTCGGACGAACTAGACTGTAGTATTCATTTTCGATTTGGAGCACGTGATCATTGATTTGAATCGGCTCACCCTGTTCATCATTTAAACCTAAATCGGTAAATTCAGGATAAGGGGTATGTACCGCTTTTTGTAATCCATCAAGATAATCGTGTAGATCGTTATAATGAATGCCCAATTCTTTTTGTGCTGAATTTTGGTAGCCCAAACGCCCCATGCGTAAGGCAGTTGCCTCAGGTAAATAGAGAGTGCCCTTGACCAGTGGCTGTAGATGATGTTCACGGCCTGTTAGGAAACAGCGGCAGACCGATGGGCTTGCACCCAACAGATACATCACTAAAGGGGTAAGTCGGATAAAGTTCCGAATCAGGCCAAAATAACGATGGCTACGATAATCCTGCAAACTGAGTTGTTTTAATTCTGGCTTGGTTTCATGTTGTTGCAATACTGCAAACAATTGATCCGGGAAAGATAAGTTGTAATGCACGCCAGAAATGGTTTGCATACGGCGGCCATAACGTACACCTAAACCATGACGGTATAAGGTTTTAAAGCGGCCAATATTAGAAGTGCCGTACTGTGCTAATCGAATATTTTCTTCATTATCATCCAACATACACGGCATGGACAGTGGCCATAATCTTTCGCCTTCTTCTAGCTGCTGATGTACCACGCTATGAATATCTCTTAATTCATCTAATGCAGCCGTGATGGTTGTTTTCGGTGTAGTAATAAACTCCATCAATGCTTCTGAATAATCTGTCGTAATATGCGGATGTGTTAGTGCAGAACCTAAAGCTTCAGGATGATTTTTTTGTGATAAAAATCCATTGCTTTGCATACGTAAACTTTCGCGTTCAATGCCGCGTAGCATCCCCTTTAATAGCGAAGCATCTACACAAGTCGGTATCACAGAGGAAGAATGTATGCTGGGTTGATTCATAATTTATATGCTCGCTTATTTAAGATCAGCCAACCACATAAATGGTCGCGACTTGGTTATTCTGCCAATTATAACGACAATTGTGATCTAGTCATCTGATTTAGTTTGGCAATTTTTATCACAATCTTGTTATATAAGACATGCTGAAATTGTGATTTTATTAAAAATAAATCTTCTCATGAGCACTGAACTATGCAAGCACAGGACATTATTAACTTCTGGTTTGACCCTGAGCATCGTTCACTTTGGTTTGCCAAAAGTGATGAGTTTGATGCAAAAATTCGCGACCAATTTCAAATAATTCACCATCAAGCGATCCAAGCAGAGCTTTGGTCTTGGCGACACACACCAGAGGGTCGTTTAGCCGAAATCATTGTGTTGGATCAATTTTCTCGCAACTTATACCGTGATCAAGCGCAAGCTTTTGCCTATGACAGCATGGCATTGATGCTTGCTCAAGAAGCAATTAGTTTACAACTCGATGCTCAACTGAATCCCGAACAACGCTCATTTTTATATATGCCATTTATGCATAGTGAATCTAAATTAATGCACGAGTTTGCTTTAAAACTGTTCCAACGTTTAGGGAACGAAATTAATTTGAGCTTTGAAAAAAAGCATAAAGTGATTATTGACCGTTTTGGGCGTTATCCACATCGCAATGCCATCTTAGGTCGAAGCTCGACACCTGAAGAACTGACCTTTTTAACACAACCGAATAGCAGCTTTTAAGTCTCTCGTCCCCTGAGATATTGAACATAGGAATTGCAAAATGAAATCTTTATTCATATGTGCCCCTCTCCTTGTTACATTAACACTGGCAGGATGTGCAACTGTTCCATCAAAACCCAAAACCTTCGATCAACTGGGTCAATTCACCGCTTATCCACTAAACAATAAAACGTTCCGTGTCGGTTTTCAGGCAGATAATAATTTGAGTTATGGTACGGCAGAAGAAATTACTTTACTCAAAGCCGCACAAACTACAGTCAAAAACGGTTTCCGTTATTTTACCGTTGTTGATGATCCAAGTAATGCACGACATAAAACGCAACGCCAAGCTGTGATTTATCCGACACCCTCTTATTACCCATATGGTTATTATCGCCGACATCCTGCCTTTTGGCCTGACCCATTCTATGATATGCCTCAAGTGGTCAATCTTGATCCAATCCAAGTGTCGTATACTATCGAGTGTTTTCAGACTCAGCAGCAATCACCTGATGCTTTTGATGCGCAACTCATTTTGCAATCATTAGGGCAAAAATACGGATTGAGTCCAACAGGAGATGTGTTGCAGCCCCCTGCGCCACCTCAAAACAAAAAGTAAATTGATAAGGATGACTCAATGAATTCAGTCGAAGAAATTCACGTACCGAGCCTGCAAAGAAGTAAGTACTTCGCCACTATGGCATTGATCATTGCGGTTGTAGCATGGATTGGCTTAATGGTCGCGGCGCATTTTTTACCTGAATATAAATGGGTCATTCATATTTTTATGTTAGGTGCGGAAGCAGGTGTAGTTGGTGGGCTGGCTGATTGGTACGCTGTCACTGTACTTTTCCGCAATCCTTTTGGAAAAATGCCTTTACCCAAACTATTGCGTGACCATACCGAAATCATTCCACGGAATAAAGCGCGTATTGCAGAATCAATGGGCCGCTTTGTACAAGAAAACTTTTTATCTCCTCAAATCGTTGAACGCAGTTTAAAAAATGCTGACCTCAGTTTGGCCGTCGGTCAATGGCTAGCCAACCCTCAAAATAACCAACAAGTCGTACAGATGATTCAACATACTGTACCGAAAATTTTTGAATTTGTGAGCCAAGATCAAATTGCCTACTTTGTGCAAAACAATAGTGTGCAATGGGTACGCAGTACCAAAATCAATAAACTCGCCAGTGAAATGTTACGTGCTGTTTTGGAAAATGATTTCCATCAAGACGTATTACAACGCGGTCTTGATCTGGCGCATGAGTGGATGGTCTCTCATCCTGAAAAGGCACGAGATCTATCACGTAAACTGTTCCAAGAATTAGGTGTTTGGAAACTAGCCAAAGGCGCAAGCTGGATTGGGATTGATGTGCAACAACGGACAATTGACTCACTGATTGAAAAAGTTGAATCGATGTTGGCCAACCCTGAACATCCGTGGCGGCAGGACATTGAAACCACCACGCATAATCTGATGTTGCAGCTTGCGGACAGCAACAGTGAAGCCAGCAAGCGCTTAAATCAGAGCAAGGATGATGTGCTGGACAGTCCACAGGTGCTGAACTTTATTAGTGGTGCTGTGGCAATTTTATGTGATGCGATTAAAACGGATTTAATGCAGGCAGATTCTGGTATTGCAACGAATTTACAGGCGGCATTACAACAGCTTGGTGAAAGCCTGATTCAGAATGAAAAAGTACGTCAAGTATTGAATGAGAAAATGGTCGGCTTAGCGACTAATTTCAGTGAGCAATACAGCGACAAGATCATCCGTTATATCAGCGAACGTATCCACGAGTGGGATTCACGCGAAATGATTGCCAAAATCGAAAGTGAGGTCGGTGGTGACTTACACATGATCCGTGTCAATGGCGTGATTGTCGGGGCGTTTATTGGTTTGGCGCTGGGTATCATTCGTGCCATTGTTGAAAATGTTTTGTAAATAGCAACAGAACGATGGGGGAATTTGCTCCTCATCGTTATGCAGATTGCGCCAGTTGCTGTTTACTTTCTTGATAATAACGAATCAAAGTATCTGTATCTTGTTTTAAAAATGCAGTTAGATAGGCTTTCACTTGTACCAATGAAAGTTGTTTAAAATGAACTTTTTCTTTCGCCTGTCGTGTAACTAATCCAAATATTTGTTTTTTAGGGACAACCACTGGAATGTCTGTCTTGACGATAAAGTTAAGTTCCTGAGATGATCCGTAGGTATTCAATACGATTTCTATGGTCTGTTCTGTCTTTTCATCGGTAATGGTAAACGTTGGGCTAGCACCATCAAGCTGCAGCCAACGGCTTAATTGTTTTTTCCAGCCCATTTTATCAAAACGAGTTAATACCCCAATGGTATTCAGTGCCTCAAGCTGCTCTACATCTTTTAAATCAATATGATGTGGGTAGCGTATTTTTAGATCGAAACTGTCCATTACTCTATGTCCCATTTCACGATAATTGGTATTTAATTGAACCCCTCGATAGAAATTATAGCGCTTTACAGCAGCAACTAAAATAGCGTATCATCATGAAAAACAACAATTTTTTAGACAATTTTCAATAAAAAATGACCAATTCCGTCACTATTGTTTTTATTCAGACACAATTACCTGCTTTTTCCTGACATAAGACACCTTTTTCAGTCGATTAACGGCAAAATTCAACATTTACCTTAATCACAATAACTTGGTCAGGCATCACTTTTCACTATACAATCACGGCAAAACAAAACGTCAATCAGGTTAAAAACAATGTTGCAGCTTCAGTCAAAACTTCCAAGCCAAGGCGTGACTATTTTTAGCGTGATGACTGAACTCGCACAACGACTGAATGCACTGAATCTGTCTCAAGGCTTCCCCGATTTCCCTGCTCCACCTGCATTGCTTGAAGCGCTGAGCCAAGCCACGCTTTCAGGTTATAACCAATACCCTGCGGGAGATGGTGTTTTAGTACTCAGAGAACAACTGGCCAAACAGTTTTTACAACGAGATCAACTGCAACTCGATCCTGTCACCGAAATCACCATTACCCCTGGCGCAACCATTGCGATTTTTTGTGCCATTCAAGCCTGTATCCATGCAGATGATGAAGTTATTATTTTTGACCCGAGCTATGACAGCTATGCCCCTGCAGTACAACTGGCAGGGGGGAAATCCGTTCATATTCATTTAGAGGTACCAACATTTCAGGTGAATTGGCAAAAAGTTAAAGATTGTATCAATGCAAAAACTCGCATGATTATCGTCAATACACCGCATAATCCGACTGGTGCGATTTGGTCAGAACAAGACTGGCATCAACTGATTGAACTCATTCAAGATAAAAATATCGTTGTGCTCTCTGATGAGGTCTATGAACATCTCGTTTTTGATGGACAAAAACATTTTAGTGCACTGCAATTCCCCGAATTACGTGAACGCAGTTATGTAATCGGTTCTTTTGGCAAAAGTTATCATGTCACAGGTTGGAAAACGGGTTATTGCGTTGCAGCACCACATTTAATGCGTTTGTTTCGTCAAATATATCAATTTGCCAATTTCTGCGGCACCACACCTTGCCAAATAGCATTAGCGAACTATATGCAGCAACATCCTGAGCACGTTCAGGAACTCCCGAACTTTTATCAGGCAAAACGGGATCTTTTTAATACCCAAATTCAAAACTCACGTTTGCAATTTATTCCATCACAAGGCACTTATTTCCAAAATCTCGATTATAGTGCGATTCGCCCTGACTTGAATGATGTGGAAATGTGCCAATTCCTCGCAGAGCAACACAAAATTGTCGCGATTCCTATTTCCGTTTTTTATCAACAAGCGCCCGAGTCACTACGCCTGATTCGATTCTGCTTTGCCAAAACTGATCAGACTTTACAACGTGCAGGAGCAATCCTTGCAGAGTGTTGATCAACAAAAATAAACCGAACAATCATGACGTCAATATGACCGATGATGGTATGGTGGAAAAATAGAAACGTTTCTGGGCGAAGCGTGAAGGAAATAGAATGACACCCCGCCAACCTTTGGTCATGCAACCCAATCTCTGGAAAACATTTTTTGTTTTTCTGGTTCCCTTGATTGCCACCAACATTTTACAGAACTTATCAGGAACGATTAATACCATCTTTGTCGGACAAATGATGGGAGTAGATGCGATTGCTGCGGTGTCTGTATTCTTCCCAATTCTTTTCTTTTTATTGGCATTTGTGATCGGGATCTCCGCGGGAACGACTGTACTGATTGGACAGGCATGGGGTGCGCAAAATCTTGAAAAAGTCAGAAGTGTGATTGGCTCTACCCTATTTATGACCTTGATTGGTGGCAGCATTATTGCTGTTTTAGGTTGGAGCTTTGCCGAGCATATTTTGCAATTATTAGGTACAGATCCTAAAGTCATGCACCTCTCTCTGCCCTATGTTCGATGGATGCTGGTGGGTAGTCCATTATTGTTTGTCTATATTATTTATACTTCGATTTTACGCGGTGTCGGTGATAGTGTTACCCCTCTAATTGCATTGAGCCTAACCAGTCTGATTGGTTTGACGGTCACGCCTGTTTTGCTCAAAGGCTATTTTGGATTCCCTGCTCTAGGCATTGTCGCGCCTGCTGTTGCAACAATCATGGGATATGCCGCAGTCCTTATTTTTCTGAGCTTCTATCTCAATTATAAGAACCATCCACTGAAAATAGATGCCCGTCTATTGAAAAGTATTCGTCACGATAGCAACCTAAGCAAACTAATCTTAAAGCTTGGTATCCCAACAGGCATCCAAATGGTGACAACTTCATTGGCAGGCTTAGTCATTATTGGTTTGGTTAATCGTTATGGCGCACACGCAACTGCCGCATATGGCGCAGTCAATCAAGTTCTGAACTACATTCAATTTCCAGCCCTCTCTATTTCAATTGCGGCTTCTATTTTTGCCGCTCAAGCGATTGGTGCAGGCAAACCCGAACTATTAGCCAAAGTCACACGAACCGCTTTGGGAATGAATGTCATATTCACGGGCAGTTTGATCACTTTAGCCTACTTATTTTCCAAATATTTAATGGCTCTATTTATTACCGATCACAGCGTCATTGAACTTGGGCAGCAGCTCTTATTTATTGTGTTATGGTCAATTTTATTCTTCGGTGCGAGCGCTATTTTTGCTTCAATCATGCGAGCTAGTGGAACCGTCAATGTACCAATGATGATTAATATTCTCACTATTATTTTAATTGAAGTTCCTTGTGCCTATTGGTTTAGTTCGTTATGGGGCTTAACGGGCATTTGGACTGCTTACGCGCTTTCTTTTGTGTGCTTATGTGTATTACAAGCCTCTTATTATCAGTTCGTTTGGAAGAAAACCAAGATCAAAGTCCTTATTTAAAAATTTCTTTGATCCTCAAATAAAAAAGCCATTCTCTAAGAATGGCTTTTTCTATCATGATGCCAAGACTTACATCATTTTCGTTGCAATCGCTGCAAGACGTTGATAACCCGTTGGGAATAAACGCTGGAAAGAATCCACAATACGCGCATCTGTTCCAATTAACAGACGGCGTTTATCTTTCAACACTGCATTTAAAATCTGACGTGCAGCTTCTTCTGGCGGTGTACGTAAGAATTTATCAAACTGCTTGATCGATTTGTTTGGATCCATGCCCAAGCTCTTTAAACTGTCATTCATTTTCGCCGCTTTTGCGATATTGGTACGGATACCACCTGGGTGTACACAAAGAGAACTTACGCCACTCTTTTCAATATCAAGTTCTTGACGTAATGATTCAGTAAAACCACGTACCGCAAATTTTGTTGCATTGTATGCAGATTGTGTTGGTTGCGAAGTTAAACCAAAAATACTTGAGATATTGATGATATGACCATCTTTGGTTTGCTTAATGAATGGTAAAAATTCTTTGGTGCCGTAAACCACGCCCCAGAAGTTAATTCCGACGATCCACTCTAAATCTTCATAACTTGCGCCTTCAACAGTTGAGCCAAGTGCCACACCTGCGTTATTAAAAATCATATTCACTGAGCCATGATCTTGAACAGTTTCTTGCGCCCATTGCTTCACCGCTTCACGGTTTGAAACATCAAGAACTTTGGTCGTTACTTTGATTGGATTTTGTTTTACCAACTCAACAGTTTGCGCTAATCCTTTCTCATTGATATCACTCAATGACAAATGGCAACCTTGTTTAGCCAATAAAATTGCCAATTGCTGTCCAATCCCAGAACCTGCACCTGTGATCGCTGCGACTTTATTTTTAAAATTTTTCATTGCCTATCCTTTGTATTTCGAATGATATGCACACATTTGTCTTGATCATGTGCAGTTTAAGCTATAACCAATATAATTTTGACAATACGGGTTGTCAATATAGTACACTACAGCTTTAAGACAAATGGCAATAACCAACATATTGCTTGTCATATTAGGTCTATTTACATTTCATGACGTAAGATGTTTAGACACGATGAAATAAGTTTTACGAAATTTAGTTATTATAAATTCGCAAGACCTGTTTAAAATGCAAATAAATCTTAGACATACGATTTAAAGACTTTTTAGGGAACGGTTTTTCCATGGCAACTGAAGATCTAGCGACACGCAAGAAAAATAATACCGAAGCGAAAGAGCGCCAGTTTAAAGGTCTCTCTTTAACTGAACGCAAAGAAGCTCGCCGCGAAAAATTGATTGAAGCAGGCATTGCGACCTATGGTACACAGGGTTTTTTTTCGGTCACTGTCAAAGATGTCTGTAATGAGGCGAAGCTGACTGAGCGTTATTTTTATGAATCATTTAAGAAAAGTGAGGAACTTTTCCAAACGGTATTCTTAAAAATGATTGGCAAAATGCAAAATTGTTTAACCCAAGCTGTGCTCATGGCTGCACCTGAACCTAAGAATATGGTCACGGCAGGTTTATCCGCATTATTAAGTGCAATTAAAGATGACCCTCGTATGGCACGAATTATTTATATCGATGCCATGTTGGTTCAAGACCTGCATAATCAAGCCACGATTCAGGAAACTTTGACCCAATTTGATCGTATTATTCAAGCATTCATGATGATTACCATGCCAAATGTGCCACAAAGTGATGAAGAAGTTTCATTAATGGCAACAGGTTTAAATGGATATGTGACGCATATTATTATTCGTTGGGTTTCCGAAGGTTTTAAACAGCCTTTAGAAGATGTGTTATCTGCTTGTTGTGCTGTGTTTTTATCATTTATTGAAACCACCTCACAAAAAAATTAAAATCGTTTTACAGTTTTGTGACGAACAAAATAAAAAGGTTTCGATGGTATTAACCAAATGAATTCATTTATTTTATTTGCAAACAACTTGTCATTATTTGGTCACTACTCTGCCTTAGAATTGTCACAATTTATTGCTAAATTCGACTTTATTAACTCTTTTGCAATGATATTGTCATAATTAATCTTTGTAATAAGCCTGTCATAACAACAAAACGGTTCACCGTTACAGATTTTAAGGGTATTGCGCAGTGAAAGATGACTATATTTTAATTGTCGATGATGAGCTACCGATCCGCGAAATGATCCATACCTCTTTGGATATGGCAGGCTTCCAATGTTTACAAGCTGAGGATGCAAAACAAGCGCATCAGATTATCGTCGATCAGCGTCCTGCTCTTATTTTGCTGGATTGGATGCTACCGGGTGGTGTCAGTGGTGTAGATCTATGCCGTCGTCTCAAACGTGATGAAAACTTAGCTGAAATTCCTGTCATCATGCTGACAGCACGTGGTGAAGAAGACCATAAAGTGCAAGGGCTAGATGCGGGTGCAGATGATTACATGACCAAACCATTCTCTACACGTGAATTGGTTTCTCGTATCAAAGCTGTATTGCGTCGTGCAAATGCACTCAGTGGCGAAAAAGTCATTGATGCTAATGGCTTAATGCTTGATCCAGTCAGTCAGCGTGTGAGCTTTGGTAACAGTATTCTCGATATGGGTCCAACCGAATATCGTTTATTGGCTTTCTTTATGACGCACCCTGAACGTGCGTATACACGTGCACAATTACTGGATCAAGTTTGGGGCGGTAATGTCTATATCGAAGATCGTACCATTGACGTGCATATCCGACGTTTACGCAAAGTCTTAGAACCTTTTGGCGTAGATCGTTTTGTACAAACAGTACGTGGCACAGGCTATCGTTTTTCTACACGAGCTGATTTAGCAGCAGGTTAAAATCCTTTATGTATGAACCTTATCCCGTCCCTGAACTGGCACGTGAACATCAACGTTTCCGTCACAGCAATTTATGGACGTTTGCAAAACAAGATCTAAGACTGCTACTTTTTTTCTTATTGATTGCGAGCTTAATTGGATTCGGGGTTGGATACTTTTGGAGCTGTATTTTTGTCGCGTTTGTCGTTTTTTTTATACTCCAACTGCGCTCACTGTATTTAGTCAATGAGTGGATCTCAAATCGTCCCTATGATGTTCCCCCAAATCTAAGCGGTATTTGGGGTGCATTATTATTTAATGTCTATCGAGCGCAGCGACAAGAACGTATCGTTCAAGCCGAAATGGTAGGTTTGATTGATCGTGCTCAATCATCTCTGGTTGCATTGGCGGAAGCTGTCGTTTTGATTGATGACCAACATCAGATTGAATGGTGGAACCCCGCTGCCGAAAAGTTATTAGGTATCAATCCTTTGGATCGCGGACGTAATTTACTGGCTATTTTGCGTCAACCCAGCTTTATTGAATATTTTAATCATATCGATCAAGCACCTGATGGTATCCGTTTACAGGCTCAAATGGACGAAGACCGATATGTGCAAGTCAAGTTAACTCGTTTTGGTGGTGAAAGCCGCTTATTGGTGGCATATGACACTACTCGCGTACATAATCTTGAACAAATGCGTAAAGACTTCGTGGACAACATTTCTCATGAATTACGTACACCGCTCACCGTATTGAGTGGTTATATCGAAACATTTATCGATCAAGATGACATTACTCCTCGCTGGAAACGCGCTTTCACTCAAATGCAATCACAAACCAAACGCATGAATGCATTGGTGAATGATTTATTGCTTTTATCCAATTTAGAGAACAATAAAAAAGTTGCTAAAAATCAAATTATTGACATGGCAAATTTGATGAATCAATTATTTGATGATGCGCGTGCTTATAATCTCGATTATGGTCATACTTTAAATTTAGATATCGACAGTCATTGTGATTTAATCGGCTCTGATATGGAAATTGCCAGTGCGTTTAGTAATTTAATCACCAATGCAATTAAATACACACCGAAAGGTGGCATTATTACGATTGGCTGGCATGAAGATGGCGATCACGCTTACTTTACCGTACAAGATAATGGGATTGGCATTAATCCAAAACATCTACCCCGTTTAACTGAGCGCTTCTATCGTGTTGACAGCGCACGTAGCCGTCAGACAGGGGGGACAGGTTTAGGCTTAGCAATTGTCAAACATGTGTTAATGCAACATGGCGCCCATTTAGAAATTAGCTCCAAAGAAAACGAAGGCTCAACCTTTACCGCTGTCTTTCCCAAAGAACGTTTGTATCGTATAGGTTAAAATAGAGGGAGCTAAAATTGCTCCCTAAATATTTGATATTACAATTTAATTACAATAATAATATAATAATATTTTGATTAATTTCACCGCTCACACATTTCTCTTTAGACGTAATATATTTTATGAATTCTCATTTCTTTCGTAGTTTCGCCTTTCTCCTAGGCTTAAGTAGTTCATTTTCAGCAATCGCCATGCCTACTGATCCATTGATCGGTACTTGGAAAGTGGTAGATGAACGGAGTGGTTCTTATCTATCTGATATTGTGATCAGACGTAATTCTAAAACTGAACAATACAGTGCTGTCATTGTGAAAATGTACCCTCAAGGCAAAGAGGCGATTCCTACACTATGCACCCCTTGTACTGGTGCTTTAAAAAATCAGCCGATTATTGGTATGGAAGTACTGAGTAATCTTAAAATGCTGAATCTAAATGAAGAGTTTGGACAAGGTGTATGGATCAATCCTTATGATGGATATAAATATACTTTGAATGCGCGTTTAAGCAAAACAGGTAAAATGCTCACAATAAATGCGAAAAACCCGAATAATAATACGTTTAGAAATATGACGTGGATTCGTCTCTAAATTTGAAATCTTTCCTTCAAATTAGATTAAAAATCCATCAAAAAGAGCGTATATAAATACGCTCTTTTTTCAAATAATTCTTTGATTTTGAGATCAATAACACATAGATAAAAATACATTTCAAATGAAGGAATGACTTAAACAGATACAGGTTTCGACTCTACCAAATGACTGGGTAAATCAAAAATATGGTCGAAAAGATAATTATAAACAAAGGTATAACAAGGTATCAGAACCATCAGGCTTAAATCTAACAAAAATGCTTTTATTAAACTGATCTGCATGATCCTAGACAAGTTATTGTGGCGAGTAAACATTATGCTTTACCCGATCCACGCATTCTGGTTTCTGAAACTTATTGGATGACTGATAATTTGTCGATGGCAATTCAGATGGTCGAGCAAGGATTGGGCTGGGGAAATTTTCCCCTTTCTGTTGTGAAAGCGCATTTTAACCAGCAAAGTTTAGTTCGTTTAGCATTTAGTGATACGACCAATCGGTTAGATATGCCAATTCATGCGATTTGGCCAAGCTACAAACCGCTCAGCCAATCTCTGCAATTTCTTATTGAGTTTTGGGCAAAACAAATTCAAATCGAATAAAAAAAAGCCCGACATCCTGTCGGGCTTTTTCGTATTTCGCACTTTAGGTATAACTCCTGTTCTACCTCACGTCCTGATGCTCAAACTTATCATTCTTGTTTTATGTTTTGGAACTTCCTGTTCCTGATGAGTTGATATTAGGTGATTTGGATCGGTACGAATATGGGTCATTGACTGGAATTGGTGTAAGAAAAAACGTACAGATACGATTAGAGCTCGGCAAAACATATCAAAATTTCTTAGAGAGAATATAATTTTTTTCAAATCGACCTCTCTACAGGCTATTGAGATTTAAAAAACGAATAGGATATCGATCTTAATAAAATAAGATCAAAGCATTTCACATAGTGCCAATTGTGTTAAATTAATCAGTAATTTTTTATAAATAATAGTAATATATTTTTTTAATTTGGCGAACTATTATGTCTAATACCAATAGAGTAAACTCATTTAATGACTTCAAAAATGCCATGCCTCACCAAATTAATGAATATTTTTCTAATAAAAAATTAGAGGAGTTATCAATTCATGAATTAGTTTATACTTATTTGAATGTGAACTGGAATGTAACTAAACTTAAAAATCGTAAAGTTAGTACAAGCTTGCATGATTTAGTAGAAAATATTAGAGCTTCTTACAATAATAATCGAACTAGAACTTATACACCATTACTTGGTTGTTTTATGATTTTAGATCAGTTGGGTAGTATTGTTAATGATCCAAATAAATCATTAAAAAATGGAATAAAACAGATTCTAGATTTGCATACATATGATGAAAAAACTATCCAATATTTATTGGCTCTAAGGAATGGACTAATCCATGATGGGAGTTTGACTAGTCGTGCGCAATATGCAGGACAATATCATACTATTCTTAGACTTGAACCGACATTAGCAACAACCATTGAATTTCCATCAACTGATTGGAATGGTGTTTTTGAAAATGAATTAAGTATTTACTGCTCTAAAATTAATTCAAAGCGATTTTTTGATGAGGTCTTAATAATAATTGACTTGGTTAAAGAAGCTCTCTTGGATAACCGATTAAACTTAAAGATAAGTGATGAAAAAGAATTTTTCTATAAGTTTTTATTTTAAATATTTTCTAAAACCAACATAATACGCCTTATGCGAAATACGTAAAACAAAAAGCCCCTATCTAGGGGCTTTTTAAACTCAACTCTAAATTAAACCGAGTGACCTAAACGCTCACCCATCACTACAGTAGAATTGGCTTTAAACTGCTCTTCCCACACCATTTTATCTTTTTCAAATAAAACCACAGCAGTAGAACCTAAGTAGAAACGACCTAACTCAGCACCTTTATCTAACTGCATTTGATGATGCTGTAATTCAACTTTACCTGAAGGTTTTACCTTACCTGTTGCAACAGTTTCAATCCCAGCCACAATCATCGCACCAACTAAAACCACCGCCATACGACCAAGTTCTGTATCAAACAAACATACCATCCGCTCATTACGCGCAAACAAACCTGGTACATTTTCAGCAGTCGTTTGATTAACTGAGAACAACTCTCCTGGAATGTATAAAGTTTCAGTCAATGTACCTGCAAATGGCATATGTACACGGTGATAATCTTTTGGTGATAAATAAACAGTTGCAAACTGACCATCTACAAATGGCTTTGCAAGTTGCGGATCACCAATCAATTTCTCTACAGAAAAACTTTGACCTTTGGCTTGGAAAATATCACCTGCCTCGATCTTACCCAACTGAGAAATTGCACCATCTGCAGGACAAACAATACTATCTGCACGCTCGTCCACACCGCGTACACCTTCCTTCAATGCACGGGTGAAGAACTCATTAAATGATTTATATTGATTCGGATTAGTCTGCTCAGCAATGCTCATGTCAATGCCGTATTTCGCTTTGAATGCCTGAATCACAGCAGTTTTTACCAAAACATTTTCACTGGCTGCCACTTTGCCGATAACACGGCTCAGTTGATGTTGAGGTACTAAGTTTTGTGCTTTGATAAAAAGTTGTTTTTTTAGGTCTGCTGAAAAACTCAAGATGGTGACTCCCCTGAAATAATAGGACTATCGAGGCGATTGCCCCATTCACTCCACGCACCATCGTAGGCTCTCACTTGCCAATTGAGTAATTTTGCCAAGATATACGCCAAGCCCGAACGGTGATGTGACTGACAATACACCACCACAGGTTGTTGTAAATTAAAGCCTAATTGTTCCAAACGTTGTTGAGTGCGTTCAAGCGGGTGTAATTTTAGATGATTTTCACGATTTAGGGCAGTACTCCATTCAAAATGCAAAGCATTTGGGATGTGACCACCACGTCGCGCAGCAAGACGTAAACCCGTATATTCATCTATGGTACGGCAGTCCCAAAGTTGAATATTCTTATGATTGACTTCATTGAGGAGTTCATCATATTCAATACGATGCTGTTGTACTGCCTGCTCATCAATAGCAACTAACTCTGCAACAGGTTTATATGGTTCAACTTCAGACGTGGTTGGTAAACCTGCACCTAACCAGCCATGAATACCACCATTAATCAAACTGGTGCGGTTAAAACCAAGACAATGTAAATTCCAGATTAAACGCCCTGCCCACGCACCACCTTCATCGTCATAAACGACAATATGATGTTGAGATGAAATATTTAATTTTTCGACGAGAGCTTGTAAACCTGCTAAATCAGGTAATACACCATTCGCTTGTTCATGCTGTGCAACCAAGAATTTAGGCTGTAAATGAATGGCATGGGGAATATGCAATTGTTCATAAACCGATGCTCGGCTTAAATCAACGACACGAATCAGCTCATGTCCTAAATAAGGTACAAGTTCTTCAGGCTCAATCAGTAAACCCAGTTTAAAATCTACATCAGTCATTTTTATGCTATTTTCTATCCGCATTGAATCAATTTTAACATAGCCGACTTTTTATCTTTGTCTGATTTTTTGCTTTCAATTAGCAGAAAATCAGCTATAGATTAGCTGACCTCTTCGATCTCAAACACCTGTCTTAAATATGCAAGGAAAGTTTCATTGTCAGTCATGGTTTTGCCCGAACTATCGGAAATTTTGGCCACCGATTGACCATTACACTCAACTAACTTCAATACAATATTTAGAGGTTTTTGCCCCATATCATTGGTCAGATTCGTCCCAATACCAAAACTGACTTGAAAACGATCTTTAAAATATTGATGCAATAGCCATGCTTTTTCTAAATTGAGACCATCACTAAAGGTCAGCATTTTGGTTTTGGTATCAATCTTTAATTTGCGGTAGTGCGCATACGCTTTATCCCCCCATTCATAGGGATCGCCACTGTCATGACGTAAGCCATCAAACAGCTTGGCAAAATACAGGTCAAAATCACGCAGGAACGCATCCATTCCAACCACATCGGTCAAAGCAATGCCTAAATCGCCACGATATTCTTGCACCCATGCTTCTAGAGCCGCTTTTTGAAAATTACGTAATCGGACATCTAAAGCTTGAAACGCTTGTAAAAACTCATGTGCCATGGTTCCAATCGGGCTAATACCCAACTCTTTCGCCAATAGTACGTTGCTGGTGCCACGAAACACTTGCGGTGCAGCCTCATGAAACGCCTGCACTACATGCTTTTGCCAGTCAAAACTATAACGGCGGCGAGTACCAAAATCTGAAACCAAAAATGGCGGATCATTGTCCTGCTGTAGCTGGGCATAGTGTTGCAGTTGGACCAACTTGTGCTGTAATCGGCGCTCACCCTCAACCCAGACCTCATCGGTACGGATGCGGCGGAAATACAACTCATTGACGATCGCCAATACAAAAATCTCAAACATCATGGCCTGAACCATCGGCCCTTCAATCCGAATATCTAACCGACCTGATTCATCAATACTGGCTTGGATAAAACGTCTTTTTAGCTGGAATAATTCAAGGTAATCAACAAAATCACTTTTGATGAAACGTAAAGAACGAAGATATTGCAACTCATCTTCAGCAAAACGCAATTCACAGAGTAAATCAAGCTGATGATTTAGATCTTCTAGAATCTCAACCAAAGGATAAACCGTATCTTCTAAGTTTCGACAGCGAAATAAATACACGCTATGCGTCTGTGGAAATTGATGCAGCACCACTTGTAGCATGGTGAATTTATATAAGTCAGTGTCGAGTAAAGATCGAATAATGGCAGACATAGCGGATGGTTATAACCGATTCTTTTGCATAATAGCTATTCTTATACAACCAAATGGCTGGGATTGAATAGTAGACTTTTGCTGCACAACTCATTTTTATATGCGGTGTCTGTTACACTGCCTCACTCTATTTCACCTATTTTTTAATCTTATGCGCGCATTAATTCAACGAGTTTTAGAAGCGAAAGTCGTGGTTGAGGGTCAAACCACTGGCGAAATTCAGCACGGCTTACTCGTATTCTTAGGTCTAGGTAAAAGCGATACTTTAGAGCAAGGACAAAAGCTCATTGATAAGATTTTAAAATATCGAATATTTGATGATGAACAAGGCAAAATGGGGTGGAATCTAAGCCAAGCTCAGGGTGGACTTTTATTGGTTTCACAATTTACTTTGATGGCGCAAACACAAAAAGGCTTACGCCCTGACTTTGGACCTGCCATGCCGCCAGCCGAAGCGAAAGCTTTGTATGAGCAATTGGTTGAGTATGCACGTCAACAATTTGCTCATGTCCAAACAGGTATTTTTGCTGCTGATATGAAAGTTCATTTAATTAATGATGGGCCTGTGACTTTTAATTTAGAAATTGAATAAATGAGACATAAAAAAAACTCCCTTTTAGGGAGTTTTCTTTCAGGTTGGTTTATTTACCTGTTTTTTCTTTAATAAATGCACGTGCTTGGCGAATTTTTTCTTTTACTGGTTTTGGCACTTTCGGTGGAATCAATTTAGCTGCTTGGTTAAACCAAACTAACAAGCTGAAGTCACCTTCCATTTTAATGCTGCCATCTTGCATACCTGTCATGAATGCAGTTGGATCACCCTTCACCAAAGTTTTTACGCCTTGCTCACTTGAAGCAAATTGCAAAATAAAATCAGCTTTTTCAGGACTACCCGCAACCGTATCAATTTTGCCACGGTTCACAATAATCTGGCGTGCCAAACCTAAATCTGTACCAATTTGAATACGAAATTCACGATCATGAACCAATTCAATAAACTTTGGGCTTGTACGTGCCAATTGCTTCATACGTAACGCCAAACCTGCCACTAATAGATCAAGTGGATCAGTGCTTACATCAACGATCGGTAACTGAATCACAGGTAAAGAAGAAAGCTTCATGACATTTATGCCTACAGTATAATGATGAAAATTAAGACAACCGTATCCTAGCACAATTGTCGATAGGTCTGTAAAAGCTTTGTTGCAGAAAGTTAGCACAAAAAAGGCATGCTGAGCATGCCTTTGATGTAGTTCAAATTATTATAAATTATCGGCTAGAACATTGTTGTTGGTCATCCTTATAGACTGGCGTATGTTCAATATACTGACGTTTCGCCAATTGCTTTTGTGTTTGTTTGTCTTCACGTAAAAGTATGAATGTAACCGTTACCATCGCAAGGCTTAAGGCTGTCAAATAACTATAGGCGACCGACATTTCGAACATGGTTTGCATACCAAAGCGCACCGCTTCTAATAATCCCCAACTCAACATACCCGCTAGCATAAAGCCTAACCAACGACGATAAGGAGAAAAGAAAACAGCAATAACTGCGACAGCGATTAAGCCAAATCCAACCCACATGGTGAAATTCGCTGCTTCCATAGAAACCTCCGTCTTTAAAAAGTGGTTTGGATCGTGTCCAAACCTCATATTTGTTCTGTAATCTCTAAACAATATTCGGTGTTGCATTAACGTCTTTATGCATTATGGAGGGTTTTTTATAGAAAAAAAGAGCTTGAAATTAACCATACGACACAAGGTGTCGCAATATGCTTTTGTCATTACATTTTTTAAAATTACAAAAGTCTCAAAGTGCTATATAGCATCAATTACGGCGTGTCATTACAAAAAAATATCGATCTTTTTAATCATTCAGAAACTTTTTTCAGAATTTTTTTATCGTTGTTTTTCTATACATTTAGACATAAATATGACGGAATTGTGACGTATTTAAAATAAAAAATGCCGCTTGAAAAACGGCATTGGATAAAGCTTAAACAATTTGGGCATTTTTAGAACAATCCGTCTTTAAGCACGGTTCAGGTCCTTGTCATGCATTCCTAGCAAGTACAAGACACCATCCAGACCGACACTTGAAATTGCCTGATTGGCATTTTGACGCACCAGTGGTTTAGCGCGGAACGCCACGCCTAAACCTGCGATTGATAGCATTGGTAGATCATTAGCACCATCACCAACAGCCATCGCCTGCTCTAATGAGATTCCCATTTTGTCTGCCAATTGACGCAATAATTCAGCCTTACGTGCGCCATCCACGATCGCACCTTTGACTTCACCTGTCACCAACCCGTCTTGTACATCTAAAATATTGGCATGTACCTCATCAATACCGAGCTTTGCTTGTAAATATTCAGCAAAATACTGGAAACCACCCGATAAGATTGCCGTTTTATATCCCAATGCTTTCAGAGTTGAGATTAAACGTTCCGCCCCTTCCGTCACGGTTAAACGTTCTGCAATTTTAGGTAATACAGAAGCATCCAAGCCTTTTAATAATGCAACACGTGCACGAAAACTTTGTTGGAAATCGAGTTCACCTTGCATGGCACGCTCAGTAATTTCAGCGACCTGTTCACCGACACCTGCTTCTAGCGCCAATTCATCAATCACCTCTTGTTCAATCAAGGTTGAGTCCATATCGAAACAAACCAAACGACGATTACGACGGTAAGCATTATCTTCTTGTACCGCCACATCAATATTCAGCTCACCTGACAAACTCAAACATGCAGCTCGCATCGCTTGTGCATCCAACATTTGTCCACTTAAACCAAACTGAACACAGGCACGACGTGGAAATTGGCTTTCTCCATCGAGATCTAAACGACCAGATAAGCGTGTTACTGTTTCAATATTGAAGCCCTGACTCGATACAATTTTAGTGACTGCCTGCAAATGCGCAGCGGTAAGCTCTGGTGCAAGTGCCGTCACGATATAACGGGTACGCCCACCTTCACTCACCCATTGATCATATTCTGCGTTGGAGATTGGTTTAAATCGCACAGTTAAGCCAATATCATGTGCTAAAATCAAAATCTCTTTCATTGCTAATGCTGTTGCAGTCTCATTATCCGAAGCAACAACAATTCCTAAAGTGAGTTGATTATGGATAACAGCCTGACCCACATCGAGTATTTGCAAAGAATGCACGGAAAGTACCTGCATTAATCGAGTAAACTGATTCGGTTGATCTGGTCCTAAAAAGGATATAAGAATGATTTCACGCATGAATTGACTCGTGTTTGAGCGACAACTATTGTATGTAAGAATCATAACATAACCTGACCTGAATCTATTTGACTCTTATTTATCTTGGAAGTTTAACTTGAATGCGCCACGCCAAGGGCTATTTGCTAGCCTGCTGATCGTAAGTTTTGCACTGCATACCTTTTTACTGGTGATTGCAACGACACATCAACTCAATGAAAACCGCACCAGTCAGGGACAACTGATGACCAGTCAGCTTGTGGCAGATAGCCTTTCAGAACTGGAACCTGCCAACACGGTCTCATTGGCACTGGTGGCCAACCGTTATGCAACCAACCCAAGTGTCGCATCCATTCGTATCCTCGATGCCAATAAACAAGTCCTTGCAACCAGTGGTATGGCAAAGACGCGTCAAGGTGAAGTCTTTGTTCGAGATGCACTACAAAATGAAAAGAAAGTTGGAACGGTTGAAATTACGCTTATCCAACCAAGTATTGGTGAAATCTTACGCACGCAGTGGCTGGCGATTTTGGCATCTTTATTTATTCATGGGTTGATCTGGTTGGCGTATCGTGCCATTGCACGTCCAACCCGTAGTGAATATTTAGCTCGTATTAACCAAGAAAATCATCTTAAACATGAAATTCAACGTTTAACTCAGGCTCTCGCACTTGAGAAGCAAAATACAGTCACGTTAGTTGCACAAGCACAGCAACAGGCAAAAGCTCAACCAAAATCACGTATTGAAAAAGCTTCAACAACAGATCAACAAGTCAATTTAGATCATCAAACCGTCGCACTGAATATCCAGTTTTATGATCCAAAACAACTGTTGAGCAGTGTCAACCAATCCGTTTCTGTGCCTTATTTTAAACTCTGTCAATTATTCTTGGATAAAAGCATTGATCTCTGTGCGAAGCATTACCAACTCGACGCTGCACAAATGAACGTCGTTCAAGAATTTAATGCTGAAGGCGCAACCTTGTCGACGACATCAGAACATCCCCATGCATTAGAATGTCTGATGATGATTGGTGCTGTTTTCCAGTTATTGGCAGATGTTTTATATAAGCGTTATCGTGAAGATAAACGTTTTGCACTACAAACACGCGGTGCTGTTGCTAGTGCTGTAGACGCGATGCAATTAGATGCGATTGAGGCAGCCAAGCGCTTAACTCAACACTTACAAGCCAAGGAAGCAGCTTTACACCTCAATCATGAGCAACTCAAAACGGTTCAAAACAGTTATGAATTAGTTGTGATGCCCAATCCGAGTAGTATTATGACTCGTCATGCCTTTATGATTAATGGCATGAATGAGCAATGTGCCACCGTGGCACAAAACCTGCGCACTGAAATTTTGATGGGTAAAAAAGTAAAAGCTTCGACTGAATCTTAGCTCGATCGAATGTATCGGTTCAAATTCAAAATGCAACGCTCCCTTACAGGGCTATAAATGCTCATTAGGATAAAGCGTTGCTTTATTATTTGCTTGATTCACTTTTTTAATTGATAAAGAAGCACAGGCGAAATTTATTAAAATACGGTAAACTACACCAGATTTATCGAATACTAGTGCCCTAAAAGGCAGCATAAAAGGTGAAAGCGAATGCCGCTGAGTCGTGTTGAAGAGCTTGTCGCAGATATTCGTGCAGGCAAAATGGTCATCCTGATGGATGATGAAGATCGTGAAAATGAAGGTGACTTGGTCATCGCTGCAACGCATGTTCGCCCTGAAGATATTAACTTCATGATTACGCATGCGCGCGGCCTAGTTTGCCTAACTTTGAGTCGTGATCGCTGTAAACAGCTTAATTTACCGCTAATGGTAGATCAAAACGGTGCACAACATGCCACTAACTTCACGCTGTCAATTGAAGCAGCCGAAGGAATCAGTACGGGTATCTCCGCTGCTGAACGCGCGCATACAATTCGCACCGCAGTTGCAGCACATGCTAAACCAAGCGATATCGTTCAACCTGGTCATATTTTCCCATTGATGGCTCAACCAGGCGGTGTATTGCACCGTGCAGGTCATACGGAAGCAGGGTGCGACCTCACCCGTTTAGCAGGTCTAGAGCCTGCCTCTGTTATCTGTGAAATTATTAATGAAGACGGTACCATGGCACGCCGTCCAGACTTAGAAGTTTTTGCAGAAAAACATGGTTTAAAAATCGGTACAATTGCGGATCTGATCCATTACCGCATGACCAATGAACAAACTGTTGAACGTTTGTCTCAAGAAACCATTGATACTGAATACGGTACATTTGAACTGTATAAATATCGTGAAATTGGTAATCCAGATATCCATTTAGCTTTGGTAAAAGGCGAACCAAAACAAGGCATCACCACTGTTCGTGTACATGGTTTTAATCCTGTTCGCGACTTATTAAAATTAAATAAGGCCGATGGTTCGGCAGCGTGGAATCTTGATCTTGCAATGAAAACGATTGCTGCAAGTGACCGTGGTGTATTGGTTTGGATTGGACAAGATCACTTGGAAGATTTAGGTCATGCCATTCATCACCTGAATCAGCCAAAGCCATTGAAATCCAATGCTGCCCTTTCCCAGCAATATCAAACAATTGGTGTCGGTGCACAAATTTTACGTGATCTTGGTGTTGAGAAAATGAAGTTGTTGAGTTCTCCACTTCGTTTCAATGCTTTATCAGGATTTCATTTAGAGGTAGTGGAATATATCACTGCCGATCAAATCACAGCAAAATAATCGAGGTTGCTATGGCAATTCGCCGAATTGAAGGTTTATTACATCTCGCAAGCGAAGGTCGTTATGCGATCTTAGTAGGACGTTTCAACAGCTTCGTAGTTGAACATTTACTTGAAGGCGCGATCGACACTTTAAAACGTCATGGCGTTTCAGAAGATGCGATTACTGTTATTCACGCACCAGGTGCGTGGGAACTTCCTATCGTTGCAAAAAAATTAGCGGCTTCAAACAAATTTGATGCCATCATTGCACTCGGTGCAGTGATCCGTGGTAGTACACCACATTTTGATTTTGTTGCAGGTGAATGTGCGAAAGGTTTAGGTGTAGTTGCACTTGAAAGCACAATGCCTGTGATCAATGGTGTCTTAACGACAGACAGCATTGAACAGGCAATCGAACGTTCAGGTACGAAAGCAGGAAACAAAGGTAGCGAAGCTGCATTGACTGCAATCGAAATGGTTAACTTATTAAAGGCAATTTAAAGCATGTCGCAAACACTTCAGGCCGCTTATGCAGCGAAACGCAAAGCACGTCGTTTTGCTGTACAAGGGATTTATGAATGGCAAATGAGTCATAACCCTGTCCATGAAATTGAAGCACGTACCCGTGTTGAAAATGCAATGCACAAAGTTGACCTTAACTATTACCATGAATTGCTCACTCAAGTGGTTGCTCAACATGAAGCTTTAGATGAGTTACTCATCCCTGTACTTGATCGTGAGTTAACTGCACTAGATGGTGTAGAACTTGCAACCTTACGACTTGGTGCTTATGAATTACGAGATCATCTCGAAGTTCCATACCGCGTTGTACTTGATGAAGCAATTGAGCTAGCAAAACACTTTGGTGGTGCAGACAGCCATAAATACATCAATGGTGTATTAGACCGTCTTTCATCAAAGCTTCGTGAAGCTGAAAAACAACAAGCAAAATAATAGGCTTGATGTTGCATGGCTGAGTTTTCAATTATTGAGCGGTACTTTAAACGTACATCAAAATCTGATGTCAGTTTAGGTATCGGTGATGACTCAGCCATTGTTACCCCTCCTCCCTCACAACAACTCGTGATCTGTGCAGATACATTGGTTGCTGGTCGACATTTTCCCTTAGATACCTCTGCCCATGCCATTGGCTGGAAAAGTGTCGCGGTCAATTTATCTGATCTCGCCGCAATGGGTGCAAAACCCCATAGTATTTTACTCGCACTCAGCCTCCCTACCGTTGATCATGACTGGTTGGCTGGATTTAGTCAGGGTCTTTTTGATTGTTGCGATCAATTTGGTGTTAGCCTAATCGGTGGCGATACTACTCAAAGTACCCAACTGACCATCACGGTCACGGCACTGGGCTGGATTGAACAAGGTCAAGCCATCACGCGTGCTGGTGCACAAGTCGGCGACTATGTCTGTATTAGTGGACAGATTGGTGATGCCGCGTTTGGATTAAAACACTTAGGACATCCTCTACAACAACGCTTAGATTATCCAACACCTCGTTGTAATTTGGGGCAACAGCTAAAAGGTTTAGCCTCAAGTATGATTGATGTCTCAGATGGACTCGCACAAGATTTAGGACATATTCTGAACGCCTCAAAAGTAGGTGCAACATTACAGCTTGAGCAACTTCCGATAGATCAGTCACTAAAAGAATTAGATTTGAGACAAGCTTGGCATTATGCGCTTGCAGGTGGTGATGATTACGAATTATGTTTTACAATATCACCTCAAAATTTTGAAAAACTGTCGCGACAACAATTAGATGTTCCGCTTACAATAATTGGCAAAATTACCCAACAAACTGGATTGTTATTTGAGTATATGGGTGAAAATTACCCACTACAAATTCATGGATACCAACATTTTGCATAAGCCTCCCATTCACTTCAAACAGATGACTTGGTTCGATCGCTGCATCGTTTTCTGCGGGGTTGGATTTGGTTCTGGCCTAGCGCCCAAAGCGCCTGGAACATTCGGTTCAGCCTTTGCCCTGCTGTTTGTGCCATTGTGGCTACAATTAGGTTTCTATGGCAGCTTGATTGCCATTCTGATCATGTCTTTGGTGGGCATATACATCTGTGGGCAAACAGCGAAAGTCATTCATGTACACGATGATGGTCGAATTGTGTGGGATGAATTTGCAGGACAATCTATTACGCTCCTACCCTTGCTCTATCTACAGCAATTAAATTGGTTATGGGTCATTGTCGGTTTTATTTTTTTCCGTATATTTGACATCTGGAAACCATTTCCGATTAGTTGGGCAGACCAAAAAGTTACTGGTGGTCTAGGGATTATGCTTGATGACATCATTGCAGGTCTTTGGGCTGCGCTTTGTATTTTTATTATTCTTTTTTATTTTTTGACTTAAGCCATTGAATTAGAGTTAGTTATGTCAACAACTGTTATTATTCTTGCAGCGGGGAAAGGAACGCGAATGCGTTCACAACTACCAAAAGTATTACAACCACTTGCAGGCCGCCCCCTCCTCGGTCACGTCATTCAAACGGCGAAAAAATTACATGCCCAAAATATTATTACGATTTATGGTCATGGTGGTGAACTCGTTAAGCAAAGCTTTGCTGCTGAACAAATAGAGTGGGTTGAACAAGCAGAACAGTTAGGAACAGGTCATGCTGTTCAAATGACTCTCCCTGTATTACCTCAAGATGGTATTTCTTTGATTTTATATGGGGATGTTCCTCTGGTTCGTCAAAGCACGCTTGAGCAGTTGCTTGAAGCTTCTAGCCAATCTGGTATTGGTATGATCACCCTAAATGTTGAAAATCCAACAGGCTATGGTCGTATCGTTCGTCAAGCAAATAAGATTCAAGCGATTGTTGAGCATAAAGATGCCAATGACGAACAGCGTCTAATACAAGAAATCAACACGGGTATTTATTGTGTAAGTAATGCCAAATTACATCAATGGTTGCCAAAACTTTCGAATAACAATGTTCAAGGTGAATATTACCTTACGGATATCGTGGCAATGGCCGTTGCGGATGGCTTAGAAATTGCTTCAATTCAACCTGAGCTTGAATTTGAAGTTGAAGGTGTGAATGACCGCCTACAACTTGCAACTTTGGAACGTCAATTTCAGCAACAACAAGCAAAAGAATTAATGCAACAAGGCGTACATTTAATTGATCCAAATCGTTTTGACCTACGTGGAACTGTGAAATGTGGTCAAGATGTACAAATTGATATCAATGTCATTATTGAAGGTGATTGCGAATTAGGTGACAACGTTCAACTTGGCGCAGGCTGTATTTTAAAAAATACTCGTATTGCGGCAGGCACTAAAGTTCAAGCCTATAGCATTTTTGAAAATGCGATCGTTGGAGAAAACACTCAAATCGGTCCTTTCGCCCGTCTTCGTCCAGGTGCAAATCTTGCGAATGATGTGCATATTGGCAACTTCGTCGAAGTTAAAAATTCTAATATTGGTGTAGGCTCTAAAGCCAATCACTTTACTTATCTAGGTGATGCAGATATAGGTGCTGATTGTAATATTGGTGCAGGCACAATCACTTGTAATTATGATGGCGCAAATAAACATCGTACTGTGATTGAAGACAATGTATTTATTGGTACCAATAACTCATTGGTTGCACCAATTAAAATTGCTCAAGGTGCAACCACAGGTGCAGGCTCAACTTTAACTCGAGATGTGGCAGAGCATAGTTTAGCTGTCGAACGATCAAAACAGTTTGAAAAAGCAAATTATCAGCGCCCCCAAAAGCTGAAAAAATAAGAGGATAAAATTATGTGTGGTATTGTTGGAGGCGTTGCTCAGCGTTGTGTAACTGATATTTTGATCGAAGGACTTAAGCGTCTTGAGTATCGTGGTTATGACTCTGCTGGTTTAGCATTACTCAATAATCAAAAAATTCTACGTGAGCGTCGCGTAGGGAAAGTTGCCAATCTTGCCGAAGCTGTTTCAGAACAACATTTAACGGGTCATATCGGAATTGCACACACACGTTGGGCAACTCATGGTAAACCAACTGAAAATAATGCACATCCACACGTTTCTGGAAATGTCGCTGTCGTACATAACGGTATTATTGAAAATTACCAAGAATTAAAAGACGATCTACAAGCCTTAGGTTATGTATTTACCTCTCAAACAGATACCGAAGTTGTTGCTCATCTTGTCAACGATGCTTTAAAGCAAACTGATAGCTTACTTGAAGCTGTACAAAAAGTTATTCCTCGCCTAAAAGGCGCTTTTGCACTGGGTATTGTGCATACCGAACACCCTGATGAACTGATCACTGTGCGCGAAGGTTCACCATTGGTGATCGGTGTAGGTATTGGCGAGAACTTTATTAGTTCAGACCAATTGGCTTTATTACCTGTTACTAATCGCTTCGTTTATTTGGAAGAAGGCGATATTGCCCGCTTAACCCGTAACAGCATTGAAGTATTTGTTGATGGTGAACGCGTTGAACGTCCAATCAAAGAACTGGATGCAACCGTCAGCAATGCATCAAAAGGCGAATATAAGCATTTCATGCTCAAAGAAATTTATGAGCAACCAGAAGCGATTCAACAAACGATTTCACAAGCATTAAATGGCAATAATTTGCGTGAAGATTTTCTTCAACATGCCAATGCGGATTTTGACAAAATTCAGCAAGTACAAATCATTGCCTGCGGTACTAGCTACCATGCAGGTATGATTGCAAAATACTGGTTCGAGCAATTGATTGGTGTACCTTGCCAAGTTGAGATTGCCAGTGAATTCCGTTATCGCACGCCTGTCATTGTTGCTCATACACTGTATATCTGTATTTCTCAGTCTGGAGAAACTGCGGATACGTTGGCTGCATTACGCGAAACACAAAAACGCGCTCAAGCTCAGAACATCGACATTAGTACCATGACCATTTGTAACGTTGCCACTTCATCAATGGTTCGCGAAACAGATCATCATTTACTCACGCTTGCAGGTCCTGAAATCGGCGTTGCATCAACCAAAGCCTTTACCACTCAACTTGCAGCATTGATGTTGTTGATCTTAAAAATTGGTCAAGTTAAACAACGTCTTGCAGATGCTCAATTGAAGGAAATTACAGAAGCGCTATGGCATTGCCCGAAAGTAATTTTAGATACTTTACAAGGCAATACTGAAATTCTGCGTCTATCAGCACTCTTCGTTGAGAAAAACCACTGCTTGTTCTTAGGACGTGGCACACACTTCCCTATCGCTCTAGAAGGCGCATTGAAACTGAAAGAAATTTCATACATTCATGCTGAAGGATATGCGGCTGGCGAATTAAAGCATGGTCCATTGGCTTTAGTAGACAATGAGATGCCAGTCGTGATCTTGGCTCCACAAGATGAAATGCTCGATAAGTTAAAATCGAATATGGAAGAAGTTCAAGCTCGTGGTGGAGAACTATTTGTTTTTGCTGATGAAAACAGTGGTATTCATGGTAAAGATCGCCAACATGTCGTTCATGTTCCAGCTGTCAATGAATGGTTAGCACCAATTGTGTACAGTATTCCTGTGCAATTGCTCTCGTATCATGTGGCTGTATTACGTGGTACCGACGTTGACCAACCACGTAACCTTGCCAAGAGCGTAACAGTCGAATAATTACAAAATAAAAAAAGGAGGGTTATGTATGAGAGCAATAAAGTATCATCCTAAGTAATATAGTTTCATCTTAGGTAATAAAGTATCATCTCATATTGATCAAAATGCACTTTAGAGATGTAGGTACTATCGTATAGCAAATATTAAAGGATGAAACTTTATTACTTCTACTTTTTGAAATACGAGAAGAATTTATAATGTAGGATGAAACTTTATTTTTCTTAAGAATCTTGCTAAAAGCCTAAAATCAATAACTTGTATTGATTTTAGGATGATACTTTATTACTCAACCACAGGTTAGCCCTCCTTTTTTATTGCCATTGATGATCAGATTTAAGCCACATACCGACTGCTTTTATGATTCAAAAGAATAATTGAATTTAAAATAACAGCCCCTAAAATTGAAATTAGAATCAATTTCCAATCTACGAAAAACAACGAAACTAATAAGATGGTAACATCAATTCCCATCTGCACTTTACCTGCTGGAATGTTAAAGCGTTCTTGTAAATATAGAACCAAGAGGTTGATTCCTCCTAAGCTTGAACGATGGCGAAATAAAATCAGAAAGCTTACCCCCATCAACACATTCGCAAAAATCGCAGCATAAATTGGATTTACACTAGATAAATGAAAAAAATGAGGAATAATTTCAGTAAAACCAGCTAATAATCCAACGGCAATAAATGTCTTGACGACCAATGCCATGCCCATTTTTTTATAAGCAAAATAATAAAATGGAATATTGATCAGGAAAAATAAGATGCCAAACTTCAGGTCGGTAATATAGTGGATCAACAACGATAAGCCCGCTGTACCACCTGTCATAATCCCTGCTTGCTGCAATAAATTCATGGCAAACGATAGAATGAATGTACCAATTAACATGGCCAATCCATCTTCAATCTTAGAGTGTTGGTCAATCACGGGCATGACTGGACTGACCAAAGATATATTCTGATCGGTATTCATAAGGATAGAACTCAATAGGAGAACAACAGCAGGGAGAAAGATCTTTCAAAGAAAGACATGGTATATTTGATCATTTTTATTAAAATTTCGCAATTTATTCTTATATTTTCACCATAAATGCAATTTATACTCAAAATATCCTTTTTTGAATAATCTTTATGCAACAACGTCGAATGCTTCAGTTTGAATGGTATTCATCTAAGAGAAAGATTTTTTACTTAATCGCGATCCCATTTTCTTTTAATTTTTCCAACACAATCGATGTATTTAAATTACTGACGCCAAAGTTACTAGATGACAAAATCCCAATCAATTTGACCATTTCATCTAAATTTTTCACTGCAACCTTCAGTGCAAAATCATAACTTCCTGTGAGTTTATGAATATCTTTCACCGCAGGTTCATTTAAAAGAAAGTCAACAAAGCGATCGTGTGTCGCATCATTGTAGTTTTGCAATTTCACTTCAATAATACCCATGATCGGTGTCGGATCTGCGCTTAATGCGATTTGCGCATAGTAACCCGTAATAATTTTATTTTGTTCAAGCTGAATACGACGACGTGAACATTGAGAAGTTGATAATCCCACCAATTCTGCTAATTCTTGATTAGCTAATCTTCCATTCATTTGTAAATAATGAATAATTTTCTGATCAAAATCATCAAGTTCAGCTGACATAAAACGCTCAATTCTGTCTGAAGTTAGAGTTTAACTGATATTGATTTATCAGTTTTATAAGTTTAACGCCTTTGGATCAAGCGGCTCAAGCTTATGACAAAATTGTAGTCGATTGAATACGCTCAATCCCTTGCTCTAACATTCTTTGCCATGCGCTTTGTAGTGAACCATCCAAATCAATCGCTTTACAGGCATCTTCAATCACATAAGTTTTAAAGCCCATCTGTGCAGCATCTAAGGCGGTCCACGCCACGCAAAAGTCTGTGGCAATCCCTACGATATATACTGTATCAATTTGATGTTCTGTTAAATAACCCTTTAAACCTGTTGGAGTTTTACGATCTGCTTCCATAAAAGCAGAATAACTATCAATATCTGGATGAAAGCCTTTACGAATTATCAGTTGTGCAGTTGGAACATCCAAATCAGGATGAAATTCCGCATCGTGAGTGCCTTGAACACAATGTTTCGGCCATAACACTTGGGTACCATATGGCAATTCAATAGTTTCAAACGGTACTTTATTGTCGTGATTATCTGCAAAAGAAATATGTTGCTCAGGATGCCAGTCCTGTGTCAGCACGATATGCTCAAACTTTTTTGCAAGTTGATTAATAATCGGAATAATTTGATCTGCTTTTGCAACGGCCAAATTCCCCCCAGGAGTAAATCCATTTTGGACATCAACAACAATTAATGCGACATGATGAGTTTGTGTCTGCATAGCATGCTCCAGTTTTAAGCTTGTATTTTTACAATACCCTGCTGATTATGTTCTGGCTACTCATGTTTTCACTTTTACAAAAGATGAAAACGATTCAAGATAAAGATGAATTAAAGTTTTCCACAGTTTGACTAAAGCATATTGTTCTTATGCCTCCGATCAGTCATAATTTGCGTAATTGTCATTCAACCCGATCGAATTGTTGGATGACCAATCAAAATACTGCAACCATCCAATATTTCGTTTCAACTAATTCAATCTCGGATGGGAAAATAGGATAGTTTTTTAAAATGACTCAGCTAGCACAGAATATTCAAGGCTCAATTGTCGCAATCGTCACCCCTATGTTTGAAGATGGCAGCGTAGATTGGAAGAGTCTTGAGAAGCTCGTTGAGTGGCATATTCAACAAGGTACACATAGTATTGTTGCGGTCGGCACGACGGGCGAAGCGTCTACATTAAGCATGGAAGAACACACACAAGTCATCAAAGAAGTGATTCGTGTAGCCAACAAACGTATTCCAATTATCGCAGGCACAGGTGCAAATTCAACGCGTGAAGCGATTGAATTGACTAAAGCTGCAAAAGAATTAGGTGCTGATGCGGCCTTACTCGTTACGCCATATTATAATAAACCAACACAAGAAGGCCTATATCAACACTACAAAGCAATTGCTGAAGCCGTTGATATTCCACAAATTCTTTATAATGTACCAGGTCGTACTGGTGTCGATATGCAAAACGAAACCGTTATTCGTCTTGCTGATGTTAAAAACATTATTGGTATTAAAGATGCAACAGGCGATGTACCACGTGGTCAAGCCCTCATCGAAGGTTTAAATAATAAAATCGCTGTTTATTCAGGTGATGATGAAACTGCTTGGGAACTGATTTTACTGGGTGCAAAAGGTAATATCTCTGTAACAGCCAATGTTGCACCAAAGCAAATGAGCGAAATTTGTGAAGCTGCGTTAGCTGGAGATAAAGCAAAAGCACAAAGCTTGAATCAACAAATTGCAAATCTACACAATATTTTGTTTTGCGAATCAAACCCAATTCCTGTGAAATGGGCATTGCATGAGATGGGCTCAATTGGTACAGGTATTCGCCTACCATTAACCGCTCTAGCACAACAATATCGTGAACCGCTCCGCACAGATTTAAAAGCTGCGGGAATTATTTAATACGAGCAATTTATGATGCAATTACGTCTTGGTGTTGTCCTAGTCATTTCAGCTTTAAGTTTGGCTGGTTGTGGTCGTTTTGCCCTCAATAATCATTCTTTAGATTATAAAAAAGCACAAGCACTTGAACCACTCAAATTTCCTGAGGGCATAACGGCAAGACCATTTACGCCATTGTATCCAGCGCCTACGGTTGATCCACTTGCAATTGAGCATGCACCAAAGCTTGAAAATGAAAGTGGCAACCGCTATGCATTGCCTCGTCCAAAAGCGATGCAAAATTCAGCCGATAATACTTCAGCAACCGCTTCAACAGTGGGTCGTCCACAGCTTGTCACTGATGGGAATAAAAACCCATTACTCAAAGTTGATGGCCCGACAGCAAGTGCATGGCAATATACTTTTGCAACCTTGAGCAGCCTCAACTACAAAGTTATTTCACAAGCAGAAAATGGCTATGAAGCAACGATTAAAGTAGGTGATCAAAATTACCTACTTAAATTATCGGCTGTAGGCTCAAGCAATACAGTTGCGCTATTCAAACTTGATACAACATTTGCAGACCCTGCCGTTGCAGCTGAAGTGTTAACCCAGATTTACCAAAATTGGCCAGCCTAGTCGTTTACTAGGCATACTTTTTCAAAAGGTTCCCCCATGTTAAAACAAACCTTGCTCTATACTGGTAAAGCAAAATCTGTATATGAAACAGATAATGCTGATCACCTGATTTTAGTCTTTCGTGATGATGCATCAGCATTCAATGGCGAAAAAATCGAGCAACTAGATCGTAAAGGCAAGGTGAACAACCGTTTTAATGCCTTCATCATGGAAAAGTTGGCTGAAGCGGGTATCGAAACTCATTTTGAAAAGTTACTTTCTCCAACAGAAGTGCTTGTGAAGAAATTACAAATGATCCCTGTTGAATGTGTTATTCGTAACTACGCAGCAGGTTCATTATGCCGCCGTTTAGGTGTTGAAGAAGGTAAAGAGTTAACACCACCAACATTTGAATTGTTCTTCAAAGATGATGCGCTTGGCGACCCAATGGTCAATGAATCTCAAGCAATTGCTTTAGGTTGGGCAACAGCACCTCAACTTGAAAAAATGAAAGAACTGACTTACCAAGTGAATGATGTACTGAAAGCATTATTCGATGCAGGTAATATGATTCTTGTTGATTTCAAACTTGAATTCGGTGTATTCCACGATCGTATCGTATTGGGTGATGAATTCTCTCCAGACGGTTGCCGTTTATGGGATAAAGACACCAAGAAAAAATTAGACAAAGACCGTTTCCGCCAAGGTTTAGGTGGTGTGGTTGAGGCTTATGAAGAAGTTGCTGCACGTTTAGGCATTAACTTAGATAATATCTAAGCCTTAAGCTGCCGTTCTTAATAAAAACCAGCCTGATTAGGCTGGTTTTTTATTGGTTTATCTAATTTCCCAGTTTCTGATAAATCAGATTCCCTTAAGTTATCGTGCCCTTATGTTCATCTTCAAAATATTGATAAGCTGCCCAATCCGTCATAGATTTTAAAGCCATATAGGGACTCACGCACTCATCTGCACCTAATACATAATTACTGCGTGTCACTCGATTTACAGTTGCATCTAACATCATCAAACTATTCGGCGACACAACTGGTGCATCATGATGCTCTGTAAAAATAAGCTGTTTCTTCAAAGCACTTGCAGTCGGTGAAATACGTGCTGCTCTCGCCTCACCTAAGGTTTGTTGACGATGCCAATCCCCCCCAATAGAACGTATGCAATGAGAAGAAAGATGGAATAATATCCAAGGCTTTCAGTTGATCCAGTTGATCGTCACGAATCGTTTGAGGACGAAATGAATACTGTGAAATTAAAATATCTTTGTAAGGCTACTAGAGACTTTAATTGCAATATCATCCACATAGCGACTATAGGGAGTAGCTAAAACAATACTTATCATCACTGTAAACAAACTCGCCCACAGACCCGCTACCCAATACGAAAAACCCAATTGAATATGAAATAGATTAAAACAAGGAATTGTTAAAGCATAAATCACAGCAAGATGAATTAAATAAATAGAAAATGAGATCTTGCCTAAGAAAACTAAAAATGGTGAATCAAAAAATTGTGCTAACCATTTGCCTTTTAATACCGCATACACGATACAAAAACCGCCAATAAAATTCAGATAATCGTAGGTTTGCTCACCTAAAAATTGAGCAAAAATCCGATAACTCAGACTTTCATTATGCGCACCACAGAAATATAGCCCCAGCGTGAATAGCAACACAGATAGCCCTGTTGCTAATTCTGATGCATATAGAAGTAAACCCATACCTAAAATAAAACTCAGGATACCGAGTAATACTGTTTGTGAAATCGTATAGGCTGTCGCAATACTCAACAGCAAGAACAGACCTGCAAGCATCGGTCGTTTGCTATAAAAATAACTGGCGAAATAAATTACCAATGAACCGAGCAGCTCAATCTGCATCGTCCACAACACCCAGTTATAGCTTGAGTCCCCAAATAAAAACGCTCCGATACTGCCCTCATACAAAGCTATACTTAATTTTGGATAAGGATTTGCCAAAGCGGCCCCCCATTCAGAAACATGCGAAACATCAACAGGAAGGAAACACACGAGGTAGGCAATAATACAAGAGATAAACGCGGGAATAGCCAAACGTGGATAGCGTTTCAGCAATGACTTTTTTAATCGCTCAGTGGCATTGGGCTTGTTTAAGTTGGACAGGCTCAGTACATAGCCGCTCAGGACAAAGAACACAAAAACTGCGCCTGTTCCTGAATAGAAAAATGCCAGTGGTGAGTTATGCAACAGGGCGAAAAAATTATATTGCGGAACCGCACTTTCTCCAAAATTATGCAGTTGTGGAAAGAATGTCAGCGACAGGTGCGACAACACCACTGCAAGGCAGGCCAGACCCCGAATACTTTCCGCAGCATTAATTTTTTGGGTGGACATTGATGGAACTTTATCATCCGTGATATGCCGCGATAATGCGATCTTTTATATGAAGTGTCTAGTAGCCTCTTACAAAAATATAGTGACTATAAAGCACTTAAATAATAATTCCGCTATACACTTAAACTAAGTTGATGATTTCACTCGAGTCGAATACCAACATAAGATCGACCCAATACACACCATAAAAGCACCATACCAAAAAGAAATCGTCAGTGGCGTACTGAGTAAGATTGCAGAGCAAAAAGCTGAGAATACAGGAATGAAATACGAAGCACCTGCCAACAACGTGACATTGCCATGCAAAATCCCGACATTCCATGCAGCATAACCAAAGCCCATAGCGGCAGCGGCAAAAAGTAAGGACGTGGAAGATGACCAATCAAAATCAAATGCGCCGCCACCGACTGCACCAAAATGCGAACTGACATCCTTGATCAAAGCAACGATCATGCTCCAAAGGAAGATCGCAAGCAATCCAACGAATGTGGCTTTTTTTGAGTTCATGTTGAAATAAATCGAATATAAAACCGCAGCAAAATTCCCATTTACAGTTTTGGGAACTTGACTAGGTGAAATGTGAAAATACAACTCATCTATTTAAACAGATCTTTATTGCTGCTGTTGTTCCTGCTGCCAACGGCGTTGCTGCAAACGTTCGGCTTCAACTTCACGTTTGTTTAAGGCACGCTCATACAGCTTCGTACCCCTCAACTCAGGCGGCAAATATTCCTGTAAAACAAAATGCTCAGGGTAATGATGCGGATAGAGATAATCCACGCCATAACCTTGTTGCTTCATCAATTTGGTTGGCGCATTACGTAGATGCAACGGCACAGGTAAATTCGCAGTTTTTTCGGCAAGCTCCAAAGCTCGGTTAATGGCGAGATAGGTACTATTACTTTTCGGGCTGGTTGCGAGATATACAGCACATTGACCTAAGATAATTCGTGCTTCAGGCATACCGACCGCTTGTACTGAACGAAAACACTCACCTGCCAACAACAAGGCATTCGGATTCGAGTTGCCAATATCTTCTGATGCTGCAATCAACATTCGACGTGCAATAAAAACAGGGTCTTCACCACCTTTGAGCATGCGTGCCATCCAATATAGGGTCGCATCCGCATCGCTACCACGAATCGACTTGATAAAGGCCGAAACCAAATCATAATGCTGCTCACCTGATTTGTCATAACGTGCAATATTCTGCTGTGCGACTTTAACCACAATTGCATTGGTCACGATATTTTCAATATCAGGCTCAAAAGTACTGGCAATTAAATCAATCAAATTAAGCGCTTTACGTGCATCACCCGCAGCAAATTGAATCAGCGCATCATATTCTTCAATCTGAATAAAACGCTCTTTCAAAAACTTATCACTTTGAATGGCTTTATTGATCAGGGTTTGAATCGCATCAGCATCCAAACTATTTAAGGTATAAACCTGACAACGAGAAAGCAGTGCACTATTCACTTCAAAAGATGGATTCTCTGTGGTTGCACCAATCAAAGTGATTTTGCCTTTTTCAACTGCATTCAGTAAGGCATCTTGCTGCGACTTATTAAAGCGGTGGATCTCGTCAATAAACACTACTGATGTCAGTAAATCACCGCTTTCCGCAATCACTTCGCGCAGCTCTTTTACGCCCGTACTTAATGCAGATAAACTAATAAAAGGGCGATCAACTGCCTGTGCCAATAACAAAGCAATTGTAGTCTTACCCACCCCTGGCGGCCCCCAAAAGATAATCGAAGGCAAATGCCCCTGATCAATCATTTGGCGTAACGGTGCATGCTCACCGAGCAAATGATCTTGCCCGATGATTTCTGACAAATCACGAGGGCGTAAGCGTTCAGGTAAAGGAATATGCGTATCTGACATCATCACGGACTTTATACTGTTTTATCCTAGTCTATTGCGTCTGGTTCAAATCTACAATTTGAATCTGCAACCACGCGACATTCTATTGCGCAGTATTCTTTTGAAGTAACTGCTGCATGACATGGTAGCTTGCAGTAATTCGAGCTTCATTCGGAAAATTAGTGTTAGCGAGCATCACAATTCCAATCTTCTGCTGCGGAATAAATGCAGCATAGGCACCAAAGCCATTACTTGAACCAGTTTTATTAAACAATGTTGCTGCTGGAGCACGCTTTGGTTGTTTGATCGGTGTGACGATATGACTTTCTAAAGCCATTTTGCTGGAATTATCTTGTAAAAGTGTTTCAAGCTTAACAGGATAAGCATATTGCTCCCAGCCTAGCCCTTGGGTCATCGCACCAACTTTAAAATATCCCACATGCGTTGTTTCAACCGCTGCTCTTAAAGACTGTTTTAGCTTTTGTGGGTGAATTTGAATATTGTCGTGCCGTACCAACGTTGGTCTTTGGCTGCCATCTTTGAAAATATTGAAGCATGTCCTGCTGACTAACAACTTCATCTGGAAATTGCAGCGGAAAGCCACCTGCAGTATATATACCTAAATTTAAAATCGTAGCTTTATTCACTGCGGTATTTTTTAATTCTGGGAAATACTTGGCGGGATGATCCGACAATAATAACTGCCCTTGCGCCTGTGCATAGCCCGCCAAAGTTGCATTAAAGGTCTTACTGACTGAGCCAAGTTCAAATAAAGTATGGTTACTTACGGGTTGTTGGTTTGATTTTGATGCCAAGCCATAATTGATAAAATAATGCTTACCATCGAATGTGACACCGACCGCTAATCCAGGAATCTTATATTGATCTAATAATGGTTTAAATTGTTGATCTACAATTTCCCTAACTTGCTGCTCACTGAGCGGTTTTGCCCAAATCGAAGAATTACAGAATAAAAGCCCTGCAAGTAAAAAAAGCATTCTTGATGCGATCATGTCTATTTCCCAAACCCATTTCATTCAAACAAAGAGGCTCTCAAACCACATCGAACTCTCAGTGTTCATCATATGGGAATGTATAGATAAAATACTGCTAAAGTATTGTTTTTTATTGATAAAAAACACAGTTATAAGAAATATATATCAAGATCTAACGTACCCAACGTACGACATAATCTTCTATATCATCTTCATTTATATCTTGTTCTGAAATACAGCGTCCAGCAGCCGATTTCTTCGCTTTAATCACACTCTGACGTGAACCCGTATTTAAATAATGCCATGACGGTAAATTTTTACCTTCATTCAAACGACGATAAGCACAACTAGGAGGTAACCATGTAATTGTTTGCAATCGTTCAGGTGTCAATTGAATACAATCTGCAACATGCTGTTGACGATTCGGATAATCAGAACAACGTGCCGTTTTACAATCTAATAATTTACATGCAACTTTGGTATATGCGACTTCTGCCGTTTCTTCATCTTCAAGCTTAACCAAACAACATAAACCGCAACCATCACACAATGCCTCCCACTCAGTATTATTCAACTGATCAAGTGGATATAGTTTCCAAAAGTTAGCGCGCAATTCGGTAGACATGGCAAATGTTTTAGGCTTTAAAAATTTGTGTTGATTATAGCATTTATTCTCAATCAAGCCGTTTTCCAAGCGACTTAAGCGATTAACAATACTTAAGTTATTGAACATTTCAACCACAGAAACACCACATTTGGTGCGAAAAATACACGCTATAGTAATCTCATAACGATAAATTTAGGAGTAAGTAATATGTTCCGTTGGGCTATTATCTTTGCAGTGATTGCATTAATCGCCAGTTTATTAGGTTTTGGTGGTGTTGCTGGTTTATCCAAAGACTTTGCCGTCATTTTATTAGTGGTCGCGGCTATTCTTGCTGTAGTGGGTTTCTTATCACGCGGTAAAGTTTAGTTTAAACAGAAATAAAAATTCAGAAAGAAAAAAGAAGAATCGCCGTATTCTTCTTTTTTTATTATCATCATTTCAGCCGAATAAAAATTTGTCTTTCCGCTAGCATCATCAATTTTTTGCTGTTTTATGCTTTAATCAAAGCATTGAAAATATAGATCAGGATTAAAAAATGAGCTTTCCAATTACAACGCGTGAAATTGAATATACCGCCCCAGATGGTCAACGCCTTATTGGCTATTTTGCGACACCTATCCGAGATGTACCAGTTGCAGGAGTTATTGTTGCTCCAGAGTGGTGGGGACGTACCGAATATACCGAGCAACGTGCGCGTGAACTTGCAGAACACGGTTTTGCCGCTCTCGCAATTGATATGTATGGAGACAAAAAAGTTACCTCTGATGTTCCTCAAGCATCTGCATGGATGATGCAAACATTTGATCATGTAGACACCGTGGTTGAGCGTGCTCAAGCAGGCTTAGATGCTTTAAAAGCACAACCAGAGGTCAATACTGAAAAATTGGCAGCAATTGGTTTTTGTTATGGTGGTAAAGTAGTTCTGGATTTGGCGCGATCTGGTGCCGATTTGAAAGCTGTAGTGACCTTCCACGCGAATTTAAGCCCGAAAGCACCTGCACAAAAAGGAAAGATTCAGGCTGAAATTCTTGTATTACATGGTGAGATCGACACCATGGTTTCTTTAGATGATGTCGCAAGCTTCCGTCAGGAAATGCACGATGCAGAAGTCGATCATGAAGTGATTATTTTTGAAAATGCCAAACATGGCTTTAGTAATCCCCTCGCAGATGAGCGAGCTAAAGCAAATAATGTTGACTTAGGCTATAACGCCGAAGCTGAACATCAAGGATTAGAAGCCATGTATGAATTACTAGATAAACATTTAACCTGATTCAAAATATTGGCATAAACTTTCACAAAGACTTCATTCTGTGTAGGTGGCATTTATGTCTCCTACACACGAACAAATGTTTTTATCATTTAAATAAGTCCACGATTATATTTTCATTATACTAAGCCTCTGCTTTTGATTGTTCTGATTCATGTCTGATTTCTCATTTTCTGATGCACTACTCACGTGGTTCGACCAACATGGCCGCCACGATTTACCATGGCAAGTCGCTGATGATCCCTACAAAGTGTGGGTATCAGAAATCATGCTACAACAGACTCAAGTTAAAACTGTTCTGCAATATTTTGATCGCTTTATCGAAAGATTTCCAACCGTAGACGATCTTGGTCAGGCCAGTTGGGATGAGGTTGCCCCTTATTGGGCTGGTTTAGGCTACTATGCCCGTGCACGCAATCTGCACAAAGCCGCTGTTATCGTAAAGCAGAAAGGAAAGTTTCCTGAAACATTAGAACAGTGGATTGAATTACCAGGCATTGGCCGTTCAACCGCTGGTGCATTAATGTCTCTTGGCTTACGACAATATGGCGTCATTATGGATGGCAATGTGAAACGAGTTTTAGCACGTTTTTTTGCGATTGAAGATGATTTATCCAAGCCACAGCATGAGCGTGCTTTATGGCAAATTGCGGAACAGCTGTGTCCGAAAGAACGTAACCATGATTACACCCAAGCAATCATGGATTTGGGTGCTACAGTCTGCACACCGAAAAAGCCTTTGTGTTTATACTGCCCAATGCAACAACACTGTCAGGCCTATCAACAAGGTTTAGAACAAGAACTCCCATTTAAAAAAGCAAAAAAACCTGTCCCTGTTAAAACGGCGAATGTGCTCCTAATTCAAGCAGGTCGTGAGTGGCTTTGGCAACAACGTGAAGCCCACGGTCTATGGGGAGGTTTGTATTGTCTGCCTATCATTGAAGAGGCAACTGAATTACAACAGATTGAACAACAATTTAAGCTGCAAGCTCAAGTATCATCACTACAGATTAGTCATAGTTTTACTCACTTTACATGGATACTGCATGAACAACTGTTCCACGTGGAACATGACCAAAAAGAACAGCTCAGCATTGAACTGAATGGAATATGGCTCTGTCCAGAAGCCGCGATTGCCAAAGGCATTCCAACGGCCATGAAAAAACTGATTACAGCCAAACAAAAGGCCTAAAACCTGCATGCTGTAAATTCGAACGCAAGGAGTTTGTGTGCGTTACCTGATTTCCCATACGGTTCTTGCCCTATTGATGCTGATCCTTTCAGCCTGTACCACTGCACCAAAGAAGCCCGTGCCCTTGCCTAATACACAGGTGAACAAGCTCCAGATGATGCGTCTGGACAGTCGCCTGCCCGTTCCCGTCAAGGGGATCAGTCGAACTCAATTGCGAGATAGCTGGGGCGCAGCACGCAGTCAGGGGCGTAGTCATGAAGGCATTGACATCATGGCGGAACGTGGTACGAAAGTGTATAGTGCCACTGAGGGCTTAGTGGCTGATTTACGTAATAATAATCTAGGCGGCAAGGTGATCTGGATTCTTGGACCTGCTGGTTCATGGCATTATTATGCACATCTGGATGGTCACAAACGTGGTCTCAATGTTGGGGATTATGTCCGCAAAGGTGACCTGATCGGCTATGTGGGCAATACAGGCAATGCTCGCCATACCGCCCCACATTTACACTATGGCATTTATCTCAATGGCAAAGGGCGTGGCGCAGTCAATCCATACCCATACTTACGTTAGGAATACAGCATGTCAGAAGCATTGATTGAACGTCTGGTTGAATTTGCAGAATCAGGTAATCAGCAGAAAATCATTATCAATGGCACCAGCTATCAGGGCTGGATCATGGAAATTACTGAAGATGCCCTACTGATCAGCACAGGTTTTGCAGATAAATCAGGCAAGGACTTTTGGCTGAAATTTACTGATTTAAATACAGCTGAACTGTATTATTGGGACACTCGCCCAAATGAATGGGTGGCATTCACACTTTCATGATTTTATATGAATAACAATAGGAAGCATCAAATATGACGATTCAACGCTGTGGCTGGTGCTCCAATGATCCACTCTATATTAGCTACCACGATGAAGAATGGGGCAAAGTAGAACAAGATGAAAATCGATTATTTGAGATGCTTTGTCTTGAAGGTCAACAAGCTGGATTATCATGGATTACGGTGCTAAAAAAGCGCGAGAATTACCGTTCACACTTCTTTCACTATCCAATTACTAAGATTGCAGAGTTTACTGATGATCAACTCGAAGACAAACTGAGTGATGCAGGATTAATTCGTCATCTAGGTAAACTTAAAGCGATTCGAGACAATGCAATTGCATGGCAGCAACTCAAAAATGAAGTTGGTGATGTATCTGATTGGCTATGGGCCTTTGTTGACCATCAGACTTCAAATAACGATGTCATTCATTATCGTGATGCACCTGCACAAACCGAAATCAGTCAAAAACTTTCAAAAACACTGAAAAAACGTGGTTTTAAATTTGTTGGTCCCACAACATGTTATGCGTTTATGCAAGCGGTAGGAATGGTCAACGATCACGAAAATCACTGTCATTTTAAATAATACGAATTTATTTTGCTTTCCAAGGAGTTATCGAATGAGCAATAACCAAATTCGTGCTTATGCTGCAATGAAAGCAGGCGAGCAATTGGTTCCTTATCAATTTGATGCAGGTGAATTAAAGCCACATCAGGTTGAAGTTAAAGTTGAATACTGCGGTTTATGTCACTCAGATTTGTCTGTGATCAATAATGAATGGCATTCATCCGTTTATCCTGCTGTCGCTGGACATGAAATTATTGGCACAATTATCGCACTCGGTTCAGAAGCCAAAGGACTGAAACTTGGTCAACGTGTTGGCATTGGTTGGACAGCTGAAAGTTGCCAAGCATGCGATCCTTGTATTGGTGGTCATCAAGTTTTATGTACGGGTGGCAGCGTTGCGACTATCGTTGGTCATGCGGGTGGCTTTGCAGAAAAAGTTCGCGCAGGTTGGCAATGGGCCATTCCTCTACCAGAGGGTTTGGATCCTGAGAGTGCAGGACCATTGCTTTGTGGCGGCATTACCGTGTTTGATCCTTTACTTAAACATCAGATCCAAGCAACACATCACGTCGGTGTGATTGGGATTGGTGGTTTAGGGCATATGGCCATCAAGCTACTTAAAGCTTGGGGTTGTGAGATTACTGCATTTAGTTCAAATCCAGACAAAACTGAAGAGCTCAAAGCCATGGGGGCTGACCATGTGGTGAATAGTCGTGATGCTCAAGCGATCAAAGCACAACGTGGCAAATTTGATCTATTGCTTAGCACCGTCAATGTAACGCTGAATTGGCAAGCCTATCTCAATACCTTGGCACCGAATGGTAGTATGCATTTCTTGGGTATTACCTTAGAGCCTATTCCAGTTTCTGTAGGTACTATCATGAGTGGTGCCAAATCGGTTACAGCTTCACCAACTGGGTCACCTTTAGCACTGCGTCAACTACTACAATTTGCCGCACGTAAAAATATTGCGCCACAAATTGAGCTATTTCCAATGTCTCAACTCAATGAAGCCATTGAACGACTGCATTCAGGTCAAGCACGTTATCGTATCGTACTTAAAGCAGACTTTGATTAATTTAAAACCGACGACATACGCTCTCTCACCCAATCCGCCAACTGTTGAATTGCTTGGCGGATTTCGGTGGTCAACGCATGCCCTGCATTTAAGCGAATGAAGTGCTGATAACGCTGATCTTCACCAAACACTTCCCCTGGTACGATATTAATCCCTTGGCGCTGCGCTAAATAATATAACTCTAAGCCCGTAATATTTTCTGGCAGTTGCAACCACAAAGCATAACCCCCTTCTGATTGACTCAAGGCGATTGGAATCCCACCAAATACTTCCAAAATATAAGCACGATACTGTTGGACTTGTTGCATCAACTTCGGTCTTAACTCATCCAAATGCTCACGATAACCACGACTATAAATGAAATCAGCCAAGCCTAACTGTAAGGGTGTATTGACACCGACGTTATTTGATAAGAGTTGTGGTCGTAAGTGTTGCAATTGTGGTCCCAAGCAAAACCATCCTACACGATAGGCGGTAGACAGTGACTTCGAGACTGAACCACACCAAATTACGTAGCCTTGTTGATCCCAATAACGAATCGGCAAAGGTCTCTCTTTTTGGAAACTGCATTCACCATAAATATCATCTTCTAAAATAAAACATTGGTATTGCTGCGCAAGTTGAGCAATTTTTTGCTTCTGTGAATGACTTAAACAGTAGCCCAATGGATTTTGAAAATTAGCAGTGAGTAAACACAGCTTGGCATCGCCCTGTTTCATAAAAAACTCAAGACGTTCAAGATCAATACCACGATGATCTGCTGGAATCTCAATAATCTTACGCTTAAGACTTGCCAACATTTGCAACTGGCCATTAAAGGTAGGTGTTGGAATTAATATACTGTCCCCTTCCTGACTGATCTGCTGAATTAACAAGGACAAAGCTGGCATACAGCCATTGGTAATAAAAATATCTTCCGTAGCGACATAAATCCCATCTTCACGCCAATGATCTGATAAAGCCTTACGTAACTGCTCATGTCCCTGTTTATTACAATATAAAAAATCTTCGGGCTGACAGTGTTTAAGCGCACGCTGTAAGGAACGACGTAGCCCATCTACAGGAATTAAATGGGGCGACAACTGAATAGCCCCTAAAGGAGTTAAATGATTTTGAATCGATGCTGTTTGAATCTGATTCTGTAAGTCTAAATTCGAGACTTGCCGTGCTTTGGACTCAAAGCTTGGACTTTTAGGGGCAGCACTTTGATATTGTCTTGAACTTACAAAATAGCCTGATTTGGCTTTGACATAAATCAGTCCTTTGGCTTCTAACAGTTCGTAGCATTGTTGTGCGGTACTCAAACTAATACTTTGCTGACGAGCAAATTCCCTTAAAGAACTTAACTTTTGCTGTGGCTGTAATTCATGTTGATAAATTTTATGAGCCAATTGATCTGCTAGGCGTTGATATTGAAAAGTCATATCTGTACTGCTTTTTTATAAATTTCTGCTTTGTACACGACAAAAAAAGACAACTCATTGAAATAATGGCATAATACTTGTTTTCTGACGACGAATATGATGACACATTTCAATGAGTTACATCTCATCTTAAACAAATATCTAAAGTGGAACAAGTCACGTGTAAAATGTTTTACACTGATTATGCTTGCATTAATTGTAAAACAGACATGTAATCTTTCTTCTGCATCTAAAGCCTTACCCATCAAGTGCTTACCACAATCATTTTATCGACGTATACAACGCTTCTTTGCAGATCAGTACTTCGATTATCGTCAAATTTCTCAGTTAATTTTCAATATATTTTCATTCGATAAAGTCCAATTAACTTTGGATAGAACCAACTGGAAATGGGGAAAACGAGATATCAATATCTTGATGTTAGCCATCGTCTATCGTGGAATAGCGATACCTATTGTTTGGACATTGCTCAATAAACGTGGAAATTCAGATACAAAAGAGCGTATTGCTTTGATTCAACGCTTT
>NZ_KB850009.1:425324-458708 GCF_000369425.1 Acinetobacter sp. NIPH 284
ATCGGTTTCTGTTGGTGCTATTTAACAGGTGAATGGCAACATGATCGAAAAAAAGCGATAAAAATAAAGAAGCATGGACGACTTTCAGTCAGTTTATTTCGATACGGTTTAGACTATGTTCAGATGGCTATTCTACGTTTGATTGGTTTTGGAAAAAAAGAAGAATTTAAGAAAGTGCTCGCAATTTTAAGAAAGAAAAAGCCTGATAGGACAAGGGCTCTATGAAATTTGTCGTGTACAGAGAAATTTCTGTATCTGTATTGGTTAATACAACACCGTTAAGCTATAAAAATCAACTAACAAAGGATAAGAACATGAAAAACAATATCTTATTTATATTTTCTATAATTTTTTTTACAGGCTGCAATCTGACTGACCAGTCCACTTATCAGCAACAACAAGTGTGTAAATCACTCTCACAGGGATATCTGCAAATTCAAAACCAATCGACCTATGAATTATGGAAAATGGAGAAAAGTGAAGCCCCTGAGCAGACCCGTATCATCAAACTGACCTATAAGAAACCCAATGAAAATGGCCTGATGCTCTCAAGTAACTTTCTGCCAACGGTCAAAATTGAATGCACGCAACAACAGCAACAGGTCAAAGTTGCAGTACAACAACCGACTGGACAACTTGTTCAAGTTTTAGAACTCAAACTTGCCGAAACAGCTATTGGCAAACAGAAAATCCATGACTTAACTGCTCAGTCAAAAACTCAATAAATAAGCGAACCCGTTTCGGCAAATGCGCTTGTTGATAATACACAGCATGGATGCTTTGATAAGACTGCTCAATCTGATCTTCAAATAGTGCTTCAAGGCGCCCTTCTTTCATATCCTGCCAGATTTCAAATTCTGATAATCGGGCAATGCCCTGCCCACGCAAACAGAGTTGTCGAACAGTTTCGCCACTCGATGCTTTTACTTTCGGTTGGGCTTGAAAATACTCACCATCAATTTTAATGGGCCAAGTATTGATATAAGTGGGACGGGTGAAGCCAATCACATCATGCTCAATTAATGTCTGAGCTTGTACAGGTCTCCCCTTACGCTGTAAATATTCAGGACTGGCTACAATATAAATTCGGCTTTTACACACCAATTTCGCATGCAGACTGGAATCATGTAATTCACCAAAACGAAACGCCACATCAGTCTTATGTTCTAATAGATCTATCACTAAATCATTACTATTCAGCTCAATCTCAATATTGGGATAACTTTGTCTGAACTTATGTACCAATGGCGTAATGACATGCAGAATAAACGGCGTGGCTGAGTCAATCCGAATCACACCCGAGGTATCCTGATCCGATTTTTCTAGAGCTTCTTCAGCTGCACTTAAATCACTGAGAATTTTACGCGCATGTTGTAAAAATTGTTGTCCTTCTTGGGTCAGTTTTAACTTTCGAGTCGTGCGCTCTAGCAAGGTGACTCCAAGCTTTGACTCTAGACGACTGAGAGAGCGGCTCATTCCCGATGCCGTCTGTCCAAGCCGCTCAGCAGCAGCAATAAACGATCCTGTATCGACAATGGTCATAAAAGCAAGTAGTTCTTCTACCGTAGATTTCATTGCCACCTCGTTAATTATTGATATTTAGTCAACTATATTTTGCAAATTCATCTATTTTTTAGCAACAATAATCATCGCAAAATTGCAGCCATCAACAGAATAGTGAAAAAGATTAAGCGAACAATCTGTGTATCGCTCAATTTGGTTGAGTTTAATCCTGCTTCACCGACCTTTATCATCCGGATGCTGGTCTGGATAGGGATGGTTTTTTCGAGTTTGCTCATCCCTTCGGTGGCAAGCTGGCTAATGTATCAGTGCATAAAAAAGCCTGATTGAATCAGGCTTTTCACTCTTAGATTTATTTAAGCAATTCAGGCAAATGTGGCTGTGCATATAATGGGTTGTAAATTTCTTTCCTCATCTTCATCAGCATTTGATACGGTTGCTGCTGCACAAACATATTCACAAAACTCAATGGAATCGAACCTGCTGGGTCGGCATAACCACTAGTCATGACTTTAACCTTATTATTGGCAAGTCTTTGGAACGTCCAATCTCCTGTATATTGATTCAAACGAATCACATCAGGTTGTTCAGGGTAACTATTTTTAATCGCGTTATTCTTAATACTAATACTGCCATCAGCATTTTTATTCATTTTGCCTTTAATGACCAGATCACGGTCTTTCAAAGGAAATGGGAAATCTAACAGCATATACAGGGTAAATTCCCCTTTCTTTTCATCCCGAGACAAAAGCTGTGCCTTAGCAACATAAGGCACCCATTGGGGTGTGCGCTCAACATCAAGTACTACCGCAACTGCCCGTTCCAAAGGCACATCAAAAGTCGTTTCTGCTTTGTACTGAAAGACCGGATTATTCTCTGTTTGGTAGGTCCAAACTTTAATATTATTGCGATGTAAACTCAGTTTAGGTGCTTCTGCGGCACTGACGACTAAACTTGTCGCACTTAGCAGTGTAGCAAGAACAATATGCTTTTTATTCATGTCATGCTCAATTGTTGTAATGATGGTGAGAGCTTGTTGTATCTCTATCAGAAAGAAAGCTCAACAAGCTCTTTTATAGTACAAAAAAAGTACCTTTTAAACTTCAATCTCGTTAAAGCCTAAAACATCTTTCATATCATATTTACGAGCTTCGCGACCGACGACCCATGCAGCCGCACGAACAGCGCCTGAAGCAAAATTCATTCGATTGGTCGCTTTATGTGTGACTTCAACACGTTCACCCTCACCAATAAACATCACGGTATGTTCACCGACGATGTCGCCACCACGAATGGTTTGAAAGCCAATACTTTGACGCTCACGAGCACCTGTATGACCTTCACGGCAATACACAGCATCCGTTTTCAAGTCACGACCTAAAGTATCTGCAATCGCCTCGCCCATCATAAATGCAGTACCAGATGGCGCATCCACTTTATGACGGTGGTGTGATTCGATGATTTCGATATCAACGCTATCACCAAACACTTTCGCTGCAAGCTCTAATAATTTGATTGAAACATTCACACCAACTGAATAGTTAGCAGCATAAACGACTGGAGTCTGTGTTGCGGTTTCATCTAAGAAAGCCTTTTGTTCATCCGACATCCCTGTGGTGCCAATCACCATTGCAACACCTGCCTCACGGCATAACTTTAAGTGTTGTTCAGTGGCAACAGGCGCAGTGAAATCAATCACGACATCACAGTCTTTTAAAACTTCACTTAAACTTCCCACAATCTTGACGCCGATGTTGCCAATCCCTGCAAGTTCCCCTGCATCTGCACCCACCAAACTACTTTCTGGACGTTCAACAGCTGCTGCCAGTTGGTAGCCTGCTTGTTGTACTGCTTGAATCAGAATACGCCCCATGCGTCCGCCTGCACCCAAGATTCCAATGCGTGGAGAAGTCGACATAATTTTTCCTAGTCTTTTATTTAAACAATTGAGCTACTATAGCAAAACTCTGTGTCTACGCTAAAAAATTCCCATAAAAAAACCTGCCGCAGCAGGTTTTTTATTGATGCTAATTAATCAAACAAGCGATCAAAGAAAGATTTTTTCTTTGGTGATGCAGCATGACCATCACCATCTAACGACGCTTGTAATTCTTTCAACAATTCACGTTGACGACTATTTAAATTCACAGGTGTTTCTACCACGATACGGCACAATAAGTCACCGACCATGCTGCTACGTACAGGACGAACACCTTTACCACGTAAGCGGAATAGCTTACCTGTTTGAGTACCTTCTGGGATTTTTAAGCTGACACGACCATCAAGCGTCGGGATTTCAATTTCTTTGCCCAATGCAGCATCAGCAATACTGACTGGTACATCCATATAGAGATCTGCACCGTCACGTTGGAAGACTTCGTGTTCACGAACTACGACTTCAACGTATAAATCGCCCGCTTGACCATCACGAATCGCTTCACCTTTACCTGTTAAGCGAACACGATCGCCGTTGTCCACACCTGCAGGAATAGTGACTTCAAGCGTTTGTTGACGATCGGCAACGCCAGAACCATGACAAGTATTACAAGGGTTTTTGATAATTTTGCCTTGACCGCGGCAAGTACTACAAGTTTGTTGAACCGAGAAGAAACCTTGCTGCATACGTACTTGACCAGCACCATGACAGGTACGACACGTCTCAACATCATTTGGATTCTTAGAACCTTTACCATCACAGCTTTCACACGGCGCTGGTGCAGTAAAAGTAATGGTTTTTTTCACGCCTTTGACTGCTTCTTCAAGCGTCAATTCCATCACATAGCGAAGATCAGAGCCGCGACGTTGGCGTTGCTGTTGGCGACCACCGCCACCACCGAAAGCACCACCAAAAATATCACCAAACTGGCTAAAGATGTCTTCTGCACTAAAACCACCACCGAAGCCACCGCCGCCACCAAAACCGCCTTCAAAAGCACTATGACCAGCACGATCATACATGCTGCGTTTTTCGCCATCAGAAAGTACTTCGTAAGCCTCTGCTGCTTCTTTAAACTTTTCTTCCGCTTCAGCATTGTCTGGGTTACGATCTGGATGATATTTCATCGCCAACTTACGATAGGCTTTTTTAATCTCATCATCACTTGCGGTTTTCGAAACGCCTAAAACCTCATAATAATCACGTTTAGCCATGGTTGGCGATGCTCCTCACGGAATTGGTTCAATCTCTACAAATAAATAAGCTCTGTTGACATTTTATTAACAAAGTCAACAGAGCCTTAGTATGGGCACTACTATAAATTTACAAGGTCTAGCACAATAAAAAAGCGATAAAATTAGAATACCGCTTTATTTTTAAAATACTTAGCAACACCTTTGATCCATGCATTTAATAAAAACAACCATGCGATTGCACTGAAAATCACACCTGCAACGGTCATTCCTGTCACCCACAATGCACTATCCCATGCAAAAAAGAACAGTGGAATAAACCATAGGGCAGCAAAGAAAGCCATCAGAATAAACAGCAGCACATTACGCATAATCCACAGTGCATGCGCGTGTATCCATACTTCAGCATTATTCGCAGTCGCAACTTTTCGTGCCAGCAGATACGCAAACACTGCAAACACGATTGTAAATAATGCAAGAAACATGAACACGTACGAAATCGCCACATAACGGCGATGCTGCTCAATATTGTCTTGCCCCATGCTCTAGATCACCTCATTCACTGCATTTTGCTAAACCAGTCATGCAATGAAATTCAATTATTTTTTGGTCTTAAAATATAGGTGCTACTATATTGAAATTTTCAATATTTCGCACCTTTATTCACAAAATAATTATGATAGATGTGTTGCTTTCTTGACCTTAAACCACGCCGCATAGAGTGCAGGCAGGAAAAACAGGGTCAACAGGGTAGCCACAATCAAGCCACCCATAATCGCAACCGCCATCGGACCAAAGAAAATACTGCGTGATAATGGAATCATCGCAAGTACTGCGGCAAGTGCGGTTAACACAATTGGGCGGAAACGGCGCATGGTGGCACCAATCACCGCGTCCCACGGTTCATGCCCTGCCTGAATGTCCTGCTCAATCTGGTCAATCAGGATCAGCGAGTTACGCATGATCATGCCAGATAAAGCAATTGTCCCTAACATCGCGACAAAACCAAAAGGCTTATTGAACAAAAGTAAGAATGCAACAACGCCAATCAAACCAAGAGGTGCTGTCAATAAAACAATCGTTGCGCGTGACATACTACGTAATTGAATCATCAGCAAAGTCATCACTACAGCCAAGAATAATGGCATGCCTGCATTCACCGAATTTTGACCTTTTGCAGACTCTTCAACCGTACCACCGACTTCCACTAAGTAACCATTGGGTAAATCAGCACGTAAAGCTTGCATTTTGTCTGCCAATTGCTGAACCACTGTTGCAGGTTGTAAATTGGTTCGAATATCCGCGCGAACTGTAATCGTTGGTAGACGATTACGATGCCAAATCAGACCTTCTTCAAAACGTGACTCAATTTTTGCTATTTGCGCTAGAGGTACAGTGGTGCCTTTGGTGGTTGGCACAGCTAAATTTGCTAACGAAGCCACTTCAACACGTTCTGACTTATCACCACGTAAACGAATTTCAATGAGTTCACGTTTTTCACGATATTGATTCATCACCGCCCCTGTCACAGAAGCGTTTAGGAAGTTAGCCAAATCAACACTGGAAACACCCATTTGACGAGCACGATCTTGGTCAATTTCAATTGCAATAATTTTGCTTGGCTCACCCCAATCTAAATGTACGTTGGTTGTATTGGGATCTTCACTTAAAACTTTAGCCACTTTTTGTGCCTCTGCCCGAACCGTTGCCAGATCTTCACCTGAGACCCGATACTGCAATGGATAACCCACAGGTGGGCCATTTTCGAGTAAAGACACACGAGTACGAACCTGTGGCAATAATTGCTTAATCTGCTTGTCTAAAGAGCGACGGATTTCATCACGATCATCAAGAGACGAAGCCAAGACTACAAATTGAGCAAAACTGGCTTGTGGGAGTTGTTGGTCTAAAGGTAAATAAAAACGTGGTGAACCTGTTCCAACATAAGCGACATAATTATCAATCCCTTTTTGTTTGGATAGGAATTGTTCTACCTTATGTACTGCTTGTTCTGTCGCCGTTAGTGAAGCCCCCTCCTCCAGTTTTAAGTCCACCAGAATTTCTGCACGATTCGATGGTGGGAAGAATTGTTGCGGTACCAACTTAAACATCGCAACAGACAATACAAAGATACCGACCGTAATAGCAATCACCGTTTTACGATAGGTAATACAGATTTCGACGATATGCCTGAAGGATTGATAGAACTTGGATTGGTAAGGATCATGATGCTGACCATGCGACTCAACCACTGGTGCAGGTTGCTTGCGTAACCTTGCCCATAAACGTAAATACCATGCCGCTTGTTGATTCTGTTTGGTGAAATCAGGTAATAATTTTTCACCTAAATAAGGAACAAATAAAACAGCAGCAATCCATGAAACGATCAATGCAATCGTCACGACTTGGAAAATAGAACGTGTGTATTCACCTGTTCCAGATTGTGCCGTGGCAATTGGCAAGAAGCCTGCTGCGGTAATCAATGTACCTGTGAGCATTGGAAAAGCGGTGGTTTGCCATGCAAAACCTGCCGCTTTTAATCGACTGTAACCCTGTTCCATTTTAATCGCCATCATTTCCACGGCGATAATGGCATCATCGACCAACAAACCCAGCGCAAGAATTAATGCGCCTAATGAGATCTTATGTAAGCCGACATCAAATAAACTCATTCCAGCAAAGGTCATTGCTAAAACCAATGGAATCGACAATGCAACAACAAGCCCTGTACGAAAACCGAGTGAGAAGAAACTGACCAATAAAACGATAATGACCGCTTCAGCTAAAACTTTTAAGAACTCTTGAATACTACGTTGTACTGCAACAGGTTGGTCTGAAACTTTTTGCAGTTTCATGCCCAAAGGTAAGCTTTTTTGTAGACTGTTAAATTCGGTTTCTAAATTTTTGCCCAATGCAATGATGTCCCCACCTTTACGCATGGACACCGCAATGCCAATCCCATTCTCACCCATAAAACGCATACGTGGTTGAGCAGGTTCACTAAAGCCGCGATAGACCTCAGCAACATCACCCAATTGAATGGTTTTATCACCCACCAACAACGGCATCTTTTTCAGGTCATCGACACTATGTAAATGTCCGCTAACTCGGATTTGAATACGGTCTGTACCTGTTTCAAAGAAACCTGCACCTGCCATATCATTTTGCTTCTGAATCGCTTCCTGAATGGCTGTGACAGGGACACCGAGCTGAACAGCTTTGGTATTGGATAATTCGATCCAGATCTTCTGATCTTGTAGACCCACCAAATTAACCTTGCTGACATCTTTGACCCGTTGCAGTTGTAGTTGCAAACGATCGGCATATTCTTTCATTACCGCATAGTCAAAATCTTTACCCGTTAAAACATAGATATTGCCGAAGGTATCGCCAAACTCATCATTAAAAAATGGGCCTTGCACGCCATTGGGCAATTGATGGCGAATGTCATTGACCTTTTTACGCACGTTATACCAAACGTCAGGAATCTGCTCAGAACGATAGGAATCCTTAGCAATAAACGTGACCATAGACTCCCCAGGCCGTGAATATGCCCGAATATTTTCATATTGCCCTGTGGTCATCAGTTCTTTTTCAATACGATCTGTCACCAGCGTTGCAACTTCCTGTGCGGTTGCGCCTGGCCAATAGGTCTGTACTACCATCACTTTGAACGTAAAGGGTGGGTCTTCACTCTGTGACAGCTTGGAATACGACATCACCCCGACAATGCCGAGTAACAGCATAAAGTAGAGAATGATGCCCTTATTCTTAAGCGCCCATTCTGAAAGGTTAAATTTCATGCTTAACCTCCTGTTTTAACCGTGACTGCGCGATTATCACGATCTACAGGATGAATTTTTTGCTGGTCACGTAATAGATGCACACCACCAACCACAACCCAATCTGAAGCTTTTAGACCTGACAGAATAGGCACACTGTCACGCCCATAAGTACCCAACGTCACTGGGACTTTACGTAAGGTTTGATTACTATTCACGACCCAGACATAGGCTTGTTGGTTATTGGCAGTAACACTGGATAAGGGCACACTCAATACATTATTTTCATTTTCGACAAAGAATACCCGAGCGCTTTGCCCCAGTTGGATACTCGATTGCCCTTCAAGCAATGAAACTTTCACGGTGAATGTTCGCGATTGGTCTGCAGCGGGTGACACTTCACGGACTTTTGCTGCAAAACGTGCTTCTGGCTGAGACCACAAAGTGACCCAAGCAGGTTGCCCGACTTTAATGGTACTGACGGCCTGCTCAGGTACGCCAAACACGACTTCTCGCTCACCTTCAATTGCGAGTTGATAGGCCGGTTGACCTGCCGCAATTACTTGTCCAATTTCAATTTGACGTTGAGTAATCACGCCATTTTTATTCGAAATAAGTTGGTTATAACCGGTTTGATTTGAAGACACTTCATAATTAGAACGCGCTTGCTGTAACCCTGCTTGAGCAGATTCATACTGATTTTTCACCGCATCAAATTGTGAGCGACTCACTGCATTGACAGGTAATAACTGTTGATAACGCTGATATTCTTGAGCCGCAATTTTTGCTGCTGCTTCAGCACTTTGCAATTGCGCTTTGGCAGCGTTCATTTGCAATTGTGCGTCTTTGACATCTAGTTTAGCCAAAACCTGTCCGACTTTGACCCGATCACCCACATCAACATAACGTTCGGTAATTTGCCCCCCAACACGAAATGCCAATGCGGTTTGTTGCTTGGCTTGAACATCACCTGCATAACTTTTTTGATCGATATGATTCGTATTCGGCTGCGTCACCATGACATAAGGAATTTCCTCTGTCTTGGGAAGCTCTTTTTGACATGCTGTTAAAGTGACACTGCTGAGTACGAGCAACCCCACAATTACATGATTTAGCAGATTCATCTCTTTTTCGCTCTTATTCAAATTGATTTTTTAAGGCACAATATGAACATTATGATAGATTGTTTATTTTTTAATTAATATACCCACGAGTACACTAATTAAAAATTAAATCTAGCATTTTGATTTTGAATTGAATTAAATGAGACAGCTAACGTGCAAATTCACAGTGGTCGCCCTAAAGATTTAGAAAAAAGAGCCAAAATCTTACAGGCTGCAAAATCTATTTTTTTAAAAATGGGTTACCACGCCACCAATATGAATCAGATTGCCAAAGAAGCAGGCGTGACTAAACTCACGGTGTACAACCATTTTCAGGACAAGGCTAACCTGTTTATCTGTGCGATCGAGGAAAGCTGTGAAGAGTCCATTCGGGCGAAACAGTTTGAACTCACACCTGAGTCCGACTTTAGGCAGGCACTATATTTAATGTGTCAGCGTGCCTTAAGCATTATTTACCTGCCTGAAGCGATGAAGCTGGATCGGGTGCTGTTTGAACTCGCGGCTGAACAAAGCCCCCTCACCCAACAGTTTTTTGATGCCTCACACACACGGATGTGTCATGTCTGGTGTGGTTTTTTTGAGCAAGCGATCGCCTTTAAATTTATTCAGGCAGACGCGCCACTCAAGCAAACAGAGCTAATCATCTCGCTGATGTTAGGTATCCGTCATCAACAGGTGCTACTGGGTCTAGTCCCAGTGCCCACGGCGGATGAAATCGATCAGATCATTCAACATGCCATCGAGATTTTTTTGCTTAAATATCAACCTAAAAATTAGATAAAATTCACATTTTTTTACGTTCTGCTCTTGGAATGTCTCCCAATCGCGCTATAGTCGAGTGAGAACAACAGGAGAATTAGAATGATTCAGCAAATCACTGCTCCATTACGTGAAGATGTCCGCTTACTCGGCAATTTACTTGGAGAGACCTTAAAGCAACATGCTGGGCAAGATTTGTTTAATCAGATTGAACAAATTCGCACATTAGCCAAAGGTGCACGTGACGGCCAGATCGAGGCAGAAAAACAGCTCGAACAATTGTTTCTCGGTTTAAAAGATGAAGAGATTTTGCCACTGACTCGCGCATTCTCACATTTTCTCAATTTCGCCAACATTGCGGAACAATATCATGTAGTGCGTAATCGTCGTCAGGCTGAGTTTGACGAACAAGCCCCTAATCCAAATCCTTTGTCACATTTATTTGAAAAATTCAAAACTGAACAGATCAACTCAAAACAATTATTCGAACAAATCTGCGATTTAAAAATTGAATTGGTCCTCACAGCGCATCCAACCGAAGTCAGTCGTCGTACCTTGATTCAAAAATATGATGATATTACCGATTGCCTATCTCAACTGGATCAGCAAAAACTAACACCTCGTGAACGCCAACAAACCATCGCCACCCTGAAACAATTGGTCAGTTCAGCTTGGCAGACAGACGAAATTCGCCAACATCGCCCGACCCCTGTCGATGAAGCAAAGTGGGGCTTTGCAACAATTGAACAAACTTTGTGGAATGCCGTACCTAAGTTTATTCGTGAGCTGAATGAACTGACTCAACAGCATTGTGAACAAAACTTACCGCTCAATATCGCACCAATTCGCTTTGCCTCATGGATGGGCGGTGATCGTGATGGCAATCCCAATGTCACCCATCAAGTCACCCAAGAAGTATTATGGTTATCACGTTGGCAAGCTGCTGATTTGTATTTGCGTGATATTGAAAATCTGCGTTGGGAACTGTCCATTCAAAGTTGTTCTGAGGAACTGACTCAAGCATTAGGCTATGAACACCCTGAACCGTATCGTGAATATCTGCGTGACACCCGTGAACGTTTAAAAGCCACCCGCTATTGGTTGGGGCAACGCTTACAAGGCCATGAAGCTGATGATAGTCAGATCATTCGAAATAAAGATGAATTATTACAGCCCTTATTACTCTGCTATCGCTCCTTAATCGAGAGTAACCTCGCTGAAATCGCCAATGGCCAGTTGCTTGATTTTATATACCGAATCAATTGCTTTGGAATTGAGTTACTCAAACTCGATATTCGCCAAGAATCAGGTCGACATCGTCAAGCCATTTCAGCGATTACTGAATATCTAGGTCTAGGCAATTTTGAATCATGGACTGAACAGGCTCGTCAAAACTTCCTGATTCAGGAACTACAAAGTAAACGCCCTTTACTGCCTAAATATTTCAATGAACCCGAAGGCAGCTTGATTCAACATCCTGATGTGCTTGAAGTCTTTGCGACCATGCGCACTTTGGCTGAACAACCAGCTGAGAGCTTGGGTGCCTATATTATTTCGATGGCAGAATATCCAAGTGACGTCTTAGCTGTTTTACTCTTACAAAAAGAAGCTGGTATCCAACATCCTCTTCGAGTGGTGCCCTTATTTGAAACCTTAAAAGATCTTGATGGCGCAGCCAAAACCATGAATACCTTATTCAATATGCATTGGTATAAACAGCATATTCAAGGCAAACATGAAGTGATGATCGGCTATTCAGACTCGGCAAAGGATGCGGGCTTTATGTCTGCGAACTGGGCACAATATCGTGCGCAAGAAGAACTCACCGCTGTCGCTCGAGAACATGGGGTGCAATTGACTCTATTTCATGGTCGTGGCGGTTCAATCAGTCGTGGCGGTGCACCAACACAACAAGCATTGTTCTCACAGCCACCAGGCTCAATCTCTGGAGCAATTCGTGTCACTGAACAGGGTGAAATGATTCGCTTTAAATTTGGTTTAGAAGGCATCGCGCTACAAAATTTGGAAATCTATACAGCGGCAACTTTAGAAGCAACGTTATTGCCACCGCCAGAGCCAAAGAAACAATGGCGAGACTTAATGAATCAAATGACTGATTTATCGGTACAGGTTTATCGACAAACTGTACGTGAAAATCCGAATTTTGTCAGTTATCTACGCACGGTCACACCTGAGTTAGAATTACAAATGCTACCGCTTGGTTCACGCCCAGCCAAACGCAAAGTTAGTGGTGGCATTGAATCACTACGCGCCATTCCGTGGGTGTTTGCCTGGACCCAGATTCGCCTGATGCTGCCTGCATGGCTGGGTACAGGCACGGCGATCAATCAGGTACATGGACAACACCAAAACACCTTAAATGAAATGCTTGAACAGTGGCCGTATTTCCAAACTTTAATTGATATGCTGGAAATGGTTTTATCCAAATCTGATGCAGATATTGCGTTGTACTATGAATCTCATCTCACCCAAGATCAGGACTTAAAAAACTTGGGGGTTGAATTACGCCAACGCCTACAAAATGCCGTAGATACCTTGCTCAGTCTTAAAGGTGAGTCTAAGCTTTTAAGTAATAATGAAGTGCTTGATCAATCCATGCAGGTGCGGAAACCATATTTATTGCCTCTGCATTTATTACAGGCGGAACTGATGAAGCGTAGACGTTTATATCTGGCACAGCACCAAACTGAACATAGCCCTGTCGATCATGCCCTGATGGTCAGTATTGCAGGGATTGCGGCAGGTTTGCGCAATACTGGCTAAATAAAGACCTTGCCATCAACATAAATCAAATGTGTTGATGGCAAAATTGGCAAAATATTCCATTTTTAGAAAAAAAATTTAGAAAATTTTTTTAAATATTAGCCGTAGGTTTTTTAAATTAGGCGAATAAAATAAATAATAAATACGATAGTTTATTTTGAAATACATTTTACCAAAAGGTAAAAATACAGACGCAAAAAAACATGATCTGGCAATATTCTCAATGACTTATAGGTGAAAGCTCGTTTTAAGACAGGGTATCATACCCGCTGATATCACATAATGAGTCTCATCTATGTCAAATTGGTTTCCAAAATGGCAGCCGTATCAGGGAAAGATTGATCATCGCCCTGTCGCGACAAATGAATATTTACCTCCCTTACAAAGTGCGGTATTAGGGGTACAACACGCATTTGCAATGTTTGGTGCAACTGTTCTTGCCCCCCTTCTGATGGGCTTTAGCCCTAACCTTGCCATCTTAATGTCAGGGATTTGTACTATTATTTTCTTCTTGATCACGGGTGGTCGTGTTCCAAGTTATTTAGGCTCAAGCTTTGCATTTATTGGTGTCGTTGCAGCCGCAACTAGTCATATTACTGGGTCAGGAGCCAATCCAAACCTTGCAGTTGCGCTTGGTGGAATTGTTGCCTGTGGTATTTTTTATGCCTTGATCGGTTTTGCGGTCATGCTCACAGGCACGCGTTGGATTGAGAAACTCATGCCACCTGTTGTCACAGGCGCTGTGGTGATGATTATTGGTCTGAACCTTGCACCCGTTACTATTAAAGGCGTTGCTGGACAGCCTTTTGAAATGTGGATGGCACTCATCACTGTATTAAGCATGGGCATTATTGCTGTATTTACCAAGGGCTTATTACAACGTTTATTACTGTTAGTGGGTTTATTGATTGCTTATGCCGTATATGTGGTTGCAACAAATATTCTAGGATTTGGTAAACCGATTGATTTCTCCCAAATCGCAGCAGCACCATGGTTTGGCATCCCAACTTTTTCACACCCAACTTTTGATTTAAATGCAATTTTAATTATTGCTCCCGTTGCATTGATTTTAGTCGCTGAAAATCTAGGTCACATCAAAGCAGTCGGTTCAATGACAGGTGAAGATCTTACACCTCAACTGGGTAAAGCTTTTGTTGCGGATGGTTTGGCCACAACGTTATCGGGTAGTGTTGGTGCACCGGGTATGACCACCTATGGTGAAAATATTGGTGTGATGGCAGTCACCCGTGTTTATTCTACGATTGTGTTTGTAATCGCTGGTGTATTTGCAATTTTCTTGGGTCTGTCTCCTAAATTTGGCGCAGTGATTAGTACGATCCCGACAGCAGTCCTTACGGGTGCTTCGATCGTAGTATTTGGTTTAATTACCATTGCAGGTGCAAAAATCTGGATCGAAAATAAAGTCGATTTTTCTAATAATAAAAACCTTATTGTTGCATCTGTCACTATTATTTTAGGTGCAGGTAACTTTGAATTACTGTTTGGTAGCTTTAATTTAGGGGGAATTGGAACCGCAACTTTTGCTGCGATTTTCCTGAACCTGTTATTCAGTTTAAAAGATAAACATTAGCATCGTGGGCAGCTTCGGCTGCCTTTTTATTTATTCCCGACTTTCCTGCTTATATTTATCTTCCAAAACATTGCTGATAATACTTTCAATCATCCAAACTCGATACAAACTATTAAAAACATAGCTCTGTCCATCTATACGTAATTCCAGTACAGGAAAATCTGGCTGATGCTTTTGCTGACAGAGTTCATCATTCTGTTTCAACAAAGCTTCAACATCCTGTTCGGTAATGTTGTCAATCTCTAAACGCTTCTGCATACGTTGAAAGTGGGTTTTGAAAGAAAGATCTTTGCCACGCGTCCAAACACCTTGCAATATCTCATGAATACAATCGATCTGTTCTTCTTCAGGCACGCTATAAAATAGTTTTGCCATTTCATAAGTTGCTTCTTTAGTAGGCCGACAGAATGGGGTGAATGCCACCTGTGTACGTTTGGAAACACGGGTCGCCAAACTCCAGTCAAACCAATCTCGCCCATGATAGCTCAGCGGATAAACGCTCAATTGAATATTATAATAATTGGCCAGTTCTTCTTTGATATAAGCCAATAATAGCCAACTCATCGGGTCTTCAAGTGCAATATACAGATCTAATTCTGGATGTAAGCTTTGGACTTCTGTCAGTGACTCACCGTCATTAATGAGATGCTCACGCCATTCGATATGATTAATCAGAAAAATTGGATTTCCGGTGAGTAATTTTTGTTGTTTCAAACGGCGTGTAAGGCGTAATAAATCATCAACGGCCTGATATTTACGCTCACCAAATTCGAAGTAACTGGCTGCAACAGGCACATCTTTAAAAATACGTTCAGGATAATCTTGAGGTGTTTGATGCTGACTTGCCATCGCATAAAGAGTACGTAATTTCCCATATTGTTGTTGCCATAACATGTGGAATACATCTTCGAGTAAATGTAAAAAATTGTGTTCTCTCAGAGGGGTATTTTTTAGAATTATTTCTGCTTGTTGTAATGCTTCTGGACTAGGTATTTCAGGAGTTTCATCGAAACCAAACCGATGTTGTTTGGCGAGAATTTTAGCATCATTCAAACAATAACTCTGCCAATCTTGTTCTGACATACCATTAGGAGGCTCAGCACCCTGTCTTGAAATAATCACTTTTAAAGGTTTTAGTTCATCACTCAAAATTTCATTGAGCTGATCAAGCTGTTGTACTGCAAGATAGCTATAAACATCGTCTAAACGCAGGTAAATACTTAAACCCTGTTCCGTGGGCAACACCGCCTGACGAGAAGGTTTTTGATAGAACCAACTCGATCGGATGGGATCAAACCAACGACGTAACAAAGACATGTCGATCGCCTCTAATGATTATAAAGTGATGAATGGATAAGCTTTCTCTAACTTGAATTCAAACAAGTGAGCAAATAAGTATAATGAGTATCTTATAAAATCAGAAAAAAGTCCCTCTTTATCGTAATAAAGAGGGATGATAAACATTGTCGCTTAGCAATAGTTTACAGAACGCGTACTGCACCTTTCGCAGCACTGGTTGAATGCAAAGCATAAATTTTCAAAGATTTTGAAACTTTACGCTTACGCTCTTCCGCTGGATGCCAACCTTTGGCTTCTTGAGCTGTACGGCGGTGCGCCATGGTTGCATCATCAACATCAAGGTGAATGGTACGATTCGGAATATCAATTTGGATAGTATCACCATCTTCAACCAGACCAATTGCACCACCTTCCGCTGCTTCTGGAGACACGTGACCAATTGATAAACCTGAAGAACCACCAGAGAAGCGACCATCAGTAATCAACGCACAGTCCTTACCCAAACCTTTCGACTTCAAGTAACTGGTTGGGTACAACATTTCTTGCATACCTGGACCACCGCGTGGACCTTCGTAGCGAATCACAACAATGTCACCTGCAACGATTTTATGATCTAAGATTGCTTCAACCGCTGAATCTTGGCTTTCAAAAACACGTGCTGTGCCGGTGAATTTCAGAATCGATTCATCTACACCCGCTGTTTTAACGATACAGCCATCTAAAGCGATGTTGCCATAAAGGACTGCCAAACCACCGTCTTTAGAGAAAGCATGTTCAGCATTACGGATCACACCTTTCTCACGGTCACCATCCAAAGTTGAATAATAACGGTTTTGTGAGAATGCCACTTGAGTTGGAACACCACCCGGTGATGAGCGATAGAACTCATAAACATCTGCATCTTCAGTGCGGATAATATCCCACTTGTCTAAGGCATCTTTCAGAGTAGGCTCATGTACCGTTGAGCAAGAGGTGTTCAGTAAGTTAGCACGATCGAGTTCACCCAAGATCGCCATGATACCCCCAGCACGGTGTACATCTTCCATATGCACATCCGACTTTGCAGGTGCAACTTTAGACAATACAGGTACTTTACGAGATAAATTGTCGATATCATCCATAGTGAAATCAACTTCTGCTTCATGTGCAGCAGCAAGCAAATGCAATACGGTATTGGTAGAACCACCCATTGCAATATCCAAAGTCATCGCATTTTCAAAAGCGGCTTTGGTTGCAATTGAACGTGGCAGAATGCTGTCGTCATTTTGTTCATAATAACGTTTCGCTAGTTCAACCACTAAACGACCCGCTTTTAAGAACAATTTTTCACGGTTAGCGTGAGTTGCAACAATAGAACCATTACCCGGCAATGATAAACCCAAAGCTTCAGTTAGACAGTTCATTGAGTTTGCAGTAAACATACCCGAACATGAACCACACGTCGGACATGCCGAACGCTCAAATGCTGCAACTTCTTCATCGGTATAGCTTTCATCTGCTGCAACGACCATGGCATCAACTAAGTCGATTGCCTTTTCATCACCACGGAATTTGACTTTACCCGCTTCCATTGGACCGCCAGACACGAACACCACTGGGATATTCAAGCGCATTGCAGCCATCAGCATTCCCGGTGTGATCTTGTCACAGTTCGAGATACACACCATTGCATCGGCACAATGGGCATTGACCATGTATTCAACTGAGTCCGCAATCAAATCACGTGATGGCAATGAATACAGCATCCCGTCATGCCCCATGGCAATCCCGTCATCCACGGCAATGGTATTAAATTCTTTTGCGACACCACCAGAAGCTTCAATTTCTCGTGCAACCAGTTGCCCTAAATCTTTAAGATGCACGTGACCTGGAACGAATTGGGTAAATGAGTTGACCACCGCAATAATTGGTTTGCCAAAATCTTCATCTTTCATACCAGTCGCACGCCATAAACCGCGCGCGCCCGCCATATTTCTTCCATGTGTTGATGTTTTTGAACGATAATCAGGCATTTTTGATTCCCAACAAGTTTGTGCTCGAGAAGAATAGAACATTCTCTCTGGCGAAATGATACTGAGCTTTTCCCATCATACTACAAGTTATCGTTTAACTGATGACCGGCGAACCTATCTTTTTTGTTCAAAGACAATTCCTTTCACCTAATTAGGGGCTAATGGCTTTTTGGCTTATAATTTGGGGCAAATTTTCTGTGGATTATCTTTGTGAAGATCATTTTTGCTGGTACGCCTGAATTTGCGGCAACCGCATTGGCGGCATTATTAAAAACCCCACACCAGATTATCGCGGTTTATACCCAGCCTGACCGTAAATCAGGACGTGGACAAAAATTAACGCCATCGCCTGTAAAGCAACTTGCACTTGAACACGATTTACCCGTTTACCAACCTTTGAATTTTAAAGCGTCTACCGAAGAAGGCTTGGCAGCTCGACAAGAACTCGCTGCTCTAGGCGCTGATGTGATGGTGGTTGCAGCCTATGGTTTAATCTTACCGCAAGCGGTTTTAGATACCCCAAAGTACGGCTGTTTGAATATTCACGGCTCATTGCTGCCTCGTTGGCGTGGTGCTGCGCCAATTCAACGTGCCATCGCGACTGGAGATGCTGAAACAGGTATCACCATCATGCAAATGGCGGCTGGGCTAGATACGGGCGATATGATGTATAAAACCTATTGCCCAATCACGGCCGAAGATACCTCTGCCACATTGCATGACAAGTTGGCAACTCAAGGTGCTGAAGCCATTTGTACCGTGCTTGAATCTGAGCAAAGTTTGCAATCATTTATTGCCAAACGTGAAGTTCAAGATGAATCCCTGACGGTTTATGCACATAAATTAGTGAAATCAGAAGCACGTATTGATTGGACACAAACTGCAATCCAAATCGACCGCAATATTCGTGCGTTCAACCCTTGGCCTGTGGCTTTTATTCAATTAGATGAAAATAACGCCTTACGTGTTTGGAGTTCAATGCGCTCCGAGATCAGCAAAGCAAATGCTCAATTAGGTGAAATTCTTGCAATTGATAAGCAAGGCGTACATGTCGCTTGTGGTGAAAACAGTGTCGTGTGCTTAACCAGTTTACAGTGGTCAGGTGGTAAAGCGCTCAATGCTGTCCAAATTGCCCAAACTCAAAAATTACATCTTGGACAAATTCTCCCATGAGCCAATCGAATCAATCATCTGCAAAAAATTTGAACCTGCGTGCGCAAGTGATCAAAACACTTTTGGCTGTTCAAAATGGGCAATCTTTGTCTTCCGTTTTAAATCAACATATCAATATTGTTTCTGAACGTGACCGTGGTTTATATCATGAGCTTACTTTAGGTTGTTTACGCCAATGGTTTTCATTAAAAGCCATTACCTTACCATTGCTCACCAAACCGTTAGACAATGAAGCATTAGAAAGTTGTTTATATCTTGGCTTATATCAAATTTTATGTACCCGTATTCCTGTACATGCTGCAATTTCGGAAACTGTAAATGCTGCTAAGCAATTAGGTTTCGAGCCAATGAGTGGTTTGGTGAATGCGATTCTGCGTCGTGTTTCACGTGAAACAGATGAATTTCAAATAGCTTTGAATAATACACATGGTTTACCAAGTTGGTTATTCAAACGAATCAAAAAAGATTGGCCTGAGCAAGCAGAGCATCTGTGCCAAGCCTTAAAACAAGTGGCGCCACTCACCCTGCGCGTCAATCAACGCCAAGTCAGTCGTGATGAATATTTAGAGATTTTGGACGAAGAGCAGATTGATGCTCGTGCTTGCACGCTTTCAGATGTGGGTATTGTTTTGGAACAAACGGGCAATATTACCCATTTACCGGGTTTTGAAGAAGGTGGTTTTTCTGTTCAGGATGAACATGCCCAATTGTGCGCGATGCTTTTACCGAACTTAGATAATAAAGTTGTTGTCGATGCCTGTGCTGCACCAGGTGGCAAAACTGCGCATATTCTTGAGCGCTTTAACCCTCAAAAACTGATTGCGCTGGATCATGATGCCAAACGTTTATTGCGTGTTTCTGAAAATTTAGAACGTCTTGCCTTAAATGACAACAATGTCGAGATTATTACCGCTGATGCCACCACTTGGCAGGCACCAGAACCCGTCGATTGTATCGTGCTGGATGCGCCTTGTTCTGCAACAGGTGTGATTCGTCGCCATCCGGATATTCGTCTGTTAAGACAATCAACCGATATCGCACAAACGGTTGAATTACAAAAACAGATTCTTCAACAAATGTGGCAACAACTCAAAGTTGGTGGAACGTTGTTGTATATCACCTGCTCCATTCTAAAAGCTGAGAATGAACAGCAAATGGCGGCATTCTTCGCCGCACATGCCAATGCCGAAGAAATCAAAATCAATGCGGATTGGGGTATTGAACAGACTTATGGTCGCCAATTATTACCGTCTGCGCACTCTGGCGATGGTTTCTATTATTGCCGAATTAAAAAATTGGCATAATCAAAATAAAAAAAAGCAGGCTTCAAAGCCTGCTGTTTTTGAATCTATTTTAAAGCGTATGATGATCTTTAACTTCTTCTAAAACATCATCTAACTCTTCTGGATGTTTCATTAAGTGCAGAATCGACAAAGCAAGTCCGCCCCATAAAAACACCATTGAAATGATCATCATCACGATTGCTGAAGTATTCATAACTGCGCTCCTAGCGATCTTTCATTTTGCTGAGTATAACTGCAACGACAGCACAGAAAATCACACTGCCCCACCCAAAGATACCTTGCAAGCTCATGCTATACGTATCGTAACCATTTTTGACCAAGTTAAACACAGTCATGCTCAATGTGGTTAATAAGATCAAAGAGGTGATCACAGTTAAAGTGAAATCCCAACCTTTACCCAATTGAATCGTCGAAATACGGTTCACATGATCACGAAGTTCGATTAAAGCTGAACGCTTAAACCAAGCCACACTGATGATGGATAATAATGCACCACCAATAATCCCGATGTTATTGATAAAGTGATCCACAATATCAACCAGTTTAATCGCATTTACGCTTGAAAATAAGATAACTGAAACGAATGCGCTACCACCACCAATGATGGTTACTGCTTTCTTGCGGCTCCATTTTAACTTATCTTGCATGGCTGCAATCGGTACTTCCAAGATACTGACCATGGAAGAAATACCAGCGACAAAAAGCGAAGAGAAGAACAATAGACCAAATAAATCTGCACCTGCACCCAAGCTTGAAATGATTTTTGGAAAGGCAATAAATGCCAGACCAATACCACCACTGACGACATCTTGTACTTCTTTACCCGCGGTATGAGCCATAAAACCCAATGCTGCAAAAATACCAATACCAGCCAAGATCTCAGTTGAAGCATTGGCAAAACCAACGATCAACCCCGAACCTGTTAAATTGGTTTTCGGCTTTAAGTAAGAGGAGTATGTCACCATGATCCCGAAGCCAACAGATAATGAGAAGAAAGTGTGCCCATAAGCAGCTAACCACACTTTATAGTCCATCATCGCAGACCAGTTCGGCGTGAAGAATGCATTTAAGCCTTCAGCCGCACCAGGTAAACGTAATGATTGAATTACCAGAACTGTGAAGAGGACGAATAACAAAGGCATGAAAATCTTGTTGGATAATTCAACACCTTTTTTAACACCACCATACAAAATCACTAAGGTCAGTGCCCAAATCCCAACAATTGGCCAAAATAAATGGCTGACAAACTGCAAATCAAAGCCAGTTGCTTTCGAGGTCTGTAAGTACGTATTAAAGAAGAAACTTTCTGGGTCACTGCCCCACGCCTGACCAATCGAGAAATACACATAACTTCCCGCCCACGTCAGTACGCTGGCATAGTACAAACCAATAATGATACAGACACAGACTTGCCACCAACCTAGTGTTTCACCACCTTTAAATAAAGCACGATATGCTTTAGGGGGTGAGCCTGTACTACGATGTCCAGTCGCATAATCTAAAAATAAAAGAGGTAAACCAGCCGTAATTAGTGCGAGTAAATACGGAATAAGAAACGCACCACCACCATTTTCGTAGGCAACATAAGGAAAGCGCCAAATATTACCTAAACCTACAGCCGAACCAACGGCTGCAATAATAAAACCAGATCGTGATGTCCAGTTTTCACGAGAATCTGCCATATGACACCTAAATATATACCGCTGGCATTTTTCATACTGCGTTAGGTTTTATTATCCAACAGACATGAAAAGTGCCATAAAAAATATTGTTTTGCTTGCATGAAATTCCAACCTTGTGGGCCTCTCATTTTCATGAACAAACAAGCAAAAACCAAACCATCTTCCTTAAAGATTGGATTTTGTTTTTCTGCTTTTTAATAGCCGAACAATACCTGTTTTTATTTCTTTTTACTGTAATTTCTGTCTGAAAAATTAGGTTTTTTAAATAACTGATTATTTTTTAACTGAATGAAATTTTGACCTTACAGTCAATTTATAAAATCAAGTATACAACCTAATCAAGCGAAGCCAGAACTCCGCTTGAACTTCTATTTTATTGTTTAATTGCGAGCAAGCGTTCTTCTTGCATATCACGAATCGCTGAGTGAATTCCTTCGCGACCTAAGCCTGAGTCTTTCACACCGCCATACGGCATGTTATCGACACGGAATGTAGGCACATCATTAATGATGACTCCACCAACATGCAAATGATCCCATGCATACAGCATTTTATTCAGATTTTGCGTATATACCCCTGCCTGTAAACCAAAACGACTTTGATTAATTGTATTAATACCCTGCTCAAACTCTTTAAATTTTTCTAAAATGGCAACGGGGCCAAATGCTTCATCCTTATAGATTTCTAGTTTGGCATCAACATTCTCCAGTAAAGTCGGTTCAAATAATACGCCTTGTAAATGTCCTCCCGTCAGAACCTTTGCCCCTTTTTTCTCGGCTTTATCAACCCATTTTTTCAGGCGAACAGCTTCAGCTTCCTTAATCATCGGACCTACCAATGTGGTATTGAGCTTTGGATCATCTACTTTAATTTTTTTCAGTTTCGCAATCAGTTTCTTTTTCACTTCCACATAAAGATCAGCATGCACTAAAATCCGCTGCACACTGATACAAACTTGCCCTGCATGCCCATAAGCGGCACTGATCAAACGATCAATCAGCGCCTCATCAATCACGGTATCAGCATCGATCAGAACCGCAGCGTTGCCACCCAGTTCCAAAGTAACTTTCTTGCGCCCTGCACGCGCTTTCATGTCCCAACCAACCTGATCTGACCCCGTAAAGCTGAGTAATTTAAAACGATCATCTGTTACCAAAATATCCGCTGCTTGGCGATCACAAGGCAACACTGACCATGAGCCTTTTGGTAAATCAGTTTCCGCCAAAACTTTGGCAATCATTAATGCACTGATCGGTGTCAAACTCGCAGGCTTCAATACAAATGGACAACCTGCTGCAATTGCAGGTGCGATCTTGTGTGCAACCAGATTTAAAGGGAAATTAAATGGGCTAATCAGCGAAACTGCACCAATTGGCACATGCTTAACCATACCTCGAAAACGAGCAGCCGCAGGCGTTACTGCCAAAGGCAACATTCGACCATCATCAAGTTGTGTGACCGCATCTGCAGCCAATTGGAAAGTATTTATCAGGCGTTCCACTTCGGCACTTGCAGCACCTCGCGGCTTACCCCCTTCAACAATCAATATTTCTGTCAATTCTTCACGTAATTCATTAAAACGTTTAACGCAATGTAATAGAACTTTTTGTTTTTCAAATGGCTTAAGCGTCGCCATATCTACCTCAGCTTTAACTGAAGCAGAAATTGCTTTTTCCAACACTTTTTCATCTGCTAACGCAACTCGAGCATAGACCGTATTAGTATATTTATCATGAACTTCTAACCACTGACCTGTCGTTACTGCTTTCCCTGCGACATACAAAGGATAATCCACAACATTTTGTGCATCGGTCATTATTCTTCATCCCATAATTAAAATTTAAAATTAGACTACTGTATATTTTCAAATATCACTATATGATTCGCCCAATCACTGATGAATTCACAACAATTCATTACGGTTTTTGATATGAATTAGGACAATTGAATGAGAATATTAAAAATATCAATCATAGCTTTAGGGACAAGTCTGTGTGGTCTAGCACAAGCAGATATGATTGGTCTAAAAGGCGATCTCAGCTACTGGAATTACAACGGTGAAGCCAATATGGCTGCACAAACATCTGCACCAGATCAAGACCTTGATCGTAAGGGATCTGCACAGGTTTCGCTTGCATTTGAGCACCCAATTCCACTGATTCCAAATGCAAAAATTCGCTATGTGAATTTAAAGTCACAGACAGAAAAAGAAGTCGCAGGTCAGCCAGTTTATGACTTGAACATAGACCATACCGATTTCATTTTATATTATGAAATCTTGGATACTATCGTAAATGCAGATATTGGTTTAGGCGCAACCAGTTTAAATGGTGATGTTAAAACACTCGGTTTAAGCAAAACAGATATCGATAAAACTGTACCTGTGATCTATGGATCGGCGGGTGTAAAACTGCCGTTTACTGGTCTAAGTGCCAAAGCAGAACTCTTATATAGCAACTTTAATGATACTAAAATTACTGATGCGCAAGCAGAATTACAATATAACTTTATTGATAATCTGTTGGTCGATGTTGGCTTGAAAGCTGGCTACCGTATCTTAGACATTAAATTAGATGACTACGAAAAAAACGATCTTAAATTTAATTTTAAAGGTCCTTATATCGGTTTAGATGTTCATTTCTAAATCCTAATAAGCTGAGAAACGGAATCTATGGATTCCGTTTTTTATCGCTTATCATTTCATCATTCCCGATTGATGTACGCCAAAACCTACAACAATCTCAGCGATTGGCGAATATCCCATTCTCAAGTTTTCACATATCATATAAATCATAAAGAGACAGGAAGTCTCATTGAAAATAACAAGATACGCAGGAAGCGGTCGTTCATAAGGAATATAAACGACAAGAAGCTGAATACTAAGAAGCCCCGTCAGGATGATGGGGCTTCTTTTTATTTATCATTTTATGCGTGATTTAAAGAGTTTTTAGATAGACAACCACTTCGTCATGCTCTGCCATTTCTGCAAGCTGCAGCGCAGTATATTCGCCTTTATAAGCGACATTTGCTCCTTTACTCACTAGTAGTTTCACCACAGCTAAATGATCATTCTCGGCAGCAGCTTGAAGCGCACTATAACCTTCATCATCGGTCTGGTTTGGATCTATTCCCTCTACCAATAATTGCTCGACTTGTTCCACATCACCAAGGGATGCCCAATACACTAGCTCAGGGAGATGCAGTTCTTCATCATCTTCAGGCAGTGGAGAAAAAGAGTTGAGTTTCATAATCATTTTCCTAAAACTATAAATTGACCTAATTTAACTCATAGTAAATGATTTTTCAGTAGAGCTATCATATATAAAAATCTCTTTGAAATTATGTTCAATATTTAAAGCTCTAACTTTTTCTTCTAAAATATTCCATTCTTTTGAAAAATAGCCTATATCTAACTCGCAACAAATAACTAAAATTGTGTTTTCTGGATAATTTTTTCTCATTTTCTTATGGATTCTTAGAGCAATTAAATCTACAAAATGTTCAATAAAACTAGGATTATCATAGCTAATACATTCTGTATTTATATCCTTACCAATCTTCTTAACTCCATCAGCTGCATAACAATACCCCTGCTTATTTAATAATTCTCTTACCAAATATTCTTTACAGCACAAGTTACTTCTAGGAAAGTAAGCCTCCAGTGAATCACCACTATTTTTAGTGGATCAATCCCCCGATAGTGTCCACTAACCAATAAGTGGACACCTATTTATGGATTTAAAGACAGTTATAGACAGTGCACCAACGCAAAAAAAGCCTCGCCGAACTTTCACAGCCGAATTCAAACATCAGCTTATTCAACAATGCCAGCAGCCAGACACATCAGTGGCTAACGTGGCAATGCAACATCAGATCAATGCTAATCTACTGCATAAATGGATTCGCCAGTCCGAATCAATGCCCCCTCCATTAAAAAACCTGCCTATCCCACAGACCGACTTTCTTCCTGTCATTGTTCACTCGATGCCAGTCAAACAAGAGACATCTCCATCACCTGTGCCTGAGAAGAAAGCTCCTGCTCATATCAGGATTCCACTGCATGAGGGACCAGGTTCCGAAAGAGATCAAATGATTGAAATCGAATGGCCTGTGGAATCAACAACTGAATTACTATTTCTGCTGCAAGGTTTGATCAAATGATCCGCATTGATGAAATCTGGCTCTCTACCCAACCCATGGATATGCGAGCAGGTACAGATACTGCACTTGCTCAAGTCCTGAAAGCCTTTGGTGGTGTTAAACCCCATTGCGCCTATCTGTTCTGTAATAAACGAGGCCATCGTATGAAAGTGTTGGTACATGATGGTCTAGGGATTTGGCTGTGTGCCCGACGATTGGAACAAGGGAAGTTCCACTGGGCGCAGGTTCATCAGGGTGAAACAATGAGTATCAATGCGGAACAATTACAGGCATTAATTCAAGGTTTAGCTTGGCAGAGAATTGGGCAACAGCACGTGGTCACAATGATCTAAACCAGATACCTTTATTTTACCATCCTCCAAACGACCTATTTCATCCCTAACCTGATCTCAGGCATACTGCGGTCATGAATATGCTGCCTCATTTAAGCCAACTGACCCATGAACAATTGCTGGAATTTACCCAGCAGTTGGCAATGCAGAATCAGCAACTTGTAGAAGATAAACAACAACTCGAACAATCCAATCAACACCTCGATGCCAAAGTTCAGCACCTATCTGTACTCACACAAAAATACGAGCATGAACTTGCGCTGTTTAAACGGCATAAATTTGCTCAGAAGAATGAACACCTCACTGCCAAACAAATCAGCTTGTTAGATGAAGCAGTTGAAGAAGATATCGCAGCCGTTGATTTAGAACTGGAACGACTGAATGCGGATCAACCCAAATCGGCTGAAACCAAAGCAATAAAACCGAAACGCCGACCGCTGCCAGATCATCTAGCCATCATTCGTATAGAGCATGAGCCTGCATCGACACAATGCAGTTGTGGCTGCACGCTTCGTCGTATTGGTGAAGACCTGAGCGAGAAACTCAATTTCAGACCAGCACAGTTCTACAAGGAACAGCATATCCGTGGCAAATGGGTCTGTGATCAGTGTAATACCTTGATTCAAGAACCGATGCCTGCTTATGTGATTGATAAAGGCATTGCTACACCTGAATTGCTCAGCCATGTGCTGGTTTCAAAATATGCGGATCATTTACCTTTATATCGTCAACGTCTGATCTATCAGCGTGTCGGGGTTGATCTTGCTTGCTCAACCTTATCGGAATGGGTTGGTCAATGTGGTGTACAGTTAGAACCACTAGCAGAAGCCTTAAAACAGATCATATTACAACAACAGGTGATTCATGCAGATGAAACACCAGTGACCGTGATGCAGATTGCCGAGAAGAAACCCAAGAAAGGTTATGTCTGGGCCTATGCCACCACACAGTACAACTCTATTCAGGCGGTGATCTATGACTTTCAACCGAGTCGATCAGGTCAACATGCCGAAGATTTCCTAAAAGGCTGGCAAGGTCAACTGATCTGTGATGATTATAGTGGTTATAAGGCACGTTTTGCCTCAGGTCAGATGATTGAAGTGGGTTGTATGGCCCATGCCCGTCGTAAATTCCATGAGCTGCATGTGACGGGTAAAAGTCTCATTGCCGAACAAGCTCTGCAATTGATTCAACAGCTTTACCAAATTGAGGCAGAATTACGAGAGATACCAGACTGTAGTGCCGAACAACGCCACCAGCGAAGGCAGCAGGACAGTCAACCGATCATGCGTCAACTGTATGTCTGGCTGAAAGAATATCAAGATAAAGTACCAAAGAGTTCGCCTACAGCGAAAGCAATCAATTACAGCCTAAAACGCTGGTCTGCCTTAAGCCGTTATCTGGATGATGGCAATTTGCCAATAGACAATAATTGGATAGAAAACCAGATGCGTCCGTGGGCATTAGGCAGAAAAAACTGGCTATTTGCAGGATCACTGCGTAGTGGTCAACGGGCAGCGAACATCATGACTTTAATCCAGTCAGCCAAGCTGAATGGTCTTGATCCGTATGCCTATCTCAGTGATGTGTTGAAAAGGCTGCCAACACATAAAGTGAAAGATATCGAAGCGCTGCTGCCGCATAACTGGAAGCCTGCTTGAGTTCAAGTGGGCTTCACTGGATGCTTACCTAGGAAATAACTTTCCTATCTTTCCAATCTAATTGTTTCATAAAAAAACACCCCTAACCGTTAGGTTAGGGGTGTTTAGATTTAAAAGCTGGCGATGACTTACTCTCACATGGCAAAGGCCACACTACCATCAGCGCTAAGAGGTTTCACTTCTGAGTTCGGGAAGGGATCAGGTGGTTCACTCTTGCTATTGTCGCCAGCAAACTGTTGTGGTGTTTTGGGGTCTTACTGATCATGTTGTGTTTTCACTTCATGTCTGCCTTACTTACGAACCAAAGAGTTATTAACGGATTAGATATTGAGTCTAACTTTGTGTTCAGCATTTTAACTAGTTTTCACACTAAATCAAGTTATGTATTGAATTTATCTTGAATACAACAACTGTTTGGGTGTTGTATAGTCAAGCCTCACGAGCAATTAGTATTGGTCAGCTTCACACGTCACCGTGCTTCCACACCCAACCTATCAACGTCCTAGTCTCGAACGGCTCTTTAGAGGAATAAATTCCTAGGGAAATCTTATCTTGAGGTAGGCTTCCCGCTTAGATGCTTTCAGCGGTTATCCCTTCCGAACATAGCTACCCGGCGATGCGACTGGCGTCACAACCGGTACACCAGAGGTTCGTCCACTCTGGTCCTCTCGTACTAGGAGCAGATCCTCTCAAATTTCCAGCGCCCACGGTAGATAGGGACCGAACTGTCTCACGACGTTCTAAACCCAGCTCGCGTACCTCTTTAAATGGCGAACAGCCATACCCTTGGGACCTGCTTCAGCCCCAGGATGAGATGAGCCGACATCGAGGTGCCAAACACCGCCGTCGATATGAACTCTTGGGCGGTATCAGCCTGTTATCCCCAGAGTACCTTTTATCCGTTGAGCGATGGCCCTTCCATACAGAACCACCGGATCACTAAGACCTACTTTCGTACCTGCTCGACTTGTGGGTCTCGCAGTTAAGCGCGCTTTTGCCTTTATACTCTACGCGTGATTTCCGACCACGCTGAGCGCACCTTCGTACTCCTCCGTTACTCTTTAGGAGGAGACCGCCCCAGTCAAACTACCCACCAGACATGGTCCTCGCCCCGGATTACGGGGCAGAGTTAGAACCTCAACATTACCAGGGTGGTATTTCAAGGACGGCTCCATTGGAACTAGCGTTCCAACTTCAAAGCCTCCCACCTATCCTACACAAGTAAGGTCAAAGTTCAATGTCAAGCTGCAGTAAAGGTTCACGGGGTCTTTCCGTCTAGCCGCGGGTACACTGCATCTTCACAGCGATTTCGATTTCACTGAGCCTCTGCTGGAGACAGCGCCGCCATCATTATGCCATTCGTGCAGGTCGGAACTTACCCGACAAGGAATTTCGCTACCTTAGGACCGTTATAGTTACGGCCGCCGTTTACTGGGGCTTCGATCAAGAGCTTCGCTTACGCTAACCCCATCAATTAACCTTCCAGCACCGGGCAGGCATCACACCCTATACGTCCACTTTCGTGTTTGCAGAGTGCTATGTTTTTAATAAACAGTTGCAGCGGCCTGGTTTCTGTGGCTGCCAATAGCTCAGGGAGCAAGTCCCATCACCGTCAGCAGCGTACCTTCTCCCGAAGTTACGGTACCATTTTGCCTAGTTCCTTCAGCAGAGTTCTCTCAAGCGCTTTGGTCTACTCGACCTGACCACCTGTGTCGGTTTCGGGTACGATTCCTGTGTAACTGAAGCTTAGAGACTTTTCCTGGAAGCATGGTATCAGCCACTTCACTGTACAAGTACAGCTTGCTATCAGTTCTCAGCATAGAGTACCCCGGATTTGCCTAAGATACATGCCTACAACCTTCCACCTGGACAACCAACGCCAGGCTGACTTAACCTTCTCCGTCCTCTCATCGCATTACACAGAAGTATTGGAATATTAACCAATTTCCCATCGACTACGCCTCTCGGCCTCGCCTTAGGGGTCGACTCACCCAGCCCCGATTAACGTTGGACTGGAACCCTTGGTCTTTCAGCGAACGGGTTTTTCACCCGTTTTGTCGTTACTCACGTCAGCATTCGCACTTCTGATACCTCCAGCATACTTCTCAACACACCTTCATCGGCTTACAGAACGCTCCCCTACCACTTAACTAAAAGTCAAATCCGCAGCTTCGGCACATAGTTTTAGCCCCGTTACATCTTCCGCGCAGGCCGACTCGACTAGTGAGCTATTACGCTTTCTTTAAAGGGTGGCTGCTTCTAAGCCAACCTCCTAGCTGTCTATGCCTTCCCACATCGTTTCCCACTTAACTATGATTTTGGGGCCTTAGCTGGCGGTCTGGATTGTTTTCCTCTTGACTACGGACGTTAGCACCCGCAGTCTGTCTCCCGGATAGTACTCATTGGTATTCGGAGTTTGCATCGGTTTGGTAAGTCGGGATGACCCCCTAGCCGAAACAGTGCTCTACCCCCAATGGTATTCGTCCGAGGCGCTACCTAAATAGCTTTCGGGGAGAACCAGCTATCACCAGGCTTGATTAGCCTTTCACCCCTATCCACAAGTCATCCCCTGGCTTTTCAACGACAGTGGGTTCGGTCCTCCAGTTAGTGTTACCCAACCTTCAACCTGCTCATGGATAGATCGCCTGGTTTCGGGTCTACACCCAGCAACTAAACGCCCTATTAAGACTCGATTTCTCTACGGCTCCCCTATACGGTTAACCTTGCTACTGAATGTAAGTCGCTGACCCATTATACAAAAGGTACGCAGTCACCGAACAAGTCGGCTCCCACTGCTTGTATGCATGCGGTTTCAGGATCTATTTCACTCCCCTCACAGGGGTTCTTTTCGCCTTTCCCTCACGGTACTGGTTCACTATCGGTCAGTCAGGAGTATTTAGCCTTGGAGGATGGTCCCCCCATATTCAGACAAGGTTTCACGTGCCTCGCCCTACTCGTCATCATTATGTGTGCCCTTTCGTGTACGGGAATATCACCCTCTACGTTCGCACTTCCCAGAGCGTTCCACTAGAACACACACAACTTAATGGGCTGATCCCCGTTCGCTCGCCGCTACTAAGGGAATCTCAATTGATTTCTTTTCCTAAGGGTACTGAGATGTTTCACTTCCCCTCGTTCGCTTCATAAGCCTATGTATTCAGCTTATGATACCCGCCTTATAGCGGGTGGGTTCCCCCATTCAGAAATCTCCGGATCAAAGGATATTTGCCGCCTCCCCGGAGCTTATCGCAGGCTATTACGTCTTTCATCGCCTCTGACTGCCAAGGCATCCACCACATGCACTTAATTACTTGACTATACAACCCCAAACAGTCGTTACACCTACAAGTGGGTGTAGCAACAGAGCTCATGATTTCTCATTTACTCATACAGCTTGTTGTTTCGTGAACTTAATCACCGTACAGCTTCAATCTAAATTCATATACCAAAACGCTTGATTCAGTGTTTTTGCTAGTTCTCATTTCTAACAACTCAGCTCAAAGAATTACTTCCTCTTGCTTTGTTATTGAATGAGTGAACAATTTATTTCAGACTCAAATTCTAATCTGTTAATGATTAACTACCGCCTCGTCAGCGAGTAGTAAACTGTGATAAATCACAGAAGTTAATAAACTCAAATCAAAATCTCTTTTGATTTATTTGGACATTTATTAATTTCTATAATTTACTTTAGCTTTGAATTAAATATTTCATTTAATTCGTGGTGGAGACTAGGAGAGTCGAACTCCTGACCTCCTGCGTGCAAAGCAGGCGCTCTACCAACTAAGCTAAGTCCCCAGCTTTAATCATAATGAACGACATATCTTTTTATCTAGCAGCTTGTGATTATTCATCACTTCGTCAGTAGTGGTGGGTCTGACAAGACTTGAACTTGTGACCCCACGCTTATCAAGCGTGTGCTCTAACCAACTGAGCTACAGACCCTCAGATACATCTTCGAAGAACAACTTGTTGTGGATTCTTACCGATCGTCAATCTTTCGTTAAGGAGGTGATCCAGCCGCAGGTTCCCCTACGGCTACCTTGTTACGACTTCACCCCAGTCATCGGCCACACCGTGGTAAGCGTCCTCCTTGCGGTTAGACTACCTACTTCTGGTGCAACAAACTCCCATGGTGTGACGGGCGGTGTGTACAAGGCCCGGGAACGTATTCACCGCGGCATTCTGATCCGCGATTACTAGCGATTCCGACTTCATGGAGTCGAGTTGCAGACTCCAATCCGGACTACGATCGGCTTTTTGAGATTAGCATCCTATCGCTAGGTAGCAACCCTTTGTACCGACCATTGTAGCACGTGTGTAGCCCTGGCCGTAAGGGCCATGATGACTTGACGTCGTCCCCGCCTTCCTCCAGTTTGTCACTGGCAGTATCCTTAAAGTTCCCATCCGAAATGCTGGCAAGTAAGGAAAAGGGTTGCGCTCGTTGCGGGACTTAACCCAACATCTCACGACACGAGCTGACGACAGCCATGCAGCACCTGTATCTAGATTCCCGAAGGCACCAATCCATCTCTGGAAAGTTTCTAGTATGTCAAGGCCAGGTAAGGTTCTTCGCGTTGCATCGAATTAAACCACATGCTCCACCGCTTGTGCGGGCCCCCGTCAATTCATTTGAGTTTTAGTCTTGCGACCGTACTCCCCAGGCGGTCTACTTATCGCGTTAGCTGCGCCACTAAAGCCTCAAAGACCCCAACGGCTAGTAGACATCGTTTACGGCATGGACTACCAGGGTATCTAATCCTGTTTGCTCCCCATGCTTTCGTACCTCAGCGTCAGTATTAGGCCAGATGGCTGCCTTCGCCATCGGTATTCCTCCAGATCTCTACGCATTTCACCGCTACACCTGGAATTCTACCATCCTCTCCCATACTCTAGCTGACCAGTATCGAATGCAATTCCTAAGTTAAGCTCAGGGATTTCACATCCGACTTAATCAGCCGCCTACGCACGCTTTACGCCCAGTAAATCCGATTAACGCTCGCACCCTCTGTATTACCGCGGCTGCTGGCACAGAGTTAGCCGGTGCTTATTCTGCGAGTAACGTCCACT
>NZ_KB850010.1:0-459580 GCF_000369425.1 Acinetobacter sp. NIPH 284
AGTGGTTATAAGGCACGTTTTGCCTCAGGTCAGATGATTGAAGTGGGTTGTATGGCCCATGCCCGTCGTAAATTCCATGAGCTGCATGTGACGGGTAAAAGTCTCATTGCCGAACAAGCTCTGCAATTGATTCAACAGCTTTACCAAATTGAGGCAGAATTACGAGAGATACCAGACTGTAGTGCCGAACAACGCCACCAGCGAAGGCAGCAGGACAGTCAACCGATCATGCGTCAACTGTATGTCTGGCTGAAAGAATATCAAGATAAAGTACCAAAGAGTTCGCCTACAGCGAAAGCAATCAATTACAGCCTAAAACGCTGGTCTGCCTTAAGCCGTTATCTGGATGATGGCAATTTGCCAATAGACAATAATTGGATAGAAAACCAGATGCGTCCGTGGGCATTAGGCAGAAAAAACTGGCTATTTGCAGGATCACTGCGTAGTGGTCAACGGGCAGCGAACATCATGACTTTAATCCAGTCAGCCAAGCTGAATGGTCTTGATCCGTATGCCTATCTCAGTGATGTGTTGAAAAGGCTGCCAACACATAAAATGAAAGATATCGAAGCGCTGCTGCCGCATAACTGGAAGCCTGCTTGAGTTCAAGTGGGCTTCACTGGATGCTTACAGAGAAAATGACGATTTTGAGGTTTATGCCGCCCTTGCACTTGATAGTAAAAATCGTGAAAGCACAGAAAAATTATTAAATTGGAGTAATGAGACTGGCTATGAAAATCCGACCTACATTCAAAAATTAAAACAAATGTTAAAGCAACTCTAAATATAAATTTGATAAACAACTGAAAACATGAAATGAATAATGATTTCATGTTTGAGAAAATCACGAAAATTTATAAAATTAATGGAATAAAAATGAAAAAAAGAATTTTGTATTGCTTGTTGATAGGAAGCAGTCATTTCTATTTAGGTCAGCTTACTCATGCGGGAGGTGAACTTACAACAACACTTCCTACAATTAAAATAACAGCATCATCAAATTTAGATAACACTTTTGGGGTCGCATTTACTTCATCCCAAGGAACAATATCGAAAGAACAAATTGAAACTCGACCTTTATCACGTCCAGCAGAAGTTTTAGAAACGATCCCTGGTGTCATTGTGAGTCAACACAGTGGTAGTGGTAAGGCAAATCAATACTTTCTGAGAGGTTTTAACTTAGATCATGGAACTGACTTTGCAACATCATTTGATGAGCAACCCATTAACATGGTGAGTCATGCCCACGGTCAAGGTTACACAGACTTAAATTTTCTAATCCCCGAACTGATTGAATCAATTCAATATCACAAAGGAGCAGTATCGATTGATGATGGTGATTTTGCATCAGCAGGCACAGCAAAAATTTCGAGTATCCATTCTCTAGATAATCCTTACGCACAAATAACGTTAGGTAATCACAACTTACTTAGATTTTTAGCCGTTGGAAACTTAGTTCTTAGTGACGGGGAATTAATCGGTGCAGTTGAGAATATCAACAGTGACGGACCTTGGGTTAACCCTGAAAATCTTTCAAAACAAAATGTATTCTTAAAATATTTCACTGGTGATCATAATAAAAATCAATCCATCAGCTTTCAACATTATCAAGCACGATGGGATGCTACTGATCAAATTCCAGAGCGGCTGATTGAAAGCGGTGAACTTAATCGCTTCGATAGTTTAAACAAGAGTGATGGTGGTAAGTCTGCTCGGACTGCTATTTGGTATAATGCTAAAAATTATGAGAAAACGAAATACTCAACAATCTCCTCTTATGCCGTATATAACAAACTGAATCTATTTTCTGACTTTAGTTATTTTTTAAATGATCCAATCCATGGAGACCAATTTGAGCAAGCTGAAGAACGAACGACACTTGGATTTAAATTTCAAAAAGGTTCATTAAGTGAATGGTCAAGCAAAGAGCTTTTAAACTCATTTGGATCATCTCTTAGGTATGATTATATTAACAACTTAGGTCTTTATCAGACACAAGATCGACAACGTTTCAACACGATAAGAAATGATGATGTTAATCAATTGTCTATTGGAATATGGGGACAAAATCAAACAACATGGCAACCTTGGTTAAAAACCATTTTAGGCGTTCGCGGTGATTTTTATTCTTTTGATGTAAATTCTGATAAAGAAGAAAATAGTGGTCATAAAACTGATCATATTTTCAGCCCTAAAATGAGTATAATTTTAGGTCCGTGGGAGAATACTGAATATTACATTAATTATGCATATGGCTTTCATAGCAATGATGCTAGAGGAACTACAACGCACCTAAACATTGATTCTCGTGATAGTAACTATTTAAAACCAACTCTCCCCGTTTCTCCATTGGTAAGAACAATAAATTCAGAACTTGGATTAAGAGCAAAACTTATACCTGAGCTCACCTCAACAATAGCTCTATGGCAACTTGATTCAGATTCAGAACTGGTATTTATTGGCGATGCTGGTACGACAGAAGCAAGTAGACCAAGTAAAAGACAAGGTATCGAAATTTCACAATTCTATCAACCAACAGATGCTTGGGTTATCGATCTAGATCTGGCTTGGTCAAAAGCAAGATTTAAAAATGAAAATTCGGAAGGAAATCATATTCCTGGGGCAATAGAAAAGACCATAGCTGCTGGATTTACTTATAAACTGAATGACCAAATTAATTTTGGAGGACGTTTGCGTTACTTTGGTTCTCGCCCTTTGATTGAGGATAACTCAGTTCGTTCCGATTCATCAACTTTAGTTAACTTACAAGGCAGCTATGAATTTAATAAAAATTTTCTAGCACAAGTTGAACTCTTTAATGTATTCAATCAAAAAACAAATGATATCGAATACTACTATGCATCATGCCCTCGTCAAGATCTCAGTGAGCCTACATGCTCACCTAACTCTTCAGAACGTGAAGGAATTTATGATAGGCATATTCATCCTACTGAGGGCAGAAACCTCAGAATGACCTTCCGCTATTTATTCTGACCTGAGCGATAAATGCTGAGGAGAAAAATATGTTGTCTCAAAATAAACTCAATATTTCACAGAGCGCATTTCTCTTTAGCATTATGATGCATGTTTTTATTGTAATCCTACTTTTAAATTTTGCAGTTAAAAAAAACGATCATATAAATTCAAATATAAAGATTACGTTAGTTTCGGCATCAAGTGCAAATCATAAAGATGCAATGTTTTTGTCTTCAAAAGATTCGCAAACAACAGCAACAATCGATCAACCTCTAATGTGGTTCCGTTAATTAGACCACTCAATTCAGTTTTATAAGTGATAAATCCGCTCTAAATATTTAAATTATGCTGCCATTACTTTTAGTAAATGTTGATCATAAAATTCATTTGGTGTTGCCTTATTCAAACTTGAATGAGGACGTATCGTGTTATAAAAATCCAAATATTCAGCAATTGATTGTTTCGCTTGTTTAACCGTATCGTAAGCCTTCAAATAGACTTCCTCATGCTTCAAGCTGCGCCATAATCGCTCAATCATCACATTATCTCTCCACCGTCCTTTCCCATCCATACTGATACTGATATTTCGCAATTTTAACTCATTCAAAAATGCCTCGCTTGTGAATTGACTGCCTTGGTCTGTATTAAACACCTCTGGACAACCATATTTCACAATTGCTTCTTGCAACGCATCTATGCAAAAGTCTGTTTCCATACTGATCGATACACGATGAGCCAGTACTTTACGACTATGCCAATCTATAATTGCACACAGATAGACAAAGCCTTTAGTCATAGGAATGTATGTGATATCTGTACACCAGACTTGATTAGAGTGAGCGATGACCATGTTTTTCAACAGATATGGGAAAATACGGTGTGCAAGATTAGGCTTACTGGTATTGGGTTTTGGATACAAGGCATGTATTCCCATCAAGCGCATTAAACGTCGGACTTTACGCCGACCTATTTGATGTCCTTGACGCTGTAGCATATCTCGTATCATTCGACTGCCCATAAATGGGTAGTCGAGATGAATTTCATCGATCAGACGCATCAAACTCAAATCAGTTGATGAAATCTCTTTGGGCTTGTAATACAACGTACTGCGATTGATTTGAATCAATTGCGATTGTTGTCGTACCGAAAGTTGATGGGTCTTATCGATCATTTTTTGCCGCTCAGCTGCCCTATTTTTCTGAGCGCACCTTCTAAAAAATCAATTTGCAATGCCTGATGTCCTATCTTGGCATGTAGAGCTTTGAGGTCAATCTCAGGTTCTTGTTGTGCTGTTGGTCGTGAAAAAATATTGATTGATTGCTCAAGCAGTTGATTTTTCCAATCGATGATTTGGTTTTGATGTAAATCGAATTGAGTAGAAAGTTCAGCGAGTGTGTGGTCGCCTTTAATTGCTGCGAGAGCAACTTTAACTTTAAACTCTGCTGAATGATTACGACGTTTTCTTCGTGTCATGGTTGACTCCAAAAACAAGCATTTCCCATGCTTATTGGGGAGTAGATTATCACTTATAGACGTGGTCTAAAATCCTAGAACCACATCACTCAACCAATCAGTGAAACAATATTTGATAGTACAGCACAAGTAAATGCATCAACAGAAAATCAAGTACCAGAGTTCTTTAGTATCGATGAGCATGTAAATTCATCAAAAATTGAGCATACTTATGACCCGCTCTTGGATGCACAAAATAGAGCAAAAAAAGCTATAAAAGAAGCAAAAGACGTATCAAATCTTTATCAGTCAAATATCAAACCGATGGAAACTGACTTCTTAGAAAAGAACCAATTATCTTCTTTAAAATTAGAAACTGACTCATTTAGTTTTTACAAAGTTGAAATTATTGACACACCAAAGGATTTTGAACGTTATTCTGCTCAAATTCATGTTTCTAAAACCACATCATCAAGTGAAGAAGAAATTAAAATTAATCAACTTAGTGAACAAATTACAGAACTACTTCATGAAAATCGCTTAGTTTTAACCAACAAAAATCCTGAAACTATTGAATTTATAATCGATCCAGTTAATCGAATTATTCTTATTCATCTTTCGTCAGAATCATTGAAAATGCATCACAATCTCAAATCATTATTAGAAAACATGTCGTTTGATGCAATTCTAATAGATAGCAATCTGAATCAAAAAGCTTATTCTTTTGTTGTTAATATTTAATTTTCAACATAAAACAGAGATTTAAAAAACTCTCTTTTGGGGAATTATTTGTGATTCAATCCAGATAGCACAATCATTAATATACTTTTATGATAGCTTTCTTCGCTTGAACTTGCACCCCATGATCAACAATACTTTTAACAAGTTCCACAATATCTTTTGTTACAATCATATCTACCCGTCTATCTCCTAATTTTTCAACGATATCAACATATACTGTTCTTCTTGTTTCATGCTGCTGTCTTTTAAAATTACGAGAATCCTCGATCTTTTTTAAAGACCAGTAGGCTAGTCAACAATTATTCTACTCTCATTAATTTCTATCAAATAACAAACTATGACATTTTTCAAATTTCATTTTTTTATTAAAACTGCTGTTCTAGGTTTAAAATAAGATTTCACTCACTATTGGCTCAATTCTTAGATATAAAAGCTATACTTCTCCTTAGATGAGATCCTGTTGACTCCCTATCAGTTAGACAATTAGACTTTCTATATTTTAATTTATTCAAAAATTTAAGGACTTAATACGCATGAACAGCGCTGAAATCATGGCTGACTTATCTTCTCACACACCAATGATGCAGAAATACCTTTTCATTGATTTATAAAATAAATTTTTAACAAAATCTTGAAACCTACACAACAACCTACACTTTTTCAAAATCATTAAAACAGCCTACACCGCAACCGACCCACCATTTTTTATGCCCATCAAATAAGCAATCAGATTGAATCATTAAATGAGCTGAATCATAAATTTATTTGACTCATTTAATGAGTCAAATATATACTACAATCTACTCAAACCTATTCTTAACTATTTCAGGGGATGACCAAGCATGTATGATGACTGGATCTGGAAACAATCTAACTGGGCAACCTTTACATGGAAGGATGAAAACATTCTTCCACTCACCAGACACATTCATCGAAAAATTGGTATCTTGCTTGGGCAAAGCCAGCATAACCCTGAAAAAGAACACATGACACTAGACAACTTAATTGCCAATCTGGTCTCATCCTCAGCGATTGAAAATGAAACGCTGAATGTTTATTCGCTGCGTTCATCTTTAGCAAGGCATTTAGGTGTGTCACTAGACCAACCATACCCCAGTTCTGAACGTTCCGATGGTCTAGCCAATATCATGCTGGACGCTTTAAATAATTTTAAACAAGACTTATCTGTTGAAAGATTATTTCAGTGGCATCAATGGTTATTTAATGAAACTGACTGGACGATGCAGCGTATTCGTATTGGGCAGTTACGTGGACATGAACCTATGCAGGTTGTATCAGGGCGTATGGACTACCCTACTGTACATTTTGAAGCTCCACCACGAGATGCTTTAGAACAACGTTTGGATGAATTTATCCAGTGGTTTAATACGAGTAGAAACAATACCCTGCTTGACCCACTGATTCGGGCTGGAATTACTCACCTATGGTTTGTGACACTCCATCCTTTTGATGATGGTAATGGACGTATTACCCGTACATTGACTGACTTGGCTTTAGCTCAGATGGATCAACAAAGTATTCGTCTATATGCAATGTCACCTGTCATCCTAAATAAGCGTAAGAGTTATTATGAAATTCTTGAAGCCACTCAAAAAAGTGATTCTGATATTACGGATTGGTTACTTTGGTTTCTACAGGCACTCAATGAAAGCCTTGAGCAGACATTAAAGCGTATTGAAAGGACGCTTCGAAAAAGTACATTTTGGCAGGTTTTTTCGGAAATGGATTTACATGAGGGGCAGCGTAAAGTTTTAAATCGACTGCTTGATGGTGGGGAAAATGGCTTTGAGCATGGCATCAGTGCTTCACAATATCAGAAAGTGGCTAAAGTTAGCCGAGCAACGGCAACTCGCCACCTGACTGATTTATTGGAAAAAGGCTGTATCATAAAACTTGAAGGTGGTGGGAGAAATACAAGGTATCAAATCCAAAATTTAAGGGTTTAAGTCATTCTAAACCCTTACTACAACCCCACATAAAACTTCTCAATCAACTGTCGTGTTTTCACTAATAAATTGGATAATACACTGTCCCGCTCAAAAAGCTTGATCTTGTAGTTTGGCAACTCTTTCATTTCTTCTTTACGTGGTAAGCGTTTATTGAATTCATAATTATCTAAAACCTGTTTCATTGCTTCAGGCTTGAGATTTTCTTGTTCACAAAAGTGCTGATAGGCTTGCTCTTTTTCCGCATCCCAAAACTGAGCAAAAGCCACTTGTACACTTTGTCCATTGATCATTTTTGGCATGTTTTCTTCGATGAACTTTTGTATCAAGTCTTGCTTATCATGCAAGCTAATATCACTCCCAATCAGATCATGTACTTGAGCTTCGTATTTCTTACGCTGCTCATCTGTTTCAGCATTCACTGCCATCTGTAACAGTGTCAGGATATAACCCACATTGATACGGTCACTGTGCAGCAAATCCAATTGGAAATCGACATCATCCAGCACGGAAACTTTTTCATTTTTGGTGGTTTTCCGAATCGCACGACAGAGATCAGCATATTTAGATGCAAAATTCGCAAAGTGCTGTTTATCAAGCTTAGTGTCGTCTTGATCATATTCAATGAAGGTTTGTAGCTGGGCGTTGTAGCGCATCACTTCACGGAATGCCTTGATGAACTCTAGTTGCTCATCCTCAGTCAGCAAGTCATCCACGGCTTGATAATCAGCAGTAATGGCAAACAGTTTTTCTACCGCTTGCTCATAATCTTGTTTGATTTCATCAAAGCTAGGGACAAGAACGGTCTTCCGTGCTTCTTTATTTGAAAATAATGCCAATGCTTCATCGGTGGCACGTTTTAAATTACGGAAGCTAATGATGTTCCCAAATGGTTTTTTATCATTGTAAACACGGTTAGTCCGTGAAAAAGCCTGAATCAAACCATGATATTTAAGGTTCTTATCGACATATAACGTATTCAAAGGTTTTGAGTCAAAGCCTGTGAGGAACATATTCACGACCAATAAGATATCAATCTGCTTTTTCTTTACCCGATCTGCAATATCACGGTAATAAGCATAGAATCCATCACCTGAATTATAATTCGTACCAAATTGAGCATTATAATTGGCAATGTAGCGATCCAATTTATCACGACTAGACTGATTTATTTGGCTCGGTGCATCTGTTGACTCTTCTTGAATCAATCCATTTTGGTCGTTGCTCTCAACAGCTTCATTCGCACCGTATGAGAAAATAGTTGCAATGGTGAGAGGTTTAAATAATCGACCTTCCGCTTCATCTTGTTGTTGCTTCTCAGCTTGGACTTTTTCAAATAAGTCATAATACTGCGTTAAGGTATCCACTGAGCTGACACAAAACATCGCCGTAAATTCACGGTTTTTGGTTTTGGTATCATGCGTATCAACGATATAACGGGCAATCATTTCCAGTCGCTGCGGATTATCATAAAGCTCTTTGGTATCTATCCCCTCAACATCTTCATCATAATCGAGGTTATTCTGCATACCCTTAGCAGTATATTTGCCACGATAATCTATTTGGAACTGCAATACGTTACGGTCTCGAATCGCATCCACAATGACATATTGATGCAAACATTGATTGAATAAATAATCTGTGGTGAGCTTCAATCCTGCTTTAGATTGACTATTTTCCTCAAAGATCGGTGTTCCCGTGAATCCAAACATCTGTGCATTACTAAAGAACTTTTTTATGTTTTGATGGGTATCACCAAATTGACTGCGATGACATTCATCAAAAATGAATACAACTTTTTTATCTTTTAAATAATTGATCTGTTCTAAATATCGGTCTGTACTAATCGCACGATTCAGCTTTTGAATGGTGGTCACGATCAGCTTGTCATGGCGTTGATCGAGTTGCTTCACTAAAGTGTGCGTGCTGTCTGTGCTATCCACACTCTCGGCTTTAAAAGCATTAAATTCTCGTGAAGTTTGGGTATCAAGGTCATTACGATCTACCACAAACAAGACCTTTTCTACATCAGGCATCTTCATGATGAGCTGACTGGCTTTAAATGAGGTCAGTGTTTTACCTGATCCTGTGGTATGCCAGATATAGCCATTTTGTTCTGAATTTTGCACATGGGCAATAATCTTTTGCACGGCATAAATTTGATATGGGCGTAGCACCATCAAACTTTTACTGGTTTCCAACATCACCATGTATTGAGTCAGCATGTCTGTAAGATGCTGATGATTTAAAAATGCATCCGCAAAATCGACAATTTCATTGATATGTTTATTGGCAACATCTGCCCACGGAAAGGCAAACTCTATCCCAGTCGTACCATTTGAGTAATAGCGAGTATTTGCACCGTTACTAATGACAAAAAGCTGAATAAAACTAAATAGCCCTTGCCCTGCCCAATAGGCTTCACGAATATAACGTTGGGTTTGATTAAAGGCTTCGGCAATTTCCATGCCTCGTTTTTTCAACTCAATTTGAACTAAAGGCAAACCATTGACCAGTAAGGTCACATCAAAACGGCTGGTTCTGCCATTATAGTCGCGGTGATCGATGGTGATTTGATTGGTCACCTGATAAATATTTTTGCTAGGATCATCAGACAGGAAAAAAATATGTTTGCTAGTGCCGTCATCAAATTTAACTGGGAACAGATCACGCAGATTCTTGGCCCGTTCAAATACTGTGCCTGTATTTAGAAAGCTAATGACCTGCTTCCACTCAGTTTCTGATAATGGTGCAAGTCCGTTGGCACGTTCAATTTGTGTTTTGAGATTTGACAGTAGTTGGCGTTCATCCTTGATGGTAACGGTTGCATAGCCCAGTCCTTGCAGTTGTGCAATCAGTTCATTTTCAAGTTGATATTCGCTTTGTACTGTCATATTTCTCTCATAATTAAATATTTAATTAACAATAACTTATACAAAAAACTAGCTAAAACTAGCTAAAACTAGCTAAAACTAGCTAAAACTAGCTAAAACTAGCTAAAACTAGCTCTTCTTTAAATACCATGTCAAACCTTTAGCTTCGACCAAACCATCTCTACGCATTTTTTGCAATAAATTACGTACTCTATGTCTACGCTGGTCTTCATCTAATATTTGCGGTAATTTATCGATTAATAACTTTTCAAAATCAGCTCGTTTCGCCTGCTTAAACTTGCGTAAATATTCCAAAATGAGTCCCTGATAATGCTGATCATCCAAACCACGCATTTCTAAATATTCTGCTTGCTGATCTGTTTGTTCAGCCACATTTGCAGAGATACAATAATTTGGCTTTCTACCTTCAATTAAACCTTTTTTTCTAAGTTCGGCAGCGTCATCATCACTGATTAACTGGTTCTTTTGTACCTGATCCAGCGCAATAATATTGGTGAGGGATAAAAAGCTGTCGGGCTGTAGCAATCGCAATCGGGTCTAAATCTTGTAATGTCGCATCGGGACAGATTTCAGCACTCCAATCGGTTTCCATGCTTTGCCATATTTTCTTGGCTTTATCGGGATAGTCTTTAAGTTTTTTGGTATAACTCCCAATACGGATATAGGCTTCATGTAGAAAGCTCACTGGTGAGCCGCTAGTCGCTGGAATTTCAAATACAACAAGATGCTTACCATCAATGTCGAGTTCATGAATTTTAAAGTCAATGCGTGGGTTTAAGCGTGCCAGTAACCAAAACTCTAAATCCTCATTGCCTTTGGCTTTTTGTTTTTTAGGATCAAAGTTTGTGCCTACAATGCTTTGATCGTGGTCTTTAATCCCAAAAACTAAGTAGCCATAGCGCTTGTTACATAAACATGCGCCGTTGGATAGGGCAGAAATACGCTCTCCAATTTCTTCGGCACTATGGTAGTTTTCTTTAAACTCTAACCATTCTTGCTCACTGGGTTCTTGGAGCAATTGCAATACAAGATTTTGAAAGTAATCGGTCATCTGTTTCACCTACACAAACATCTGCTGCAACAAGCCTTTTTTCCATTGTTTGGTTTGTTCAATTTGCTGGGCAACCACTTCAATTTTTTGGTCGATAGCAGAGAGGAAATTAGCAATTTTGGTTTGTTCTTCTAAGCAAGGAATTTTAAATTTCATATTACGTAGCTCATTTAGTGATAATACTAATTGCGATGTACCAACAGCATACTTAACGTATTCTTGTTTATAAAAATTTAAATATTCATGAAAAAATCTATTATCGCTATTTTTCATAGTAAATACTGGATAGTAGGTACTTATAATTCCAGTTATTCCCAATCTATTAAGATTAAAGAAAAAAAGTCCATCATCACTTCTTGATCTGTATGTAATTTGATTCGGTTGAATAATGTTATAACCAATATTTTCTCTATCAACTAATCGACTACCTTCAAAATATTCAGCTTGTCGTATTAAACCTTTTCTAGATGAGGTAAGTACTTCATACTCATCTTGAATCTTTGAAGTACTTTTAAATTCATTAATATAATTAGCAAGTTTTGATAATGCCCACTCCCCAAATTCACTCCCATCATCCGCCTTAAAACGAATCTGCTGACTAAACAACTTCTGCATCATGCCTTGTTTATACTGGCTGAGTAGCTCATGTTTTCGAGTCAGTTGGCTAATTTTTTCATCGACTGCGGAAAGGAAAGAGGCGATTTTGGTTTGTTCTTTAAGCTTAGGAAAAGGCAATTCTAAAAGTTTTAAATCTTCAATACTCACATTAGATTGATTACCTGTCCCACCTTTAGATGAATTGAAAAAATGATAAAAAAATCTGTCAGTGGAAATTCTATATTGAATAAATTTTGATAAAGAAACTTGTTCCTTTCCCCTTAAACGGACTAATCGCTGATTCAATAAAAATTTATTATTTTCTGTGATTTCTACATTATAGCCATAGTCAGTTTTTCCTACTGTCCCTGTAAGTGTTAAAACAATATCACCTTTGGATAATAAAAATTTTTCGTTTTTACTTTCTAATACAGACCAATAGGAAGGATTTCTCGTTAAATCTAATTGATTTTGATATACATTAGACATTTTAATTAATTGATAAGCTTGGACATCATTACTCATTGATTTACTATCAAAAGCATATCCTGCTAAAAAATTAATTTGATTTTCAAGTGTATCTAACAACCAATCCCCATCAAACTCTTTAAATCGTAACTTAGGTATAGACATTACTTCACCTCCGCAAACGGCGAAGCAATCCCAAGCTCTTTACAAAACTCAGTGATGACGGCATCGGTCTTTTGACTTTCAACTTCCAAAGCCTGCAACGCTTGAGCAATGGCATCAAGGTCAATCTCATTCTCAGCTTCAAAAGTATCGACATAACGTGGAATATTCAGGTTAAAGTCGTTGTCTTTAACTTCTTGTAAAGTCGCCACATGCGCGTATTTATCAATACTCTGACGGTTTTCAAATGCCCCAATAATATTATCCAAATGCTCAGGCAATAACTTGTTTTGATTCTTCTGCTTTTCAAACTCGTTGCTGGCATCAATAAACAAAATATTGTCTTGATGCTCACGGTTTTTCTTCAGCACCAAAATACACGTAGGAATCGACGTGCCATAGAAAATATTGGCAGGTAAACCAATAATGGTATCAATCACATTGAGCTGTTCAATCATGTACTGACGAATCACGCCCTCACTCGAACCACGGAATAAAACGCCGTGCGGTAGAACCACCGCCATTGTGCCGTGATCATCCAGTTGATAGAGCATGTGCTGAACAAATGCCATATCAGCTTTAGAACTTGGTGCAAGTTTGCCATACGCAGCAAAACGCTCATCCTGTAAAAATAACGGATCGGCAGACCATTTTGCTGAAAATGGCGGATTCGCCACCACCGCATCAAAACGTTTGTTTAAATGCTGCGGACGAATCAAGGTATCTTCTTGCTTAATGTCGAACTTGGCGAAATGCACATCATGCAAAATCATGTTCATACGTGCCAAGTTGTAGGTGGTACGGTTCATCTCTTGACCGTAAATCATATCCACGTCTTGAACTTCACGCTTTACACGCAGCAACAACGAACCTGAACCACAAGTCGGGTCATAAACAGAACGTAAACGAGTTTTCCCTTGCGTTACAATCTTCGCCAGTAAGGTCGATACCGTTTGAGGCGTATAGAATTCCCCTGCTTTTTTACCTGCACCCGATGCAAACTCACCAATTAAATACTCGTAAGCATCGCCCAATACATCGCTTTCAGTATTGGAAATATCAAAATCAATATCATCTAAATGGCTGAGAACCTTTGCCACCAGTTCATTACGGTCACTGGCGGTATTGCCGAGCTTGGTCGAATTTAGATCGAGGTCTTCAAACAGGTTGGCAAAATCATCGGCAGAGTCTGAACCCAACGTACTTTGTTCAATGGCTTTCAGCGTGGCAGCCAAGTCATCTAAAATAAATTCGCCTTTACGACCACGTTCAGCAAGCGTATGAAATAGTTGTTTTGGTGTCAGCGCATAGCCCACTTCATCAATGGCATTCTTTTTAATTACTTCGATATACGGCGTATGTTCAGCGTTGTTTTCATCAAGCTCTAAAAAGCCAATCTCTTCACCATCAAGCAATTCATTGGCGAAGTTCACGGCTTTTTCAGATAAATATTTAAAGAAGATAAACCCAAGAATATAGTCACGAAACTCATCTGCACCCATTTTGCCACGTAAAGTATTGGCAATATTCCATAGTTGTTTTTGTAGCTGTTGCAGTTGTACTTGGGTCATTGTTATTGAAGTCCAAAGAAAAGTATAAAACGTGAATAGTTTACCGAAATTTAATTATTTTTCAGCTACATTTGAAAGATAAAAGACATAGTTTGTCGTGCTTATTCTGGTTTTTCTCTTTGAACATCATATATGATCAATATCCAACCCATTTATAATCTTCCACCATGATTTAGTTGCAATGTGATAGAAAATTAACCATTAAAAAATACTTATTCATAAAATAATTGCTTAGGGACACCACCTGTCCATCAATCATTGCAATATAGCTTCACAAAACAACAAAACAGACTTGTTTAACGTGGAGCAAAATATGAAAGGTACAATTTTAGATTTTTCAATTCAAACCAATACTGGGGTAATTTCAGGCGATGATGCTGTTCGATATCATTTTTTAGGCAGCGAATGGAAAGAATCAGCTTTACCACAACGTGGTATGAAAGTCGATTTTGATACTAATCATTTAAATCAAGCAATTGCTATATATAAAGCTTTAGGAACAAATACCTCATCCACGTTAAGCACCTCTTATTCAGAAAAACCTGAAGAAATTTTTAATCTTTTTGACTGGTTTATGAAGTGCCTAAAAAACTATGCCAATTTTAATGGTCGAGCAAGACCTAAAGAGTTTTGGTTTTTTTATCTAGGCTTCGTTATTTGTAATATTCTTTCAATGGTCATTGATGCAATTCTAGGAACAGAGATTGTATTTTATGCCATCACAACGCTAGCATTAACTATTCCTTTTCTAGCCGTTTCTGCTCGTAGACTACATGACACAAACCGTTCTGGATGGTGGTATCTGATTAGTCTTACGATTATTGGAATCATTCCTTTAATTATTTGGTGGGCGCAATCAGGAGACAGCCATAATAATCAATACGGTGAACCTACTCTATAACTTTTATGCCTACATAATTCTCCAGTTATGTAGGCTTTTTTAATGGAATCCTATATGAAACCCTTTATTTTTACGCTTATGCTACTCAGTAGTGCAACTCTATTAAATGCATGTGACAATATTAAAAAAGTTCTGCCGCAAGCTGAAAATGAGAAATCTGAACAATCTATTCAACCCCAAGCTGAAGAAAAGATTATTCAAAATAAACCTACTCTTCAAGGCATTGAAACTTTGGTTGACAATAAAATTGCTGAATCGATTAAATTCTTAAATGAAGAATCCCGACGTTCTGCTACAGATGACGATTATTTTAAATATGCATTAAACGCAAAAAATATTATTAAGTCCGATCTTAATCAGGATGGAAAAACTGATTACATTGTTGAGGCTAGTTTCTGTGAGGAAACAAACTGCCATTCAACAACTATGACCTATGAAATTTTTATTTTTACTACTGACCAACAAGATCAGATCAATTTTATAACTGATCTCAATCTAGGCTTGGATGCCAAAGTCACTAACATCAGTAAAGATGGAATTATTACGATTGAAAATCACGAATACGCAGATGATGATCCATCTTGCTGCCCATCAATTGTGAATACTCAATCTTACGCACTGGTTGGCAAGAAACTAGCTTTACTTGCTAATCCATAATTTTAAAAAGAGGAAATGCCAATATTGACATTTTCTCTTTTATTATCTTTTAAATGTCCAGTTACCTAAATTTGTATTAATTTGAATTTCAATGATTTTATCCAAGTTACAGTTATTGATATAGCCTCGATAGGTATGACCAAAGCTTAAAGTGACAGGCATTTTAATTGAATTATCAATTGCACTACACTGTCCCCGATTGAGAATCACTTTTTCAATCACCACTTGATCTGTTGTCGATTGAACATCAATCATACCTAAACCATATTCAGCCCATGCAGGATTTAATTGTAAGTCGATTCGTACAGGTGCTTCTTCGGGAATTTGAGGTGCTTCCATTTCCTCTACACTTTCATTTTCATAACGGGTTAAGCCGTCTGCACTATATTGATCATCGGTATCATTAACAGGCTGTGTTTCCTGAATCACTTCAGCCTTTTCAGTGGAATCTACATTTGTCTTATTGTTTGAGGCATCCTGACACCCAGCGACAAGCAACAGACTCCCGATAAGATAGTATAATCTCATTGGATCACCATTTATTTTAAAAAATTCAGGCTCTTATTCCGAGAAAATGAAATAAGAACCTAGAGAAAGATAAAACCAAGATTACATTTCAGGACGAAGTTTGATGCCCTGAATTTTACTGGTTATTTTTTTATTAGCGGCACATTCAACTGTGGCAAGTAATTTGTCGTTATTGGAAACTTCAACACCAGCCGTATATTCCTGAGACATTTTGTCCAGACTATCATTGACCCGATATATGGTTTTTCCATTCGGGATATTAATCGCATAATTCTCATAGCGTCCAAATCCTTCCCATTGATAAGTGGTGACTTTATCCCGAGGAACTGTGATTGCCAACTCTGGTGCAGCACTTGCCTTACCAAATGAATAACTGATGGTATTGCCTGCATCACAGACCTGAATCACTTTGTTATTGGTCGTTGTGCAGTTAAATACCGTTTTGCTCTGGCTTGGGCAAGCTGCAAATAATGAATGACTACAGACAGCAACGGCAAGTCCGATGATTAATTTTTTCATTTTCGAGTCCTTTAAGTTGCTTATTGATCGTGGCAATATTTTTGTTCACCAAATGGTTCATCATCGCCCAAGCTGAGTGCTGATACTTTTTGGCTTTTTAATTGTTTGGTGGTTATGTCCCCACCCCAAGTATTAAAAATCAGATTGATTGAACCCTCTGGACCACTTCTCACCACATAGTCTGCAATTGCACCCTCACCCCAGCCCTCATGGTAGCAACCGTACTTGAGTTTTTTCTCAATGCTATTGATGCTTTCTTTATTAAGGAAAATCTTAATGCCATCTGTATATAAATAATCAGTAGATACATTTCCGCTTAATGTTGCATTGCTTAAGCCATATTGATCAAAACGAGCTGCAACTTTATTGCCACTTTTTAATTTCCAGATAATCAACCCTGCTGCTTTCTCTGAAGGTTTGCCTAGTTTGCTTGTAACCGTTTTTAATGAATCACCCACTGTAAGCTTCACCCCATTTGCAGAAATAAAGTCATCTGCAAAAACAGATGTAGTTGTAGCAAGTAAACTTGCCAGTAAAATAGATTTTGATAATTTCATTGAATAGGCCCTTTATTGGATTATCATTTTGATAAGGCTTTATTATTGAATATGGAGTGGACAGGTTGTGTCCTTTTATAAAAAAAGAAATAACGAATTTTATTTCATTACTTCTTTTTAAAATAAACATATACCCAATCTAAAATCAACATTTAAAGTAGCTGCAAATTTTTAACTTTTTTCTGATCAGCTTTTCTTTGCTGCTGTTTCTCATATCTAGTATAAATTTCTTTTGAATAAGCTAAAATACGATCAACCCATTCACCATTATAGAAACAATGAACTATCTCTTTTTCTTGCCATTTACCACGCTTATATTCTCTTGAAGCTTCAAAAAGTACATCTCTATTTAGAGTGATTTTGAGTATTACTACTCCCCAATCAGTAGCATCATCATTATAATCAAGCAGCCTATGACCACGTTCTATATAATCAAAACTATAAGAATAACGAAACGTATATTCTTCCCATGTTCGTGAAGCAGAATTACCCAAATATGCTTTTTTATAGAGTTTTTGAGGGTTAATTTGACCATCTGTAAAAATCAAAGCTAAAGCATCAAAAATCTCCAATTTTCTTGCTTCTTCAGCTTCAATTTCAACCCCTACCTCAGCTTTAGCTCTTGCTTTAGCCTTATCTTTAGCCAACATTTTTTCAAACATATGCAATCTCGTAAATTTAAACTATTAATAAATCCAAAAAATTCTATTTTGGTGTATTTAAAAATCTATTTCCAAAAATGGTTTTAGCGCTTCATTTCTTTCTTGTTGTATTTTATCTAGTTGCTGTTTTTCATATTTAGCTCTAACTTCTTTAGAGTAAGTTATAAAACGATCAACCCATGAACCCATACGAAAAACTTTTATTGATGTTTCATTATCCCCATCTTCATCTTCTTCTTTAGTGGCAGAATAGATTACTGAATCTTCGCCTAATTTTATTTCTATATCAACACCACCATACCTATTATTACCCAGTATGCTATAACTCACTTTAATAGTACAAGTTTCCCAATTTTTTAGTGAATCTTCAATTTCCCATCCAATATCTCGAATCCAATCAACACTAGGAGTATCACTCAACTCACCATCTGTTACTATCAACATGGCAGCCTCGAAAATTCCTAGTCCCCTAGCCTTTCTTTCAGCTGCCAATTTCGCTTTTTCAATTTCCTGATCTGACATATTTTAAACCCCAAAACATAATTTAAAGAATAAAATCCTCACCATTCATCATGAAATCATCAAACTCTTTTTCATTTTTAAATGGTAAGGATTTTCCTAAGTATTGATATAACCTTTTATACCCCAGATTAATCAATAAATTCCTAAATACTCCTTTAGCCTTAACTCCATTTCATCCTGCAAGCCCTCTGGGCTAACAATTTTTAAATGAGGAATCCAATAGCGTACCAACGGCAAAATCTGGGTATGGTGCGTAATTCGGCTGGACAGTAATAAGCCACCATCATCCAGTTTTTTGATGACTTGTTGCTCAGGCAAAAGTGGTCTTTGCTGAAAATGCAAAGCGACATCAGCATGAACCGTTAAGATAATTTCCTGCTTCTCTTGACCAAACCAAATACTTTCTTCATCTTCTAATTGAGTCAAAATTGTGGCATCAGGTTTAAAACCTAAAAGTTCATGAGGGTGTGGCGATAATTCAATCCGACTTAAACGATAGGCACGCAATACACCTTTACGCACTGCTGCCAAATACCAACAGCCATGATGATGGACCAACTTATAAGGCTCAACGACCCGAGGTTCACCTTTATAAAGAAAGCCTATTTGTTGGTGGTTACGAATCGCTTCACCAAATACTTCAAATAAGGTCTTAAACTGTGAAGCATCTTCTACAAAATAACCTTTGGCATCATAAACACGACTATCCAGAAGCTCACGTATAAATGAAACATCAAGATTTGGATATAAATGACGAATCCCAGATATACGAGCAAAAGACTGAATATCTTTTAGTTTTAACTTACCTAAGTAGGTCGAGTCTAAATAAAAATATTTGCCCTCTTTCTGTATAGGCAAATTACAGCTTTCCAACCTTACTAAATCACGTCGAATGGTTTTTGGGTGGGCATCATAGCTTTCTGCAAGCATATTGATGGTTAATTTTTCCCCTGAGTTTAGCCTTGTAAGAATATCAATCAAACGATTGGCTAAAGTCTCATTTTTATTTTGCGTATCCTTTTGCATGAGAACCTGCGATTTTTATTTCTAACGTTACAGCAATTATTCATTTCTCAAGGGACAGGTTGTGTCCATTTAACGATACTTATTTAATCAAAATACATTTTTCTATTTTGGTAAAAAATTAAATATATCATAAATATGCGTGATGACAAGAAGTATCTATAAAGACGAAATGCTTGCCTTACAGGACTAGCTTAAAAGCCAGCGTAAGTCACAAAATCTCATGATGCACAATCTTGTTACACGTATGGCACGACCTCATTCATTTATATATAAAGTTGAACAAGGCGAACGCCGTTTAGATGTCATTGAATATATTTGGTACTGTACTGCCCTCGGTGTTGATCCTCATGCTGGTATAGATGCTGTACTAAAAAACTCATCCTCATCTGCTGAACCAGCCTCCGAAGATTAATAATCTGTCATCCTATCTTGCCACAGGGACAGGTTGTGTCCCTTTTTTCAAAAAATAATTTATTTTTTACACGCTAATTATTATAAAAGAAAACAATCAATTAAGTACGTCAAACTACGACCTACTATATATTTTATCCTCTTAATTTTCCTAAAAAAGACGATTACACTTGGCAAAAAATTACTTGAGTACATCATGAGTCAAGAATCATCGAAAGTTATCAGCCGACAATGGAAAATTATTCAATTTTTATTGGATAGCAAATATGTGAGTACCGCAGATATAGAAACTCATTTAAGAAATCAAGGAATTGATGCTACGCAGCGTACTATACAGCGTGACTTAAATTTACTGGAAAAGTTATTTCCTCTGGAATGTCGTCGTGACTGTATGCCGTATAGCTGGCGTTGGAAACGGATTGAGACCACAGTCAAGGGACTCAGCATTACTCAAGCACTTATTTTACGGTTAGTCGATGAGGAACTCAGTGATCTTTTGCCCGAGCATACGCTTGCCGAACTAGCCCCTTTATTGCAAAAGGCAAAATTAATTACATCCAATGCAACAATGTCCAATAACGATACCAGTCTTTCAGACATATTTAATCGACCTCGTGGTGGTGGATACGGTATGGTTGAACCCTCTATCATTGGTGAACTTATTCATGGTATTGGTAATAAAGTGTCAGAAATTTATCGGGATACTTTTAATATTGATGAAAGAGAGACTCGCAAGGTGCTTCAAGAGTTGGTAACAATACTGGAACAGTATGAAATGCCCGAACTGGCACAAGCACTGAAAGAATAGTACAGATTTCAGGTAATTGAATATTTTTATCAAACCAGTGCGTCAAACTAAGACTGACTCCTTTTGGTTCAGTCTTTTTTTAAATGATTTATCTCCTATAATCATCACTAGATTAAAAATCAATTCGTTATAAATAGTTATACCTATACAATCAGGGGTTTAAGATGTTTCAACAGCAACAAACACTCATTCAGGATTTACCAAAAATTCAAAACCTGTATGAAAAATACCAGCTTGATAGCAACAAATTTCAAGAACTGACAAAAAATAGTCAGAACTTTAAAGTCCGCATTCCTTTGATTGGTGCATTTAGTGCAGGAAAATCTTCATTAATTAATGCGTTACTGGCTCAAAAACTATTAGCGGTTGAAATAGACCCAGCCAGTAATTTGGCAACAGAAATCAGTTTTGCAGAAACAGATCAAATTTTAGGGTTTAAAGATAATCAGTTTGTTAAGGAATTATCCTTTGAACAATTAAAATCTCAAGATTTTGACGATTTGGGGGCAAATGGTCATGTTGAGGTCAAACTGAATAATCCACTACTCCAGTCTTTACCCCATTTATGTTTAGCAGACTTGCCAGGATTGGACTCTAAATCAGAGGCACATAGTCAGGCAATTCATCATTATCTCGGACGTAGTCTTGCCTACTGCATTATGGTGAGTTCTGAGGAGGGTACACTCAAGGAAAGTATTAAAAATTTTCTTGCAGAATTAGCCCTACATCAAGCGCCTGTACTGGTCATTATTTCTAAAAGTGACAAACGTTCTGCCGAAGATATAGAAGCAATCAAACAACAGGTTAAACAACAGGTGCAAGCAATCCTACCACCCGATAACTACCTGAATGTGGTCGCTGCTTCCCGTAAACAGTTTGATACGGTTATCGTTGCTTTACAGGAATTGGAACAACGTAGTGAACAACGTTTTAAAGAAACGGTGGTCAAGCAATCCATAGATACGATTGCGACTTTGCAACAACATATTGAAGTTTTGAATAATCAGGACAACCTTGATCTCGAAAGTTTGAAGTTAAAACAAACTGAGATGCAGGAGGAAATGCAGCACTTCCAACAAAAATTAAAGCAAGAGCATCAACAGATTAACAGCCGTTTTAATGATGTATTGTCACAGATTACTCAACATATCCGTAGTCGTTTAACAGGTGAAACTGATAGTTTCGCTAATAGTGTGCTTCATCAAGGTAGCGACATTCAACAACAGATTACCTACTCTGTGCGTATTGGCATGACCGAGGGTATGGAGCGTTACTTTAAACCGTTGGTGGAAAAATATTTACATCGTATTGAATCAGAATTACCTGAACAACTTAAAATCAATCAAAATTTTAATTTTGAAGCTTCTGACAATGATGGATTGAATACAACAATCTTGACTGGTGCAGCAACTCTACTCCCTATCGTGCTAAGAAGCTTCCCTTATGCTGCGGTGATTATTCCAATTATTACCACAATTTTAGGAAAATTTATTTCTGATAGCCAGAAAGAACAGCAACGGGCTGAACAACGTGAGCAAGCTCGCTCTTATGTGCAAGCAACCCTCATTCCACAAGTTATGGGACAAGTAGAATTAAATTTGCGTCAAATTTTAACGGCACAGTTACAACAGGTTGAACAAAATGTGCAGCAGCAAATTGATGAAAAATATCAACAGGCTCAACTTGCCTTAGCTCAATTGGCGCAACAACTACAACAAGGTGAAGCTGAACAGGAACAACAACGTGCTATCTATCAACAGGACCTCACAACGCTGAATCAGGTTCTTCAAGCACTGAATCCTTAATTTTTAACCAGCAGATCTTATTTATATTTTTGCAGTATCAATAAGATCTGTCAGACAACACATCATAAAATCAATAGATTGGACTTTAAAATGTCAAATATACATACCGATGTTCAAAACAGATACCAACAGCTTAAGCAATACTTTAAACAGAATATTACCCAATTTAAAACCCATTTACCTCTGGATCAGGCAAATCAATTGGGGCTGGATTTTCAGCATGAGTTAGACCATTTCTATAAACTCTGTGTATCACCTCAGCTCAACAATCGTTTTATTATTGGTATTGGTGGCGCATTTAGTGCAGGCAAATCCAGTTTTCTCAACGGGCTATTGGGACAGAAACTACTGAGCGTGGAAATTGATCCAACCACTTCTATTCCAACTTATTTGGTACAAGGCACAGACAATCGGATTACTGCAATTCTAAAGTCAGGAGAAAACCAAACGCTCTCAACCGAGCAATTTAAAAATTTAACCCATCATGCTGAGCAGGATGATAGGGCTTTAATCAACAGTATTGATTTAATTATTGTAGAACAAGCTCATTTTCCTTGGCAAAATTTATCTTTCCTCGATACGCCAGGCTATAGTAATACTGAAAGCTCTGAGCAAGGAAATTGTGATGCCCACATCGCCAAAGTTCAACTCAATGATGCACAACGGATTATTTGGCTGATTTCTGCGGATCAAGGTGTCATTTCTGAAAGTGACCTACAATTTCTAAAAACACTAAAAGCCGATATTCCCAAACTGATTATTATTAGCCGTGCTGATAAAAAGACTGAAATTGATTTAGAACTGATTCAATCTGTGACGGCCCAAACACTCACTCAACACGACATTCAAGTGGAAGCCGTACTCACCTATTCTGCTCGACAGTCTCAAGGCTTTGATCGTTCTCTTTTAAATCAATATTTAGAAGACTGGAATGCTCAGCCACAGATTTTATCGGTACTAGATAATTTTGTTGAATATTTTGCAGAAATTAAAACCCATCTTTCTGAACTGCATCATCAGGTGGATTTGGATAGTTTCCAGAAAAATTTATTTGAACAAATTTACCAATTAGCACAACTGGCAAATGTCGATATTGAAACACAATGGCAACATTATTTAGCGCAACAGTTTGCGATTGAACAGCAACGTCAGGAAGCACTTGCCCAATATCAGGCCGAACTTGAACGAGAAGCCCAAGCAATTGCTGATGAACAGGAACGTCAACGCCAAGCCCTTGAAATGCAGAAAGCACAGGATTTATTGGCACGAGCTGAACAAATTAGAAACCAAGCTCAAGCTGTACAACCTACTCGTCGTTCATTGGAAAGTATTTTAGAAAGTTATGAAGATGAAATTAGTCGCCCAAGTGCAGGCAGCTATTTGATTGATGATATTTACGGTGTGCGTAAAAAGGTTGATAAAGCCATCAAAGCTTATGCTTTTGAGGGTGATGGTGAGTACGGTAAGTATAATGATGATCCACTGGTTTTAGTGGATACCACCACCATTTTTAAAAATGCTGAAAATGGTCTATTCCTTACCCATAGTGAACTGTATTGCAAAGACATGCTTGGAAAGCGTTTTGTGACTCGGCTCAATCAAATCCGTAGCATTCGTTTTGATCGGGATGAGTCTAAGCTCTATGTCAATGGTGATGAACGTCTTTATGTTCCTCAAGATAATCTTAAAAAACCAATGATGGCTTTGGCTAAGGCGGTTAAGGAGTATTTGGATCAGTAGTACCAAAATCAATCTTATATCTCAGTTTAATAGATAAAATATACTTTTAAATATATTGCATTAAAGCTTAATTAGTATCACTAAAAGAGCCTTATCTTATAAAAAGATAAGGCTTTAAATCAATTCAAGACTCTAAAATAGCTCTTCTACTCAAAATAGAGCAATTTATATTTTCATAAAGAATTTCATTAATATAGTTATCAGACTTACTTAGTAATATATTTTGAACTTTTTCTATTACATTTACATTTGATGCCAGATTAGAGTGCAAATCATCATTTAATACTAATTTTTCTTGCAAATTAGGGTGTAAACATCTATTAGATGCTAAGTTATTTAGTATGATTCTAGAATCATAATCAGAACAGTCAAAATTGGATAAAATTTCTTGAACATTGATATGCAAATTCTCATTCCTAGCCAAATAATATATTATATCTTTACTTCCAATTTCTATTATTTTTATCTGAGCATCAATCGAAAGTCCTTTATTCTCAGCCAATGTCTTAACTACAGATTCATCACTATCATTTACAAGGATTAACTGAACATTATTTGTAATTGACGTATTACTAGCTAAACTTTCTCTTACTGAGGCTTCTTCATCTCTTGCTAAAGTAAGTTGCACTCTTTCTATTAGATTAGTATTTTTAGCTAAACTTCTTCTGAACCAAGAGTTGGAGTGATTTACAAATTTTAACTGTAAAATTTCAATTAATGATGGGTTTTCCAACATACATCTAACAAGTGTTTCATTATTTTCTTCAACTATAGAATTTTGAATATTTTCATTTAAAATAGAATTTTCAACCATTATTTTTTTAACATAAAAATCTTCTTCATTTAATATAATACTTTGACCAAAATGATCAATATTTTTATTATTTATTATAATATCAAATGAGAAGCTCAAGAAATTACTTAGAGTAGACAAATACTCTTTAACTTCCATCTTCACACTTTTATTTCTTATTAGATTTACTCTAACCTTATTACAATCAACATGAGCCAATCTAGAATAAATCTCATCAAATAATTTTTCATTTAATGAAATTCTATCTAAATACTCTCCATTATCTATCAATAAATTTTGTACTTTTTTAGTTAAATTACTATTATCTACTATATTATCAATATCCCAACTATTTATAAATTTAATTTGTATATCTTCATCTAAATTTGGATACTTACCCAAACTACATCGAGTCATAAAACCTTTATCAAAGAACTTTTGCTGTAGTTCAGATGAGAACTTTATTCTCCCATCAAACAATCTATCATCAGCATATAACAGACTATCTTTTTCCATTAATTTATATAATGCTAAGCCCGTCAAATTTCTATTATCTGTTAAACTATATTTAATGGAATCAATCCAACTATCTCCTATTAATTCAACTAATTTTAGCTGTATTTCCTCATCTATAGTCGGATTTGAGGCTAAAGAACCTCTAATGCTTTCATCATAACTATCAATTAAAGCTAACTGTATCTTCTTAGATATCCACCAATTTTCAGCAAGATTTTGTTTATCCCAATCATCTCCTTCCTGAACTATAGAAAAATGTTTACTTTCTTGATTAACTCTAAAATTTGAACTTACAGATAATAATCTATTTTTCACTTGATCATGTAAACTATCATTCAATAATAATTGATTTCTAACTCTCTCATTTTCATCGCTACTTAATATAGTTTGAACCTCTTCTATTTTTGTTAATTTTGCCAAACTAGCCCTAATACTCACATTGTCATTTTTTGTCAGAATAACTTGGGCTTCCATACAAAGATTTTTAACACCTAGTAGTGTTTTTGCCAAATAAAAACTATTTAGAGAATAATATGCTATATTTAATAAATCTTCATCATCTAGTTCTTTATTCTTTAACAACTCATATAAAATAATTTTATCCTCCTCTTTAGAAAGATATTTTTTTACCAATTTACCTATATTTTTACCAACCAACATTAACTTCTCACTAGAAGAAAGCATATTATAATGATTTAATAGATTTTTTTCATTAAAATATATTTCACCACGTGAAAATATATTTATAATTTTTTCTGTAGACAAGCTTCCCACAGGTTTAGATAAAGCCCTTTCAAGTACTATTTGAGGACAATTTTGATGCTTATATATTATATCTAATATATCATTATCTAAACTTTCAGCATAACTCTGTAATATTTCAGCTGAACAATTTGGATCTTGCAATAGTGTTTCAATATCAATCAACTGTTCCTTATATCCCGTTATTGAATTTGCAAGCTGATTCATTTTCTTAAAAAACTGACTTTGTAGCTCTTCAAGTTTTTTAGCTAAATCACTCCATTCCTTGTTACTATCTTTTTCAATATATTGTAGTTTTTCAGTAATTTGTGTTTGTTCCGTATGATCAGATAAAAATAATAACTTATTTATTTGTTCCAATTTAGTTTTAGCTTGTTGTTGTTTATTCTGTACAAATTGACTATAACCCACAAACTGCCGTTTAAAATTTTGAGCAAAGCTTAAACATTTTTTCTGTTCATTCCATTTCTCCAAAAAACTCACTACAGGCTGAACTGGATAATCATTTTTCTTCCGTGCAGATACAGGAACTACATCCAGCACATTAACTCCTCGTTCTGCTGTTGTTTGTTTTATCAAAGCCGCAATTTTGGCAATATCTTCAGGTGTTTTCGCATCAGCACGGCTGACCACAACCAGCTTTGGAATATCCGCATTTAAAGTTGCCAAAAACTTTAAATCATCTTCGGAAATCGTCCCTTGTGTTGCTGATACCACCCAAATGATAAAGTTAGACAAATTAAGTTGTGAACGTGCCACAGATTCATCTGTTCGCTCACTCCACTGTTCACTATCAGGTTTGCTATACCCTGGGGTATCAAGCAAGGCGATATTTTTCCAAGTAAAATCTGGATCACTGACAAAAGCTGAACGCAATAGCCCTGCAATCTGACTACCATATTTTATTTTTTCTTCGTGGGTCAGACTGGCAAATTCATCCTGAGATAAAATTACACGACGGCGAAATAAATTAAGTGCCGTAATCTGTTCCTGTTCACCATACAACAAATAAGTCGGTAAAGAAGTTGTTGGATCAATCTCTACCACTAAACGCTTTTTCCCTAAAAGCGTATTAATTAAACTGGATTTTCCTGCACTGAATGCGCCACCAACACCTACCACAACTTTTTGAGCCAAGTCTGGAAATTCACAAAACTCCCTAAAATGTTCTAATTCCAGATTGAGACTTTTTAAAATATCGGCAAAATGATCAGGGCTACCTGAACGAGCCAGTTCAGGCAAATCATGATTAATGATTTTGTCCAATACATCCAGATCGGCTGCAAGTTGTAAACGTTGCCCCTCCTGTTCAACATGTGACTGACTGGCGCGGCACAATAAATCATAACGCTGTGCGATATCAAAGTCTTCTTGGTATGACATTCTCTTGTCCTGAAATTTTATTATGTGTTGATCATATACAATCGAAATTCAATATAAAACAATCTATGAAAATTACTACGTCAAACTATGACTTAGACCGATGAAATGACTCTATTTTTTTATAAGAATTCAGGTAGACTCCATGAAATAGTTTATTTCATCATAAAAAAGAGTGTCTTATGACCATTCAGCAACACCTAGAAAAATTGAACCAACTTTCTGAGCAATTACAACCTTGGCAGGGACGTTTTAATGAAATTCAGGATATTCTAAGCCTAAAAAAACCGTTATTAGAACAGGTCGAGCGTTTTAATCAGGAAGAGCAAACACTGAATATTGCGATTATGGGGCAGGTCAAGGCAGGTAAAAGTAGCTTTTTAAATGCTCTCCTTTTTAATGGCAAACCCGTTCTGCCTACAGCAGCCACACCTAAAACAGCAAACCTAACACGCATTTCCTACGGTGAAAAACCTGTACTGGAAGTTGAATACTACACAGCAGAGGAATGGCAAGACCTTGAGCAACTGGCACAACAACAAGGCGATTATGACCAAATTAAAGTAGCAAAAGAACTGACCACGATGGTGAAGCAAAGTGGTCTGGATGTTACTCAGGTATTGCAGCAACAAAAACAACTGATTGAAGCCAATTCTTTAGATGAGCTGATGCAGGTTCTGGACACCTATGCAGGCAACAGTGGTCAATATACCCCTTTGGTCAAAATGACACGCCTGTATTTACCTAATGAAGAATTGAAAGGCTTTGACATTATTGATACGCCAGGAATGAACGATCCTGTACTCAGCCGTACTGAAAAGACCAAAGAAGAAATGAAACGCTGTGATGTAGTGTTTTTTCTTTCTCGTGCTAGTCAGTTTTTAGATCAATCTGATATTGAATTACTCTCAAGCCAACTCCCTCAAGGTGGCGTACAGAAAATGGTTTTAGTGGCTGCACAATATGACTCTGTGATTATTGATGATGGTTTTAACCGTGATTCGTTAGCAGAATGTGAAACCAATGTTCAAAAACGTGTCAATCGTCGTGCGGAAACTGAACTTGGAAAACTTGCTGAACAACGTGAACAGGCAGGTCGCCCACAAGTTGCCGAATTATTACGCTCACTGACCAAACCTATTCTATCCAGTACCTTTGCCTATGGTTTTTCACATTGGGAACAATCTCAATGGGATAACGCCATGCAGCATACTTATAAGGAATTACAAAGTTTAGGGGAAGAATGGGGTGATTACCAATTTACTCAAGCAGACTGGGAAAGAATTGGTAACTTTAAAACGCTTAGCCAAGAATATGAACAGGCTCGCCAGAATAAAGTCCAACTTTTAGAACAGAAGAAACAAGAACTTTTGCCCAAAGCTCAGGAAAATTTAACAGATAAAGTACAAGCGTTGACTGCAATGATTGATCAACGTATCCATACCTTGAACACGCAAGATATTCAGCAACTGGAACAGCAGCAAAAGAAATGTGAACAACAGATTCAGCGCATTTCAGGGAAGCTGGAAAATCTGATTAATCAACAAATTAATAAACTGCAAAGCACGACTCAAGATATTACCCGTGACTTGCAAAAAGGGATTCAACAATATAGTCAGATCACCACACATACGGGGACAGAGACAGAAGAACGCTCGTATGAAGTCAGTACCTCAAAATGGTATAAGCCTTGGACTTGGGGTAATACTGAAACACGTTATCGTAGCTATACCACAACCTATGAATATCTGAATGCTTCCGATGCAGTGGAACAAATTAGCCAATATGCCCGTGATTGCAAGGTCGATATTCAATATCACTTTAATGATTTAGTTCGCCCAAGCCAATTAAAACTGGATTTACGCAAGGCATTGGTGGATGAACTCAATACATCCAGTCAGGATTTTGATCCTAAACAATTTAAAAATACGCTGGATCGTGTCATCAATCAGCTAGATTTACCTGAGCTAAATTTGGATATCGGCAATCCAAGTGAGCTGATTAGCCGTAATTTTAGCGGTCAGGTTCGTTCAAGTAGTGATATTCAGCAACTTAAACAACAACTTAATCAATCATTGCAGAAAATTTTTGAAATGTTATCGCAACGGTTTAAAACATCTTCTCAGGATTTACAGCACAGCTTAGAACAAACTCGTGATTCTTTACTGCAAACCCTAATTGCAGGACTTGAACAAGAGTTACAACAGGTTCGTCAGGACTTTGCTGAAAAACAAAAAACCTTAGAAGAATATCAACAGCTTAAAAAAATCCTAGCTTAAAACCACATAGGTGTACAGATTTTTGTACACCTTTTTTTTATACAGATTTGGGGGAATTCGATATGGAAATGATTAAACGTCTGTTCTTTAAACATCTTGTTTTTAGCCAAAGTAACATTAAAAAAGTCATTCTGCTTATTTTGATTAATGGGCTGGGTATTGTCACGATGATTGGTTTACCAGTTGCCTTGATTATTGATGTACTGTTTGTGTTTTATAATCTTCAACGTGTTTATCAACATCGGGCGACCATTAAAAAGGGCTGGAATTTTATTACTCTGCTCAATCGTTTGGCATTGGGGCTCATTGTTTTAGTCGGACTCGGTATATTCTTTGGCTCATAAGTTGATGATTTCATCACGTCAAACTATGACTTGGTCATAGTTTTAATCACTATCTTTTTATCAAACCTAAACTTACACTCTATGTATAATTTATATTGCGTATAACACCATGAACCAAAAGCAATTATTTGAAAAAATTCAGCGTATTCAACAACAGTTGATGCAAGGCTTAATTGAGCGTGAGCAAACCATTAAACTTGCCTTTCTTGCAACATTATCAGGTGAACACATTTTATTGATTGGCCCGCCTGGCACAGGCAAAAGTATGGTGGCTCGTCGCATCCATCTCATGTTTAAGCAAACACCCTATTTTGAGCGTTTACTGACTCGCTTTTCTGTACCTGAAGAATTGTTTGGTCCTCTTTCCATTAAAGCCCTGGAGCAAGATCAATACACCCGTTTAACACAAGGTTATTTACCACGGGCATCTATTGCCTTTTTAGATGAAATTTTTAAAGCCAATAGTGCCATTTTAAATGCCCTGCTCACCTTATTAAATGAACGTGAATTTGATAATGGAATTATTCGGGAAAAAGCGCCTCTACTTTCTGTGGTAGGTGCAAGTAATGAACTTCCTGAAAGTGAAGAATTGAGTGCCTTATTTGACCGCTTCTTGTTTCGACAATATGTTGCCCCTGTCAGTCGGCAAGGTTTTAAACAACTCCTGACTTTAAAAAATAATGATCAGGATTTAAATGTCGAACAGCTTAGTCTTGAAGAAGTACAATTTATTCAAAACAATGCCAATCACATTGAGCTATCTGCCGAAGTAGTCAATTTTCTGGTTGAGTTAAGAAAATGGTGCCATGAAAATCAGATTCAGGTCTCTGATCGTCGTTGGCGTAAGATTGTTCATATGCTAAAAGTTTCTGCCTTTACCAATGGTCAAAGTACGGTTTCAATTTGGGATTGCTGGCTGGTGCAACATTGTATTTGGGAAAAACCTGAACAGGTTGAATTGGTTGCAGAAATGTATGAGCAGTATTGCGGTAAGGCTGTGATTAATGTTGATAATCTGGTCAAAGTGGTTGAAGTTTTAGAGAAAGAGGTTGGTAAGTTACCGAAATCCACACAATCAAATACTCAAGTAGATATTCATGAATTAAAAGTCCCTAAAACAATTAAAGCAGGTGTGATTAATAGATGGTTTAAAGCCGAAAATGTTTTATGCAATCAAGATGAAATCCTTTGTGAACTTCGTATAGGTTTTGAAACTACTGGTTTTAAGACCGAAGTTATTCGTGCGCCTACAAATGGAAAAATAACCAAGAAATTCAAGACTGAAACTCATCTTATCCAAAATGATGAAATTATTGGCGAATTTTTAACACAATAGGAGAAATAGCATGGGTTGGTTTACACAATTTGGTAATATTAATTCTTCCGCCATTGCATCAGCTACACAACAACCTAAACCACAAGAAAAACCAAAATCTGTTCAGCCTAAACCTGAACCTAAAAAATCTACACCTACACCCCACTGGTATAAACAAAAATCCGAAGAAGTTGAAAATCATCTCAAGCACATTGCCTTAATGAAATTACAACTCACCAAAAACTTAAAAGATTTACAAAGTCAGAATGGTGGACATTTATGGATTGATACCGATTTTATTGAGCCTGCAACTGAAACTTTACAAGCAAGTCTTACACAGATTCAAGATTTGGAAAATCGCTTGCAAGTTTTGAAATTGACATATCAAGATCATTTATAAGTTTAAGGATTGTGATGATGGCTAAAACCATTGCTGCCGATTACCTCGAAGACCAATATGCATTTTTGGATGACTGCCCACAGGAGCTATTAGAGCATGTCATTTGTTCAACAGTGGGTACTTTGGAGCAGCGTAGCCGTACCATGCAGCAATGGTATAAATACCTCATGGCTGGAGAACTACCACCAAAACCTGATTGGCTACCCGCTTATATTTCAGAGAACGTTGAAAAACAACTCAAGCAGGCAGATGTTGCTCGTTTTATGAAAGATCAGCATGAATTAACAGTACAGCTTTTACAGGATGTCATACAAACATGGCATCTGGTTCAATATGAATATCAACAACAACTTGCAGAATGGCAAGAACAGCAACGAGAAAAATTTAAAAACCTGAAACGTATCAATCAGCCGATTAATGATGCTGAATTTACAGATCAATTTGATTTTTCGGGTGAGCTTGTGATCAATGAAGCCTGGAATGACAAAGTTAAGGCTTGGAAAAAACTGGACGATGTGTTTGGCGATCTAGGCAATATGCTGGGTCGGGATGTCGATCTGACCAAAGGCATTTTAAAACATCAAAATTGGCGACATATCGAACGCCTGCAAGAATTACTTAAACGTATCAGTGAATTTAAGAAGATTGTGGATTCGTTGGGTCGCCTACAAGAAAGTATTGCTAATGATGAAGTACTCGAAAGTTTTTTTGAAAGTATTTCCCGTGTCGTTGAAGAAATACAGAAAAAAGTCGTTCATTATATTCCTGAAGAAATGTCAGGAATTGAACGTAGCGGCAATATTGCCCGTATGCTACCACAGGAAGCCTTATTTCTCGGACATCCACAATTAAAGATGCTATGGCATGCACGCCGTTATGAACAAGCCCTACTCAGCTATCGGGTACAAGGCACAGAGATTAGTAAAACTTGGGCAGAAATCAATGAACAAGTTGAAGTCCAAAAACCTCGCCCACGTTTTGATCGAGGACCTATTTTAGTGGTGTTGGATACTTCTGGCTCAATGAGTGGCGAACCTGAACTGGTCGCAAAAGCCCTCACCCTACAGGCAGCCAAAACTGCCCATGCTGAAAAACGCCCCTGCTATTTATTTGCCTTTAGTGGCACTGGTAATAAAATTGAGCATGAACTCAAACTCAATAAGGCAGGTATTCAAGGACTACTTGAGTTTTTAGGCTTTAGCTTTCATGGTGGAAATGATATTGATACCATCGAACATGCCATTCGAAGACTTGATCAGGAACAATGGAAAAAAGCAGATGTCATGATTGTCAGTGATGGACAATGGTCAGCTTCTCCCCATATCCGAACGATAGTCGAAAAATCCAAAAAAGATGGAACACGTTATCATGGTATTCAGGTTGGACATGCTGGTGGTGGCTTAGAGCAGCTCTGTAATTCCATCCATCATTTTGCCAGTTGGAGTAAACTACGTTAGACTAAAACAGACTTTAAAATGGAAATAAAAATCATGCTATTACAGGAAATCCAGCACCAATTTAAACAGAGCAAAGAACAGTTTAATGAAGATTTCCGTTTACGCATTCATCGTTCCCTCAGTTGGTTACAACAAGCTGAACAAGCACAACAGGCGCAGGATTTTGATTCTCAATTTATCTTTTTATGGATTGCCTTTAATGCAGCGTATGCCAAGGATTTAGGCGCAGGTATTCGTAGTGTAGATAAAGGACTATTCGTACAATTTATTTATCGGATTTGCCATTTAGATCAACAGCACCATATTTATGATTCGGTGTGGAATACCTTTTCAGGCAGTATCCGTATTATTCTGAACAATAAATTTACGTTTCAGCAATTTTGGGATTATCACAATGGATTAATTACAGAAACTGAATGGCTAGAAAGTTTTGAACGTAATAAACAAAAAGCCCTAAATGCACTCAGCCAAAAAGATACGCCTGAAATTTTGGTCGCTGTTTTTAATCACCTCTATACTTTGCGTAACCAGATTATTCACGGTGGTGCGACATTCAACAGTACTGTCAATCGTAGTCAGCTTAAAGATGCCTGCACCATTCTGTTTACAATTATCCCTGAAATGCTACAGGTCATGCTGAATCATCCCAATGACAAAACTTGGGGTAAACCCTTTTACCCTGTGGTTAAATCCTAAAAAATATTGATTTAATTGATTAAACACTGCGACAAACTATGACCTAGTCAAAACTTGGCTGGGTTTTTCTGCCCCCAAAATTTGATAAGCTCAATCATGTTTTCTACTAACATTTTCATTGAGCTAATTTCATGCAAACACAAAATAACTCATTACTCCAGATGATTCACATTTATTCCAATATTGATCTTCATCTCGAATTCTTTGATCCAACAACAGAGAAATTACGCCCTTTTTCTATTATTCAGAAATCATTATCTGAACTGCCATTTTCCGATGTAAATAAAGTTGCCGTTATCATTGTAGATGATTTGGCAGAATTAACCGCAATTCCGATTGGCTGTGAACATAGCATCGTGATTACAGCCAAAAATAATCTAACACCTTTACCTGAGCATTTATCTAATACCATTATTTATCAGCAAGCATCCAATGAAAACCATCAGCAGGCATTGGAAAAGGTTTTTAATGCATTGATTAAAACCTATTTCTCACCAGAATTATTTCTCGAACCAGCAGATCTTTACCAGTCGGATGCTTTTGAAAAAGGACAACGCTATATCAATATTCATTCGTTACAAGAACAGCAGTTAATGAATGAAAATGTGAAACCGTTATTTAGCCCGATTGGGAAAGACGGTACGGTGATACTCAATTTCAATCTGCACCAATCTTCATTCTCACTTGATAAGATTCAGGATTTAACTGAGATCATTATTGAACACTTAGGGGAAAAGTTTGATGGGGAAATTTTTTATAGCTGTAATGCCACATCCAAGCCAGAGCAATCAGATTTGATTTATCTAAGTTATTTGTCAGCTTAAATACTCTATGAACTTCCTCAACCCAATCTATTTAAGACAAAAAAATAAGGGGATCATTTTCCCCTTACTCTTCTCGCTGAGCGATTTTTAACTCCAGCCAATCGTTGATTTCCTTTGACAACCAACCAATCCGATTTTTTGTCAAATGGAGAGGTTTCGGAAAACTTGGGTCGTAGTAATCAGATTTGGGATTAATGAGAGCGTAGATGGTTGAACGACTTAAAGCCGTAATTCCAATCACAGCAGTGATATTAAGAACCTGATATTGATATTCAATAGTTGACATGATGTTATTACTCCCAGTTTGTGATCGAGAGGTGTTTCTCTCAATACAAACCCGAGTTCTGTATTTTTCTGCTAATGGCCTTGACCTAATTTACAGCCCTTACACTTTGCTGAAGCCCCTGTTTTATGCCTGTGACATCATCCATTCTATGATGAACGGACGCTGCGTCAGGCTGTACCTCAACCGCATTTTGCTGATCACTATAAAACTCCTCCACAATATCCAGCCCCTCATCACCACCCACCTCAAAGCTGGCATTGCCATAGCCTTGCCGTGCCACAAAATCCAGTGCCTCCTGATAAAATCCTGCTGCCTTGCTTTGTTGGTCAATCTGCTTGGCTGAAACAATCGCATCCTGTAAATTCACACCGTCACGTAAAGTTAAATCCACGTAGTAAATCGGAGTACGATAGCTTTGCGTGGTGCTTTTACCTCGTAAAGTCAGTTGCAAAGGCAAGCATGACAGTAGATTACCCGATGCCGCATGGTAGTAACTCAGCCGTGCTGCCAATGTCCGAATACTGTTAAAACCTGTGGTTCTAAAAATGAATGTACCAAACTCATCCGACTCATCCAGATTGGCATACAGCCTGCCATAAGGTTTACACAGCCCACCCTGTGCCAATGGACAGAGATCAGGCGACGGACAAGGATGTTGCTCAACGCCGTTCTGTCCGAGTCGCTGGCAGGTTTCCCCATTGCCTGAGCAAATTAAACGTCCAGTCTGTCGATCAAATAAACTGTACTCTGCCCGAAGATTGAGTTCAGGCTCATTAAAGATCATCCGTACAGGAATGGTACGGAGTTTTCCATTTTGTGCCTTTTCCCGAAGCTGCTCATCCAGTGGATGTTTAACCCAACCATCTTTATTTTGAATCTGGCTGGTAATAGTAAACTGGTCATCCTTTTCAGGCAGTCGCTTGCCATTCTTTTCAACGATCTTGCCAATACTGATACGTCCCAATACAGGTGGGGTAATTGCTAAACCTTTAATCATGGTGATTATCCTTTATTGCATTTGTTTACGGATTCCCCAAATCCATTGAAGGCACTGTCTCCTACACCATATTGCTAACCCTCCTGAAAGAAACGACTTCCAATCACAGGTCATGGGAGAAAACATTGTGCGAACATAAAAAAATGCAAAGCTGCTCCACCACCCTTTCTTCATCACTGGAGAAAGGGCAAACGGGGGTGGCTTTGCACAAATTTAAAATTTGGGAAAATAAAATTGTTTGATGTGGTAGGTGAAGACAACTATTTATACCGTTGCAGAATAAATATTAAACCGTCTGCTGCCCTGACGGGGTTGTGGATACTGTTGCAGGAGTTCAGGCTGTGCCTGTAATAATGCCTTTTGATCCAGTACCACACTGTCCTTGGATTTTTTCCATGTCACTGTGCCTTGAGTGAATATGGCTTTTTCGGCATCTTTCATTAACGCCTGAATCCGATGCTTGAGATAGTCATACTTGGTCTGGTGCTGTGCCAGTTGTTGTTCCTCATGCAACAGATCTGTAAACAGTTGATCGACACCCTCTAAGGTAGAGAAATCAACGGTCTGCAAAGGGATGTGTTGTGGGTAAAGCAATTGCAGGGCTTTGGCGGCTGATTCACTGGCATCGACACTGGGTGGTGTGTCACTTTCCACACAGTTCCAGAATATCCGTTCAGAAGCCATGATTCGGCTGATCACAATCTCATTGCGTTCAACCTTAAAAATCTTGGCTTCATGCCCACAGATTAAGGCACAGATATGGGCTGCCTGTTTGCCTGTCACTGCCAATTGGTGCTGTACCTGAATAATCACGTATAAAGGTACACCATCACGCCACAGTTTGGTTCCCCATTCCCCCACAGATTTACATTCCAATATCTGCACTTCATCACAGCCTACAACGGCATAGTCCAGATTGGCTAACATAAAGTGTTTGTCGGGATCAGGATGCTGTAACACTGCATTGACCTTACGCACTTTATGACCTGTCTTGTGTTGGTAATAATTGGCAATTAAAGGTTCAAGCTGATTGCCCCAATACAAAGGCGAATAACTGTTTTGGGTGGGTTGATCAGGCTGGTTCTGCATCCGACCTGTTTTAATCATCCACAGCTCCAACATGCTCATGTGAGGATTAAGTCCACAGGCTGCTGCGGCATCACTGCTACCGATGCCTTGTTTGCGTACCTGTAGCCATTGTTCACGGCTCATGCCTTTGGTTTTAACAAGGCGTTTGGCACGACTGGGATTCGGTTTAGCTAACGGTAAATGTGGTATGGATTTTCTGCTTTGTGGTTCAACGATATGGTTCATGAGATACTCCATGTCTGTAAAAATTAAAATTGCGGCATAAAAAAGCCACATCAGGGCGATGTGGCAAAAGGGAGTTTTGGGTAGAGGGAAATAGACGGTATAAAAAATGCCTATACTGCTTAGGACACCATTCTTAACGCCTGTTCCAGACCTCGCTGTTTCATGGCTGCACCCGTACCAAACCATGCTGAATCCAGTCGGTGATCGGTACTCATGGCTCGACGTTCGTGATCGACAAACTCTGTGATGCTACACAGCAAGCCATAGGCTGTCCCTTGGGCTGAACTGAGTTCTGCACCCCGTCCCTGACCATTAAACATATCCATGACTTTAGACATAGCTCGTCCATTCGGTTCAGTTTTATTGGTTGCAGCGTTTTGGGCTTCATTTGCCACATTGCGGTAGAACTGGATAATGTTGTCATCCTGTTCAGCAATGCTTAGACTGGTATTATTAAACACCGCATCAAAGTAAGCAGCTGCTTCCTGTTGGGTGACTTTACGCTGACTCAGTTGCTTCATTTCATACATGTGTTCATCCCATGCACGAATGGAAATACCGAGTTGCTGTTTGACCTTTTCTGCATCAAAGCGAGTGCTATGTGGAACTTTCACTACGCCTGCACTGGTACTGCGATTGCGTAAGGCGATTGCCAAGGTGTTGTTACATACAACCCGAATGGAAGTGAACTGTGCTGTCGTGGCAAGTGTGCCATCACATGCAGTTGCCAGTAGAATATAGCCATTGCTAACATCTTTACCCTTGAGTGCGGTAGTCTGTCCTGTACGTGCCAATGCCCAGAACTTTTTACCACCTTTGAGTACCCCTGCGGTTTCCAGTTCAAAGCCTGATTGTTCCGTAAGGTCACGATAGAACTCCAGAATTTCTTTGGGTTGAACTTCCTGAAAGCGTTGGCTGACTACTGATAAAGGTGCATGGGTATCAGAACGATACAAGACACGCTGTTCTTCATAAGGCAGGATGATGCTTTGTCCCCGATCATTCTTTGCCATGTAACTGACATTGGATGATTCAATACGCCAATCCATGCCTGCCTGCTGTGCCCAGACTTCAATGGGTTGATCCTGTGTAAGGTGATTACCCAGACCATGCCACGGGGTTTCACCGACATACGCCATTTGTTCAAGTTGATGTGCCATGATGATTTCCTCCCATCCTTAGTTGAAATTGCACTGGCAATTGTTGCAATGAAAATAAGCCGTAGGCTGCTGTGATTGGGATGGTTGAACCAAACTATCAATCAAGCCACCGACCACTGCACCTGCAAGCCCACCAAGTAATGGTGAAAATGGTGTAGGCAAACTTTTGGCAAGGCTCGCACCAATCCCTGCACCTGCCATCGAAGAAAAACTGTTATTGCCAGTAGGCTGTGCGGTTGCACGGCTAACATTGGCTGAATAGCAATATGGACATGTAATATTCATAAGATAGACCTCATTAAATGAAAAAAGGCTTACCGATGGGCAAGCCTGTGTTTTTGAATGTAAGGGATAAAAGAAACATTCAATCTTCATGTTAATGATATATATCTGTGATTTTTTGGGATCATGCCAGTTCGTTGCGATTCAACCATGTAGCCGTATCAGGGTGGATCAGTGTGCCTCTGATCGTTGGGCGATTTTAGATTCAAGCCAATCATAAATTTCCTGAGATACCCAGCCAACCCGATTCTGGGTTAAATGAATTGGTTTGGGAAAATTGGCATCGTAATAGTTCGATTTCGGATTGATCATTTCATAGATGGTTGAACGACTTAATGCAGTAATCTCAATCACTGCTTTGATGTTCAGGATACGATATTGGTATTCAACGAGATTGGTCATGTGGGTACTCCCAGTAATGTAGTTGAGAGGGGTCTTCCTCAATACAAATCGGCATACCGTATTTTTTTACTGCACCCCATGAGATGAATTGACCCAACATCCCCACATGACTCAAGCCAAAAAATGAATATATGAAATAAACATTCATGTTTATAGTGTGTAGATTCAATTTTTTGGGATCAACATTTATCCAAAGCAACGCATCCCTTTAATCCTTGCACGTAAATACTGATCTTCAACATCGTGGTTTGATAGCGTGTGAATAATATTCAAGAGGTTTTCTTCCTCGATTAACTCATAATTCTTATCCGTACGATCTGTAGCATAATTATCAAGCTCTATGTCAGATGACCCAACATAGATGAAAATATAACGACAAATCAAACCTTCTTCTCGGTCTTGCTCAATCACCCACGAATAATCCAGTAGATCTTCGCAACAGGTATCACGTTTCAAGATTCGACTACGAAATTCTGTCAGGGTTTGATGAAACTGATAAACACCCTGAGCCTCATGGTTCAGTTTATTAAAGTTTCCATGTATCACTTGAAACTCACAATCACTATCCAGTAGGTCTTCAATGTGATTTTTGATGGCGGTGTAGTTACGCTTACGTTGTCGTTTATGCCTTAGAATGAAATGATCCTGCTCATCCATGAGTCCATCACAGAAATTCTGAAAAGCCGTTCTGGATTGTAATGGTGATCTACGTGGGTTTATTGTTCTACCCGAATCTGATGCGTGACTCATCGACATCAAATCAAAATAGCCTTGTAACAGTGGTGAATATTCAAGTTCAGGATCATAAATAGTGGTCGCTGCTTCTCGGTTTCTTTGCAGTTCAACAATCGCATCTCGCCAATAGTATCGGTTTAAACAAATATTCAGCATTAAATCTTCGATCTGAAAGAGGGTTTCATTACAATTGATGTGGTTCATGTATGTCTCCTATGGGTTAGAACCATAAGAGACACGACTCTGTAATAAACTGCCCAAAGGCATGATCAATCAATGATCAAAATATTAAGTCTTATTCTTTCCATCTAGTCTGTCCAGTTTGAAATACATTCATTCTACGACTGAGTTTCACCCTTAAATACTGGTCAGGCTTATGGCGAGTCAAGTAATGAATGGTGTGATAGGCATTGGTAACTGCTGTTTTATTACGCCGTTCCACCAAACCTAAACCCCATGTCCCTTCATCCTCGTAATAGCGTTTATGCTCTTTTTGATTGCAGTTATAGAATAGACCGTTACCCTGAGTGATCTTATCCTGCCATAGCTCACCGATAGATTGTCCCAGATAAGCATCACGGCAACGCTCAGAACCGTTGTAGATCACCAGTAAATGACAATGATAGCCTTTGCTCTTGCCACCCTGTTCCAGTCGATAGGCATAGCCAACTTGATCTTTAAATATCGTATCCTTGTTTTGGATACGACTAAGTAACTTCCTGATGTTGTTGCCAAACTGTTGGATACAGGGACTACGCTCAAAGCGATAGGATAAATCGACCCTGACCAATAATAATTTACGATGACGGTCAACAAGGCTGGCAAAATAATCATCCAAACGGTTGTGATAGTCATCACTTTGATTTGCCAAATCTTCTATAAAATATTGCTGCTGGTATTTGAGATGACGTTGAAAGGATCGAAATGCTTGATCATCCTCAAATATATCTTGATCTTCCCAATCAATCCGTTCAGGCATTAAATCAAAATAGGCTTGAATCAAGGGACTGTATTCAAGCTCTTCATCATAGATAGCCCTTGCATCGTCCAGCCACTGATCATAATCAGGTGCAAAGTCTTCCCAGTGATAGTCTCGTCTACACACTGATGACATGAATTTTTCAATATCAAGTAGGGTCTTTGCTTGGTTCATTTGGATACTCCTATGGTAAATTTCATAGGAGTGCTGGTTCTGTATTTTTATAATTTAGATCAATTGATTGATTATTCTTCTAATGACAATCCATCATCATCTTGGATATGATGATGGTATACATAGATTTAAGTGATTAATAAATATTATAATTAAATAATAATCCTAGCAAAAATCTTGCATGAACATGACCATCAAAAGACTTAAAATCAATTTTCTCTACTTCTATAGCAAACAGCTAAAATCATACCGATTGGCATGATTTTATAGGTAAAAATGGAAGCTAAAGTTATAATTTTTTCATTACCGATTTTTTTGCTTTCGGCTTGTTGGTTGTAGTTGTTTTCTTGATCAACCATTTTGGTAATTGTTGATAAATCTCATCATCCAACAAATCCTGATAAACTATATAACTGGCAAGATAATTCACGATATTTCTGGCTAATATTTTTTGGGTGGTTTCCACCAACAACTGATGACATTGGAGTTCTGGCAATGTCTGAGCTATCTGTAATTTATCCACTCTGCCTTGTATTCTGATCTCAGGATCACATTCCCTTTCTATTTTCTGACAAGCTGAACGCCAGTTACGCTCCAGTTGAGCAAATAAATCAGGATATTCCAGCAATGCCTGTGATTTAAACATCAGTACCACATTCGCTGCATAATCGGTAATCTGGTTTTGGCTTGTCCTCTTGCGTCCCTCCCAATAACCAAGATACGCTGCCATATCAGAGATCGGTTTTCTTTTTTTATTGTCCTGCAACATGGTAGAAAATATTTTAGAAAAATAAGCATAATCCATTACTTTATTAACATCACAATAAAATAAACAACGTATGATTACCACATCAGTTTTCATAGCATATTTTAACATTCCCTGAACTTTCTCTAGCCGACTTTTATGACGCTGAATATGAATCAATTTATGAGGCGTATCTGCCGTATGCTCTAGATTGCCTACATAATGTTGTATAGCTGCTTGTACAAGTGAAGTAGAATTTTGAGAATGGTGGGTTGGTGTCATTGTCCTTTGTGTGGAAGATGGCTCAACGATTTGAGCGTAAAGTCTAATCCGCTTTTTTTCACCTAGAATTTTTTGTGATTTCGGACGAGGCTCAGCTTTGAAGAATAAAGGCTGATTAAGTCTAAACTGAAATAGAAGCTCATCTAATTTCTTCTGAATACGGCTTCCTCGAAGATCAGCAGCTAAAATACGTTCAAGTACAGCAGCATCCCCTTGATCACTTAATTGTCTTGTGTAGATATGAAAAAAATATTTCAATGTATGCGAAATCATCTTACCGTCAAGTTGGTGTTGCATTACATCCAATTGATACTGATTCCTGAAAATCACAACAAATTGTAACAGTTGTCGGCTAATACGATTTTCTACACCTCGATTCAATGTATCACGCACACTTGATGCAAAAGAATAAAAGGCATTAGGCGCACTTTCCATCAATGTCATCATGAAAATTTCAATATACATCGCCAAATCAAGATATTTTTGCATTTTCCATACAGCAAAATTTTCCTGATAAATAACGGCAATTCTTGCAATATATTCTCTTGCATGATTAGACAAGTGCATCATGTCCCAAATATACTTTGAACGCTGTCCCGTAGAAAAAAACAAAAGATGAGGAACATGCTCTTGAATCTGATTGGCATGGAAATAGGTTAATTCAGGTTCAATGAGGAAAGTGCCTGCTTTTATGTCAATAGCACGAAGCTTGTTACGAACAGCATAAAAAGTAAGCTCTGTTGCATATTCCAAAGGCTCTGTCCTTGCTCTAAATTTACCCAACCTTTCAAATTGATATAAAAACTCAAGCACCGTCTGCTCAACAAATTCCCAACTTTCTTCTACGCCATCAACCAATAAAAAATCTCTTTTTTGGGGTTCAGGTATAAGATTTTTACTCAAAACAGGATTTAGATTCTGAACATGAATCTTCACTGAAAGTTGAAAAGTTTGAGTAACGTATTCCTTAAGTAGCTTATTGATCGTTCCAATAAAGACAGTCTCATCCAGATAGAATACTGACTGGATAAAAAACACCGCATAATACGCAAGCGTTTCCTTGGTTTCCAAAAATGATTTATAAAATATTCTGATAATATTTTGATCACCACCAAGAACATTCAGTAAATTGGCTTTACCAGCAATCATCTCGTCAAATTGTGAGGATTGTTGATCATTTTTTCTAATGATAATTTTAGTTGCCACAATAGACAGCATCCCTGCCTTTTTTAATTGTGAAGAAATATCTGCTTTTATATCTAAAGCCTTTAGTTCAAGCGCATCATCTTGATATGCACTCCACAACTGAGTTATTGCATCTTGCTCTTGATCAGAGGGTGATTGTTCACTTTGCTTTTTATAGCGGTAGTCAAGATATGCCTTTACAAACATCTCAGCATGATCTTCCTCATTCAATGTCCAAATCCCAGAGGATTTATCCACTAAAACAATATCACCATATTCTGTTTTAACTGTTCCTTTGTATTGGAAAGACTCCACAAACTCCAGAAACTGCCCTAGTTCAGAAAATGTCTTACGGTTTATATCTTTCACATGTGGTCTAGGAAAAATTTTTACTTTCTTCAGCGCAGTAATCAGGCGTTTAACTTGTACCTTATTGGTATCACTCACAACCCAGCCTTGCTCCAGATCATAGCCTTTTAAAAGTTTAGGGATCACTTCCCCTACCAGTTGATAAACATGCAAAGCATTTACAATTTCTAAAGATTGTCCATTTTCAGCATCAATAATTTGAATATGATCATATAACAATTCAAGAATTTTATAGAAATTATCTTTTTTCATATCATTTCAACTTTTTATAAAAAATAAAGTGGATAAGTCTTTGTTTTTATATTAATGATATAAAATTAAAACACAAGTTTAGAACCATAAAATCTTCTAAAAAATTCAAATAAAAACTAATAAAAACATTCAAAAAAATTTGCTTTATTAATTTAACTTAAAGCTATAAATTTCAAATTTATTCTTTCAAATTAGTGTAATTTATTCAAATTTAAGATATAAAAAATCCGCCAATTAAGACGGATTTATCTCATCAATTTTTTATTACTTAAATTAGCTTCTCCATATGATCCGCCCACTTCTGCAACCATTCCGCACATTCGGCTTCATAATTATGCAGATTATAAGTTCCCTCAATTCCTTTTTTGGAATGTCCCAAAACTGCTTCTGCAATATCTTTAGGACATCCTAATCTGGATAAACCCGTTCTCACTGTTCGACGTAAATCATGTGGATTCCAATCATCCATATTTTCTAACCAAAGTTGCTCAGGACGATATTTGGTTTGAACTTTCTCTGGATTCTTTAATTGCCATTTCATTTCACTTAAAGACTTTTGCTGAATAGGAAGCCCTGTTCGACTCGAAGCGAATAAATATTTCTGATCAGGTTTGTAGAATGTGTATAATAAATTAACGCATTGAGTTGATAATTGAACATAACGCTCAGTGCTATTTTTTGAAGCTTTTAGATGCCATATACCTTGATCCAAATCAAAATCCCGCCATTCAGCATCACACAATTCTCCAGTACGGCAACCTGTCCATAGCGTTAAATAAAGGATATGTTTTTGATGGGTTGTAAATCCTGATGTTGGCAGCCAAGCCAATACACGTTTTAATTCCTGATCATTTAAAACTCGTGTGCCCTTTTTACAGGTTACTTTTAGCCTTGACTGCTTAATACTCATCTTGGCTAATAACGCAGGATTAGCAAAATTGGCTGGAAACCGCTCTAGTCCAATAGCGTATTCATACGCTAACGTCAATTCGGACAATACCCGTCCAGCCTGTACATTAGAACCACGATCAATAATCTCTTTGGTTAAAGCCACCACATCTTTTCGAGTTACTTCCAAAGCAATACGATTACCCAAAACCCGTACTGCATCGCCATACAAGGTTCGTCGTGTTTCAGATTGACCTTTGGGCTTTCTTACCCCCAAGACCTTCTTCCTTTCCCTTGTTCGAGGGTCAGTAATCCAGTGATCTTCAATCACCTCAGTCAAATACATCTCTATCATTTGCTGTACAGTAAGTTGAGACATATCTTTTTTTGCAAGCTCTTGTTCAATCTGTTGCTGGAGCTTTTCCTGCTCTTTTTTATGTTTGGGACAAATCCCCTGATTCCTTTCAGCTTTTAAACGAATGAGCTCTATTCTTGCTTCCGCCAATGTAACTTGAGGGAAATTTCCGATCTTATATTGTTTGATCGAATCATCCACAGGACTACGATAACGATAGAAAAAGGTCTTCGTTCCCGTTTTGCCGCAATGCACCCGCAGCCCCACATATTCCCCAATATCAGATTTATCAGGATCACCCACTTTCATCTTCTCAATGGCTTTTGCTGAAAGTGCTTTTTTTATTGTCGTTTGTTGATTTATCGAGCCGACCATTTTAAACCTCACAAGAAGATTGAATTATTTGTTATCCTTTCAAACTGTCCATTTTCCAATTATTGATCAGGAATGATGGCTAGTTTAAACTAAAACAACCTACACTAAAACCTACACTAATGTTTTGGCTTAGGCTGTATTTGCTTAGATTTTCTCCTACACCTTCGGATATTCTGTTTATGTTAAACACTATTAAATACATTGAAAATAAAGGACTTAATACGCATGAACAGCGCTGAAATCATGGCTGACTTATCTTCTCACACACCTATGATGCAGCAATATCTCAAAGTCAAAACAGAGTATCAACATGCATTGCTGTTCTATCGTATGGGTGACTTTTATGAGCTATTCTTTGAAGATGCGCATTTAGCAGCCAAACTACTCGGCATTACACTGACTCATCGCGGTAAAGCGAGTGGGCAACCGATTCCAATGGCTGGAGTGCCTTATCATTCAGCCGAAGGCTACCTTGCCCGCTTAGTTAAATCTGGTCGCACAGTTGCAATTTGTGAGCAAGTTGGTGAAGGCGAGAACGCAGGTTCTCGCAGTAAAGCACCTATGGAACGTAAAGTAGTTCGTATTCTAACACCAGGTACTTTGACTGATGATGCATTACTTAGCAGTTATCAGTCTTCAAATCTGGTTGCTTTATGTATTCAACAAAATCAAATTGGGTTTGCATTACTTGATTTGAGTGCGGGTATTTTTAAAGTTCAACAACAAAACTATAAGCCAGAACAATTGGCAATTGAGCTAGCTCGTTTAATGCCTAGCGAGATTCTCATTGATGAAGATCTGATCGATCAAAATATTATTGAACAAATTAAAAAGAATTTAGACTGCCCAATTACTAAACGTCCAAATGTTGATTTTAATTTAAATAATGCACAAAAGACCTTATGTGACCAGTTCTCAGTTTCAACTTTATCAGGCTTTGGTCTAGATCCACTCCCTTTGGCAAAAGCCGCAGCCGCAGCATTAATTCATTATGCCAAAGAAACACAAAAAACGGCTTTACCACATATTCGTTCTATTCAAATTGAGCAAAGCACTGACTTTATTGCACTTGATCCAATTACACGGCGTAATTTAGAAATTATTGATCCGTTATTTGAACATGGCACATCTTTATTCCAACTGATTAATGACTGCCAAACCGCAATGGGTGGCCGTTTACTCAGTCGAACGCTTATGCAACCGATTCGTGATACTGCCATATTAGATGCTCGCTTAGATGCCTCAGAGCAATTATTAAAAGGCTACCATGAATCTCCTGTACGTTTAGTGCTCAAAGAAATTGGTGATATCGAACGTGTATTGAGTCGTGTTGCTTTGGGCAGTGCACGTCCACGCGATTTAGTTCAACTGCGTCAAGCATGTGCACAAATTCCATTTTTACGGCATGCTTTAGCACCTGTGCTAAAAAACCAACAATCTCAATTATTAAATCAGTTGGATAATCAATTAGGTGATTTCAAAAATCTACATCAACATTTAATGGCGGCAATTGTTGAGAATCCACCTGTGCTGTTGCGTGATGGCAATGTCATTGCCGAGGGTTATGATGATGAACTGGATGAATTACGTAAAATTCGCGATCATGCAGGGCAATTTTTAATTGATTTAGAAATTAAAGAACGCCAACGTACTGGAATCAATACACTTAAAATTGGTTATAATCGTGTCAGTGGTTATTATATTGAGTTGACACGCGTTCAGGCCGAGCAAGCACCAGCCGATTATATACGTCGTCAAACACTCAAAAATGCGGAACGTTATATCACGCCTGAACTAAAAAGCTTTGAAGATAAAGTCCTTTCAAGTGAATCACGCGCGCTTGCCCGTGAAAAGCTTTTGTTTGAATCCTTATTAGATGAGCTTCGCCAAAATATTGCTCAACTACAAATGATGAGCGCAGCAATTGCGCATATTGATGTACTGGCAAATTTTGCACATCAAGCCAGATTAAATAATTGGACAAGACCTGAATTTACGGCTGAAACCAGCATCAAAATTCAAGCTGGTCGTCATCCTGTGGTTGAAGCTTTAAATAAAGCACCCTTTACACCGAATGATACGACTCTAGACCCACAACACCGTATGGCGATTATCACTGGTCCAAATATGGGCGGTAAATCGACATTTATGCGTCAGACTGCATTAATCAGTTTACTTGCTTACTGTGGTAGTTTCGTTCCTGCAAAATCGGCAAAACTAGGTTCAATTGATCGTATCTTTACCCGTATCGGTTCTGCGGATGATTTGTCGACAGGTAAATCTACTTTTATGGTGGAAATGACTGAAACCTCACAGATTTTACATCATGCTACAAGTCAATCTTTGGTTTTGATGGATGAAGTTGGTCGTGGTACGAGTACTTATGATGGCCTCTCTTTAGCTTGGGCATGTGTACTTGATTTGACGAAGCGTGTGAAATGTCTATGTCTGTTTGCAACACACTACTTTGAGTTAACCGAACTGGGTGGTGAAGTCGGTATTGATAATTATCATGTGACAGCACAAGAACTGAATGGTAATTTAATTTTATTGCACAAAGTACAACACGGTCCTGCAAGCCAAAGCCACGGCTTACAAGTTGCAAAACTGGCAGGTATTCCAGCAAGTGTAATTAAAGAAGCACAGAAACGTTTGAAAATTCTGGAAAAGCAACAGCATCAACATTTGCAAAATACAGTTCAAAATGATTTATTCAGTTCACTTGAGCATGAAATTGAAACTCAAGTTGTTGAGAAAATTGTTGAAGTGGAAGCTCAATCCCCTGCGCTTGAATTGTTAGATAAAATTGATGTGGATGATCTAACACCACGTCAAGCACTTGAACAGCTTTATCAGCTCAAAGCCTTATTCAAATCTAGCCAAGCACTCGAAAATTAAGATTAAATCATCAGCTTTGGCCCTAGGTCAGAGCTGACTTCTCTAGTTGTAAGATCGGAATTATATTTGTGCGCTCATTTTGCATCATGTAATGCAAGGAGAAATTTGACAATTCATTAAGTTATTGAGACTTATTATCAATAAAAGTCATATAAATAAGCCCATTTCATTGATACGAATAATAAATATCAATAAAAGGAATTGTTTCTATCGGTATTTTTTGCCTAAAATACGCTATGCAAAATGAAAACCATATTTTTTAGGTAGCTGCCGCCATGACCTTTGTTGTCACCGAAAACTGTATTAAATGTAAATATCAAGACTGTGTTGAAGTTTGCCCTGTAGATTGCTTCTATGAAGGTCCAAACTTCCTTGTCATCAATCCAGATGAATGTATTGACTGTGCATTGTGTGAACCTGAATGTCCAGCAAATGCGATTTTCTCTGAAGATGAGCTACCTGAAGGTCAAGAAGCGTTTATTGAGCTGAATGCTGAACTCTCTGAAAAATGGGCAGGTAATAACATCACTCAAATTGGTGAACAACCCGCCGATCGTGAAGAATGGAATGGCAAGCCAAATAAATTGCAATATTTAGAAAAATAATCATAGAAAAGACCAGTATTAACTGGTCTTTTTTTATACTCGAATCACACATTTCTTTGCAATTGCACCATTATTTGTGCGTTATTTTGCATTAAAATAATTCATCTATCACTTATAGATTGTGAACTGCTTTTTTATGATGCGAAATAAATTACAGGGTCTCTTATCATTTTGTATCATCCCTGTGATGATGGTCGGTTGTGTCAGTTCAGCCACTAAAGTGAATCAAAATCAAGATAAAAGAATTTACATTCCTCAAGAACAAGTTACTTTTACTCACCCAATTCCAAATAAAGTTGAACCAAACTCTTATCGCCAATGGCTCAATCAAGGTGAAAGTTACGCGCGCGTCCGCGAATACGAGCAGTTTTTAACACGCAACAATGTGGCGCATATTATTCCAAGTTTTGAATTATTACGTACCGCTAGAGATTGGCAAAAATGTGGTCGCTCAGAATATATGGTACCAAATCGTGAGCTATGGAATAATTCACTTTCAACCTTACGGGTCTTTAAATATTTAATCGCTGCTAAGATTTTAACTGATTTCGAAGTCACTTCTGTTTACCGCGATCTACCTTTAAATCAATGTGCAGGTGGTGCGGGTTCTTCTAAGCATTTGTTCAATTCAGCAATCGACTTCCGTATCGGGCCTGAGGTTCCACAACCGCAAGACTATGCATATATTGAACAGACCAAATTTAAACTATGCCAATTTTGGATCCAGCATGGGCAGAGTTTAAATCTTGGAATAGGCTTGTACAGCTCTGGCCAAATTCATATCGATACGCAAGGTTATCGAACTTGGGGGCCTGACCTCACCCGAAATAGTTCAATGTGTAACTTCTAATAAACGATAATTTAAATCGATAAGAGATCTAAACGGTCTCTTTTTTATTTCAATGGTAGTGATTAATTCAGTAATCAAATTGCACTCTAAGCATAAATGTTTAAAATGCAGCTAACAGATTCATAGGTAAACTTGATTATGCAACAGATGTGGACCGACATTGATGACTATATCAATTCACATTTAATTCCCACAGACCCAAGACTTCAACATGCATTAGACAACACCGATACTCAGGGGTTTTCTAATCATTTGGCTGTTGCGCCTAATCAAGGCATGTTTTTGCAAATGTTGATTCAGATGAACCAATGCAAACGGGTACTGGAACTGGGAACTTTTGGTGCCTACAGTACTATTTGGCTGGCAAAAGCATTACCTGAAGATGGCTATCTACTCACGGTAGAAGGTCGAGATACTCACGTCATTATTGCTCAGGAAAATATCGATTTTGCCAAGATGCCAACCAATATCGAGCTCAAGAAAGGTCGTGGTGCAGATATTATGAAGCAACTCATTGCTGAAGGCAGTGAACCCTTTGATCTAATTTTTATTGATGCCGATAAACAAAGTTATCGTGAATACTTTGAATTAAGCTTAAAGCTTTCTCACTCAGGTACGATTATTGTACTTGATAACGTCATTCGTGCAGGTGCTATCTTAGATGAGAATAATAAGAAGCCTAGTATTGAAGGCATTCGTGAAGCATTCTCAGCATTAAAAGATCATCCTCAACTGCTCTCTTGCACTGCTCTACAAACAGTAGGATCTAAAGGGCATGATGGTTTTGCAATTGCAATCGTAAAATAGAGATCAAAAAACAATCTAAAAAAATTATTTATTCAATATCAATAGATTATATTTATCTACAATGCTTTTCCATATAGTTATCCACAGTAATTGCGGATAACTAGTAGAGGGTCTATTAACACTTCACAGATGCTTGCGACAGCGAGCATTTTTTAGGCGGAACAAGACATGTATTGTGAAATTTAGTCATTCTAAATGAACAAGACATAACACAGTAATGACAAAAAATGCTCCTGTCCCATAGGGTTATGGCTAAAATATCCACAAACTTCGTTATGAAACTTGATAAGGGTCTCGCCATTGCCTGCGTTTCATGCCTTGTTTGAGTCATTTTAGCCTATAACGCAAGCATGGCTGAAGTGTAATAAACCCTCTTATAAAAATGAATTACTTAGCCACAAGCAAAGGTACATTGGCATTACGGAAAATGGTGGTGGTAATGCTACCCAAAAAGAATTGATGGATTTTACTGTGGCTGAAAGCACCTAAAACAATGAGTTGAATATCATGTTCTCGTTGATATTCAAGAATATTTTGGGCAACATCTCCGTATCGATAAATGGGTATAACATCTAAACCCGCATCTTTTAAATATTTTTCTGGCTCTGCCAGCATTTCTGGATGATCACCGACATAAAGCAAATGACATTGTAACTTTTTCAATAAATCACTTTGTGCTATACGTTGCAGCATTTTTTGACAGGTCGGTGAATACTCATAAGCGAAAATAAAACGTTTCGGTGGTTCAAAATGCTCTCCCACTGTAATCACTGTACAGTTTGCACCACGAATAAAGTTTTCCACGTTACTGCCAATTGGCTTATTCTTCTCGGCCGCCCGTTCACCCACACGCCCGATAATGACAACATCATTCTCTTTTAAAATATTAAAGCTCTGTTCAAGAAAATCGCCTTTTTCCTGAATCTTGGTACTGGTTAAACCGTATTGTTTCTCTATAAATTCTGAAATATGGTTGAGTAAATTATTACTATAATCGAGTGCAAGCTCGCTTTGCTTTTGCTCAAGTTCGGCTAACTCTTTGAGTAACATCGCATTACTTTCAAAACCAATGACACCGCTGATTTCACCTAAATGATAGCTTGCTGGATAATAGTCCAGAATTTGCAACAATACTAATTCTCTTTGCGTTTGCTTCGCCACCCATGCGGCTGCTTCAGCAACAGCATCAATACAGGGTGAAGAATCAATACATGCAATGACACGGTTCATGTTCGCCTCTCTTTAAGTTTAACACCTTAGGTCTTCTACTTGTTTTTAACTTATCACAGATCAAAGTATGGTGGGTTAAATTTATGTATAGAATCTCATGAGCTTTTAATTGATTTTATTCAGTACGATAACGAATCAATCTAGCTGGATTACCTGCCACAATTGCAAAATCTTCTATATTTTTAGTAACCATACTATTCATCCCCACAACCGCATGATGTCCAATTTTCACGCCATCTTTTATACCAACATGAGCCCCTAACCATACATCTCGCCCAATCTCAATTCCTTTGGAGGTAACAGCTTGCTGGTATATTGGTCGGTCTAAATCCATGCCATGATCAAACGCATATAAATGACTATAAGCAGCTATTCGAACCTGATCATGCAGCTTAATGCCTGCACGTCCACCATCTAAAATACAGTGGTGATTGATCGCGACTTCACTACCAATCTGCAACGGCCCATGCAAGGTACAATCTGCCGCAATAAAAGTATTATCTCCAATCGTGATCTTGCGCCCACGCTCAGCAAAAATATGTGCTAAAGGGGAAATAAAACAATTTTTGCCAATCTCTATTGTTTCCATTTCCATCAAATAAGCTTGATATTCAGCTTGCCATGCTTCGGCCCATTCTCGATGTTTAGGCTTAAGTGACCAGTACAACCAAGGCATATAATTCAAACGATGCTTATGTTGTTCTCGATACTTTAATAAAGGATCAGTTGTCATCTTCTTGTTCCTCTATCACCTTAAGCGATTCACGTCCACGTGTCACATCTTGGAGCTTATGCCTTAAAGGCTCAATTTGATGTACTTGTAATCGTGCTTCAATAAGAACACCTGTTTCAGTGTAACTTTCTTGATATTCAATCTGTTGTTGGATCAATTCATATTGGATAATTGCCCATTCATTAAATAAACAGGCAAATTGAATCTGTTTTTTCTCAATCAATTCAATTTTTTCAGCGAGTAATAAACACTGACCTGCACATCCACCATACGCTCTGACCAAACCACCTGTACCGAGCTTAACACCACCATACCAACGATTGACCAATACAATGATATTGGTTAAATCATTACCTTCAATGGTGGCAAGAATGGGGCGACCTGCGGTGCCAGAAGGTTCGCCATCGTCATTAAAGCGTACATGGTGTCCAATTTTCCATGCCCAGCATTGATGTGTAGTTGAAGTATCTTTGGTGTGTTCTAGAAAATTTTTAACTTGCTGCTCATTCTCAACAACTGCGGCAATCGCTTGGAAACGACTTTTTTTAATGTCTTCTTCAAAAGTAACTGTATTCGCGATAGTGAAAGGCATAAAACATAAATACAAACCAAAAAGAGAGTATAACTTTTCACAAGACAATAAAAAACCTCACTTTAAGCGAGGTTTTTTTAAAGTATGGTACTGTTCACGGAGTGTCTCAGCATGCGTAATCGGTACCGATAAAAGTACTATAGAAAATAGCCACTTAATATCTCCATATATTTTCCATGTTCTACTATTGACGACTATATATCTGTCTTTATGCTCATATTCTTTTCATATTATTATCGTTTAAAAGCACAATCATTCTACTCACTTTTTCCAACAAAAAACTATGCTCTTTCAGCTAATTCGGACACACTTAAGTGTTTGTTTTTTTGTAAAATAGTTTCGTAATAATGCGCAAACAACAGCATAAAATAAAAGTAAAAATTAATTAAAAATCAATCATCTAAAAATTAAAACCTTTTAGTTTTAAATGCATTAATCACGTATCTATTTATTATTCATAATAATTTTAGATAAAAAAAGAACCAATAAATGGTTCTCTCATCTCTTGATTGAATTTGATTCAAACAACAAAGTCATCACCTAGATACACTTTACGTACTTGCTCATTATCTAAAATTTCTTGCGGAGTTCCTTCTGCTATCACAGAACCTTCACTGACAATATAAGCTTTTTCACAAATTGCTAAGGTTTCTCTTACATTATGATCAGTGATTAAAACACCAATTCCTCGACTTTTCAATGTCTGGATAATATCTTTAATATCACCTACAGAAATTGGATCGACGCCTGCAAATGGTTCATCTAATAGCATAAATTTGGGATCAGCGGCCAACGCACGAGCAATTTCAGCACGGCGACGTTCACCACCAGATACACTCATTCCTAACGAGTCTTTAATATGATTAATTTTAAAATCATTCAATAATTCAGTTAAACGTTGCTGTCTTTGCTGTTTATTTAGATCTTTACGCGTTTCCAAAATTGCCATGATATTTTCGGAAATTGTGAGCTTTCTAAAAATTGATGCTTCTTGTGGTAAGTATCCAATACCTTTACGTGCCCGCTCATGCATCGCTAGATCAGATAAATCTAAATTATCTAAATGGATTTCACCCTTATCCATCCGAACAAGTCCGACAACCATATAGAAACTTGTGGTTTTACCTGCACCATTTGGTCCAAGTAAACCAACAATTTGACCGCTTTGCATCGTAAATGAAACGTCTTTTACCACCCACCGTTTACTATAGTTTTTAGCTAGGTGTTTAATACATAAAGTTTGTGATTGCTGTACTGATTGATCCATTAATCACGCGCCCCTGGAGAACTTTTAGAACTTGATGGCGGAATAATAATTTGAACTCGATTTGATGAAGAACCTTGTGCCTCTACATCACCTTTGTTCATACTATATTTCAGACTGTTACCACGAATACTAGAGCCATCTTGATATAGATACGCCTTACCAGTTAAAGTAATAATTCCTGTATCGGCATTATAAACAATGGTCTGCGCTTCACCACGCGCTAAACCTTTTTTAGCATCTATTTGCTGCTGAAATTTTGCCAACTGACCTTTAGCTGTAATCGTTTGTATTTCTTTTTTGCTATTCAATGTCGCAATAATAGAATCAGCCTGAAGCTTCATCGTGCCTTGCTCGATCACTACGTTACCCGTATAGGTTGTTACACCCGTTTTATCATTATAGGTTGCACGATCAGCAACCAATGATAACTGTTGGCTACGGTCTGATGGCAAAGCAAAACTTGAAGCCGAAGAAAATACTACAGCGGCAATACAAGTGACCTGTTTTAGGAAAGTGAAACGAAATTTAGAATTAAAAGCTTGGCGCATACTTTCCTCGAATTTTGTAGAATTCATATTGACCATTATTCAAATTTGCCTTTAGACCTTGACTAACAAACTCAGAACTTGGCGTTTGTACAGTGACTGAGTGTTGTGTCTCTAATTCTCTGGTTTTTGGATATCCTGTGAGTTCATTAGTATGAAACTCCATTTTCCCCTGATCAGACAATTTAGTTGCAACGACATTGCCTTGTAATATGATCTTTGTATTATCGTCATAGGCTTGTGCTTGTTTTGCATAAAACGTTGCATCAGCCTTACCCTGCTTGTACATCACGGCATTTAATTGATCAAGTTGGGATGTTTTCTGCTGCATATTTTGCTGCAACTGTTTCACCTCAGCCCGAACGTATAAATTACCCTGCTCATCAGTCTGTGTTAAGTGAACACCCTGCGCTGAATAAGTCATATTTTTCGCTGAATCAACATCCAACTTTTTTGCTTTGCCGCTGTAATAATAATAGCCACCACTTAAAGCAGCAATCAAAACAGCGACAACATATAAAACCTTGGTATCCATAAACAGAGTTACCTGACCTTTGGGTAATTCACGCTACTATTAATGTGGTACAGCTAAATATTTTGCAAGTAGCTCTTGGTAAACGCCTTTTGAACATAAGAGCATATCGCATACTTCTCGAACTGCGCCACGTCCACCCATCGCTTGAGTGACTAAATTTGCACGACGACGAACTTCCTCATGACCATTGGGAACAGTAATACTCATGCCAGCAATCGCAAATGCAGATAAATCAGGCCAGTCATCGCCCATATATAAACAATCTTCAGGTAAAATATTTAACTGAGCACATGCTTCACGTAATGCCACACCTTTATCTTCTCGCCCTTGAAAAATAAGATCAACACCTAAATCTGTCATTCTTTTTTCAACAATATTGCTCTTACGTCCAGTGATAATAATCACTTTCATTCCTGCTTGTTGAACCAATTTCATACCTAACCCATCACGAATATCAAATGATTTAAGTTCATCACCTGAGTTTGTTAGGGTTACAAAGCCATCGCTTAAGATTCCATCCACATCAAGCACTAATGCTTGTAAATGACGTGCTTGTTCTTGTAAAGCATAAGATGCCATGGCTTAATTTACTCCTGCCTGAATAAGGTCATGCATACTAATCACACCAATCACTTTATTGGTATAATCAACAACTACAAATTGATTAATCTTTCTCTCATGCATTTTTTCCAATGCTTCCACCGCACGGGCTTCTTGAGAAATAGTGAGTGGATTTTTGGTCATAACTTCAGCAACTGGGAGGTTTACATCAAAACCTTGCTGCTGATCAATCATTCGGCGTAAATCACCATCAGTAAAAATACCTAATAAAATATCGTTCTCATCAACAACCGTGGTAAGACCCAAACGTTTATCTGAGATTTCATATAACACCTTGTTCATCGGTGTATCAGGTTTAACTTTGGGTAATTCAGTCCCTGTATGCATCAAATGTTTTACATGCAAAAGTAAGCGTTTACCTAATGCTCCCGCAGGATGGGAACGAGCAAAATCATCTGCGGTAAAACCACGCGCTTCCAACAATGCGACGGCTAATGCATCGCCTAAAACAAGTGTTGCAGTCGTACTAGATGTTGGTGCTAAACCTAGAGGACAAGCCTCATCCGCCTCACCTAATGTCAGTGCAACATCCGCATTCTGTGGCATTGGTCCTTTATCATCACGACTGATAGTAATTAATGGTACACCTAGATGTTTGATTAACGGCATGAGCATCATGATTTCATCACTTTTGCCTGAATTTGAAATCGCGATTAATACATCACCTCGAACCAACATACCCAAATCACCATGCCCCGCTTCACCTGGGTGCATAAAAAATGATGGTGTCCCAGTTGATGCAAGTGTCGCTGCCATTTTTCGACCGATATGACCTGATTTGCCCATACCCGTCACAACAACACGCCCTTTACACTGCAAAAGAATTTCACAGGCACGATCAAAACTTTCATTAATTTGTGTTGCAAGAACTTCTAAGGCTTGTTGCTCAATTCGCAGGGTCTCTAATGCGCTTTTTTGAAAATTTATGGCTTGTGACATATGAGTTTGACCCAGAATAATACGCTATCCACCTGAAGGTGGATGATTTTAATCAAAAGAATGATACTGATTCTAGCATAATTGAAAAATATGCACGTTTCTAAATGTAGTAGTTTTCATCAAAAATGAAGAGAGATTGAACTTATGTTAATTGCTAGAATCTACTAAGTAATAAAGTATATACCCTGAATAGACTCAACGACCTGCTTTCACTTCATCTTCAAAACATTGCTTTAAAGCAGCTTCGCTAGAAAATCCATATTTAAATAATCTTGAACCAGCAAAATCAAGCAATCTCCATAAATCAAAACCATTGATCTGCCCCTGCTCTCCAAAATAAAAATCTACGGCACCTCTAGGTAATTTAAGCTTACAGCCAAAACCATGTTTAAAATATGGAATACCTCCTATCAATTTACCAAGTTGAGGGATATCCATACATGCCCATTCAATATTTGTAATAGGTTGCTTTATACCAAATCCTTGCATAAGAGCTAGAACCTCACATACTGCACTTTGATGAGCAAGAATGAGACATCTGAGATTGCTATTCATCATAAACTCGAGAGTAAAAAATCATAATATGCGATATTGCTAAAAAATAGGCATTTATAAAGTCAATCACTCCTCCATTTTTTTCACCTGATAACTTTATGAAATACAATGCATACGTTATGATGAATCACGATTTTTGTAGAGTGTTTGAAAACCCTTATGCAACCTTTTGTTCTATATAATTCTGAGCAACGTAAAAAAGTTGAATTTGTCCCACGTCAAGAAGGTCAAATCGACATGTATGTCTGTGGTATGACTGTTTATGATTACTGTCATATTGGGCACGCTCGAGTTATGGTTGCATTTGATTACATCATCCGCTTCTTACGCAGCCAAGGCTGGAAAGTTCGCTATATTCGTAACATCACGGATATTGATGACAAAATTATTGCGCGTGCCAATGAAAATGGCGAAAGCATTCAACAACTCACGGCTCGTTTTATTGATGCAATGAATGAAGATGCAGCTAATTTAGGCTGTGCAGCACCAGACGAGGCACCAAAAGCAACTGAATATATTGATCAAATGCAAAATATGATCAATACACTGGTTGATAAAGGTGCTGCCTACCCCGCTGCCAATGGTGATGTGTATTTTGAAGTGACTAAATTTGATAAATATGGTCGCTTATCAGGTCGTAAATTGGACGACATGCAAGCAGGAGCATCAGAACGTGTCGATGTCGAAGTAGACAAGAAACATCCATTCGACTTTGTACTTTGGAAACATGCCAAAGAAAATGAACCTGCATGGGCTTCACCATGGGGCAATGGCCGTCCAGGTTGGCATATCGAATGCTCTGCAATGTCGACTTGCTGCTTAGGCAATCATTTCGATATTCATGGTGGTGGCTCAGATCTCATGTTCCCTCACCATGAAAATGAAATCGCACAAAGTGAAGCATCAACAGGTGAGCAATATGTAAATTATTGGATGCATGTTGGTTTTATCAATGTTGATGGCGAAAAAATGTCTAAATCTTTAGGCAACTTCTTTACCATTCGCGATGTCATGGAAAAATTCCATCCCGAAGTGATTCGTTACTTTATTGTCTCATCTCATTATCGTAGCCCTGTCAATTTCTCTGATGTTGCATTAAAAGAAGCAAAGACCACACTCAGTCGTTTTTATCATTCATTTAAAGCTTATCAGCAAGTTTATGGTCAAAAAACAGTTGAAACTTTAGCGCAAGATCTTGTTGAACGCTTCAACAGTGCAATGCGTGATGATTTCAATACTGCGGAAGCAATCGCAGTACTATTTGAAATCAATAAAGAATTAAATCGTGCAGTTAAAGAAGAACATGCTGAACAAGCAACTGTTCTTTATTCAACGCTACGTTATCTGACGAACATTCTTGGTCTAGTGCAATATGATGTTGAAGATTTTTTAAAGTCTGATATTGGTCAAGAAGCGCTTAATCTCTCTGATGTAGAAATTGAAGATTTTATTCAACAACGTGTTGATGCAAAAAAAGCTAAAGATTTTGCAAAAGCCGATAGCATTCGTCAGTCTTTACTCGATCAAGGTGTCGTTTTAGAAGATACTCGCCAAGGCACAATTTGGCGACGTGCTGATTAATTCAACACTCAGCAACATAGAGAGTTGACAGTTGGATGAAACTCTCTATAATGCGTCCTATTGCGGGAATAGCTCAGTTGGTAGAGCATAACCTTGCCAAGGTTGGGGTCGCGAGTTCGAGTCTCGTTTCCCGCTCCAAAATTTAAAAAGCCTTTATCTAACGATAAAGGCTTTTTTATATTTAAAATTTACTTTTTTCTAAAATTTTAATACTTTGCAATAAGTAGGTTAAATAATAAATTTAAATTCTGCCATTTATAGATTTACCAAAGGTTAAATAACCCTTACATACTGTCACTACCCTTTCTTCTTAAAATCCCATAGTTTAAATAACAATATTTTTTAAAAAAGAGCTTAATACCAAATGAAAAAGTCAATTATTGCAATTTCTCTAGCTTCTCTTGTATTAGTCGCTTGTAGTAAAACTGAAAATAAAAAAGTTGAAGAGCAAACACCAGCTACAACTGAAGCTGTATCAGAAGCAACTGTAGCTGATACTGCACATACTGCTGAAAATGCATTAGATTGGAATGGCACATATAAAGGCATACTCCCTTGTGCAGATTGTGAAGGTATTAAAACCGAATTAGAACTTAATTCAGATAAAACTTATGAGATTAAAGAAACGTATCTTGGTAAGGGGGATGGCAAACCATTTGAAAGCAAGGGTAGTTTCCAATTTGATAGCAAAAATTCATCTATTATTGAATTAGATAAAGCTGGTGATAGCCGTAAATATTTTGTTGCTGAGGGTTATTTAAAAGCATTAGATATGGATGGTAAAGAAATTACGGGTGATTTGGCTGATAAATATCAACTCAAAAAAGAAGCTGAATAATCTTTTTAAATTTTAAATGCTCGCTGTTGCGAGCATTTTTATGATTAAAATAAAAAACCCTGCTTAAGCAGGGTTTTTTTGAATCAATCGAGGCTTAGTGAGCAGCGAATTGGTTCATTGTGTTTTTAGCATCATCGTGCGCTTTAAGAGCGTTGTCACCAGAGAAGATTTCTTTGTGATCATCACCGATGTCAGAACCAGCCATTGCTTGGTGTTTAACACAAGCGATACCGCCACGGATTTCTTTACGTTGTACGCCAGCAACATAAGCCAACATACCTTCAGAACCGAAGTAACCTTGTGCAAGCTCATGAGTAGAAAGAGCAGCAGTATGGTAAGTCGGAAGTGTGATCAAGTGATGGAATACACCCGCTTCACGAGAAGCATCTGCTTGGAATGTACGTACTTTTTCATCAGCATCAGCAGCCAATTCAGTAGCATCGTACTCAGCGCTCATTAATTTAGCACGGTCGTAAGCAGAAACGTCTTTACCTTCAGCAACCCAACGGTCGTAAGCTTGTTGACGGAAGTTTAACGTCCAGTTGAATGATGGGCTGTTGTTATAAACAAGCTTAGCATTTGGAACTGTTTCACGTACACGGTTAACCATGTGAGCGATTTCAGCAACGTTAGGCGTCGCTGTTTCGATCCAAAGAAGGTCAGCACCGTTCTGTAAGCTAGTTACACAGTCAAGTACAACGCGGTCAATTTGAGTGCCTTCACGGAACTGGTATAGACCAGAAGCAAGACGTTTAGGACGGTGAAGTTTACCATTACGTTTGATCAGGATTTCGTCTTCCTGAGCTTCAGAGATATCAATTTCAGTTGTATCTAAGTAGCTGATGTATTGAGAAGCGATGTCGCCTGGCTCTTTAACCACTGGGATTTTTTGAGTCAAGTCAGCGCCTTCAGAGTCAGTACGTGCAACGATGATACCGTCGTCAAGACCCATTTCTAAGAATGCATAACGTAAAGCGTGAATCTTAGCGATGAAGTCTTCGTGTGGAACAGTTACTTTACCTGCTTGGTGACCACATTGTTTTGCATCAGATACTTGGTTTTCGATTTGAAGCGCACAAGCACCAGCTTCGATCATTTTCTTAGCAAGTAAGTAAGTCGCTTCTTCGTTACCGAAACCAGCGTCGATGTCAGCAATAATTGGCACAACGTGAGTTTGGAAACCATCGATTTGAGCAGTGATTTCAGCAGCTTTAGCAGTGTCACCAGCCTCTTGAGCTTTTTTAAGAGCACGGAATAAATCGTTTAATTCTTTCGCGTCAGCTTGACGTAAGAAAGTATAGATTTCTTCGATTAATGCAGGAACAGAAGTTTTTTCGTGCATAGATTGGTCAGGAAGTGGACCAAATTCTGAACGAAGTGCAGCAACCATCCAACCAGAAAGGTAGATATAGCGACGTTCAGTAGTACCGAAGTATTTTTTGTTCGCAATCATTTTTTGTTGAGCGATGAAACCGTGCCAGCAACCTAATGATTGAGTATATTTGCTAGAGTCAGCATCATAAGCAGCCATATCACGACGCATAATCGCAGCTGTATATTTAGCAATATCTAAACCAGTTTTGAAACGGTTTTGCATTTGCATACGAGCAGCATCTTCTGGGCTAATATCGCGCCAAGTGTCGCCGAATTTTGCTTTTAATTCGCGGATTGCATCAATCGCTGTTAAATATGTAGACATGATATATTCCTTTAGAGGGATTGGCATCGAATGATCGCAAAAAACCATGCTTTTATAGTCTAGATTTTAAGCACTTCATCAACATATTGCACAGCTTAGTCTGTGCAAACAGATTAATCCAATATTCTTGGTTAATTTTCAGTATTTATTTATGAAATATACAGATAAAACGATATAGAATATTCAAAAAAATAAACCAAGACTTTGATATATAAATATTTTTAAAAATAAAATTCATCATAAATTATTCATTAAACAATCTAACTCGTATTATTTCTATACATTTAAAACAACTATCCAATACCAAAACATATGAATGAATAAAGCCAATAAATGCAGAAATGGCCATCGTGTTTTATATATTGAATATCATTTCCTCATGATAATGAATCTGTTATAAGCTTATTCAAATTTAATAAGACCAAACCATTCAACTATTTGCTATACCTTTTATCTCGTTTTAAGTTACACAAACGGCTTTAGTTATGTCATAATTCATCACAATTCAAAAATTTTATTTTCGGTATTTTTTTTATGAATCTGGAGCGGGTTGATCTCAATTTATTAATTTATCTTGATGTACTTCTTCGTGAAAAAAATGTCACACGTGCTGCAGAACAACTGGGTGTCACTCAACCCGCAATGAGTAATATTTTACGTCGCTTACGTAATTTATTTAACGACCCTCTACTCATTCGTTCTTCTGAAGGCATGACACCAACTGAGCGTGCACTCGAATTACAACCACGTATTCGTGATGCATTATCAGATTTGTCGATGATTCTCGAACCACGTACCGAATTTAGGCCTTATACCAGTACGCGCGTTTTTCGCATAATGACTTCCGATTATGCTGAAGCAACGCTTGTACCGCGTCTTGTAAAAGCACTTCGCTCTGAAGCGCCAAATGTTGTACTGGACTTCTTAACTCCAAGTGATGTCTCTTATCGAGATATGGAGCAAGGCAAAGTTGATCTAGCCATTAACCGCTTCAATGAAATCCCGCAAAGCTTCCATCAAGTTTTGGTATGGCGCGATAGTTTTAGCTGTATTTTAAATGATAAACACCCTGCTGTAACCCATCTCAACCTTAAAAGCTATTTAGATGCTCAACATATTTGGGTTTCTAAAACAGGTATGGGTGTTGGCTTTGGCGTAAATCCAGATAAACAAGCAGGACTTGGTTGGATTGACCAAGCTTTGGAACGAATTGGTCAGCGTCGTAAAATTTCAGTTTTTACTCGCCACTATCAAATGCCTGCACTTTTAGCGCAGAATGTTGATCTGATTGCAACATTGCCAACACGTATGGCACGTTTGCAAGCACAAAATCCTCGTCTTCTTATTAAAGACCCACCATTTTACATTCCAGAATTTGAGCTTAAAATGGCTTGGTGTCCATTGCTACACCATCATCCTGCACATCGTTGGTTAAGACAACTTATCCTCTTTGTAGCACGCCAAATGATCGAAGAAGAAAATCGTGAGTTTCTTTTAAATAATTCACAATTTTCACAATACTAAAATATTGCTTTGTAACAATATGATTTCCTCTACGGATATGCTTGTTTCATAAGCAAAATTGTTATACTGAGGTAATAACCAATTACCTCTCTTGTTTTTTTATGTTACAACATATTCATAATAAACGATGAACCACAGGTGATATGTGAGTCTCTTCCAAAATATTATTGTCATTATTCTGCTCATAACTGCGGCAGGTTTTCTCTCGCTCACTGAAATTGCACTTGCTGGCGCACGAAAAGTTAAATTAAAAATTTTGGCTGAATCTGGTGAAATTCGAGCACAAAAAGTTTTAGATTTACAGGAACAATCTGCGGACTTTTTTGCAGCCTCACAAATCGGTTTAAATGCTGTTGCTATCTTAGGCGGTATTTTAGGTGAAGCAGCTTTTCGCCCATTTTTTGTAGAAATGCTTAAACAGTTTTATGTAGGCCCTTGGCTAGAAACGATTGGTTTTGCTTTATCTTTCACTTTGGTAACTTCCCTGTTTATTTTGTTCGCGGATCTAATGCCAAAACGTTTGGCAATGATCGCCCCAGAAAAAATTTCCATTCGCGTTATTGAGCCGATTCAAGTTTTTATCAAGATTTGTAAGCCTTTAGCTTGGGGAATCAATGCAATTGCAAACTTATTGTTCCGGTTATTTAAAGTAAATACCATTCGTGATGACAATATTACGTTTGATGATATTTCTGCGGTTATGGATGCAGGAGCTCAAGCTGGTGTATTACAAAAACAAGAACACCACTTCATTGAAAATGTTTTTGAACTCGAAGAACGCACAGTACCATCAAGTATGACCACACGTGAAAATGTGGTTTATTTCACTTTAAAAGAAAATGAGAACAGTATTCGCCAGAAATTAGCCGAATATCCCTACTCCAAGTTTTTAGTTTGTAATGAACAAATTGACCAAGTCATTGGTTATGTTGATACCAAAGATATTTTGGTCCGTATCTTAAACAATCAATCCCTCCTTCAGCTGAATGAATCAACAATCCGTACTGTTCTTATTATTCCAGACACATTAACACTTTCAGAATTACTAGATCGCTTCCGTTCAACCAAAGAAAAATTTGCGGTCGTTATTAATGAATACGCCTTGGTGGTTGGTGTGATTACACTCAGCGACATCATGATTACTGTGATGGGTGATTGGGTCACACCAATGGAAGAAGATCAACAAATTATTAAGCGTGATAATCACTCATGGCTGATTGATGGTAGCACCCCAATTGAAGATGTAAAACATGTATTGGAAATTGAAGAATTTCCTGAAAATGAAAATTATGAAACGATTGCTGGTTTCATCATGTATCGTTTACGCAAAATTCCACGTCCAGCTGATGCAGTAGAATATGCGGGTTTTAAGTTTGAGGTAGTTGATATTGACCATTATAAAATCGATCAATTACTGGTCACTCAAATTATTCCCAGCTTAGAAAATGAACCACCTTCAACAACAACTGAATAACTCATAAAAATTAAGCCCTTTGAAGGGCTTAATTTATCTGGTCAAAAACCAAACTAAAATCACCAATATGATGAAAATCAAAATAAAGATTTGGATTCCGCCACGACCCCGTTGGGCTAACTGCTCCTGAATTAGCGCTTGTTCTTGTGGATGTTCTTTTAAATACCGTTCGACCAAGTCTTTGGATTCTTTCAACCCAAGACCTGTTTTCTCACGAGTAATTTTGATTGCATCTATCAACTGACCTGCTCTTAAAGCGTCTAGAGCCTCATGTGGGATCTCTATATTCAAACTCATAAATTTAACATCCTTGTTATTTATAATAATTTATTTGATTTATAGAAAATTTAATTTCCACCATATAGTGAAATTAATTGATCTAATGTAGCTTGATAATGAATTGCAATATCTTCTGATAGGATTTTATACGCACTATCGAACTGAACCATTGGCCACCCTTCTTTCCAAAATGGAAAGATGTTATGCAGATCATGAGTCACTATTGAATCTTCACGCACAATTGCTTGAGCAACCTGAGACAGAACTTGAGCTGTTTCAGCTCCATCAATTGCAAGATAATCAATACCTCGCACTTTTAAAATACGAATACGATCTTTTTTATAACGAATTTTTTTAGCTTGTCCAGAATTTAAACCTAATGCAAGTGTTACTGCTTCTACAAATTTATCTTCAAAACTTGTATTCAGTGCAACCAAAGCTTGCTTGTGTGCTTCTTGACGCCCAGCCTTCCCCCCATTACGGATGATTTCGTTCGCTTCTGCATCAAGCTTATCTTTTTTCATAGACTGTAAAATGTCTAAAATTTCGATATCGCTTAAATATTCAGGAGTTTGCTCAGTCATGGGAGTCCTTAGACAATAATTCAAAGAACTATTGTCTCATAAAAGACCTTTCAAAACAGAATAAAAAAATATCAGCTCGATATATTTATCAGTATTTTAAATTAAATCGAAGAATCAAAAACCTTCAAAGATATAAATTTCGAATTTATAAAATAAAAAAGCCTGCATGAGCAGGCTTTTAGAAGTCAGTCCAAGCTATTAAAGACGAACTAACTCCACGATTTTTTCAGCTGCTTCTTCAACTGTTTCAGCATTAATATCGGTATCTGTACCATCAACAGTTGTTGTAATAACCACTACACCTGTTTCACGCAATAAAACAGTTTGCTCAGTCGTTAAACCAACTTTTGCAATCGCAACCACACCTTGTTGAATCAACAAACTTTCCAAAGCCTGAGCCTGTTCAATCAACTGAGCAGAAACACCAATCACAGCAGGTTTCTGACCTAAGCGCGCTGCACGATCTTCAGCAGTTACAGGATTGCTATGCGCTGTCCATTCTACTGCTGCTTCAATCATCCCCGCACCAACAGTAACGTTGCTTAAGCGGTCAATAAAGATCAATGAACCCGTATAACGGCTGTCTTGATATTGGTCAAATACCACTGGAGCATCAAACTCAATTACAAGATCTGCAATTGCATTTAACTCAAGCTCTTCAACTTGAGTATGTTCAAGTGTATTTACGTTGACACGGTAATTGATCGCACTGACTTTTGCAGGAACAGTTTGCGTACCGATTTTAAGGTTATATAGTTTACCTTTCACTAGTGGATGTTCATTCATCCATACAACAGATGCACGAACACTACGCGAAATAAGCGGTTGTTCACCTGCACGAACTAAAACATTACCACGTGAGATATCAATTTCATCATTTAACGTTAAAGTAACCGCTTGACCTGCAATTGCTTGTTCAAGATTTCCATCGAAAGTGACAATTTCTTTAACAGTCGATTTTTTAGCTGAAGGTAAAGCAACGATTTCATCGCCAACGTTAATTTCACCAAGTGCAATCGTACCTGCAAAACCACGGAAATCAAGATTTGGACGATTCACATACTGAACAGGGAAACGAAATTCTTTTTTGTTCGAATCACGCTTGATTTCCACTGACTCAAGAATGCTCATCAAGGTTTGACCCTTGTACCAAGGCGTACTTGCAGATGGATTAACAACGTTGTCGCCATTCAATGCTGAAATCGGAACGAATAAAATATTCTCTGGACGACGCTCACCAAGCTGGCTTAAGAATGCATCATATTCAACTTGAATTTCGTTGAAACGAGATTCAGAGAACTCAACCAAGTCCATTTTATTGATCGCAACAACGATATTTTTAATACCAAGTAAACTTGCAATAAAAGTATGACGGCGAGTTTGCGTTTGCACACCATAACGCGCATCAATCAGGATAATCGCAAGATCAGCCGTTGATGCACCTGTTGCCATGTTACGCGTATATTGCTCATGTCCTGGCGTATCAGCAATGATGAACTTACGCTTTTCTGTAGAGAAATAACGATAGGCTACATCAATCGTAATCCCCTGTTCACGTTCAGCTTGTAAACCATCAACCAGTAAAGCAAGGTCAGGAGCATCTCCTGTTGTACCTACTTTTTTACTATCACGCGTTACTGCTTGTAATTGATCTTCATAGATCAACTTTGAATCATAAAGTAAACGACCAATTAGCGTTGACTTACCATCATCGACGTTACCGCAGGTCAAGAAGCGCAAAAGGTCTTTATTTTCGTGCTGTTTTAAATATGCCAAAATATCTTGGCTAATAAGATCTGATTGATGAGACATTGCTCAAAACTCCACAAAATTTGAAATCTAATTTTGTAATTTCCCGACATCCCTCTTTTAACAGAGGGACTTGCTTAAGGAAATTAGAAATAACCTTCCTGCTTTTTCTTTTCCATTGAGCCAGCTTCATCGTGGTCAATCATACGACCCTGACGCTCTGAACTGGTAGCCAAAAGCATTTCTTGGATAATTTCAGGCAATGTATCCGCCTCAGACTCAACTGCACCTGTTAATGGGTAACAACCAAGTGTACGGAAACGTACCGATTTCATTTGAGGAACTTCACCTTCCTTTAAACGCATACGCTCGTCATCGACCATGATTAACGTACCGCTACGCTCTACAACTGGGCGTACAGCCGAGAAGTAAAGAGGAACAAGTTGAATATTTTCTAAGTAAATATATTGCCAAATATCTAACTCAGTCCAGTTAGATAAAGGGAAAACACGAATACTCTCACCTTTGTTCACTTTACCATTGTAAAGATTCCAAAGTTCTGGACGTTGGTTTTTTGGATCCCAACGATGCTTCGTATCACGGAATGAATAAACACGTTCTTTCGCACGTGATTTTTCTTCATCACGACGTGCACCACCAAACGCAGCATCAAACTGATATTTATCTAATGCTTGTTTTAAACCCTGAGTTTTCATGATGTCGGTATATTTTGAACTACCATGATCAAATGGGTTAATGCCTGCATCACGACCTTCTTTGTTCTGATGTACGATCAAATCAAAGCCATGAGTTTTTGCCATGTTGTCACGGAATGAGATCATGTCCTTAAACTTCCAACCTGTATCTACATGCAGGAGTGGAAAAGGAAGCTTAGCAGGATAAAATGCTTTCAAGGCAAGATGTAACATGACTGCTGAATCTTTACCAATTGAATAAAGCATCACTGGATTTTCAAATTCAGCTGCAACTTCACGAATAATATGAATACTTTCTGCCTCAAGTTGCTTGAGGTGAGTTAATCTATTTTCAGTCATGTACATATCCCCCCTTATCAATGTTACCCATAAAATCTATAAGTGGTATTAAACCACCACTTGGAAGACCGTGTGGAGGAACGAGTATCATAACAACTCCAATTTTTCGTGATATCGATATTCTTACTAGTGGACAAATGAGCAATCTAGTAAAGTTTATCCATTATAATAATTTAGAACGGCTTCTTTAGCTTGTTTTTTCATATCAATATGCAAAATTGTGATATGCATAGCTCAGAAAGAAAAGAAGGACTGTTAAAAATAACATGAAATTAAATTAAACAAAAAAAGAAGTCGAATTCGGCTTCTTATCTATTTAGCTCTGTACACGACAAATTTCATAGGGCCCTTGTCCTATCAGGCTTTTTCTTCCTTAAAATTACGAGCACTTTCTTAAATTCTTCTTTTTTCCCGAAACCAATCAAACGTAGAATAGCCATTTGAACATAGTCCAAACCGTAGCGAAATAAACTTAGTGAAAGTCGTCCATGCTTCTTTAGTTTTATGGCTTTTTTTTGATCATGTTGCCATTCACCTGTTAAATAGCACCAACAGAAACCGATAGCTAGGACTCGTCTAGGGTCTGTTAAACGAGTATTTTCAAGATTGAATCCACGTCCTTTGAGACAACTAAATAAGGTTTCGATTTCCCAGCGTAATGCATAATCACGAATAGCTGAAGCATTAAACATAGGAAAAACAAAAAGTAAAAGTTCTCCATCTTCTATTAGATGCAGAAGAAAGGTTACATGTCTGTTTTACAATTAATGCCAGCATAATCAGTGTAAAACATTTTACATGTGACTTGTTCCACTTTCGATATTTGTTTAAGATGAGATGTAACTCATTGAAATGTGTCATCATATTCGTCGTCAAAAAACAAGTATTATGCCATTATTTCAATGAGTTATCTTTTTTTGTCATGTACAAAGCCAACAAAATAAAAAGCCACTTTTAAAGTGGCCTTTTATTAATAATAAGTGAGTAATTAATCTTTACGGCGCATGTGTGGGAATAACAATACATCACGAATACTTGGCGCATTAGCAAATAGCATAACCAAACGATCAATACCAATACCTTCACCTGCTGTTGGCGGTAAACCGTATTCTAGTGCTTCAATAAAGTCCGCATCGTAATGCATTGCCTCATCATCACCAGCATCTTTTTCTTCAACCTGTGCTTGGAAACGCTCAGCCTGATCAATTGGATCATTTAACTCAGAGAAACCATTGGCTAACTCACGACCACCAATAAAGAACTCAAAACGATCGGTAATGTGTGGATTATCATCATTACGACGAGCGAGTGGTGAGGTTTCAGCTGGATACTCTGTAATGAATGTTGGTTGACGAAGTTTAGTTTCAACAGTTTCTTCAAACACGATTGTTTGTAATTTGCCTAAACCGAAACCAGGCTTCACTTTTTCTTTCAACACATCTTGAGTAAATTTAGCCAAGAACTCACGATCATTTACATTTTCAGGCGTAAAGTCTGGATTGTGCTCAAGAATGGCGTCAAACATTGATATTTTCTTGAATGGACCTTTGAAGCTATACACCTCATCACCATAAGGCACATCGGTAGAACCTAAAATGTCGACTGCCAATTTCTCAAGCATGTTTTCAGTCAATGCCATCAAGTCTTTATAATCAGCGTAGGCTTGATAAAACTCGATCATGGTAAATTCAGGGTTATGACGTGTTGACACCCCCTCATTACGGAAGTTACGGTTAATTTCAAACACACGCTCAAAACCACCCACTACAAGGCGCTTTAAATAGAGCTCTGGCGCGATACGCAAATAGAGTTCCATATCCAATGCATTATGATGTGTTACGAATGGTTTTGCAGATGCACCACCCGGGATCACATGCATCATTGGTGTCTCAACTTCCATGAAACGCTCATTAGTTAAGAACGCACGAATACCTGCAACCACTTTGGCACGAATTTCAAAAGTCTTACGTGTTTCTTCGTTGACGATCAAATCTAAATAACGCTTGCGATATTTCGCTTCTGTGTCAGTTAAACCATGGAATTTATCTGGAAGCGGACGAAGTGATTTGGTTAATAATTCAAATCCTTCAAGGTGTACATATAAGTCACCTTTGCCAGAACGTCCGATATAACCTTCACCGGCAATAATATCGCCGAGATCTAGGCTTTTAATCGTTTCTAAAACGTCTGCTGGCAAACCTTTACGATCTACATAAAGTTGGATACGACCTGTCATATCTTGGATCACAATAAATGACCCACGGTTCAACATGACACGACCCGCGACTTTTACATAAACTTTTTCAGCACCTTCGATTTGTGCTTTATCTTGATCTTTAAATTGTTCCTGTAAGTCACCTGTATAGTGCTCACGTTTAAAGGTATTCGGCCAAGGACTTTTACCGCTTTGTTTAGCAGTCTCTTGGATTTGCTTTAACTTGGCATGACGCTGTGCGATTAAATCGTTTTCGGAAAGTGTTTGTTCAGAAGTCGATTGAGCGTTTTGTTGCGTCATCTCTGCCTCGATTTAAGTAAAATTGAAGTGGCATAGAATAGCAGATCAAAGCCCATTTTCGCACCATTTCAGTCACACAATCGTGAAAAAAGCAAAGATTTATCAATTTCAAAGCGAAAATAATACTTTTATCTTGCAATAAATATGTACTTAAAATGATTTCTATTGCTCAGCGAATTGTTTAACCAAAGCTAACCCTTTTTCAAATCCTTGATTCATCATTTCAATATATTGGGGTTGAATATCCACTTCTACATAGAGTTGAGTAAAGTCATCCGAATCAAATAACATGTACTTTTCTAATGCACCTGCCCAAGATTTTACATCGTCACTTTCAGTATCTTCCTCTCCATCTTGAATCATCCCGATATGTTTAAAAATAATCACATTCGGCTCATATAAACGTTCGATTGTTGAAATCATGCCACCCCCTTATCATCATAGAAATAGGTTTTACCGCCTACTTTCTAGTCTGATCGTATGGTCGAGTTGCAAGAAAAAAATGGGTTCAAGCTTGGTAACTTTCTTTTTGCCATAATATTTCCCACACTTTTTGCTTCGAAGCCTTAATTTCAATATCGTAAGATAAAGTCTGCATTTTTGTTTTCTCCATAATTTTGGTGTTATTTTTGATCTTTTAATTTTAAATGGTTATTTTTCACCCACTCTATATTTATACTTTTACTGTTTTTAAAAAGCTATAAGCATATACATATCTACAAAAATTAGAGTAATTGCTCAAATAGCAAGACTTTCAGAACAAATTGCCATTCCACTTTCTACATAAATGATTAAACTCTTGCATTTGCTTTACTTAAATGGCGTTCTGCGTAAAAATCTAACTCCTGATCAACACAAGTTTGTTGTATTGCAGCGATCGTAGCGACATTATGGAATAGTTTTACTGAAAGGCAATTTGAGCATACCTATCAGTTTGGAGAGTCACATGAAAAAATATCAATGTATCGTTTGTGGGTGGATTTACGACGAAGCAGATGGTTGGCCACAAGACGGCATTGCAGCAGGTACCAAATGGGAAGATATCCCTGATGATTGGACTTGCCCAGATTGCGGCGTTTCAAAAGCTGATTTTGAAATGATTGAAATCTAAATAGATCTAAAAGACCGTGATCATGATCATGGTCTTTTTTTTCCTATCGTTTGTTTTTATTGAAAGAAATACTGGAGAATATAATGCATCCTATCGTCATCATCGGATCGGGCATGGCAGGCTATACTGTTGCACGTGAGTTTCGCAAACTCAGCCCAGAACAAGAACTCGTTATGATCTGCGCAGATGATGCGGTAAATTATGCAAAACCAACATTATCTAATGCCTTTGCAGGGAATAAAGCACCTGAACAAATTGCCCTAGGTGATGCAGCTAAAATGGCAACGCAACTGAATATGCGCATTGAAGCTGAAACCTTGGTGAAAGAAATTAATGCTGAACAACATGAAATCACTTTAGAAAAAAATGGTGAAATTTTCACTCAACCTTATTCAAAACTGGTCCTTGCAGTAGGTGCAAACCCAATTCGTTTAGCAATTGCTGGTGATGGTAGTGATGATATTCATGTCGTGAACTCCTTGATCGACTACCGTACGTTCCGTGAAAATTTAGCAAAGCGTAAAGATAAACGCGTTGTGATTCTAGGCGCTGGGTTAATTGGCTGTGAATTTGCCAATGATTTATTACATAGCAACTACGATGTCACCGTAATTGATCTTGCACCACAACCACTTGGTCGCTTGCTACCAAATCACGTTGCTGAAGCATTTAAAACCAATTTAGAACAAGCGGGTATTAAATTCGCATTGTCGACCACTGTTGAAAAAGTAACGAAAATCAATGATGGTGAAGATTACGAAGTGACTTTGGCAACAGGTCAGACTTTAATTGCAGATATCGTTCTTTCAGCGATTGGTTTACAGCCAAATATATCTTTAGCAAAAGCTGCAGATATTCAAACAAGTCGCGGCATCATTACCAATACCCTATTGGAAACCAACCAGCCTGACATCTATGCGGTGGGTGACTGTGCAGAAGTGAATGGAACATTACTGCCATATGTCATGCCAATCATGCAACAAGCACGTGCATTAGCAAAAACACTGAGCGGGCAAAGTACTGCTGTACACTACCCTGCAATGCCTGTTGCGGTAAAAACACCTGCTGCACCATTGACTGTATTACCTGCACCAATTGGTGTGGACGTGAATTGGGAAACTGAAGAGTTTGAAGATGGTATGCTTGCTAGAGCAGCAGATGATGAAGGTACATTGAGAGGTTTTGTGCTTTTAGGTGCGACTGCAAGCAAACAACGTTTAACTTTAACCAAACTTGTTCCAGACTTGATTCCAGCACAAGTTTAAGGTTTAAATTAGAGTCTGTTAAGAAAGAAATTTCTAGCAGACTCTAATTCTATAAAAAGAATTCAATTCGGAATGAATGCCATGAACAGTGCTTTACAATTTAATGTGTCACCTTATGCTCCATTTATGCAAGAAACCAAAGTCACTTTAGGTAATGGTATTGAACTGCATGTTGAAATGGGCGGCAATCCAGAACACCCAACAATTCTGTTGATTATGGGTTTAGGTGCTCAAATGCTGTTTTGGCCTGACTTCTTTTGTAAATCATTGATTGATCAAGGCTTCCGCGTTATCCGTTTCGATAATCGTGATATTGGTTTATCTTCAAAAATTCGTGAAAAAAGAAAACGCCTCAATACCATGAAACTCATGAGTCGCTTCATCATTGGGCTTGGTAACGAAGGTGCACCTTACACTTTATATGATATGGCTGATGATGTTTCGATGTTAATCGACCAATTGGGGCTTGAAAAAACATATCTCATAGGCGCTTCAATGGGTGGCATGATCTCTCAAATCGTAGCAGCGAAATATCCAGAAAAAGTTGAGAAAGTAGGATTATTATTTACCAGTAATAATCAACCCTTCCTGCCACCGCCGTTTCCAAAACAACTTTTCAGTTTATTAGGCAAACCTGAAGCACATGACGAAGATGCGATTGTGAATCATAGTTTGAAAGTATTTCATATTATTGGATCACCAGGTTATGTGAATCAAGTTGAAGCAATTCAAACCATTCGTAAACTATATCGCCGTAGTTTTTACCCAGCGGGTGTACTTCAACAGTTTTTAGCAATATTATGTACAGGTTCTTTGTTAGCATTGAACAAAAATATTACTCAACCGACTTTGGTTGTACATGGTTCAAAAGATCGTTTATTACCACCAAGTCACGGGAAAGCTGTTGCAAAGGCGATTTCTGGTGCTAAATTTGAATTAATTCAAGGAATGGGGCATGATATTCCTGCTCACTTCATTCCACAACTTAGCGGTTTGTTTGCTCATCACTTTAGATCATCACACTAGGACTCTATGGCTGCATTACCCTCATTAAGACAGCTATCGTATTTAGTTACGTTGTCAGAAACTTTACATTTTACTGAAGCTGCGCGCCGTTCATTTGTCACTCAGTCTACTTTGTCGGGTGGTATCATGGAACTAGAGCGCCTCTTAGGTGGCGTCCTAGTTGAGCGTGATCGTCAAAACGTTCGTTTAACCCCATTAGGCGAACAAGTCGTTGCACGTGCACGAGTATTACTTGCCGATGCACAAGATTTAATGCGCCTAAGTAGAGAAATGAGTGAACCATTAACAGGTGATCTACATCTCGGTATTATTCCTACGATTGCACCATTTATTTTGACTCAACTACTTGATGAAGTGCATCGACAACTGCCGAAGATTCAGCTTCATTTACATGAAGCTCAAAGTGAGAAAATCGTAGAAAAGCTAGAACACGGCAATTTAGATATGATTGTTCTGGCGCTTCCTTTTGACACTCGTGGATTAAAAGTTGCAGAAATTGCAAAAGAAAATTTATTTGTTGTCTACAATAAAAATGACAAGAATGCTGAGAATGCAAACTCACTAGATGATTTGGACTTATCGCGTCTCATGCTACTCGAAGAAGGTCATTGTTTACGAGATCACACCTTAAGTGCCTGCCCTGTGGGTGAGCGCAAAAATGATCATCGTTTAAAGGCAAGCTCTCTTCCAACTTTAGTGGAAATGGTGTCGTCAAATCTTGGCTTTACACTGCTACCCGAAATTGCCTTGAAAAACAGCATGATTCATTTCAATGAAGAAATTGCAGTAAAATCAATTGAAGATGCCCCGAACCGCACATTGGCATTGGTGACACGAAAAAGCACACCATTACAAAGTGAATTTGATGTGATCTTTCAAATTCTGCAAAAAATCACTGCACATTTAGAGTAATCGGAAGCCTGTAATGAAACTCATCCATCATTACAGGCTTTTAAACAAATAAAAATAGCATCACTATTTAATGTCTAGTAAATTGAGTTGTTCAACTTCCACATCACTCATACGCTGCCCTAGATCAAGCAATTGATCAAAATATGCTTCTACAACCTTGGCCTGATCAGCAGTACTCTCTACTTTATACATACTTTGGCGAAATTCATTACTCGAACGCAAGCCTTTGGTGTACCAAGCAATATGCTTGCGCGCAATACGACAACCAGAATATTCGCCATAGAATTGATATAATTCTGATAAATGCCCTAATAGCACAGCTTTGACTTCAGCAATATCAGGCGCTGCCAAGTGTTTACCTGTTTTTAAGTAATGTGCTATTTCCCGAAATATCCATGGTCGACCTTGTGCAGCACGTCCAATCATAATCGCGTCTGCGCCAGTATAGTCTAGGACATATTTAGCTTTCTCAGGACTATCAATATCACCATTGGCAATCAATGGAATATCAATCAGTTCTTTTACCTGCTTAATCAGCTCATAACGGGCTGTGTTCAAATACATATCTTCACGCGTACGACCATGTAAGGCTAAAGCTGAAATTCCTGATTCTTCAGCACGTTTTGCCACACGCAAAATATTTTCATGACCATTTAAAAATCCTAGTCGGGTTTTTAAAGTCACTGGCACATCCACGGCCGCAACCACCGCATCTAGAATTCGGGCTACTAAATCTTCATCTTGTAATAATGCTGAACCTGCCAACTTGTTACAAACCTTTTTGGCTGGACAACCCATATTGATATCAACGATTTGTGCACCGTTAGCGACTTGGTAACGAGCAGCTTCCGCAAGTTGCTCTGGGTCAGAACCCGCAATTTGTGCTGAAATTGGCGCAAGTTCGCCATCAAAATTTGCCCGATATAAACTTTTCTTACTCATACGTAAGGTTTTATCAGCCGTCATCATTTCACTTACGGCATGACCTGCACCAAAATATTTACATAGTGTCCGAAAGGGTCTATCTGTTACGCCTGCCATAGGTGCAACAATCAAATTATTTGACAGTTGATATGAACCGATATACATATATATTCTTACAAATTCTGAGCAACATAGTATACTTCATTCGCCCATTTGACTCATCTTTTTATGTGGTGTTGTTCTGATTATGAATAAATCATTCCCTACTCGTCCTTTATTAAAAATTATGGGCATCCTCACTGCATGTCTCAGCTTGACAGCTTGTGGAGATAAAGCATGGTGGTCTAATGGTAAAGAACCAGAAATGGAAGCAGAACAAATTAAGAAAGTGCTTCCCCCTCGTGTAAATGATCGCCAGTCATGGGCGCAAGATATTTTTGATATCATGCAACAACTCAGTATTCCTAAATCCAAGGAAAATGTGTGCAGTATTGTTGCTGTTGTAGATCAAGAATCCAACTTTGTTGCTGATCCAGCCGTCCCAGGACTTGGAGAAAAAGCAGTACAAGAAATTAATACTCGACTCAAAGAAAAATTTGAAGCAAAGTTGGGTGAAACCATCGGCGGAACAATTGCAGGCTATTTTGAGGACGTACTCAAAAATCAACCTTCTCCAGAAAATAATTACATGAGTCAAATGCGTAAAGTTAAAACGGAGCGCGAGCTGGATTTGCTCTACCGTGAGATTTTCGACTACATGTCAAAACATTATCATGTCAGTGCATTAACGGGTGCAGCGAAACTCGTTGGACAAGATATCGGGGAAAAAATGAATCCAATTACGACATTGGGTTCAATGCAAGTTCATATTAATTACGCCAAAGAACATAAACGCCAAAGTGGTAGTATTGCCGAATTGCGTAATGATCTGTATACCCAATATGGGGGTTTATACTATGGTATTCATCGATTAATGGAATATCCTGCTGATTATGACAAAGCAATCTATCGCTTTGCAGACTACAATTCTGGTGTTTACTCAAGTCGAAATGCAGCGTTTCAAAGCATGTTAAATGCACTTACCAAGACTGAAATCAGTCTCGATGGTGATCTATTACTTTACAATAAAGATGGTGATGTGAAATCAACCCAAAGCCAAAGTGAAAAAGAGCTCATCGCTGTTTTTGCTCAAAATAATATTTTAGTGACACCACGCCAAATTCGTGATGATTTGAAAAAAGAGAAAGAGAAAAAATTTGAAGATACTCAAACTTATTTAGCTGTACAAAAGCTATATCAAAATAAAACCAAAAAAGAACCAATTTATGCAACCATGCCACAAGTCGTTATTTCAGGACCAAAACTGAGTCGTGATTACAATACAAACTGGTTTGCAAGCCGTGTAAATGGACGATATGAGACATGCATGCAAAGAGCCAAACGCATAAAACTGTAAATCTTGCTTTATTTGACTTTGATGGCACGCTCTATCCTAAAGATAGTTTTACGGGGTTTATTTTCTTTACCCTATCAAAGCGTCACATTGTAAAAAAAGGCTTAACAATACTCCCTTGGATTCAAGCCTATTATTTACGCTTATATCCTGCACATGCGATGAGACCTCGACTATTTCAAACGATGTTTGAAGGTATCTCCGCCACATTTGTTGAAAATTTGGTTGATGAATATGCGCAAAAATTAATAAAACAATTAGATCCAGCTTTACTAAAGCAGCTTTATCTCCATCAACAGCGTGGTGATCATATTGTTCTTGTTTCTGCGTCAGTCGATTTATATTTAGCACCAATCTGTGAATTGCTTAATATTGAGTTGATTTGCACCCAAACAGAAATTAAGAATGGTACTTTAACGGGTCGTTATCGCTCTGAAGATTGTAGCCGTGAACAGAAAAAATTACGGATTTTGCAACGATATAATTTAGAAGACTACCAATATATCTATGCTTATGGAAATAGCGAAGAAGATCTAGATATGTTGTCATTGGCTGACCACCCGTACATGATGGGAGAAAATAAATCACTTCCAGAATTAAAATTTGAGGCACTAAGAGTTAGGGCTTGTTGAGAATTAACAAAGGGTAGTGATTAATTTATAATAGTACTATGGATAGATACATACTTACTGATGCCCAATGAGCAAAAATGGAACCTTTTTGCCTAGGTAAAGTGACCGATCGAGGTCGTAGTGGAAAAGATAATCGATTATTTTTAGAAGCAGTCCTCTGGATTGCCCGTACAGGCAGTCCATGGCGTGATCTACCTGCTCATTTTGGTAAATGGAATACCGTCTTTAAAAGATACCGTGATTGGGTGAAAGCTGGTGTATTTGAAACTATTTTTGCATCTGTAAATGAAGATGTTGATTTGGAATACGCCATGATTGATGGAACGATTGTTAAAGTTCATCGACATGGCCAAGGTGCAAAAGGGGGACTTTCAAACAGTCTATAGGTAAATCTCGAGGTGGAATGACCTGTAAAATTCTTGCCTTAGTGGATAGTCTAGGCAACCTCATTAAGTTTCGATTAATGCCTGGTCAATATCACGATTTAGTAGAAACCAAACCTTTAATCGAAGATGTTGATTTTCAAGCATTACTAGCGGATAAAGCATTTGATGCAGATTGGCTCATCCAAGAACTCAATGAACGTAAAGTGAAAGTGGTGATCCCACCTAAATCTAATCGAAAAGTAATGAGAGCATTTGATACGATTATGTATAAATGGCGTCATCTCATTGAAAACTATTTCTGTAAGTTAAAAGAATTTAAACGTATAGCGATGCGTAGTTGTAAAACAGATACGAGTTTTGAAGCTATGATTCAATTGTGCGCGAGTTTAATTAACTCTCGGTAATTCTCAACAGACCCTAGTCCCAATATAGAACGAACGTAAAAAAGCTCGCCTAAGCGAGCTGTTTTTATATTTGTATTTAGTAAATTGCCATGTGGTCTCGATGAATCATTTCTAAAGAACGAGCCTCACCTAAAACTTGGTAGACTTTCTCAGAAGGTAAACCCTTCACCATTTCTGCTGAACGAGAACTAAAATTCACACGACCAACAGCAATACGAGCACCATTCTTATCAACACATTCAACCACATCACCGCGATCAAAATGACCTTCAATCGCTTTCACACCAACAGGCAATAAACTACGATGCTTCAGTTTAATCGCTTCAACAGCACCATCATCTATCACTAAACGACCTGCGGTTTGCAAATGAGCTGCAAGCCATTGTTGATGAGCGGTCACACGGTCATTATCTGTGGTAAATAATGTTCCCAACATTTCACCAACCATCAGGCGAGCAAGCACATTTTCACTTTCACCACTAGCAATTAAAGTAGGACAACCAGATTTCGCTGCAAGACGTGCTGCACGAACTTTAGTCACCATACCGCCACGCCCAAGTACACCGCCACCGCCTGCCATTTCAAACAGGCTGTCATCCAGCGCCCGAACCGCAGAAAACAGTTTAGCATTTGGGTTGCTTCGAGGGTCAGAGTCGAACATGCCCTGCTGATCTGTCAAAATAATCAACAGCTCAGCCTGAACCTGCCCCGCCACCATTGCGGCTAAAGTATCGTTATCACCAAAACGAATCTCATCGGTAGATACGGTATCATTTTCATTAATGACAGGAATCACACGCCAATCGATCAAGTTCTGCAAAGCATCACAAGAGTTGAGGTAACGACGACGATCAGCAAGATCATCATGCGTGAGTAAGACTTGTGCTGTTTGAATCCCATGTTGATCCAATACGCTTGACCACGTATGGATTAAACCCATTTGGCCAATAGCAGCACAAGCTTGCAAACTGGGTAAATCAGTGGGTCGACTCGCAAGTTTCATGCGTACCATCCCTTCCGCAACCGCACCTGAAGACACTAAAATAATTTCGTGCCCAGCATTGTGTAGATCCGCAATTTGTTTCGCCCAATGCGAAATTGCATTTAAATCTAGACCTTGCCCATTTGCAGTGAGTAAAGATGATCCGATTTTAACAACGATTCGTTTACACGCATTGAGCTGACGTTGCCCATCGACCACTTCTATCATTTTTTCCTCGGTTCACTAATCACGAACGTAAATGCTTTCTACGCCGCCTTCATCCTCATCGTCATCAAAATCATCTTCATCGTATTCTAAGCCAGCTTCACGCTGAGCCTTACGCATAGCACGATAAGCTTCTTTTGCTGCGATGGTTTGTTCACGTGTCTCAGCCTCAAGCTGCTCACGGAATGCTTTCATTTCTGCTGCATACTCAGGATCTTCAACTTCACGCTCACGCTGTTGCTCGATCTGATCCATTAAGTAATAAACAACTTCTTTCGTCCCTTCCGACATCAAACCAGAAGTTTTAAATACAGGACCTTTCCATTGCAATTCATCAAGAATATGCTGACACCACTCTTCTCTTGATTCTTCAGGAAGTTGGTCAAGTTTGTTCAAGACAAGAACCACAGGGAGCTTTGCCAAAGTTGGTGAGAATTTCACTAACTCACCCAAAATTGCTTTGGCGTTATGCGCTGGATCTGAACCATCAATCGGTTGAACATCAACAATATGCAACAGGATACGAGTACGTGCCAAATGCTTAAGGAAACGAATCCCAAGACCCGCACCTTCTGCTGCACCTTCAATCAGACCTGGAATATCGGCCATGACGAATGAACGATGACGGTCTGCATCAACCACCCCAAGATTAGGAATCATTGTGGTAAATGGATAATCCGCAACTTTTGGTTTTGCCGCACTGACTGCACGAATAAACGTTGATTTACCAGCATTTGGCATACCCAACAAGCCAACATCTGCAAGTACTTTCAACTCTAAACGTACTTCGCGGTATTCACCTTTGATACCATGAGTGCATTTACGTGGAGAACGATTCGTTGAAGACTTAAAGTGTGTGTTACCTAAACCACCATCACCACCATTGGCTACTTTGACACGTTGACCATCAGCAACCAAATCACCAATAATATCACCAGACTCAATATCAACGATGGTTGTACCTACAGGTACTCTTAAAACAACATCTTCACCACCGCGACCTGAACAGTTTGCACCACGACCATTTTTACCACGTTCAGCGCGGAATCGACGCGTATAACGATAATCTACGAGCGTACCTGTGTCATCATCGGCTTGGATATAAACACTTCCACCACGTCCCCCGTCTCCACCATCTGGACCACCAAAAGGGACAAATTTTTCACGGCGAAAACTGGCTACGCCATTGCCACCGTCGCCAGCCTCTACGGTTATGACTGCTTCATCAACAAAGCGCATGTGCCAATCCTCTAAATTCTTAAAAGCGGACTATTTTGCCACATTTTAATAAATTTCTCGAATAGATTTACTCAGCTCTGCATGAATTTTATTAAGCAATCAATCAACTTCTTTAAAAAACTCAAATAAACCTGCTTTTTAATTATTTTTCACATAATTTCGGCTTTGTTGCACAAACCTATCTGTACAGGCTTTTTCATCGATATAATTTTCAAATGAAGAAGCCTACACACAAAATCTACCGCACAACCAATTGGCCTGCGTCTACTCATAGACTCTACAGGCATGAAGTTTCTAGCTAAGGGCGAATGGAAACGCAAGAAACATGGACCTGAATATCGTCGTCAATGGCGTAAACTGCATATGGGCATAGACGCTAAAATCCTACAAATACGAGCAGTCCAGCTTACAACCAATAATGTCAGTGATTCACAGGTGCCTAGTGATTTACTTAATCAGATTCCACAAGATGAGCAGATTGACTCTGTTTATACCAATGCAGCTTATAATACCAAGCAATGCCGTGAGGTCATTGCAGATCGGCAAGCGCATGTGGTGATTCCACCTAGAAAAACGGTAAATTAAAATACAATATTTTAGATATACCTAAGTATAAAAAAAGGAGCTTTAAATCAGCTCCTTTTTTTATACTTTCACAAATTATGCATTTGTTTCAGCTGGAATTTTTGTATAGCTTACGCCACACATTTGTTCAGCGATACGCAATACTTGGCAGCTATAACCCACTTCGTTATCGTACCAAACATACGCTGTTAAACGTGTACCAGAAGTGATTGTTGCTTGCGCATCAAACACACCTGCAGTACGTGAGCCAATAAAGTCACTTGATACAACTTCGGTCGAGTTTGTATAACCAATTTGACCTTGTAGGCTAGAATTAATCGAGATTTGACGAATGTATTCGTTCACTTCTTCACGATCAACTTCTTTCTCTAGGTTTAAGTTCAAGATCGCAAGTGAAACGTTTGGTGTAGGAACACGTACAGAGTTACCTGTTAACTTGCCTTTAAGACCTGGTAATGCTTTCGCAACCGCTTTTGCAGCACCTGTTTCAGTGATCACCATATTTAATGTCGCAGCACGACCACGACGGTCAGCCTTGTGGTAGTTATCAATTAAGTTTTGATCGTTTGTGAATGAGTGAACTGTTTCAACATGACCATTTAATACTTTGTATTTGTCATCTAAAACTTTTAATACAGGTGTAATTGCGTTCGTAGTACAGCTTGCAGCAGAGATGATTTTGTCTTCATCTAAAATATCTGTATTGTTTACGCCGTATACAACGTTCTTCATCTCACCTTTACTTGGTGCAGTCAAGACTACACGTGCAATACCTGCACATTTCAAGTGTTGGCTTAGACCTTCAGCATCACGCCATTTACCTGTATTGTCGATCAAAAGCGCATTTTCAATACCATAAGCGGTGTAATCCACTTCGCTTGGGCTTGAAGCATAGATCACTTTAATGAATTGACCGTTTGCAATGATTGCTTCGTTTTCTTCATCAACAGAAATTGTACCGTCAAAAGTACCGTGAATAGAGTCACGACGTAATAATGAAGCACGTTTCGCCAAGTCACCGTCAGATGATTTACGAACTACAATCGCTTTAAGGCTTAAACCACGACCTAAACCAGATTGGCTAATGATTAAACGCGCTAAGATACGACCAATACGACCGAAACCGTAAAGAACGACATCTTTAGGTTGTTCAGATTTTGCTTTACCTTCAATCGAAGCAACGGCATTTGCAACAAATACATCTACATCGCCACCTTGATTTTTATATTCAACAGCAAGTTTACCGATGTCTACTTCAGCAGAACCAATGTTTTCAATTTTCATTAACGCTTCCAAAATTGGGAAGGTATGAACAACTGAAAGTTCTACATCAAGCATACGTGTACGGCGATGTGATTTTAAAATTTGAATCACTGAACGGTTTATTAAAGAACGACCGTAAACAGAAACAACAATATTTTTCTCACGGTATAATTGACCAATCAAAGCAATCATGCGTTCCGCGATTTCTTCACGGTTTTTCCAACGACCTTGATGTTCTGCGTGTAGGGCAACGATAGTGTCTTTGCTCACAGTTACGTCCTCAAATTTAATATCTATACTGGGCGTGAATTTTTAAAACGCCATAATTGTAATGGAATTATCATCAAGATTGAATCAAAAGCTGTTAATTGAGCTAAGATTTTGTCCTAATTCACTATAAATTCATAAAATACCTATAATTATTTTTGTGATTTTAGGTAAAAGTCTTTTTCAATCATCTAAATACATGCTGTTTGTCTAACTTTAATAACAGTTTTACTGATAACTTAACGCTATCGTTGTTTGACTCAAACAGTATGCTAAAAATAAGCAAAAACGGAAGTGATACATGACAAATCATTTAACGAGAAAAATCGTATAAACTAATGTAAAAACATGAAATAAAAAGAATAAAGTATTTAAAATGATCTCTAATTATCTACAGCACATAAACAACTAAAATGAATTTTAAATTATGACTATTACTTATTGGCATTCCCCATGCTTGTGAAATATCAATGGGCTTCATTGGTGTGATCGAGCTTATATTCACAAATATCGTTTACGTTCCAATCTCTTGGATTGGTGAACCCTTTTCAACCACAATCGCGCAGTTGGTTGTATCCCTAAAGAATATTCATGCGATTTAATGTTCCTCACCATCAACCTGACTGATTACATAAATGCAAAATTTAAAGGAACTCATTAAAAATTGGATTTTTATATTTCTTGTTATTCATCATCGCCTAAACGTTGCGAATACTGTTTTAAATTCAATTCCAAATGCTGCTTGCGACGCCTTTGCTGATAAAGATGTAACGCCCCTTCAATTACCAATACCCATACGGCCAACCAAATAGGAATATAGATCAACCATTCACCTTGACCAATTTTTTCACCAAGCACCAACGATGCCAATGCCAATAAAACAGGTTCTAAATAGCCCAGTAAACCAAAAATAATCAGCGGCAAATAGCGACTTGCTAAAATATAACTTCCTAGGCCAATCGCACTCAACAAACCTAAACCCAGAACGACAACTCCCAAACTAGGATGCTCTAAAAACTTTAAATATGGAGTTTCACCTGTCTGAGTAAAGAAAATCGCAATTGGCAGGATCAAGAATAAATCCCACCAAAAACCACCTAAGTTGTCCGTTTGAATTTTTTTACGAAGAATAAAGTAAGCTGCATAACCTAAAGCAACAAAAGCAGTTTCCCAAGCTATTGTACCTAAGCGCCAAATCTCATGCCCAACACCAAATACTGCCAGAAATACTGCGAGATACTGTAACTTAGACAATTTCTCGCCATATAAAAAGCTTCCAGCAAGCACAAGAACCAAAGGCAACAAGAAATACCCCAAAGAAACTTGTAACCCACGACCATGCATAGGTCCCCATAAAAACAACCATAATTGTGCTGAGGTCAGTACGGAAGTGATCATTAGAAACACTAATAAACTAGGCTTTGCTATGATTCGATTAAATATGGTTTTGATATGTGTCAAGTCACCACTAAACCACATAAATAAAGTCAAAAAAGGAATTGTGGCAATAATTCGCCACCCAAAAGTTTGTTCACTATCTAACGCACCTAGTAATTGAGTGTAAAAATACAGAACCCCAAAGGTGACAGAAGCCAAAACTGAATAAGCGATGCCTTTTAACATTTTGACCTCAGAAGCATTTGGGACGTATCTTAAAAACGTGAATTATCCACTATATAAAAATAAAAAAACCATGCAAGCATGGTTTTAACTAAGTATAACCGATTTAGCGATGTTCAGTGTAAATCACATCATGAATATCATAACCTAATGATTTGGCATAATTTAGATATTCATGAATAATTTCTTTTTTCGGCTGAGGTGTACGTGACAACACCCATATATATTTACGGCGTGGTTCACCCACAAGCACGGTTTGATAATCTTCATCAAGCTTTAAAACCCAGTAATCTCCGCGTGCAACAGGAATCCAACGCACAGCTTCTGGTAAAAAGCTCACTCTTAATTTGGTGTTAAAAGGCGCATTCGCAACAAACGCCTCACCTAAACTGCGTTGTAAAGCACCCTCACCATCATAACATTTGTTATCAACAACAATATTGCCATTTTCGTTTAACGTATAAGTTGCTGTCACGTTATAAGCGCATTTACGTTCAAAGAACATTGGCTTACGAGCAACCTCATACCAAACACCTAAATACTTATCGAGTTCTACTTTTTCAACTGTAGGTAAAGACTTTGATTGTGCATAAGCAATCGTTCCTACAGCCAGTCCAGTTAAGACCACTCCACCAATTGCAATTTTTGTTAAACGCCAACTTGCTTTAGGGAAATTCTTAATCAGCGGCATGGGAAATCCTCAAAACAGAAATTTGTTATCAATAGTCATATATTTAGCTTTTCAACATAGCCTATTTTATAAACAAAGATTGTTGCGATATGTATCCCTCTTGAGGATTTCTCTACTAGATTACGATTGCAACATATGGGCTTTGAGACGAACAATCTCATCTCGCAATCTAGCTGCTTGCTCAAACTGAAGCTCTTTTGAAGCTTTTAACATCTCTTTTTCAAGCTTGGTAATATGCTTGGCAAACAGTTTTGGATCCGATAAAAGATGCTGTTCGTCGGCACTGATACTCTGCGCTTGCTCTAACACTTTTTCATCAATTTCATCATCACTGAGTACTTCACCCGTATCTATTTCTTTAATTGCTTGGCGCACCGCACTACGTGGGGTAATACCATGTAATTCATTAAATTCAATTTGTTTGTTACGACGACGATCTGTTTCATCCATCGCTTTACGCATCGAATCAGTAATACGATCTGCATATAAAATCGCTTTACCTTTCACATTACGTGCTGCACGACCAATGGTCTGGATCAAGGATCGTTCTGAACGTAAGAAACCTTCTTTATCTGCATCTAAGATTGCAACCAAAGATACTTCTGGCATATCCAGACCTTCACGCAACAGGTTAATGCCGACCAGTACGTCATGCACACCTGTACGCAATTCATGGATAATCTTAACCCGTTCAACGGTATCAATATCTGAATGTAGATATGCCACCTTGATACCATATTCTTTCAAATATGAAGTTAAGTCCTCTGCCATACGTTTGGTTAATGTGGTAACAAGCACACGCTCATTCAACTGTTTACGAATGTTGATTTCAGACAAGACATCATCCACCTGCGTCAATACGGGACGAACCTCGATCTCAGGATCAATCAGCCCCGTTGGACGTACAACCTGCTCAACGATCTGTTCTGATTTCTCCAGTTCATAATGTGCTGGCGTTGCACTGACAAAAACTGTGGTTGGCACAATCCGCTCCCATTCCTCAAAGCGCATTGGACGGTTATCCAAGGCACTTGGTAAACGGAAACCATAATTCACCAAGTTTTCTTTACGGGAACGGTCGCCTTTATACATCGCACCAATCTGAGGAACAGTCACATGCGATTCATCAATGATCAGCAACGCATTTTCAGGGATATAATCAAACAAGGTGGGTGGTGCTTCGCCTGCCGCACGACCTGAAAGATGGCGTGAGTAGTTTTCAATCCCATTGGTGTAGCCCAACTGCTGCATCATTTCCAGATCATAACGGGTACGCTGCTCAATACGTTGCGCTTCCAGTAACTTGTCATGATCCTTGAAGAATTTAAGTTGGTCTTTTAACTCATCCTTGATGGTATCAATGGCACGAGTTAAATGGTCTTTCGGCGTAACATAGTGGCTTTTTGGATAAATGGTCACACGCGGCACTTTACGTACCAGTTTCCCAGTCAATGGATCAAACCAGCGGATTGAGTCCACCTCATCATCGAACAGTTCTACCCGAATGGCATCCTGATCCGATTCGGCAGGGAAAATATCAAGGATTTCACCACGGATACGGTATGTACCACGCAAGAACTCAAGCTCGTTACGAGTGTATTGCATTTCCACCAGACGGCGAATAATGTCATCACGGCTGACCCGATCGCCCTGCACAATATGCAACAGCATCTGCATGTAGGCGTTTGGATCACCCAAACCATAAATGGCAGACACCGATGCCACAATGATGGCATCACGGCGTTCCAGCAAAGTACGGGTTGCGGAGAGCCGCATTTGGTCAATGTGGTCATTGATGGCGGAATCTTTTTCGATAAACGTATCTGATGAGGGTACATAGGCTTCTGGCTGATAGTAATCGTAGTAACTAACGAAATACTCGACCGCATTGTTTGGAAAAAATGCCTTGAACTCACCATAGAGCTGTGCCGCAAGCGTTTTGTTGTGCGCCATGACAATCGTTGGACGCTGTGTTTGTGCAATCACATTCGCCATCGTATAGGTTTTACCAGAACCCGTCACCCCAAGTAGCAATTGATTACGAAAACCCTGTTCAATCCCACTTACAAGCTTCTCAATCGCCTGAGGTTGATCACCTGCTGGCTGGTAGTTGGTGACTAACTCAAAAGGTTGGTTTTCGCTCACAGGCTTACTCTTTTCTGATCAGGTGACTTTTATTAATAAGGTCGAATTCACAATTTTCAACGTTCAATATCTAGTGCTTTAAGACTTCTTTTTGCTGGTGCATAGCCCAAACGTGCTGATTGTTCAAAATATAATTGAGCCTGAATGACATCACACAATACCCCTTTACCTTGCAAATAAAGATTTCCCAAACTAAACATGGCTTCAGGAATCCTATATTGTGCAGCATATGAATAAAGTTCAATCGCTTTTTTATAATTCTGTGCAACACCCAACCCATGCTCATATTTATCAGCCAAATTATTAGTCGCCCTCGGGTAGCCTTGTCGGGCAGCCTCATGATACCAATAGACTGCTTTCTTATAATCCTGAGGAAAACCCTCTCTTCCATATTCATAATTAATGCCAAGTTGAAATTGTGCCTCAGCAAATCCTTGTTCACCACTTTTAATCAGATAATCAAAAAATAAATTTTTTTCAGATTCTAAATACACCTTATTTTCAATACGATCTCTCGGCTGAAAGAGAATATAGTAACCATGTTCACGAGCTAGATATTCACTGGCAATGGCATGACCATTTTGGCTAGCCAATTCAAAATATTGTCTCGCTTTCTTTTTGATCTGTAAAACATATTGTTCATCCCGACCTTTTGGTTCATGGTTTGAATAATACATTGCCAAAGCCAATGCAGCGTCCATATCCCCCTCATTTTCCAGCCATTTTTCCAATTCAGCAAGATAATAAACCACATAATCCTGCATATTGTTTGTGCTATGATCAATATAATGTAAAGTCTTTGTTCCTTTTGCCTTGAAATCATCTATGGCATATCCATAAGACCTTTCTTCACCCTGTTCAGAAATAACAGGGATTCTTTTTATTTTTTTACCTGTTTTGTCATATTCCAAATCAGCAATTTGAATAGGAATAAAACCATATTTAAAATGTAAAGGTGAATAGGCATCTAAACCCCGATAACTTATTAAGGCAAAATCCCCTTTTTGTACAATACGCCCATTGGTATAAAGTAGATTCCCTGCTTTGGATTGATTCATTTTCATCTATCACACTGTTTTTGTTATCTTTCAAGAATAACATAAAACTTTTACATTTAGCACTTGACCATCAACCTAATCAACTGCAACATGAACTCATTACGCTATTTCAATGATAACAATATGTCTTACCAATACCATGATGAAAGCATTGTCACCGAACTGCCCGAAGATACTGTTTTTGTATTTGGCAGTAACTTAGCTGGCATACACGACAGTGGGGCTGCACGGGTTGCAGCCCAACATTTTGCCGCAGTTAACGGTGTCGGACGAGGTTGGGCTGGGCAAAGTTTTGCTATTCCAACTTTAAATGAACATATCCAACAAATGCCACTTTCTCAAATTGAGCACTATGTCGATGATTTTAAAATTTATGCTAAAAATCATCCTAAAGTGAAATATTTTTTAACGGCACTCGGTTGTGGCATTGCGGGTTATAAAGTTTCTGAAATTGCCCCTTTATTCAAAGGAATTCATTCGAATGTGATTTTTCCAGAATCTTTTCGACCTTACATCGAGGACGATGCTGTTTCACAATTTCCAGATCTGACTGCCAAAATGGTGCATAGCTTTATCTGTGATGAAGTCATTTTTTATTTTAATCATGGGTATGAATCTTTTGAAGAAGCTTTAGAACAAACAAAACTAAGCCCTTCAGAAAAAGCCATCGCGTTAATAGTACTTAATGAAGAACTTTATCCGCGTGATCGTTATGGAAGAGGCCGTGAATATGAAATTAACGATATATTAGCCAAATTGAATGGCAAAATATTTGATTTTCATGATAATTCTGAAGGTCCAATGATCTTTGTTAGTGCAATTATTGCATTAATGGAGCTCTATGATTTCGATGAGCAAGACTTTATTGCTTTATGGCAGGGCAAAAGTATTATTAAGCATCCTGTTCATCGCACCTTAAAAAAACATTAACTCACTCGATGATGAATCAGGTTTTATCTTTCAAGCATAAAACTTGATTCTTCCCATAATTACAATTTGGTTACAACATCCAAAATCCACAAAAAATAAATTATAAGATAATGATATTTAATAAAAAATAAATAAAAAATCATCACAAAATTCGCAAACACTAAAATCCATACAAGTGTATAAAATCAAAGCAATCTCAATGACTTACATAAAATTAAAATAATGGCATGTTTTTTGCTTTTTATCTATTGATGTTTATTACTGATGGGGAATTACATGAGAAAAGTATTTTTTAATAAGGCATTCATCATATCTTATATGGCGAGCCTTCTTTTATTCGTCACTGGCTGCCAGCCATCCCCTGATAGTAATGCAGCTGAATCAACCACAGAAAAAACGGCGCTAAAAATTGGTTTTGTTAAATTAACAGATATGGCACCTTTAGCCGTTGCTGTTGAGAAAGGTTTTTTTAAAGACGAAGGGCTATCAGTCCAACTCGAAGTACAACCCAACTGGAAGCTGTTATATACACGTGTACAAAAAGGTGAATTAGACGGTGCACAAATGCTTGCCGCAATGCCACTTGCGTCCATGACGGAAAAACCAAGTGGTACAGAAATTATCACGCCATTTACCATGTCTTACAATGGTGCAGGGATCACCGTTTCAAATGAGATATGGTCGGAAATGAAAAATAACATTCCACTAGAAGACGGTAAACCGCAGCATCCGATTAGTGCATCAGCGCTTAAACCGATTGTGGATCAATACAAACAAAAGCATAAGCCTTTTAATTTAGGCATAACTTTTCCAACAGGCACACATAATTATATGTTGCGCTATTGGTTAGCTGCTGGTGGTATCAACCCAGGTATGTATGATCCAAATAAAAATGATTTGAGTGGCAATATCGGTGCCGACGTAACCCTTTCCGTTGTACCACCACCAGAAATGATGGCAAAAATGGTAACAGGAACAACCTTAGGATACTCAGTCGGTGAACCTTGGAATCAAAAAGCAGTGAAAAAAGGCTTTGGTGTTCCCGTCATTACATCAGATGTGTTATGGGATAATGGTGCTGATAAAGTATTTGGAGTTACCACATCGTTTGCAGAAAAAAATCCAAATACCACAGTAAAAGTTGTAAAAGCACTCATTCGTGCATCAAGCTGGTTAGATGAAAATGATTATGCACATCGTAAAGAAGCAGCTAAACTCATGGCTCAAACAAATTATATTGGTGTCGATGAAGATATTATTACCAATAGCTTGACGGGTGTTTTTGAATATGAAAAAGGTGATATTCGCCCGTTAAAATCATTTAATACGTTCTTTACAGGACAATATGGTATTCCTTACTATTCAGATGCAATCTGGTGGTTAACTCAAATGCGTCGCTGGGGACAAATTGCGGAGACTAAACCGAATAATTGGTACCTTGAAACCGCTCAAAAAGCCTATCGCCCAGACATCTACACAAAGGCTGCAAATAGTTTAATCACTGAAGGCAAAATGAAAAAAGAACAATTTCCAAACCTTGCAACAGCAACATTCATAAAACCACCACAAACCAGTCGTTTAGATGGAGTTGTGTTTGATGCCAATAAACCAACCGCATTTTTAGCAGCATTTAAGATTGGTAATAAATAAAAATTAATCAAATAAAAAAAGCCAATGATACGTTTATATAAACATCTCATTGGCTTTTTTATCGACTCATCTTTTAGGAAGCTACTGAGAAAGTATCCTCCATCAAAAATTATCGTTTCCCCATCGAACGACGTGTACCACGCGGTGGCATCCAAGTACGATCTGCATATTGCTCAGGTTTTGGTCGCACCTGATTATGCGTAGCATCCTCAGAGTTATCCTGAGTAGATGGCATAGGGAAAGGTAATTTGACTAAAGCTTTCTTGGCTTTAGGTTGTTGCGCAGTCATTGAAATTATCTCGAAATTTAAATTTCTAGCGCCCATTGTAATAGATTTTTATTATTTTGCTAAAATTAAAATATGTAAAAAGTACTGTACGATCTAAACCTATAATTTAGTAACTTTTTATTCAATAAAGGTAAGTTTCAGCCACAAAGAAACCGATTTAAGCTAAAATGAGCTGCTTTTTTATTTTCTAATCCCATAAGAAGGAATAATGCCGTGGACGTACGTCTCTCTGATCGTGTCAATGCCATCAAACCGTCCCCTACACTTGCAGTAACCAACAAAGCCGCTGAGCTTAAAGCTGCTGGTAAAAACGTAATTGGTTTAGGTGCAGGCGAACCAGACTTTGATACACCTCAACATATCAAAGATGCTGCTATTGAAGCGATTAATAAAGGCTTTACAAAATATACAGCTGTAGACGGTACTCCAAGTTTAAAAAAAGCAATTATCGCAAAATTAAAACGTGATAATAACTTAGACTACCAACCTAATCAGATTTTAGTATCTTGTGGTGGTAAACAAAGTTTCTTTAACTTGGCACTTGCTTTGTTAAACAAAGGTGATGAAGTAATCATTCCTGCGCCATTCTGGGTAAGCTATCCAGATATGGTCATTATTGCTGAAGGTACGCCTGTTATTGTGAAATGTGGTGAAGAACAACGCTTCAAAATCACACCAGAACAATTGGAAGCTGCGATTACACCAAATACACGTTTACTTGTATTAAACAGCCCGTCTAATCCAACAGGTATGATTTATACCAAAGCTGAATTAGAAGCTTTGGCTGAGGTACTTCGTCGTCATCCACAAGTATTAATTGCTTCTGATGACATGTACGAACCAATTCGTTGGGAAGATGAGTTCTATAACATCGCAACAATTGCACCTGACTTATATGATCGTACAATTGTCCTTAACGGCGTATCAAAAGCGTATGCAATGACAGGTTGGCGTATTGGTTACGCTGCTGGTCCAGCAAAACTCATTGGTGCGATGAAAAATATTCAATCTCAATCGACATCTAACCCAACTTCAATTTCTCAAGTTGCAGCAGAAGCGGCATTGAACGGTCCGCAAGATGTATTAAAACCAATGATTGAAGCATTTAAACGCCGTCATGACCTTGTGGTAAATGGCTTAAATGAAATCAATGGTATTTCTTGTCTGCCTGCTGATGGCGCATTCTATGCCTATGCCAATATCCGCCCACTAATCCGTGCCAAAGGTTTAAAATCTTGCACAGAATTCTCTGAATGGTTGCTTGAAGAAACTGGTGTAGCTGTTGTACCTGGTGATGCTTTTGGTTTAGGTGGTTTTATGCGTATTTCTTATGCAACTGCTGATGATGTATTAGTTGATGCTTTAGCGCGTATTAAAAAAGCAGCAGACTCAATTGATGGTGTCGATGCCGCAATTGCTTCGATTGCAGCAGAAAAAGCCGCTCAATAATCTGAGTTGCGATAAAAAGAAGCTTCTTAATGAAGCTTCTTTTTTTGTTTTTATGAATCAGCTAAAAATTTATTCTTTTGCTTCTGCATTAAATAAAGCAATAATTCTGATCTTTAGTGCGCCAAAATAAATTTGTGCCACAAGCATTACAGAACCCACGCTCGCCCCAAGCCGATGAATTATAGATAGACAGATGGTCTGGTTTTAAAAAAATTTAAGCTGCCCTGTTTCATATCAATCGTCATAATCACACCACTGGTCTGTCGACGACAAATTGAGCAATGACAAGCATGTACGTCATGATTGCTTAATTCAACTTCAAATGTGGTTTCACCACAAACACATTGCCCTTTCATTATAAATTTACCTTTTATTCAAAATTATTATCAATTAATTTTAGAAGAAAATAAAAAAAATATTGAATTTAATAATTTCTGCAACATAATTTTATATTCATAAGATACTTCAAAAAATAATCTACTTCTTTTACTTCATACACATCAGCTTGATTTAGATTGATACGAAAATAAGGGCGATAATATTAAAAATTATACAGTGACATACATATACGCCCTTTAATTTTATGCTGTAGATTTATGCTTACTATGACTTCATGCAATCGCTTTATTTTCATGATAGTTTTTTGGTCGTGAGCATAAGTGACTGAAAACAGCATATTGCCAAATACTCTTCACTTGTACAGCTACAATTTTATTTTCTGCAACTGACCAAGCTAATGCAGTATTTGCACCCAAAATAAGCTCACCACCGAGCTGAAACAAATACAAAGGAAAATGCTCATTCACCATTAATACATTTTTCTGCGTCAATAAATTTTTAGCGTTTTGAATTTTCCATTTATCACCAAACCAAAGTTGCAATAAATCGCCTAGAAATAAAGCTTGTTGCTTAAATGGAAATGTATTCAAAAAGCAGTTTTCAACTGATGTGTAATACTGCTGAGGATCTTCAATGATTTCAAGATAATGATCTTGATAAAAAGATAAATTTGAAAAAATAGATTGAATACTAAGAATAGTCATTTTGACCTCCGATTTAGCCATTTTAGTGCTGGCAAGTTGGGTTAAATCCACACTGTCTAGATAAAAATCTAAACACTTTACTGTTTCGAATCTAACAATAGCCTGATCAAAGTTCAAGTTATTTTTCCGATTTCGCCCTAATTGTGCAAATAAAAAGCATACAGTGAAAAAATGAAAGAAACATGACACTTTTAGCTTGACCGATTTTAAAAGCTGCCTATAATGGCATTCAGATTCTCCCATAGCTCAGTCGGTAGAGCGACGGACTGTTAATCCGCAGGTCCCTGGTTCGAGCCCAGGTGGGAGAGCCAAATTCAAAGAAGCCTATATCCAATATGATATGGGCTTTTTTATTGATCGAAACTCACCCTAGCTCCTAATAAAAACAAAGTATCCTATCCATTAAATTTATAAAAATGCTGATAAAAAGTACAATCAAATCAATATTTAATTTTTTTAGTATTCAGCTCTTGACCACATCCCTATTCATGCATAGAATGCCTATCCAGATTCTCCCATAGCTCAGTCGGTAGAGCGACGGACTGTTAATCCGCAGGTCCCTGGTTCGAGCCCAGGTGGGAGAGCCAAGATTCTAAAAACCCACTCTTATTGAGTGGGTTTTTTATTCATGTATTGATAATAAATATGTTTGCATCTAATCAGATTATCTTCTTGCTTATTGGCTTGATTAGCACAGTATTACTTTTAATTAGTTGCCTACGTTCTTTTCTACCCCAGCAGAAGTTTTTTGCTCGACCTGTTATTACCACATTTGAATCAAAGATGTTCACGAAGCTACAACAGGCATTCCCTAACAATCACATCCTGACACAAGTCGCTTTCAGTGCTTTAATTACCAGCGATCATTATAAAATTCGTAATCAATTCAATCGCAAAGTGGCCGATTTCGTGATTTTAGACCAAGAAATGAATGTATTGGCAATCATCGAACTTGATGATCCAAGTCATATTGGAAAAGAATTAGAAGACAAAAAACGCGATCAAATGCTTTTAGAGGCAGGGTACAAAGTGCATCGCTACACACAAATTCCATCTGTAAAACAATTACAGATGGACATTCGATAAATCAAATTTTCTAATTAAGGATTATTCAGACTGAATTGCTGATTCAGCATTTTTCTGTTTTTCAAATTTCTTTGCAATTTCTGCATGTTGTTGATCATATTTTTTCTTGGTTTCCGCATCACTTTTTGCAGCTAGGAAAGCCATTCCTATAATAAAGATCGGGATGAGCAAGCCCAAACCCATTAATAACCAAGGTACTGACTTCTTTTCAGTAGATTGTTGACTCATAAATGATCCAGATCCCAATAACACAACTCATCTTAATGTAACAATATAACAAAAAAGAGCCTCTATGAAGAGACTCTTTTTTGAAAGTTATGATCTAAATAAAAGCTTAAAACTTACCTGCACACTGAGCGTTTTGACTCGTATCTTTTTGAGCATCAGTCAGCACAATACTCGAACCTGCTAACATATATTTTTGAATAAACTCCACTTGCTTTTGCGTTTCTACAAATGATCGCCTGCGTATGCGTTGCATTTGGTACGATATCTAATAAATAATTTTCATCATAAGCTGCTTATGGAAAGAATTTTAAAGCATTCTCTTTCATATTCTTAACTAACAGTTGCGTAACTGCTGGCAATAGTGCTTGATCTTTTTCTCTCTGAATAAGTAAGACAGATGTCTTAATTACTTTTTCTTTAGTCGCATTGGTTGCAGGCTGAGTCGCCGCTAAGAAATTTTGCACCACAACATCTTCTTTAAATTTAGTTAGATCAATACCAAACTGTGTGATTTGATGTGTAGGGTATGCTATGAAAGCCAAAATTCCCGCTTTAAGTTTCCCCTGTAAGCCATTAGCACTATCTGGAGCTGGATAACTCAAGCAGGTACCAACATCGCAGTACGACCATATGCTAAATCTGCGATATCAGCCGCACCAGACGTAAAGATTTGTTTACAATCATCATTATTATCATTACATGCAGTTAAAAATAAGGCTGAAACAGAGAATGTCATTGCTAAAGCAACTTTTGACCGTTTTATAAAATATCCTTTTGTCTTTGTTTCTTGCACACGAAACTACATGCTGCTTTATTAATGCACAAAAAATACCCTACATAGGACGTTTTTCAACCAATGAATCATTTTAAGACATTAATTCCAAAAAGATTCCCAGAAAAATTATCATTCCTACCCAACGATTGTGACGGAATGCCCAGAAACAAATCTGAGGTTCTCGATCTTTAGTTTTATATGCCTGATAAACAAAATCCCCTGCAACAACAAGTAATGCAACCATTCCAAATGGTATAAAAATATGTTGCAGATACAAAGCCGAGCCAATTAATAACAAGCTAATAAACTGTAATAAACCAATTATCTGTATATCGTAATTACCAAATAAAATTGCGGTAGATTTCACACCAATTTTCAAATCATATTCACGATCAGTAATTGCATATTGTGTATCATAAGCGACTGTCCAAGCCAAATTACCGAAATATAAAAGCCAACAGGTTAAATCTGGCGTTTGTCCCACCGCAGTGTATGCCATCGGGATTGACCATGAAAAAGCAGCACCTAAAAACACTTGTGGCAAATTGGTAAAGCGTTTCATAAAAGGATAAATAAACGCTAAAAATAATGCACCAAATGACCAATAAAAGGTTTCGATCGGCAAGAAAAATAGCAACATAGCACTTGCAGCAACTAAAGCTAAAAATACAAAAATAGCCTCGCGAGCACGAATTATACCTGTAGCTAAAGGGCGTGTTTTTGTACGTTCAACATGCGCATCAACTTTACGGTCAGCAAAATCATTGATCGCACAGCCTGCTGCACGCATAAAAATAACACCCAAAATCATAAGCAATAATATTTTAAGATCTGGTGTCCCTTTTGCAGCAATCCACAAAGCCCACATCGTCGGCCAAAAAACCAATTCTGTACCGATTGGCTTATCAAAGCGGCATAAATAATAATAGGCTTCTAAACGTTGTCGCCAAGTCGTATGTTGCACTGTTTCCATGATGAATCCTTAGAGTCAATGCTGTTGAATAAACTGCTCAAATGCTGGGAGAAAAGTCTCTTGCACGATGAATTTACAACCATGCCAAGTATAACAACTTTGTCTAGTCCAACCTTCTTCTAGATAAATAACCCTTCTTTCACAAGCTGGATTAGTTCGTTGAAATAAAAACCAACCGATTGGCTTATTACGGATATGCCGAAATAATCGAGCTTTCTTGTGTAGGCTTAAAATTGGGAAAATACTTTTTGCTTTAACCCAAGCCTGTGCCTGATTACCATATAGATTCGTTTCACGTACCCATGCAATATGGTGTGCTGGCATTTGCATCCATTGGCTATCGTTAAAAGTGAGTCGTTGAAACTGTTCGTTGAGACGCTCGACATGAAATGCCCCCTCACCCAAATCAGTCAATTGCTGAGTGAGAGAACCAGATGCATACAACCATTTTTTCAATTCAGCCGGGATCTCTCGCCCCTTAATTCTGTTTGGTCGTAAATTTCGCATGCTTGGCTCACTAAAAACATCGCAACTAGTTTACATGAATTTCTTTGGAAAAAGCGTATGACTTTCAATTGAATCAAAAACATAAAAAAAAGCTCGCCGAAGCGAGCTTTTTTAAACTAGATGTATTACAGGCTGTAGTACATATCAAATTCAACTGGGTGAGTAGTCGTATTAAGACGACGTACATCTTCAGTTTTAAGTTCGATATATGCATCAAGCATTTCTTTAGTGAATACACCACCTTTCAACAAGAACTCGTGATCCGCTTCAAGTGCAGCAATTGCCATTTCTAAGTTATGAGCAACTGTTGGGATTTTTGCTTCTTCTTCAGGAGGAAGGTCATACAAGTTCTTGTCAGCAGCTTCACCTGGATGGATCTTGTTTTGGATACCATCAAGACCAGCCATTAACAATGCAGCAAAACCTAAGTATGGGTTCATTAATGGATCTGGGAAACGTGCTTCGATACGCTTGCCTTTAGGGCTAGAAACGTAAGGAATACGGATAGAAGCAGAACGGTTACGTGCTGAGTAAGCAAGCATAATCGGAGCTTCGTAGTGTGGAACTAAACGCTTATAAGAGTTTGTACCTGGGTTCGTGATTGCATTCAATGCACGAGCGTGCTTGATGATACCACCAATGAAGAACAATGCCATTTCAGATAAACCAGCATATTCATCACCAGCAAACAAGTTCTTGCCATCTTTAGAGATAGACATATGAACGTGCATACCAGAACCGTTATCACCCACCATTGGCTTAGGCATAAATGTCGCTGTTTTGCCATATTGATGAGCAACGTTCCAAACTGCATATTTGAACTGCTGAACTTCGTCCGCTTTGCGAACCATAGTGTTGAAGCTCACACCAATTTCTAATTGGCAAGAAGCAACTTCGTGGTGATGTACTTCTACACGACCAGGGCCCATGATGTCTTCGATACGTGCACACATTTCAGCACGCATGTCTTGATGAGAGTCAACTGGAGGAACTGGGAAATAACCACCTTTAACACGTGGACGGTGACCTGAGTTACCTGCTTCGTAGTCTTTACCTGTAGACCAAGCAGCTTCTTCAGCGATCAATGTGTGACGCGCGCCAGACATATCGATGTCCCATTTCACTTCGTCAAAAACGAAGAATTCTGGTTCTGGACCAAAGAATGCAGTATCACCGATACCAGTAGATTTTAAATATTCTTCAGCACGACGAGCAATCGAACGTGGGTCACGCTCGTAACCTTGACCAGTTGAAGGCTCGATTACGTCACAAGTTACAACAACTGTTGGCTCAGCAAAGAACGGGTCAAGAAAACCTGTTTCAGCATCTGGACGTAAGATCATGTCAGAAGCTTCAATGCCTTTCCAACCAGCGATTGAAGAACCATCAAACATTTTACCGTCTTCAAATGTATCTTCATCAATTGTGTCAGCTGGGTAAGTTACGTGTTGCTCTTTACCCTTAGTATCAGTAAAGCGAAAATCGACCCATTTTGCGCCACTTTCTTTGATGAGTTGAAGGACCTTGTTCGCCATGCTCATTTGCTCCAATGAAATTTTTATGCACTTGTTAAGTGCGTGTTAGTTGTTGATATATAATTAGCAATTATCATACCAACAATTGTAAAGCATACCTAAAACATTGAAATTCTTTGCAGAAAAAATGCTTTAAGCTCCATGTCCTATGTCCACTATAATGTTTGCTTTCACAAATGCACCATATTTAAACATTCCGATCTCAGCTCGTCCCCAAAATAGACATAACGAACCAAAGTGGTGCAAAACATATAACAGAGAACTAATGTAGTGCAATTTACACTATCATGAGTTAGCATAAATTCGCTTTTTATATCATTCTTTTGAACTTCATTCCAATCAATTCATTTAGACTTTTGGTTCACTTTGTATATTTTTACTCAAACCTTTAAATTCATTAAGTTTATTCTGATTTTTAAACACGATTTCTTTCATTAAGTAATTAAATCTAGCTAAACATCGGGTAATTGAAATATTCAACATTGATCATTTGTTTTTGTTATGATTATTCTTCTCTATTTTCAACATATTCCTTTAAGCTTCAATAAATCCTAAAGAAATATAACTTTAGAATAGAGTAATCACATTAACAGCTCAATAAAGCAATTATTTTTCAAAAGGTTATAAAGTCATGCTTCTAATGATCGACAACTATGACTCATTTACTTACAACATCGTCCAGTATTTTGGCGAGTTGAACCAAGAAGTAAAAGTCGTTCGTAATGATCAAGTGACATTAGAGGACATTGAACGATGGCAGCCAAAATACTTGGTTATAGGCCCAGGTCCTTGCTCACCAAGTGAAGCAGGAATTTCTATTCCTGCAATTAACCATTTTGCGGGTAAAATTCCTTTATTGGGTGTCTGTCTTGGACATCAAGCGATTGGGCAGGCATTTGGTGGCAAGATTATCCGCGCTAAAACGGTTATGCATGGTCGTTTATCTGATATGCATCACAGTGACAAAGGAATTTTTAGTCATTTACCTTCCCCGTTTGCTGCTACACGTTACCACTCATTGGTAATTGAGCAAGAAACGTTGCCAGAATGTCTAGAGGTGACGTGCTGGACGAACCAAACAGATGGCACAATTGAAGAAATTATGGGTGTGAAACATAAAACACTTCCTGTTGAAGGCGTTCAGTTCCATCCCGAATCTATTTTGAGCGAACATGGTCATCAAATTTTTAAGAATTTTTTAGAGATTTATGCATAAATGAACATCCAACAGGCTCTTAATCACATTACCAAAAACATTCATCTTACCCAGCCACAAATGGAAGATGTCATGCGTAGCATTATGCAGGGCGAAGCAACTGATGCACAAATCGGTGCGCTGATGATGGGCTTGCGCATGAAAGGTGAAAGTATTGATGAAATCACTGCAGCAGCACGCATTATGCGTGAGTTTGCAATTAAGATTGATGTGAGTGATATTCCTCACTTGGTCGATATTGTCGGCACAGGTGGAGATGGTCAGAATTTATTTAACGTCTCTACAGCTTCAAGTTTCGTTATCGCTGCTGCTGGTGCAACGATTGCCAAACATGGTAACCGTGGCGTGTCGAGTAAGTCAGGTTCATCTGATGTACTCGAACAAATGGGAATTCAGCTTGATTTAGATATGCAACAAACCGAACGCTGCATCCGTGAAATGGGGGTAGGTTTCCTATTTGCACCAAATCATCATAAAGCCATGCGTTATGCAGTTGCACCTCGTCGTGAGCTAGGTATTCGTAGTATTTTCAATCTACTTGGCCCATTAACCAATCCTGCTGGTGTAAATCGTTTTGTGATTGGGGTATTTTCAGATGAGTTATGCCGCCCTATCGCTGAAGTATTAAAGCAGTTGGGTGCAGTGCATGTACTGGTTGTACACTCTAAAGACGGTTTAGATGAGATCAGTCTTGCAGCACCAACCACAGTTGCTGAACTGAAAGATGGCGAAATTACTGAATGGACTTTGACACCAGATGATGTAGGTATTCCATCTCAAACCCTCACTGGTTTAGTGGTGAATAGTTCAGAAGAAAGCTTAAAGCTAATCAAAGATGCTTTAAGCCGAGATAAATCAGATATTGGTGAAAAAGCAGCAAACATGATTGCACTCAATGCAGGTGCAGGTATTTATGTTGCTGGTATCACCAAGACTTACAAGCAAGCAGTTGAGTTCGCTCAAGATATTCTGTACGGCGGACAAGCCTTAGAAAAAATGAGTATCTTGGCTGAATTTACCAAGACATTGAAACAATATCAGGCAGACTAAGGACTTCTCATGATCGATATTCAAAATACCATTTTAGGTAAAATTGTTGACCGCAAACATGAGGAGCTTGCAACACGTTTAAAACAACGTAGCTTGTATGATGTAGAACAGTGGGCAAAAGAAGCAACACCAGTGCGTGGTTTTGCGAATGCTTTACAACATAAACGTCCAGCCGTTATTGCTGAGATTAAAAAAGCGTCACCTTCTAAAGGCGTGATTCGTGCAGACTTTAATCCTGCGGAAATTGCACAGCAATATGAACAAGCAGGTGCTGCTTGCTTGTCTGTATTGACAGATGTGGATTTCTTCCAAGGTGCGGATGAAAATATTGCGATTGCTCGTAATCACTGTGCCCTACCAGCTTTGCGTAAGGACTTCTTGGTTGATCCTTATAACGTGGTTGAAGCACGTGCCTTACATGCAGATTGTATTTTATTAATCGTGGCATGTTTATCAGATCAACAGCTTGAAGAAATGTCGAAAACTGCATTTGAGCATCAACTTGATGTATTGGTTGAAGTGCATGATGAATATGAATTGGAACGTGCGTTAAAGCTTTCTGAGCAATGTATTTTGGGTGTCAACAACCGTAATCTTAAAACCTTTGATGTTGATTTAAATACTTCATTACGTTTAAAGAAATTATTGCCTGCTTCTCGTGTTTTAGTCACAGAAAGTGGTATTGCCACACCTGCTGATGTAGAAATGATGCAAGCCAATGATATTCATACTTTCCTTGTTGGTGAAAGCTTTATGAAACAGCCTCGTCCAGATCAAGCATTTGCAGAATTATTTGGAAAGCCTGAGCAGATCTAAGCGAATTAGGTTCAAGGTAAAATTCTGCCTTGAACCTTTTAAATGATGCTAGAACCAAATATAAGCTCTTAATAAAGAATAAAAATTAGAGTTAGACAATACCAATAGATTAATCAACGATTAAAGACTAATGAAAAAACATGAGTAATTTTTTATTAATTCTAGGGCTGATTTTTTTAGTTGGCTTTCCAATTTATAGTCATCTCTATTGCTATCAAAAAATTCAGAAGTTCAAAGATCCAAGAGTATTTTATTTCTTTAGTTTAATTCCTGGAGTCATCTTTATTAGCAGTGGAATGTACTTTTCCCCTGTAGATACATTTATTAAATCTGAAGAATGCGGTGTAGTAGAACAATATAAAACTTTTCAGAAACGGAGAGGTCACTTCGAGCGCCTTGCAATTGTGATGGATCAATCTGGTTATATTCGTTATTTTGACTTCGATGATACTTTACCCCGTGTTCAAGTTAACCAGCATATTTGCTTTGAACTGTACGACCGTTTTAAAAATAAAGGCTTAAACCAATCACGAATTATAAGGATTCTAACTCCCTCTTAATAAATGAAAAATTACAAACGTAGCTTCCGTAGATAATGGATAAACAAACTAAATCAATTTATCCCTTCTATACTTTGAAGCATTTATCATAATTTTAAAGCTCATATCGCTCCATGAATGCAATTTAGTTCAAATCATCACGGTTTCAGACTATAATTTTACATCTCTCGTATCTTGCCTATTTTTCTAAACTTATGAGTAAACATGATTCATCGCTTTCTAAAGATCAGTTTAACTTACTGAAAGCCTTTAAAAAGCAAATCTCTAATCCTCAAGCAAGTGCTATTGCAAAACAAGCAGAGTCACAAAAAGCTCCAGCCATTGCAGAAGAGTTGGAAGATACTGAGCTTTTTAAAAAAGCCCTGCTTGGGGTAAAACCAATCGACAATCAAAATATTGCCGACACCAAAGTCACACGTCGCAAAAAAGTTGATGCCCAAACCTTGGCAAAACGTGCTGCGGCAGAAGGTGGTGCAGAGCAAGAGTTTACAGAAATTTCGGATACTCAAGCGATCTTAAATCCAGTGGCAAGCCAAGCGACTTTAAGCTATCGAATTGCAACTTTGCAGCACAAAGTATTTGAAGACTTAAAAGCAGGTAAAACTCGTTGGTTTGAAGCAGTCGATTTACATGGTTGTACCGTTAAACAAGCCCGAGCAGCCGTTCTACAAATCATTCAAATGGCAAAAGATGAAAATCAAAATGTCATCAAAATTGTTCACGGTAAAGGACCTGAGGGCATTTTAAAAACATATGTCAATGGCTGGCTTAGACAACATCGTGATGTACTTGCATTTGTCAGCGCACCTGAAAATCAAGGGGGTACGGGTGCTGTTTTAGTGCTCTTAAAACGTGCAGAAAAGAACCCAAAGCACAAACAATAATCGGCATTTGGTTCAAAATGAAGTTTTTGAGTCGTTTTCTGATACAATTCCCGTTTTGTTCAACCCACCTAAGTGAACATTGTTATGTCTATGCAGCAATCGTACGCAAATATTTTAACTGCCGTTGGTGAAGATCTAAATCGCCCAGGCTTAAAAGATACGCCTATGCGTGCGGCTAAAGCTTTTTCTTTTTTAACTTCTGGTTATAGCAAAACCCTTGAAGAAGTTACAAATAGTGCGGTTTTCCCATCCGATAACCATGAAATGGTATTGGTCAAAAATATCGAGTTTTATTCGCTTTGTGAGCACCATCTCCTCCCATTCTATGGTCGTGTTCACATTGCTTATTTACCTGAAGGTCAAGTTTTAGGTTTATCTAAATTTGCACGTATTACAGAAATGTTTGCGCGTCGTTTGCAAATTCAAGAAAACTTAACACAACAAATTGCAGAAGCGGTTGCGGAAGTGACACAAGCACGTGGTGTGGCTGTAGTAATCGATTCTGCTCATATGTGTATGATGATGCGTGGTGTTGGCAAGCAAGAATCAACGACACGTACGGTTTCTTTTGTTGGTGATTTTAAAACTGACAAAGATGCACGTCGTGAGTTCTTAAGCGCTGTTCCTGAAAGCTATTAAGCTGAGCAATCCAGAATGTCATCAGTTCATTTAGCAGGTTTCGGCGATTTAATCGTAAATGAAGCAACTATTGATTACCCTCGTCCCGATCGTCTGGTTCGAGGTAATCCTGAACGTTTAACTTATAGTTTATACGAACATCCACATATGGACTGCGGTATTTGGAAATGTGAAATTGGTGCTTGGAATATTCAATTCGCTGACAATAAACAAGAATTTTTTCAAATCATTGAAGGTATTGTTCGTATCCACGATGAAAAAACCAATTCCTTTATTGAAGTGACTGCTGGAAATGCAGGGATTATCCCACCCTCATTTGTCGGTACATTTGAAGTCATTGAAGCGGTTAAAAAATACTACGTCATCGTTGAAGTCTAGATACTGGAAATTGGCCTGATCCTAGTGATATCTTATCTAAAAAAACAGAACATAGCCTAAACCTACTTTATTCCAGTCTTTATGATCTTGTTGTTCAAAATCCCAATTCAGACGCAGAGCATGATTTGTATTCAGACTATATTGTAGCTGTGTACCGACTCTTAAATTCCACTGGTTCTGATCTTGCCAATACGGCAGTTCAACTTGTACCACACTATTAATATTATCAGACCATACGTTCATACACCCTACAGTCGGCCCAGCTCCAACGCGCCAACCTTTATCTAATTTTTTTCCACCTTGAATATGGCTTTGTAGTTGGGCATAACACAGATGTCGATGATCATAATCTGCCACGCTATAACCAACTTGCATATTTAGATTCATCACGCCATGTTGCACATCTTCACTGAACTTCCCATTTTCAATTGCTTCCTGTTTCCAACCTAGATTAAATCCCCAAGTTAACGGCGATTTAAAAGGTTGAACTGGATTATAAGAATTCACCGATAATAGATCTAAATGTTCGAGCTTGAGCTTGTCATCACGATATTGCAGACTACCATCTAAAAACAGTAATTGTGTGCCTGTGCGATAACCCCCTTGTGGATCAATCAAATCGTGATAGGCCTGACGATGACCCAGCTCCACAAACTTTTGTCCTTGCACATCACCCACATTCACTGACAAATTACGTGCATGATGCCCTTCTACAGGCTGTTTTTTAGGGTGCTCTGGTTGTTGACGTTGCTTTTCAACTTGAATTTGACTTCTTTCAGCAAGAAGCTGCCTTAATTTTGGCTGAGCAATATTGGCATCAACTTGACGGCTGATATATTGTAGATATAAATCATCGTAAGCCATTTCTAAAATCTTGGCCTGATCTTGCTGACTATATGTTTTTAGCATGGATTGAACTTGGTCAGTCTCGGTAAAAGCAATTTGATGTGCAACTTTAGCCAAATCTGTACCATGTTGTTTGGCTTGCGAAAGTAGTTGAGTTTCCAATGCAGGACGATAGACCACTTCTTTAACTAAAGCTTGCTGATCAACAGCCTTTAAGGTTTCGATTGGAATTGCAGCGTAACTAAACTGCTGTTTTAGGTTTAAATCGGGACGTACTAAATCAATTAGGCCTAATAAACGATAAGCACAATTATCACTGACGAAATAATAGGGAAAACTCACATGCTGCATTTCCCAAATATGTTCAACCAAAAAACGAGTTTCTTCAGGTGTTAAATTTAGCTCATATTCCCATAGATCACGGCTTTCAAAATCACCATACTCTTTTACTTTACGATAATACGGCATTATTGAATATTCACCGGGATACTGTCCTGTTAGACCTTTCGATGCATAAGACCAGTTATCATCACCTTTCACTGTGGCCGCATAATTTACTGCATAGGAAACCAAATTGAGTTGTTTCTGATCTTTAGGGTCTAAACGTAGCAAAGTATGCCCAAACATCGAACTCGGATTGCCCATAAAATCAGTGGCATAAATCAAAGTGGCTTTATGCGGCTTGATTTGATTGATCCAATCATTAAATTCAACGCAATTTACTTTTGGAAGTTGTTGTACATCAATATTGAGTTGCTGCATCAACCAACGACTACGTGCAGGAAACTTACAACGAATGGATTGGTTATCTGGGGCTTGAACAAACAAGGCTTCAATATCTGCTTGTAATTCGCTATTTAAATTTGTTTTTCCATCTGTGGCATAAAAATAACCAGCATAAGTGACTTCACTGTTTTGTTTTTGATCGGCATACATCAAGCGTTGCCATGTGGTTTTCTGATCTAATTGTTTTTGTTGAGCAAGGTCTAAATACTTTTCTAAATTAGATTCAACAGAGGCATATGTAAAATGACATATCAAAGACGTAAATACAAAAGTAGCTAATTTCATTCAATCGCAATTTTTTAAATAATCAGAATAGGTATAAGAAAACCCTGCCATTAAGACAGAGTTTTATGTTCAAACGTATTAAACGTATGCTTTAAGCACAGCGTCTTTTGCCATCACGCTTTGTAAAGCATCTAAAACTTGAAGTGAGTTTGTATTTTTGCTTGAATAAATTTCAGCAAAGTTTGCTTTAGACACAGCAAAGAAGCGTGCTTTGTCGTTGGCTTTGATTTGCATTAATTCAGCAAGTACATTTAAGCTTTCGCCTTGACCAACCGCCATATCACGCGCTAAAGACTCTGCATTTTCATTGGTAAATGTCACAACTTGAGCCGTTACTGTACCACCTTGACGGCATCCTAAAGTACCGAATGTGATCCCTAATAATTGGTTAGTAAAAATTCCATTGGTTGTTGCTGCAAGGATTTTAGGTGCAATACCTTTTTGACCTGCCCAAATTTGTGTACCAGCACCGCAACCAACATCATTATCAGCCATTGCAACACTTGAGCCAGCTGCTAGCAAAGCTGCTAATGCAATTTTTTTTAACATAAGAAATGTCTCCAGTCTCAATTATTTTTAACTATTTGTTATCACTATTGTGCTGTGTAATTGTTCTTACACAAGGATTAACATAACGAGGTTAAACTTTTTTAGCAAATAAATTTTGAAATATATATGAAATATTCATAACAAAAAGGAGCTCAATAAAAGCTCCTTTTGCACGACTAAAATCTTTGGTGGTGTTTCAAAAAGTATGCTGAAACAAAGCAGGTTGAATTTTGATAAAATAGAGAAATGCGAATAACTCTAGAAATCAAATGTCCAACCTGCCTCGGTGACAGTATAAAGAAAAATGGCATCAAAGTAGATGGGAAACAAAACTATCAGTGCAAAGACTGTAAACGTCAGTTTATTGGTGACCATGCTCTGAGCTATCTAGGATGTAATTCAGGCATTACTCGAAAAATATTACAGTTGATGGTCAGAGGTAGTGGTATACGAGATATCGCTGAAGTTGAGCGAATCAGTATCGGTAAAGTTTTACGTACTTTAACCGAATCGACCTACCAAATTCAGCCTAAACAAAGTCATTATGAGTCTCTTGAAGTTGATGAGTTTTGGACTTTTGTGGGAAATAAAAATAATAAACAATGGCTTATTTACGCCTACCATCGAGAAACAGGTGAGATTGTTGCTTATGTTTGGGGTAAAAGAGACTTAGCTACAGTTCAACGATTGAAGACAAAGCTTAAACAATTAGGTATTCACTACACCCGAATTGCAAGTGATCATTGGGACAGTTTCATAACTGCTTTTAAAAACTGCAAGCAAAGTATTGGTAAATTTTTTACTGTAGGTATTGAAGGTAATAATTGCAAAATAAGGCATCGAATTAGGCGTGGTTTTAGAAGGAGTTGTAATTTTTCAAAAAAGATTGAAAACCATTTTAAAGCTTTCGACTTAACCTTTTTTTACATCAATAATGGCTTCATTTAATGTCAGCATACTTTTTGAAACACCACCAAATCTTTTAACGCAATCGCCAAGATCCATTTTTATCCCGCTCACCCAGTATTTTTAACACCAGCACCAAACTCAACAATAACAATAGATACCAAGAACCTAACTTGCCCCAACCCACCATATGCCAAGCATCAACTTGACTCGGATATAACCAGATTTTATAAAATGTACTAATGTTTTCTGCAATCCAAATCAAGAATGCAAGCACCAATAGTACAGGTAACATCGGAACTTTAAACTGATGCTGTTGTAATTGAAAATAAAGTTTGGTCTTCCAAAAAATAATAATACTCCAAACAAATAAAACCATTCGATAGTCAGGAATAAAAAACTTCGTCATAAAATTAAGGTAAGACAACACTGCTAAACACAGCATATTGCCAAAATTCGGCAAATTCTCGAATGAAACATTATAGAGTCGCAAAGACCGAGCAAAAAAACTACCCACTGCTGAATACATAAACCCTGCAAACAATGGCACAGTCAGTAATTTAAATATGGCTGGTTGAGGATATTGCCATGAGGCAATCGCTGGATGGGTCAAAAATATTTCCATTCCCATCGCCATGAGATGGAATAAAGCAATCACTTTCGCTTCTGTCCACGATTCGAGCTTTAAATAAATCAGACAGGCTTGAATAATCAGTGCATAAAACAACAAATAATCGTAACGAAAAAATCCCCAATGTTCATGACTTCCCATCGGTGCGGTGACTGCAAATGCAATCAAAAGCAACAACCCAAATAAGGCAGCCGAAGCTGCCTTAAAGATAAAGTTGAGCGGTAATACAATCAACTGCACAAAACTGATCCTAGCGCGTTTACTTTGAAATGATTAAAAATATCAACCTAAATATTTAGTACTGTATTCATGAACAGTATCTACAAAAATCTTAGGCTGTGCTGGATCGACCCATTGGGTAATACCATGACCTAAGTTTGCGATATACCCTGTTTTTTCACCATTGGCATACGCATCATCCAACATCGCTTTCACAGATTTTTCAATTGAAGCAGCTGAACCATAAAGCACAGCAGGATCTAAATTCCCTTGTAAAGCAGCACGCCCTGCGACCACATCACGTGCAGTATAAAGCGGTGTAGTCCAATCTAGGCCAAACGCATCCGCACCTGTGGTCAGCATCGTCTCCAACCACTGACCGCCACCTTTGGTGAACACAATAATCGGAATACGTTGACCATCCTTTTCACGTTGTAATCCTGCAATAATCTTGGTCATATAGTTCAGTGAGAATTCAATATATTCCCGATGCGCTAGCGCACCACCCCAGCTATCAAAAATTTGAATCGCTTGAGCACCTGCATCAATTTGAGCATTCAGATAATCAATCACTGAATCAGCAAGATGATCAAGTAAAGCATGTAGTATTTCTGGCTGTGCATACATCATATTCTTAATGAAGCGGAATTCTTTACTTGAACCACCTTCAACCATATAGGTTGCTAAGGTCCAAGGGCTGCCCGAAAAACCAATCAGCGGCACTTGTCCATTTAAAGCAGATCGAATCGTTGAAACTGCATTCATGACATAAGCGAGATCTGATTTAGAATTTAGTTTAGGTAAATTCGCCACATCTTGTTCAGTGCGCACTGTTTTATGAAACTTTGGTCCTTCACCTGTTTCAAAATACAAACCTAAACCTAAAGCATCAGGTATAGTCAAAATATCGGAAAATAAAATCGCAGCATCAAGCTCATAGCGGCGTAACGGTTGTAATGTTACCTCGCAGGCAAATTCAGTATTTTTACATAGAGATAAGAAATCGCCTGCCTGAGCACGAGTTTCACGATATTCTGGTAAATAACGCCCTGCTTGACGCATCATCCAAACGGGTGTGGTGTCTACAGGTTCACGTAATAAAGCTCGTAAAAAACGATCATTTTTCAACGTTGTCATTACCAATCTCTAAATTTTTTCATGTTGAGTGCATCATAACAAAGTTAACCTCGAATTTATAAGTGAAAACCCATACAACAAATCAGACTTCAACTATTTTTTTTACTTGGACACAAAACTGCTACTGCAAGCTATTCTATTTTCTGTAATACTTGCAATATCTTATATCTCAATATGAATAATTCTTAAGGTTGAATTACATGTTTGTTCGCTCATTACTCGCTATGAGTTTAAGTTGTATTCTTGCTAATGTTGCTTTTGCTGCCCCAACAACTGAGCAACCATTAAATCCAAAAAAAATTTCAGCTCCAGTTCAAGATCCTATTGATCCATTATCTATCGAGCGTTCTGCTGCATCGAGTGTAATGGCTCAATCCGCATCAAGTGTTGCTGTTCAAGCTGCTTCTGAGCCACAAGTCAATACGGGAGCTGCTTCGGCAGTGTCTCAAAAACTAGAAAATGCACCCGATACCACGACTACAACAGCACCAGCTGTCAAAGTTTCATGGACTTTAGACAGTTTGAATACAGCTGACTGGTATGAAAATATTGGTAAAGGTCAATTTCCTGTATATGCACGTGCGCATGTGATGTTGAATAATGCTCACGCCTCACCAGGCGCAATTGATGGCTCAAATGGTAAAAATACACTAAAAGCAATTGCTTCATTTCAACAAATGAATGGCATTACACCAACAGGTCAATTGACTAAAGAAACTTGGGATGCTTTAGTCGCTCAACAAACTAAACCAACTTATGTTGAATACACGATTACGGATGCAGATTTAAAAGGTCCTTACGCAAATTCAATCCCTTCTGACTATGCATTACAAGCAAAAATGAAAGGTTTGTACTACACGAGTGTAACAGAGATGTTGGGCGAAAAGTTTCATATGGATGAAGGTTTCCTCAAAAAATTAAATCCAACTGCAACCTTTAAGAAAGCAGGTGAAAAAATTGTTGTTGCCAATGTCCGTAACGACTTGCCAGAAGACATCCATTTAATCGTGGCGCATAAAGGCGCAAAACAGCTTTATCTGTTTAATAGCCGTAACCAGATGATTGCGTCATTTCCTGCGACTATTGGTAGTTCTGACACGCCTTCTCCAACAGGTACCTATAAAGTAGTCGGTGTTGCGAAAAATCCATACTACAGCTATTCGCCATCAAACTTTATTCAAGGAAAAAACCTTAAACCACTGACCTTACCACCAGGCCCAAATGCACCTGTGGGCAATATCTGGATTGGTTTAAGTAAAAAATCCTTTGGTATTCATGGTACGCCAAACCCATCATTAATTTCCAAGACAGCATCACACGGTTGTATCCGTCTTACCAACTGGGATGCGAATGACCTCGGTGGAAAAGTACGCTCTGGCGTTACCGTTAAATTTCTCGAATAATTTAGATTGTTCAATACAAAAACCGGATACTTGTGGTATTCGGTTTTTTTATTCTTTACTCAACACTGGGAAGTGGTTGATAGTAAATCTGATTACGTCCAAGTTGTTTCGCTCTATATAGCGCTTTATCCGCAGTATGAATCACCGAATCTTGACTAATTTTAGGGTTTCCATTAAACACCGTAATACCCAAACTAATGGTCACATGATTAGAAACTAGTGATTTTTCATGTTGAATCATCTGCCGATCAATCGCTCGATAAATATTGGTTGCTACAGCATATGCACCTTGAGCAGATGTTTCTGGTAAAAGCACCACAAATTCCTCGCCCCCATAACGTGCAATGAAATCCATGTGCCGAATTGAGCTTTTAATCATTTTCGCAATCGCGGAAATGACTTGATCCCCCATCTGATGACCATAAAAATCGTTATAGTTTTTAAAATAATCAATATCTATAAATAATACGGACATGGCCTTACTTTCTTTACATGCGAGTTCATAGTAATAACTAAACATTTCTTCAAATGTACGTCTATTCGAAACTTTTGTTAACTCGTCATGTTGGCTTAAATGTAAAAGTTCAGATGCTTGTAAGCGTAGAATTCTCCCATCAATTTCAGATATTTTAGTTTTTAGAAATAATTTCCTGTCCTTAGAAGTAAGCATTACACTAATCGAAAAACCCAACAACAGACTTCCTATAAACGTACGCCCTAGCATTAAAAAATCATAGGGTACTTTGAGAAAGTATAACGACAATAAGATCACAATTGCTGCTGAAGAACCAATCCATAACATATGTTTGGGTTTAAGCCCACTCAAAATAAAACCCAGCATATATAAGAATGCAATCAACACCATCGACTGGTTTTGTAGCACCAGATTAGAAATACTCATCATTAACAATGAGGGAATGACAATTGTACAAAATACAATCACACAGGTTGCAGGATAAAATAATGGGTTAAGCCGTCTAAAACGAGAAAATGCCCAAAATAAAAATAGTGCTGCCGCGACAACAACCAAGCTTAAAATGCTATATACAAAATCTAAAATAAAATGGGTGCTTTTTCGAATGACCAACAAATTCGACGGTAAAATCAAAAGTACAAAAATCGCATATGTAATTACCCCTTGACCAAAGAACTGAATCGCATTGATTCTAGTTCGATCAATATTAAATTGCCAAAACTCATTTTCGAGTTGGATAGGCAAATTTTTTTGTGTTTTCTTGGTTCTAGAATGTGTAATGACTAACTGTTCTAGATCTTCTTTTTCTTTACATAACTGCTTAATATCATATTGATTTTCCATCCCTCTCACTCTTCTTATAATGCTGTATTCTTGTCCAGCATAAAAATAACACAATTTCTCATATTTTCATGCGCTTTGCGTAACCACTTATCCATAATTGTAGTTACCATTTTCGCACTATATGCATTATTATTTATATTATTTTTTAAGCCTGAAGTACACCTTGAATACGATTACACTTTTACAGCCAGATGATTGGCACGCTCACTTGCGTGATGGATTAGCTTTAAAACGTACTGTTCCAGATCTTGCGAAACAATTTGCACGCGCGATCTGTATGCCGAACTTAGTTCCACCAGTCAAAACTGTAGAAGAAGCTTTGGCATATCGAGATCGTATTCTCGCTCATGTTCCAGAAGGACTACATTTTGATCCGCGTATGGTTCTTTATTTTACAGATTTCACTTCACCTCAAGAAGTTCTTAAAATCAAAGAATCCGAATATGTAAATGCGATCAAACTCTACCCCGCTGGCGCAACGACAAATTCGGATAATGGCGTTAGCGATATTCGTAAAGTCTATGCCGTGATTGAACAACTTGAAGAACACCAAGTTCCGTTGTTGTTACATGGCGAAGTTACTCACAATCATGTCGATATTTTTGATCGTGAAAAACGCTTCCTTGACGAAATTTTATCGCCATTATTAAAGCAATTCCCAAAATTAAAAGTTGTGTTAGAACATATTACGACAAGTGATGCTGCAAATTTTGTACTTGAACAAGATCGTAATGTTGCTGCAACGATTACACCGCAACACTTGCTCTTTAACCGTAATGACATGTTGGTCGGTGGTGTGAAACCTCACTTCTATTGTTTGCCAATTTTAAAGCGTCAAACGCATCAAACCACATTATTAGAAGTTGCAACTAGCGGTAATCCAAAATTCTTCTTGGGTACTGACAGTGCACCACATGCTCAGAATGCTAAAGAGAATGCATGTGGATGTGCGGGTTGCTATAGTGCACCAAATGCAATTGAACTTTATGCACAAGCCTTTGATCAAGTGGGTAAGTTAGAACGTTTAGAAGGTTTCGCAAGTATGTTCGGTGCTGACTTCTATGGCTTACCGCGTAATACTTCAACTATCACTTTAGTGAAAGAAGAAAATACGGTTGCTGAATCTTTTGATTATCTAGAAGATCAAAAAATCATTCCACTTCATGCAGGTAAAACACTGCAATGGAGAAAAGTGTGACACAAGAAGAAAACAAAGCTCCTGTGATTGGTCAGCGTTTTCGTGGATTCTTACCTGTTGTTGTTGATGTTGAAACAGCAGGTTTTAATTCCCAGACTGACGCATTACTTGAAATTGCTTGTATCCCGATTATCTATGATGAGCAAGGTCAGTTCATACCTGGCCCATCATTCCATGCACACATCAATCCTTTTGAAGGTGCAAACTTAGATCGTCGCTCATTAGACTTCATTGGAATTGATCCTTTTAATCCGATGCGTGTTGCGATGGCCGAAGATGAGCGGACAGCTTTACGTCGTATTTTTAAATCACTCACGGAAGTCCGAAAAGAACAGCATTGTACCCATGCAGTATTGGTAGGACATAATGCTCACTTTGACTTAGGTTTTTTACAAGCTGCAATTGCTCGATCTGGTACAAAAAATCAGAATCCTTTTCACAGCTTTTCGGTATTTGATACCGTAACTTTGAGTGCCGTCATGTTTGGTCAAACAGTACTAGCACGTGCTTGTATTCAAGCTGGCATCGAGTTTGATGGCAAAGAGGCTCATTCTGCATTGTACGATACTCAAAAGACGGCTGAACTGTTTTGCTATATTTTGAACAAACTGTCTCCTCATCTTCTTGACAGTTTAGTGACAGAGCCCTAATATACACCCACCTCAAGAAGTCCCTATCGTCTAGAGGCCTAGGACATCGCCCTTTCACGGCGGTAACCGGGGTTCGAATCCCCGTAGGGACGCCAAATTCAAGTATATTAGAATCTATAAGTGTCTACAAACCCCTGAATTAACTAAGTTTAGGGGGTTTTTATTGTCTATAGCAATTCACAATAATTCCCTGAAATCCATGTACATTAACGGTATATTTAACGGTATCAGATAAATGTACTGGAAAGTTTTGTCATGGGTAGACAACTAAATAAATTAACAGCACTCAAAGTAAAAAATTTAAAGTTTGAAGATTCATCAAGTAATAAACATACTGACGGTGCAGGTCTGTACTTATACGCACATAAAAATGGGAGTAAGTATTGGCGAATGGATTACACAAGCCCTATAACAGGTAAAAGGAATACACTGGCTCTAGGTGTTTACCCGACAATTACCCTAGAGGCTGCAAGAAAGCGACGTGATGAGATTAGACAGCAAATTGCTAACAATATTGATCCTTCTGAAATGCGAGAACAAGCAAAGCAACAGGCAAAAGTAAATGCTAAAAATAGCTTTCAGAATATTGCTGAACAATGGTTAGAATTAAGAAAACATGAAGGGAAAAAAGATTCCGAGAATATTCGTCGATTAGAGAAAGATATTTATCCATTTATTGGTGATATCCCTGTCAATCAACTTACCACTGCCCTTTTAGAAAATGAGGTCATACATCGTATTGTAGAACGTGGCGCTTTAGAACTTGCACGCAAAGTTTCCATCTCTATAAAAATGATATTAGAGTATGCTAGAAAGAAAAAACTCATCTTGATTAATCCTGCAAATGATATAACACAACCAAGACCTATACAGAGCAATTTTGCTGCTATTACTGAATCACATGACTTAAAACCCTTACTAAGAAGTGTATGGGATGAATCAAATACTAGAGTTACTTTTGTCACTCGTTGTGCAATTAAAATTTCAATTTTTATCTTTTTACGACCTGGTGAAATCAGAACTTTAAAATGGTCTGATTACAATCAGGAAAAAAAAACTTTAACAATCCAACCTTCAAAGCAAAGAAGGGCAGAGTAAAACTTGAAGTGCGACATAAACCACCTAATTAATTTAAAGGGTTTATGGAGTATATAAAATTGTCATACCATCATCTTAACTTTGAAGATCGTACTGCATTAATGCTTGAGTCAAGAAAAGAAGGCTTTTCACCCAGAAAATTTGCTGAACTTATTAAAAGACATCCTAGTACGATCTATCGTGAACTTAAAAGAAATAGCATCAATGACGTTTATCAAGCTCGATATGCTTCTGATAACACCTTCGCTAGACGTAGACGTGGTCACAGAAAACTCAAAATCGACTCAATTCTCTGGAGATTTATTGTTGAAGCGATCCGTTGTTTATGGTCTCCTCAGCAAATATCGAAGCGTTTAAAGACATTTCCTGATTTGGATCAAACAATGAATGTAAGCCATACAACGATTTACTCAACTATACGAGCATTACCAAAGGGTGAGTTGAAAAAAGACTTATTATCCTGTCTGCGTCATGAAAATAAAAAGCGAAAAGCTAACGGTGAACCTAAAAAAGATTCTATATTACAGGATATTAAAACTATTCATGAGCGCCCAGCCGAAGTTCAAGAAAGAAAAATACCGGGTCATTGGGAGGCCGATTTAATTAAAGGTAAAGACAATAAAAGTTCGATAGCAACACTTATTGAACGAAATACACGGCTCTGTATCTTGGCAACATTACCTGATGCAAAGGCAGAATCAGTGCGCAAGGCTTTAACTGAAGCTCTGAAATATTTACCTGCAGAACTGCGTAAAACGTTGACCTATGACCGTGGACGTGAGATGTCAGAACATAAAATACTCGAAGAAGATTTAGGCATAGATGTATATTTCTGTGACCCACATTCACCATGGCAAAAAGGCACATGCGAAAATATGAATGGTTTAATTAGGCAATATTTACCTAAAGGAATTGATTTAAATCAGGCAGATCAGCATTATTTAAATCAAGTTGCCATGTCACTGAATACTCGTCCTAGAAAAGCGTTAGATTGGCTTACACCATTAGAGAAGTTTGCTCAGCTTGTTGATTATCATAAGGCTTTTGAAACTGTCGCACCTCATGTTTGAATTCGCCATGAAACACTTTTAGAAATCATACAGAACATTTTTAAAGGAGAGAATTCAAGCTACTTAGATGAACTTAATATAGAAAAAATATATATCGAAGATGATAGAATAGATAAAATCAAGAAATACATTCAAAGTTCAGAAAATTTAAAATATACACGAGAAAAGAGATTATATAAAAAAAAATTAGTACCAAATATTATTGATATCTACTTACTCCTATATCATAGTCTAAACTCAATAGATTATTCAGCACAGATGAGTTTATTAGAAGAAATATGTTTTTATTTAAATTCAGTGTTAACACGAAAAACTGATAATGATATTTCATTAGGAAAATTACTAAAAATCTGCACAAATCTTAGTGGCTTATCAATTACTAAAGACTTATCTACATTTATAGCAATTTTGAATTCCCATGATTATTTAAATAAAAAAAATCTAATAAGCTTATCTTTAAATAGTCCATTATATGGATTTGAAGAATCAATATACTTTAGTAAATGCAATCCAAATACCAACCTCCTATCGAATTTTATAAATGATCCAAACTTCTATTTTGACAAAAACCATAAGCAATTAGAAACTATATCATTGATAAAAAAATTATTACAAAGCAATATATCTAGTATAGAAAAAACTATTGAACTCATATCAAATGAAGCTATAAAAGGATATTCTTACACTTATATTTTACCTATAAGTTACTCACTTAAAGATTATACAATAATAGACTATCGAAAAGTTAATAATAAAATAAATTTATTTATAGCTTTACATGAACATTATTCAGCCACTAAGTCTGAAAAAGAGCAAAGAAAAATTGCCACCTTATTAAAAACTTTATTAAGAGAGTTTTTTAGTGAATTAAAAATTAACCCCTCACAGTTAAATAAAGATGGTGTTGAAAATGAAAAGTTTATTTATTTTTTAAAATATGTCTGTTCAGAAAATTTTATTGATCAATTAAAATCTATCACAAGCACTAAGCAAGTATTAGAAGAAAGAATAAATATATATCTGACTCTTAAGGAAGTTGATGAGAAAAATAAAAGTAAATATGATGATGAAATTCAGCATACAGCATTCAAATTAGATGCTGAAGAGGGTCAGCAAATAGTTGACAAGACAAGAATCTATGTTGATGAGGAACATTTCAAAAAATGGATGCGAACAGAATTATCAGAATTATTTCACAGATATAAGGATATTAAAAAAGTTAATATTGAGCTACCTATTGATATTGATTCTATAGTTGAAAGTATAAAAGAAAAAACTGATAAAGTTTTACAACTAACTACCGAGGATGAGGTTTTACTTTATAATATTCTTAAAATTATTAAAAATGAGTTTCTAACCAATCCTTCTTTTGGACTTGATTTTTATTTAAGCCAAAGAATTAGACATCAATCCTTTGTTGGTTTAATTAGAGGCCCTTTAGAACATAAAAACTTAATAACCATAAAAGACTCAATCAGCAATAAATATGAGAAAAATGAATATTTATTATCAAAAATAGATAACAAGTTAAATAGTAGTAAAAAACTTAATATAGCTTTAATGGGTTTTTCTGAAAAATTTGACAATATTTTAATCTCAGCTAAAGATGATTATTTTCAAATACTTTCCCCAGAAAAACCAAAAGGATTATTCAAAATAGATATAGACTTAACTTTTTTTGAGATATCTAAAATGCTTATAAATGAATCCAAGACAATAAACGAATTTACTGATTACATCCTCCCACTGCTTTGGAATTTCACTGAACATTCTTTAAAAAATGCAAGACATTTCATTATAAATTATTTAAAACCTAATATTGAGAACTATCTAAATGAATTAAATTTTAGTTTAAAAAAATATCTTGACAATGAACATAAAAACAATATTTTAATTAAACTTTCAAGTGCTACCACAGAAGTAAAAAATGCTTTAATAATTTCTTCAAATTGGTTTTCACATGATATAGATATTCTAAATGATGGTTATAAAACCTATAATATAAAAGAGGCATTTGATATTGCAACATCTCTCTCTCTGAAATGTTTAAAAGCTTTTGAGCCAGATATTGAGTACAAAATAAATATTGAGAATTTTAAATTAAGTTCTTTTTCTTTAATATTTATACATGACTTCATGTTTGTTATCCTAGATAACATATATAAATATTCAGGAAAAAGGAAGCCGAAAATTTATATTGAAATCAATTTTGATACAGAAAAAAAACTTCTTCTCTTAAAGATTACCAGCCCAATTAAAAGTGAGTTTAATGACTATCACATTAAAAATATAAATAAAATAAAAAATACTATCAAGAACGGTGATTTGACTAGTAAAAATAAAACTGAAAATGGAAGTGGACTTTTAAAACTTGCTTCAAAAATACACAATAAAGATGGCGGATTTTTATCTTTCAACATTCTAGACAATAGTTTCATATTAGATGCAGCTTTTTATGTAAAACCAAACATAATGGAAGTGTAAAATGAATGACTTAAATATCCTAATAGTCGAAGATGACATCCAAAAATTTTCTCATATAAAAAATCATATTTTTGCTAACAAGAAAGATTTTTTTAACTTGATTTTTGATCAAGCAAATAGTGTTACACATGCAATAAATAAAATAGAAGAATATCAACCAGATATTTTAATTCTAGATATTTCATTACCTACTTTCAATATTAATAATACTGAAAGTGGAGGGCGTGCAAGGCATATTGGTGGAGTTGAAATTCTTGATTTTATGCAATTAATGAATATTACATGTAAAACCGTAATTCTAACAGGTTATGAAGCATTTTTAATCGATAGCAAACCTATAGATTTTGTTAACTTTAAAAATGAACTTATTGAAGAATTCCCTACCATTATTAAAGATGTTTTATTCTACAACTCCATTAATGCAATGTGGAAATCAAAAATTTTAGAATATATCAATTAATTATGAAAATTTTAATTGCTGTTGAACAGCCTCCAAATTATACTAATCTATGCAACCGCTTATATGGTTTAGGTATATCTAAAACTGACATTAATGTAGTAAGCTCGGTTACTGATACCACTACATATCTTGAAAAATATGACTATGACTTATTAATCATTGATTTATTTTTACCTAATTTTACTCATGAACGAGCTACTGATATTAATAGCTCATTAGATCTTTTAGAAAGAATTAAAATTGACAACACTATTAAAAGACCAGAAAATATTATTGGTGTTAGTTCTAATATTTCTTTAATTGAAAGTAATGAATCCATTTTCACTGAAATGTCTTGGAGTATTATACTTTATGAAGCACACACTGACAAATGGATGAATACAATAATTTCTCACTGTGAATATAAACGTTCAATTCAATTAGGTAGAACCACCTCAACTACTAATACTATTTTCTCTAATGTTCCCATAATACTTATTGTTTGTGCTCTTGAAAAAGAAACCTTACACCTTTTAAATAAGCCATGGAAATGGGAACAAGCAATGACAATTGATGGTATCGTTTATACAAAAGGTTCATTCCTCGATAAGAATAGTATTCATAGAAACGTTATTTTATGTACCATTGATCAAATGGGTATGGTTGCTTCAGCAGTTTATACAAGTAGGTTAATTTCAAAATTTAAGGTTGAATTATTATGTATGATTGGTATATGTGCAGGGGTTCCGCAAAAAACAAATTTTGGTGATATCATATTTGCTGATAACGTTTGGAATTATCAAAGTGGGAAACTAATTCTAGATCCCGAAAATAATTTTTCAATTTTAAAGAGCCGTCCTCATTATATTGAAGGTGATATAGATATTAGATCTTCATTAATTGCTTATAAAAGAAACAATAAAACATTCATAAAATCACTTAAAAAACAGAAGTTTAGGTCACTCACTCAAGCTTCACCAGAAATTAGATTTGGTAATATTGCCTCAGGTTCAACAGTTTTAGCCGATGGAATTACTATTGAGCAGATCTTAGATCAAGATGGAAACACTTTAGCCGTCGAGATGGAAATATATGGATTATTTGCTGCTGCTAATTGGGCAGATAAACTAAAGAAACCAAAATTTTTCGCTCTTAAATCTGTTTGTGATTTCGCTGATCCAAATAAAGCTGATATTGCTCAAGAATATGCAATATTAACGTCAACTGAAATTTTATTCGATTTTTTAACTAAGTATGTCCATGAAATTATTTAAGAATACCGATTAAACTCATTGATGCCAACAAACTAAAAAAGAAACAACCTATTGATAAATATGTAAAAATCCTAAAAGTAAATCTAAAAATTTCACCATATGTATATTTTTTTTCTAGGTCAATATAATAGGTACTTATGCTTCTGCATGCTTGGAATTTTTTTTCCTCATCACTAAAAATTCTATATTTTTCTTCTATGTTCTTTTGTTCCCATTCTCTTAATTTCTCTTCTACCTCTTTTATCATAAATGAGGTTCTTTCATCTAACTTAAAAAAACTGAAGTTTACAGCAACGATTAATATACTTATGAGACAACCAAAAACGTAGACTTTCTCACTAATAAAAAAACCAAATGATGAAAACATTGCTATCGTTATTACAATATAAAAATTAAAAACACTCATCCTTTGTTGGGAGTGAATTTGAAAATAGTTCCACAATAACTCGTAATCATTAATATGATTCATTACATAATCCATATTTCTTATCTAATTAATTTTACAATAAATTTTCTTTAGTTACCAATTAGTTTTTTAACTATCAATATTAAGTTATGAGCCTTGCTTAAACTTCCTAATTGATTTGCTAGATATCAACATCTGGATCAATTGCAAGCGAGTCAAAGCAAAGCAATTCGGAAGTATTCAACCAACTAGATATTTATAATTTTATGTATAAATCAACAGAGGGCGAAAAACATCCTTACCTATTGGTTTCAATTTCTCTACTCACCTTAAATTAGTTGCTAAGGGGTGGGATGGGTGGGAAAGCGGAGTGGTATGGGGGCTAAAAGACATACTCCTCCGGTAATCCCCCCTAAAAATAAAAGGATGTAAAAGTAGAATTTTCTCTTAAGATCAAAGCAGGAGATTCTGCATGAAAACATCTAAATTTACTGACAGTCAGATTATGTCTATTTTGAAACAAGCGGAGTCTGGCACGCCTGTTGCCACCCTTTGCCGTGAACATGGTATGAGTAATGCGACTTTTTACAAATGGCGGGCTAAATATGGCGGCATGGATGCCTCATTAATTACTCGATTGAAAGAACTAGAAGCCGAAAATGCCAAGCTAAAAAAGATGTATGCTGAAGAGCGGCTTAAAGCTGAAATCATTCAGGAAGCCATGTCAAAAAAGTGGTAAAGCCATCTTGTCGTCGTCAGATGGCACAACAAGCCGTTGGTGATCATGCCGTCAGTATTCGTTTGGCCTGCCGTGCATTTAGTATCAGTGAAACCTGCTACCGTTATCAGTCCAAATTGAACGATGACAATGCACTGATTGCAGAACAATTGATTGAACTCACCGAAGAAAATACAGATTGGGGCTTCGGGCTATGCTTCTCTTATCTACGCCATATTGAGAAGTGTGGTTGGAATCATAAGCGTGTTTACCGTATTTACTGTGAGCTGGCATTGAATCTGCGGATCAAACCAAGAAGACGATTAAAACGACATGTACCTGAACCATTGAAGGAACCAACTCATCCAAATCAAGTATGGTCATTGGATTTTATGCATGATCAGTTAAGTGATGGACGAAGTTACCGTTTGCTTAACGTAATTGACGACTATCGACGTGAGGGTTTAGTGATTGAAGCAGGTTTTTCACTGCCTGCACTGCGCGTCATTCGTACACTTAACCAATTGCTCGAATGGAGAGACAAACCGCTTGTGATTCGCTGCGACAATGGACCTGAATTTATCAGCCACGAATTCGTACGTTGGGCAGCTGAGCATGGTATCCGTATTGAATATATTCAACCAGGCAAGCCACAACAAAATGCTTATATCGAACGATACAATCGTACAATGCGTTATAGTTGGGTGAGTAAACATTTGTTCGATACATTGGAGCAAGTACAAGATTATGCAACACAGTGGTTGTGGCACTACAATCATGAACGACCACATCAAGCTAACGGAGGCAAACCACCTTTGATGGCTGCTTAACCTCTACTTTTAAATTCAGTTATTTATGGGAGGATTACCCGTTTATCTTACAAAAAAACACATAGCAGTTACATTAGCTATTGCTAAATTAAAGAACTTTTCAGACCATACCCTTTTCAATTTGGAAAAACTTATCGTGATTTTATAACGGTATATTTGACGGTATAAAAAATATTATTAATTTACTTTTATTATATAAAACAATATTTTAAATCAGAAATAAGAATCCCCGTAGGGACGCCAAATTCAAAAAAGCCACTGCATCTTTAAGACAGTGGCTTTTTTTATTGGTTCTTTATAAATAGAGCTGCTACAAAATAATTATTTTGAAAAATCTATTTTATTATTCTTAGCATATTTTCTACCCTATACTAAAAATAGATCAAAACCATAAATTTAAACCTAATATGCAAATCCGTTTATTCCACTTACAAAATTCACGTTCTCAGCGCATCGTTTGGTTTTTAGAAGAATTAGGACTTCCCTACGAGTTAGTCATCAACCACCATTCAAACACAGATCAAAAGAAAAATTCACCGCATCAATTATCGAAATTTCCTGCTGTTGAAATAATAAATCGAGAGCAAATTTTTATCTTAGCCGAAACTTCAGCGATTATTGATTACTTCTCTCATTTATACCCTCAATGGGGACAACAACATTTATTCATTCATCAGCTTCCAGATTTTTATTATTGGAAGAATTATTCTGAGGCGACCTTTATCCCCGATCTGCTACTCAAACAAATTTTTCACCAAATTGTACAACGTACACCATTTCCTGTTCGCTTCGTTTCAAAATTTTTAAAATATGGATTTGATCAAGGCTATTTAAATCCATCGTTACGGCAACAAATGACCATGATTGATAAGTATTTAAAAGATCATTTATGGTTTGTTGGGGATCAATTTGCGGTTGCAGATATTTTGATGTGGTTTCCATTATTCGCTTGCGCACAAAACAACCATGAATGTAAACATATACAGCGTTATTTAGCTCAAATAGAAAACAGACCAGCCTTTAAAAAATCTTTAATCAAAGGACAATGGTCTGCTTCTACGTTTCAATCTTATTGTACGATGGCGTGGTAATTCAGTTATGCCGATTTACGCGAATTCACCCGACCTTTAACAACAGCCTTGATATTGCCTTTTGCATAATTCAAAAACACAATTAAAGGTGACAATTTAGGATTTGGTTTTTTACCCTGCCCAATCGCTTTAAATTGTGCCGCATACCAAATAATTTCCATGATTGCCATTTTATCGACAAAAGGAATCCCTGTTTTAATTTTATTCACGGCATAACGTACATCATTGCCTGCAATTAAACGATCAGTAAGATCCGTTTCCACTGCAAGTGGTCGAGCAATACCAATAAAATCACATGCACCACTTTGAAGTGCTGCATTCATTCCTGCTACTGTACGGAAACCACCCGTTACCATCAATTTGCACGCCACATGCTGACGAATTTTTTCAGCAAATTCTAAGAAATACGCTTCTCGTGCAATGGTACTGGCTTTACGTGATTCAGCTTTAGCACCTGCCATTGCAGGTGCTTCATAGGTACCACCTGAGATTTCGATAATATCAATACCAGCTTCATCAATGGTTTTGAATACAGTAATGACATCTTCTTCTGTGATTCCACCACGTTGGAAATCAGCTGAATTAAGTTTCACAGAAATAATAAAGTTTTCTGATGTTGCAGCACGGACAGCCTTATAAATTTCAACCAAGAAACGCATACGATTCTCAATCGAACCACCCCATTGATCGGTACGTTTATTGGTTAATGGAGATAGGAACTGGCTAATCAGATAACCATGAGCCCCATGGAGCTGCACACCTTCAAATCCTGCTTTTTCACACACTGCTGCGGCTGTTGCAAAACGTTGAATAATATCTAAGATTTCTTCATGTTTAAGTTCTCGAGGAGTTCCAAACATTGCTGCAAGCATTGGACTAAAAGGAACTGCCGATGGCGCAACAGTTTCTTTATTCAAACCTTTTGGACATTGGCGACCAGGGTGAGACAATTGAATCAATTGCACCATGCCATATTTTTTACCAACATCAGCCCATTGCTTTAATTTTGCTAAGTCACGTTCAGTTTCAATCGCAACCACACCAGGCTCATTTTTGGCAGCAATATTGACCATGACATTGCCTGTAATCGCACAACCTAAACCACCTTTTGCCCATGCCTCATACAAGCCTATGTGCAATTCATTTGGCTGCCCTTCGTGATTAGCAAGTGCTTCACTCATTGCCCCTTTTATAATGCGGTTTTTAAATGTGGTATTACGAATTTGAATACTGTCTGCAATCTGACTCATGGTCATCCTCTGTCTCAATTAGAGTATTTGCCCTAATTTAATCTGATTATTGTAACTGTCAAGCGTTCTTCCGATAAACTGACAATATCATATGTCAATTTAATTTCAATGCTAATATTCGCTCGCGGCAATCAATTGACGGGTATACGCTGTTTGAGGCTGACTAAATAAAAGTGCTGTTGCTTGATATTCCAATACTTTCGCATGATGCATCACCATAACTTTTTGGCACAAGGCTTTAATGACTTGCAAGTCATGACTGATAAATAAATAACTAATCTGCTCCTGTTGCTGTAAACGACGCAACAACGCAATGATTGAACGTTGTGTTACTCGATCCAAGGCAGAAGTTGGTTCATCTAGAATAATCAGCTTCGGTTTTAAAACTAAAGCGCGTGCCAGTGCGACCCTTTGTCGTTGACCACCTGAAAGTTGATGCGGATATTTGTTTTTATCCTCCAAAGAGAGTTCAACTTTCGTTAAAACGTCATCAATTTCCTCATCAGATCGTTGCTTAGTAATATTTTGAAGGTGAAGCCCTTCCGCAATAATTTGTTCAACAGACATCCGAGGATTTAGGCTACTAAATGGATCTTGAAATACAATTTGAAAATCACGGCGTAGGGGGCGAAGTTGTTTTTGATTGAGTTGATTTAAGTTTTGAAACTGCAAGCAAATTTCGCCTTCACTTGAAATAAAACGTGCAATCGCTAAAGCCAATGATGATTTTCCCGAACCACTCTCACCAACAATACCCAAAGCCTCGCCTTTGGACAAATTGAAATGTATTGAGTCCGCTGCGACCTTATACGCTTTAATTTGGTTCAATAAACCACGTTTGATAGGATATTTGACCGTGACATTTTTTAGTTCAAGTAATGTCTCGCTCGGCGTTAGCGATAGAGCTTGTCCAAAGTCGTGATTGAGTAAATTTCGTGTATATGCAGTTTTGGGATGTGTAAAAATTTCAGTCGTACTACCCTGCTCTTCTACCTGACCTTGATTCAGCACGACCACATGATCTGTATATTGCTTAACCAGATTTAAATCATGGCTAATCAAAATCATCGCCATATTTCGTTGCTGTTGCAGTTTTTTTAATAAAGCTAAAATTTGCGTCTGTAAAACCACATCCAAAGCTGTTGTTGGTTCATCCGCAATCAAAACCTCTGGCTCTAAAGCCAAAGCCATCGCCAACATCACACGCTGTCGTTGCCCACCCGACAACTCATGTGGATAGCATTTAAGAATTTGCGCTGCTTCAGCAATCCCAACATCCTGCAATAAAGAAAGCGTCTGTTGTCGAATATCCACTGTAGAAACACCTTGTAAAATCAAGCTTTCAGCCATCATTTTTTCTACACGATGCAAAGGATTTAATGCAGTCATTGGTTCTTGGAAAATAATGGCAATCCGCTTGCCTCGAATCTGCTGTAAATGAATTGGATTTAAAGACAACAGCGCCTGACCTGCAAACTCAACCTGTCCTTGTACTGTTAGATTATTAGGTAACAATCCCAATAAAGCCAAAGCACTGATTGATTTACCAGACCCACTTTCTCCCACGATCGCAACAGTCTGTGCAGGGTAAACATCAAAACTCAAATCTTTCACAAGACGATGTCCTGTTTCATTGTGAATGCTGAGTTGCTTAACCCTTAATAAAGCTGGATTTGAAAGCGTATTATCGTCTTGGGTCGAATGCATCACGCGCCGCCTCCCCGATATAAATCAGTAAACAAAGTACAATTGCTAAAGTAAAGAATCCTGAAAGTACCAACCAAGGTGAATCTAGGTTATTTTTACCCTGTAATAATAGCTCCCCAAGTGAAGCAGCATCTGGTGGTAAACCATAACCCAGAAAATCTAATGCAGTTAAAGCAATAATATTGGCGGTCAACATAAAAGGTATTTGCGACAAGCTAGAACTCATGGCATTGGGTAAAATATGCTTAAAAATAATTTGATGATCACGAACACCCAAGGCTTGAGCCGCACGAACATAATCAAAATTTCGGGCACGCAAAAACTCTGCTCTGACTAAACCCACTAATTCTGTCCAACCAAACAACAACATGATCAAAAACAACCAATAGACACTAGGGCTAAACATACTGACCAAAATCATGACGATAAAAAGCATAGGTAACCCCCCCCATACTTCTAAGACACGTTGCCCAATTAAATCGATCCAACCACCGTAATAGCCCTGAATTGCACCGACAATAACACCAATCACGGCGGAACAAAGTGTCAGAGCAAAGCCAAATAGGAGAGAAACACGCAAACCGTAGAGAATACGAGCAAATACATCTCGTCCCTGATCATCCGTTCCAAGCCAGTTTTGTGAACTCGGTTTGGAGGGAACTGGTACAGTAAGCGAAAGATTTGGTGACTGATAAGAAAATGCAACGGGTGGAGAAATCATCCAGCCTTGATTTTGAATTAGTTGTTTTACCGCAGGGTCTTGATAATCTGTTGCCGTTTCAAAGACACCACCAAACGTGGTTTCTGGATAGTCTTTAAAAATAGGAAAATAAAAAGACTGCTGATAACGAACCAACAAAGGTTTGTCGTTAGCAATAATCTCAGCAAATAATGACAAAATAAAAATGATTAAAAATAGAATGAGACAACGAACGCCCAATTTATTTTGTCTAAAACGGTGAAATCGTGCGCGCATCAGAGGTGACATCATTTTCCAACCCTCGCTTCAAAATCAATCCGAGGATCAATCATTTGGTAAAGCAAATCACCAATTAAACGTAAAATCATTCCAAATAAGGTAAATAAGAACAAAGTTCCAAAAATTACAGGATAATCACGTTGGGTGATTGCTTCAAAACCCAACAAGCCAATCCCATCGAGATTAAAAATGATCTCGATAAATAAGTTACCGACGAAGAAAATACCCACCAATGCTTCGGGCAAAGCTGCAACCACCACTAAAATGGCATTACGAAAAACATGCCCATAAAGTACCTGATTGTCATTTAAACCTTTTGATCGTGCCGTCAGAACATACGGTTTCTTTAATTCTTCTACAAAAGAATATTTGGTCAGATAGGTTCGTGCAGCAAAACTCCCTAATACCATACTCAGAATCGGCAAACTCATGTGCCATAGATAGTCTTTTATTTTGGCGAAAAAACTTAACTGATTAAAGTTTTCAGAAACTAGTCCTTGTAATGGAAACCACTGTAGATAACTCCCACCTGCAAAAAAAACGATGAGTAGAATCGCAAAAACAAAAGATGGAATGGCATAACTCACCGCCAGCAACAACGAAGTCGATTGATCAAACAGCAAACCATTATTTTTGGCTTTCTTGATGCCCAATGGAATCGCAATCAGGTAAATCAGAAAGGTACTCCACAACCCTAGAGACAAAGTGACAGGCAGTTTTTCATAAAGCAATTGCGTAACAGGTTTATCTTTAAAAAAGCTTGTACCAAAATCAAATGTTAAATAGCCTTTGATCATCAACCAGAAACGCTCATGTGCAGGACGATCAAAACCATACTGTGCTTTAATTTTATCAATCATTTCAGGACTGAGCCCACGTGCGCCCTGATATTGCGCCAAGTTACTTAGGCTAGATGAAGCGCTTGCTCCTGTACCTAAACCTTGTGCATTCTGAATTTGCTGAATGGCTTGTTCGACAGGTCCACCTGGCGCAATTTGGACAATAATAAAGTTAATCAACACAATGAAAAATAATGTCGGGATCATCAATAACATTCTTTTCAGAATATAGTGAACCATCTCATAAGATCCTTCATTATTTTAAGTCAGATTTTCGTATTGGTTGATCGAGTTTATTAGCTTTTACACGATCCACCCACCAATATTCCCATCCTACAGAAAGTTTCGGTTTTATTTTCGGTTGCTGATAGATATCCCAATAAGCAAACCATCGCTCAGGTTTACCATAGGTCAGAATTTGATAATACCCTGCACGCAATAAACGATCGAGGACATGAGTATACAAGACTACTTCTTCTCGGGTTTTTGCGGCGACAATTTTGTTAATCATTTGATCAATTGCAGGGTTCTTTATCCCTGAATAGTTATAATTTCCTGCTTCATCCACAGCAGCACTCCCCCAAAACTGGGCTTGCTCTTTACCGGGTGTCAATGTCTGTGGCAATTTCAACATCATCATATCGAAATCCTGATGACGGATTCGCTCCACATATTGCGGAACATCCACCTGTCTGAGGTTAACTTGGATTCCCAAACGATTCAAATTACGCACAAAAGGCATCAACTCACGTTGTGGGTTTTCTTGCTGCATTAATAATTCAATACGAACCGCTTTACCCTGCCGATCATATAATTGATTACGACGAATCACATAGCCAGCATCTTTTAAAATCTTTTGTGCAACCAATAAATTCTGGCGATTGAAACCACTACCATCAGAAACAGGATAATGCCAATCTGCTAACACACCTTGTCGTATGACTGGATTTAGTTGAGCGAAGAAAGGTTTCAAGACTTTTAATTCTGCGGCGCTGGGTCGACCTGTTGCAGCCAGATCAGTATTATCGAAATAGCTTTGTAAACGCTGATTTTGATTAAAGAATAAAGCTTTATTTTGCCATTCAAAATCATAAGCATACGTAAGTGCTTTACGAAGATGAATATCATTCAGTGGTGAACGACGAATATTAAATACCAAGCTTTGAATATCGAGCGGTGTCCCCAAACGTGCTTTGTATTTTTTGATCTGACCTGCTTGCACGGCGGGAAAATGATAAGCTGTCATCCAATTACGAATATTTTTTTCTTCATATAAATTAAATTGGCGAGATTTAAAACCCTCAAAACTAACATCTAAATTTCGATAATACACATATTTGAGTCGATCAAAATTATACCGTCCTTTATTGACTGGCAAATCCTTGGCCCAATAGTTTGGACTGCGTTTATAAGTGATACTCCGCCCTGCATCAATTCGCTCAACAATATAAGGCCCTGAACCTACAATCGGTTGCAATGTCACACGTGTAAAATCTTTATTTTTCCAATCCAATTTTGAGTAGATCGGTAGACTCGCCAAAATCAGTGGCATTTCCACATTATTCTTGGACTTAAAAATAAATTTGACCTGATACTTAGAAATCACTTCTGTTTTTGCTAAATCAGACAAATACATTTGAAAGCCTAAATTGGCTTTGGTTTGGTAAGTGTCAAAGGTGAATTTAACATCTTCTGCGGTCAAGGGCTGACCATTGTTAAAACGGGCTTGAGGGTTTAAATGAAAGATCACATCTTTAAGATGATCAGGATCGTAACTCACTTTCTCAGCTAATAATGGATACATGACGCGTGGCTCATCTAAAGCGCGATCCATCAAACTATCAAAAAGATAATTTACACCTTCCGTAGAACTCCCTTTGCCATTCATGCTATTTAAATTATCGAATGTGCCTAAACTAGATTGACTGAGCATTCCCCCTTTAGGTGCATTCGGATTGGCATAAGGCATCGCATTTAACTTTGCATATTTGGGTTGAACATGCATGGCTAAATAAGGCGTCGTCTGCATGGTGGCACATACGAACTGAGCAAAAAGGCTTAGCCCACAGAATAGACTAAGCCTTTTAACTAAAACAAATTGATTCATCCCTAATTACAGATTTGGAACTTTAATCACATCGCCAATACGTAGTTGTGTACTTGGAGTGAGATCATTCATTTCAGCAAATGCATTGGTGTCCATACCATATTTACTTGCTAGACCAATCAAAGTATCACCACGTTTTACTTTGTATTCAGTCACTGTTTTAGGGACTAAAATACTTTGACCACGTTGCAAACTTGCATTGGCTTTCAAATCATTTAACTCAGCCAATTCACGACCAGACAATCCAAAACGGTTCGCAATACTATTTAGAGACTCACCCGCCTTCACCGTATATTTTTCAGTATTCTTGCTTGGCGTAGACTTAGCACTGTTTTTACTATTTTCAGATTTTGCTGATTCAGCTTTTGGTACATCACCCGTAAGTTTTAGCTTTTGCCCAACACGAACACTACTACCACGAGATAGACCATTTAAAGCAGTTACATAATCTAGTTGTAAATAATAACGACTCGCGATGTTGCTTAAAGTATCACCTGATTTTACGGTATAAACATCTGGTGCAGTTTCTTCACGCTCTTTCTCTTTTAACTTGCTATTTGCACTGAGATTATTTTTGCTTGGTGCATCACCTGTGAGTTTTAGCTTTTGTCCAACGCGAACACCTGCTGTGCGCTCCAAACCATTTAGATCAGCAATATAATTCACAGTAAGCTGATATTTATTTGCGATCGCATTAAGACTATCACCAGATTGCACGACATATTGCTCAGGAATCGTTGAACCTGCTGGCACTTTTAAAACTTGCCCTAAACGAACACTTTTGTTGGCTTTGAAGTTATTCAGTTCAGCCAATTCACTCAATGTAATTTTAGATTTTGTTGCGATACTCGATAAAGTATCACCACGCTGTACAATATAGGACTCTGTCTTATAGTGACTTGATGCTGTTACATTTTCATATTTAACCGCACTTTTAGGTTCGACAGTTTCTTCTGTTTTTGAAACCTCATGCAGCGGTACGTTAATTTTTTGCCCAACAAATAAATTGCTGCTTGCAGTCAAACCAGAAGTTAAATCAGCCAATTCTTGATTAGATAAAGCATAACGATCAGCAATCAGTTTTAAATATTCGCCACGCTTCACTGTATAAGATTTCGTGGCTACCTTTTGCATCGTCGTTGCTTTATTTTCGACAGTGCGAGCTGACTGTTGTGGCGCGTTTAATTGAGTGTTGCGTGGATTGTTTTTTGGTTCTTTGAGCGTTAGTTTTTGGCCAACAAATAAATTATCTGTCACTGATAAATTATTATAGTCTGCTAACTGTTTTAAAGTTAAATCAAAACGGGTTGCTAAATTGGTAAGATTATCCCCTGATTGTACGACATAACTCTCAGGTTTACGTTCAACGACTTTTGCAGCCTCAACAACCTGTGGTTTTGCATCATATAAATACAGGCTTGCACCTACAAATAAGGTTCCAATCGGATCAATCTGGTTCCACGTTGCGATATCACGCCAATTGACACCATTTTTTTGTGCAATCAAAGCCAAGGTATCGCCTGGTAACACGACATAAGTGCTACGTTTTCCTTTCGGTGCAACCACCACAACATCAGTATCCGTTTTAATATACGGCTTTCCTTGATTGCGTTTGGCATCTTCACTATTTGCTGTCGCTGCATCTTCAACTAAGTTCTTTGGATAAGCAAAGCCCTTGCTGACCTCAACGCCTTTCTGATCAGCAACAGATTGGCTAGTTTGAATTGCTGTTAATTTAATCTTGCCATCAAATGGATCGACAATTTCTGTACCTTGAGGTGCAATTGCTTTAATTTCAGCAACGACTTGGTCTTTTTCTGCTTGTGTCGCTTGTGGTTCTAATACTTGAGTAACTGTTTTCTTCTCGCCGGTTTCTTTTACAGCGGCAATAATTTGTTCACGCTCTTTAACCGAAATCGGTGGCTCAATCTTAACTGGCTTTACATTTTCCGCTGGTGTAATCGCAACGGGAATACGCGGGGCACTAGGTACATCGGCAGCAGCAGCAAATGAAGCTAATGCATCAGAACCTCGTGGTGTATTGGTTTTAGTCAGCGTTGATGTTGTTGGGCGCGTTACTACTGTATTACTTGCCGTTAAAGGCGGTGGTGTCTTAGTTGACGGTGTAATCGTCTGACCTGAGTTGATATTGGTTCGAACTGTGGTAGTAGCGACATTAGATGTATTGTTATTCATTGCAGGTGGTTGGCTATTGCTTGCCCAGAAACCACCTGAACTTACTTTTCCAGAACGTAATTTCGCATCGACTGACGGACTTAAATCTGCAGGAATTAAAATACGCATTGGGCTCATTGGATCAACGGTTTCACCGCGATGAGCAGGGTTCAAAGCATACAATTCCGCACGGCTTAAGCCTGTAATTGAAGCAATTTGATTCATATCCAAAGGTGCAGCTAAACCAACTTCACGGAAGTGTGGACGGTTTGCGATAGGCGGCAAACTTACGCCATAGACACTTGGATTTTTAATAATTTGAGCAACCGCCAAGAAGCGTGGAACATAGTTCATGGTTTCTTGTGGAAGTTTTAATGACCAGTAATCTGTTGGTAATCCTGCTGCACGGTTACGGTTAATCGCCTGTTGAATACGACCCGGTCCTGCGTTATAAGCAGCCAAAGCCAATTCCCATGAACCGAATTGATTATATAAACTACCTAAAAACTCATAAGCAGCGCGTGTCGACTCAACCACATCACGGCGACCATCATATAGACTGGTTTGCTGCAAACCATAAATACGCCCCGTGCTTGGGATAAATTGCCATAAACCCGCTGCTGCCGCACTACTGGTTGCAGCTGGATCGTAAGAACTTTCAATAACAGGAAGTAAAGCCAATTCGGTTGGCATACCACGGCGTTCAGCTTCTTTAACCGTATGATACAAATAACGACTGGCACGCGCGCTTAAGCGATCTAAATATGGTTGACGAGAAATAAACCAACTACGTTGTGCTTCAATACGAGAATCCCAATGGTTTAAATCCATTTTGAATCCAACCGTCATTCGCTTCCACACATCACCGTGTTTCAGTACCAATAAACGATCACCTTCAACAGCGCGCATATCAGTAGCTGATAATAAATCTTCTAAAGAATCTAAACTACTTGCATCTAAATAACCTGAACCAACTTGCTTAGTTGATGATACTTTGTTTGATTGTGGTGTTGAGGAACAACCTGTCGTAATTCCCAACGCAGTTAGAGCAGAAGTGAGTACAGTGATTTTGAATAATGATGTTGCAGATGTTTGCAGCACCAATGTGTTCGATTTATACATAAAAACTTCCAGTCAACTCACGCTAGTTTATTTCTTTGATTTGCCATTGTAGTAAAGCATGTCACTTAGACAAGGCAATAATTTAACGTGATTTGCATGGAAATGTTACAAGAAATTAAAAAATATGAGTTTTGTAACCGCTCAACACCAGAATTAAGCTTTAAAATATAACTTATCTAGCTAGAGTGCTAAACTCTAGCCATATACATTCAAATAAAACATCATTTTTTATGAATGTAATCTCGTAATACAACACAAACTTTTAACTTTAGGTTTAACTATGTCTCAAACAATCACACTTTATGTTGATGGCGCATGTAAAGGCAATCCAGGTTTAGGTGGTTGGGGTGCATATATCATTACCGAACAAGGTGAACATAAACTTTGTGGCGGAGAACCTGAAACAACCAATAACAGAATGGAACTGCAAGCTGCGATTGAAGGTGTAAGTTTTTGCCCTACAGACGCACATCTGATTATTTGGACTGATTCCAATTACGTTAAACAAGGTATTACTGAATGGATTCATGGTTGGAAAAAGAAAAATTGGAAAGATGTTAAAAATCCTGATTTATGGAAAAAGTTGGATGCTGTTTGCGCTAACCGAAAAATTGAATGGAATTGGATCAAAGGGCATGCTGGACATGCTGGTAATGAAATGGCTGATCAATTGGCCAATCTCGGTGCCGAACAAACGGCTCAACAAATGAAATCTCTCGTGCAGGCTAACGCTGATACAAAAAAGCCTGAATCTGACTGGTTATTAGATGACCCATTTGGTCTCGACCTTGATGAAGATATTGATAACTTGGTTGAAGAAGTCGAAGAGATCAGTATCGAGGAAATTAAGCCTGATGTAGCTGTAATGAGTCACTCAATAAGCCCAAATACATCAACAACGACAGTTCACCCTCAGATTGTTATTACTGAGGCAAAAGTACACTTACAAGGCCCTCGCCAACTTATTCTGGATACCGAAACTACAGGTTTCTATTTCCAAGATGGTGACCGTATTATTGAGGTTGGTGCGATTGAAATGATCAATCGTAAACTTACAGGAAGCTCAATTCATATTTATATCAATCCAGAAAAACCTGTAGGTGACTCTGAGGATATTCACGGTATCAGCGATGAGTTTTTGCAAGATAAACCTAAATACGCAGAAATTGCCGACACACTGTTTAATTTTTTACAAGGCGCTGAAATTATTGCGCATAACGCGACATTCGATATGAATTTCCTAAATATGGAGTTCAAACGTGTTGGTCTGCCATTATTATCTGATGTTTGCGAAGTTACAGATACACTGGCTTTAGCTAAAAATAAACATCCTGGGCAAAAGAACTCTTTAGACGCTTTAGTTCGCCGTTATGAAATTCCTGCACGTGATCGTACCTTCCATGGTGCGTTACTCGATGCTGAAATTTTGGCTGATGTTTATCTCGCAATGACGGGTGGACAAGTTTCTTTTGATATGGATGCCCTTTCACAAAATGAACAAAACCAAAATAAAACCACTCGTTCTCGTATCGAAGTAGATTTACCAATTATCTATCCATCAGAACATGAACTAAATGAACATGAGACTTGGGTCAAACAATTTGAGCAAAAACATGGAAGCGCTTGCCTTTTTGCAAAATAAATTTGCTGTTGAGCGTAATTTTTTGTATTTCAAGTTTTCAAACTTAAGTTATATTAACTGTTAATGATTTTGCCTCCTATTCTAGGAGGTTCATGGATATAACAACTTAGGAAAGGTGTAGGTCATATGTCTTACCAAACCTCGATTCATTTCGACCCAACTGCATTATTAATAATAAAAAATGAGATCGACAATTCGATTAAATTGGTGGAGACAGCAGTCAATACGCTTGCCGAAGAACAATCATTGCCTTTTGGTATTGATGACGCACTTAATCAGTTCGAACAGTGCACACAAGTACTTGCATTAATTGATATGCCTCATTTAGCACAAATCACTCAATATTCAGCTGAGCTTATGCGCCAAATCATGGCTCAACCGCAACAAATTAAAACTAGCGATATCGTTGCTCTCAGTGAAGGTACAACGATGTTAAAACGCTATATTGAGTTTATTTGTTTACGTGAAGTCAAAGTACCTCAGTTCTTAATTGATACGCTTAATCGCTTGGAGAAAGCTTTAGGCAAGCCAATTACTAAAGAAGGTCAAACGCTTCAACCGTTACTGGATTTCATGACACCAAACTTTAATTTGCCACAAGCACCAAGTTTGGAACAATCGAAGTATATCCACCAACTTTATAAATTATGCTTAAACAAGCTGATTAAACAAAGTGAATCTCCTATCGATTTACAAGGAATTAAACTCGTTGGTGTTTACCTTGCAGGTTTAGCTAACAATCTACCGAGCCAACAATATTGGCAATTGGTCAATGTAGGCTTAGGGCATATTGATGAGCTTTTGATTACAGAAGCACGTTTACGTACCCTTATTCAAATCGAAACGAATATTGCAAAATTCTTGGCTCAACCAACAACTTATCAAAACAGTATTGCTGATTTGGCAGATATTTTGACGATCTGCATCAGTCAAGAAGATGATTTATCACAACATATTCGTCAACAATTGAACATTGGTGATGAATTACTCAGTGATACTCAACTTCAAGTTTTGAGTCGTCATTTATACGGTCCTGACTATGAAACGGTACATACAATCAGTCAATTAATAACAAATGAAATGGCTCAAATTCGTAATGAAATTGAGTATAACCATCAAAATATGTCGGCTGAAAAAACCCAAGAACTACAGCAAAAGTTAACTCAACTTTCTAATGTATTTAAGGTACTGAACTTAAATGAAGCAGCTAAAGAATTAACTCAGCAAGCTGAAAAATTGAGTCAACCGAATACATTAACTGATGCAACTTCTATTCAACAGTTAATGAATAGCATTTTGGCATCGATGAATTCAATCGGTATCTTAGAGCGTAATTACACTTCCAGTCGTTTACAATTACGCGTCAACAATATGCAAATTTCTTTAGATCGCTTAGATGAAGCTCATCGAGCATTGTTGACTGAAACTAAGAGTTTGATTGAAACATTGACTCAAACCTTAAGTTCGTATGTACAAGATCCAACATCTAATACATTAGAAGCCCTTCCTGTATATCTGAATGAGTTATCAGGCGCTGCGTTATTCTTAGGTAGCTCTGCTCAACAAACTGCACTGTTAGGCGCAGCACATTTTGCACAGCATCGTTTGAATCAGAACGAAGCGATTGATGCTGAGCAAATCAACTGCATTCTAAATGTTGTTGCTGGTTTAGATTTACTCGTTGATAACCTAAACAATAAGCAACCTGTATTGCAATCTATGTTTGATGTGGCATTATCAAGCAGTCAGCAATTACAAAACATAGCCGCATAATGACTCAACTATCACTTGCTTATATTTTTCAACACCAAAAACTGCTAGTCGACCAAAATCTTCAACTGCCAGAAGTTGAAAAGTTAGCAAGTGATTTACCCTTGAATCATAATGATCACGTTATTGCGCGTGATCTACTTGAAAATGAAGCCATTCCTGATGGCTATCAGCTCGTTCCAATCCGTGAACTGATTCAGTCATGGTCAACTACAGAATTTCTTCAAGCCAGTCGAGCAGTCCAACTATTAGAATGGCGACGTAATCATAAATTCTGTAGCCATTGCGGTCATATGACTGAAATTCACGCCAAAGAATACGCAATGGTTTGCCCAGCTTGTGGCTATCATCAATATCCTCGCGTTCAGCCTTGTATTATTACAATCATTACCAAAGGTGATGATGAGATCTTACTTGCGAAATCGGCGCATAATAAAAGTAATATGTACGGGCTAATTGCCGGATTTGTTGAAGTCGGTGAAACATTAGAAGAAGCTGTACAACGAGAAGCTTTTGAAGAAGTCGGTTTAAAACTAAAAAATATTCGTTATATGTCGAGCCAACCATGGCCATTTCCAAGTAATTTAATGATTGCTTTTCATGCTGAATATGATTCAGGTGATATTCAATTACAAGTGGAAGAAATTAGCGAGGCTCAATTCTTTAAGTTTGATCAACTACCTGAAATTCCATTTAAAGGTAGTATTGCACATGCAATGATTATGCAAATCGTTGAGAATAAAAAAGCATCTTAATCAAGATGCTTTTTTTATTTAATCTTCTAAAGCTTCATCTAAGAAATGCAAAATCGTTCGTTTGGTTTTGAAGTAATGACTTACAAAACTGGCCAAAGTCGCCACAATGGTAATGTGTCCAGTCTTAGGAATAATCATCACATGGCTATGATTACCCTTTTCTCTCAATGCCTTATCAAGATCGAAACTATTATGATTACCAACCAACTGATCATTCTCAGCCATCAATAGATAATGTTTAATCTTATTCGGATTAATAAAATAATACGGCATCACTTGTTGGTACGATGTTTTTGGATCAAATGCATGTTCAGATAAAGGATCATTTTTATAGTCAAAATGATACGGGCCAGCCAAACCAACAATTGCCTTAATATTATCTGTATATTTAAATTGCTGAGGCTGAGCAGAATACACCACAGACATCACATTAAAGGCACCCGCAGAATGTCCCATCAAAATGATGTTATCGGTTGAAATATTCAATTTAACTTTATTTTGATTCAAATAATGAATCGCTTGCGCTAGATCATCGACAAATGCTGGAAAGATATTCTCTGGAGCGAGTTGATAATTAATAACAGCAACATCAAAACCTTCTCGAGCAAAAGTTTCACCAATGAATAAATAATCTCTCTTATTACCATGTTGCCAGGATCCACCATGTACAAAAACAATCAAAGGTTTTTGTTTCTTTGGATTCTTGGTTCGATAAAGATCCAGTCGATTTCTGGCTTTTAATCCATAAGCAAGATGTTCTTCTTTTTCAAAAGTATCCTTTGGCGTCAGATAATTCATCGAATAGCTTGCTAAATCATACAGGCGAAATTCCTGATAAAAGTTTTTCGCCCGTATAATATTTTCTTGTACTTGTTGAATAAGTTGCTTCATAGATTAGGGTTTAGTCGGAGTAATAGTCGCTGGTTCAGTCTGATCAGGATCAATTGCAACTGGAGTTTCAACTAAAGGTTGTGTTGAAGCACCACCAATCATCGGTGTTGCTGCTGTAGCACTTGCTACCGTTCCAGATGGTTGATCAATATTATCAATCAGTGTCACGATTTTACTCACATTACCAACTTTTTGTAAGACATCATCTAAGTCTCTTATCTCAGCAGTATTTAAACGCCCCATCACATAAAGGATGCCATTTTCAGTATGAACTAATACTTTACTGTCAGATATAACAGGCGCTCTCATTAGCAAACCACGAGTATTTGCAGTCACAGTAGAGTCCTGCATAATCGTGTTGTAATTTACTTTATCACCAACAGTAATGTAATTATGCACAGCTTTTACATCACTCATCGCTCTTAAATTGTCTTCTGCTAATTGTTTCAAATAAGGATCAGGAACTTGCCCTGTTAATAAAACATTACTATGAAAACTTTCAATATTGATGCGTGACTGCTTAAAGCGATGGTCTAGTTTGTATAGGTTGATATTTGCAGTACGCTTGATTGAAGAATCAATAAAAACCTGCCCTAGACTACGTTCACCACTGCTTGTACCAACAGGCGCCGATCCTGTTCCACCAGAAATAAAACTCGCACATCCCGATAAACTTGCAACGCAAACCAACGTCATCGTTAAACGTTTCAACACTTGGCAAGACTCCCTATCCACTAACTTGTTCAATCTACTGCACTTGTCTTGAAATGACTCAACCGTATCTCAATCCAAAGTAAACGCATGTTTAATCCATTGCTGATCATACTGCAATTTTGAAAAATCTGGTTGTACTGTTTTTGCAAGTTTCTGTGGAAAATCAAAACAGATCACATCAAAACGACAGTCAAAATTGTAATAATTGGGATATCTCTGTAAAAAGAACTGCGCCGTCTTAATAATCTTACGTTGCTGTGAATACGAAATCACTTCACATGCCCCTGCATAACTGCCTGCGGAACGGGCTTTCACCTCCACAAAAACCAGCTCATTTCCACGTTTGACAATCAGGTCAATTTCTCCAAAACGTGAATGGTAGTTTTTATTGACATATTGATACTGCTGGGACTGTAAAAATAGCAATGCCGTCTGTTCTGCCCATTGTCCCAAAAGATGTTTGTGTTGTTCCATTGTGCCCATATCTTATTTTAAAATTTCAATGCTATTTTTCTGCTGCCTGTAACAATACGGCTGCCTGTAGATTTTACGGTCTTTTAACTCAATTGCACCTGTGCGCCCAACAAAAGAGAACTGCACTTATCCAGTTTGCTCCAAGAACTGTTGACTTATCGTCCAAGCATCTCCTCCAAAAGCTAATAAACGTTGAAATGCCATTGTTTCTGGTTGTTTTTTATAGGGTTCGATTAAATCTGCCCATTGCCCATTATATAGCGCGGGTGTATCACAAAAACTTAAACCAATTGGAATAGATTGTCCCTGCTCAATACTCATCGGTGTGACGTAAATATTCTTTTCGGGTAATGTACCTAATTGTTCCAACCAATGTTGACTCCCTAACAATAATACCCCTTCTTTACTTGATCGTTTTTGTGGTACTTCATCAACAAATTCTATTTCTGATGAAAATTGATCCTTTAGTGCAGAAAGCAAAAGTTCTGTTGCTGACTCAGTTCCTGTTTCTCGAACGATAAAAAGCTTTTTGATGCGATCTTTTTGAAAACGATGATTTAATGCTGCAGCATCTTGTTGCTTTGCTAGGCTAAATTGCCATACGTTATCACTTTGAGTATTAACATCATTTAAAGCAAGCACTGGAATTTGAGGATTCATTTGAGTCACCTCTTCAATTTCAGTTCGTAGTAAGGGCCCAACAATCAAATGGACGTTGTGATCTATTTTTTTCTTAAAAATCGTATCGATACTATTTTTAGTTGAATCTACAAAAATAATTTTTTCTTTACTGCCAGATGCTGTATAAGCACTCAGAAAACCGCGTTTGATGCTTTGACTCGCTCGCGCCATCGTACCCGATTCAGGTAGAATGACGAGTATGTCCGCATATACAGGACTTACAAGCGCTGCCAAACCTAGCAGCAAACAATATTTTTTTGTAATACATGAGGGAGTTACCTTTTATGAGTGCTCAATTATTTGTTGTAGCAACCCCGATTGGGCACTTAGATGACATGACCTTTCGTGCAATTGATATTTTAAAGTCGGTATCGGTGGTTGCAGCAGAAGACACTCGTCAATCTGCTCAGTTATTTAAGCACTATAATATCTCAACTCCACTCACAGCGTGCCATGATCACAATGAAAGTAACAAAATTGATCAACTTATACAAAGAATGTTAAATGGTGAAAGTATTGCTCTGATTAGTGATGCAGGAACACCGTTAATTAGTGACCCTGGATTTAAGTTAGTACGTGCAGCACAAGAACATAAGATCCGCGTCATTCCAGTACCAGGTGCCTGTGCTGCAATTGCAGCATTGAGTGCGGTTGGCTTACCAAGTGATCGCTTTAGTTTTGAAGGTTTCTTACCTTCAAAGGCTTCGCAGCGAATTAGCCAACTTGAAAAACTAAAAGATGAAACCCAAACTTTAATTTTCTATGAAGCGCCACATCGTATTTTAGATAGTGTAAAAAATATGGCTGAGGTATTTGGTGAAGATCGACCCGTAGGTTTTGCTCGTGAAATCACAAAGACCTTTGAAACCATCAAGAAAATGACCTTAAAAGAGTTAGTCGTATTTATTGAAAATGATCACAACCAAGAGAAAGGTGAAATTGTAGTTGTGGTGGGTGGTGTCACTGCTGAAAAAGACATGGCGCAGGATAAACTGGATGAGTTGCTAAAACGCTTATTACAAGATTTATCAGTCAAGGCAGCATCTCAATTGGCTGCTGATTTGACAGGTATCAAAAAGAAAGTGGCTTATCAACGCGCTTTGGAATTGACTCAAGATAATAAATAATACTTAAAAAGATACGTAGGAAATGGCTATAGACTCATTACCCATGTTAGGTCCCCATGAAGGCAGAGAACTTGAATTGCTGCTTTCTGGTGAAAAACCAATTGCCTTTTTTTATGAAGGCATTCCTGATGAGTTTTTGCCTTATCTTGAATCAGGCATTTTAAAATCCCGAACCAAGGCCACTACAACCCGCCTCCCCAATATACAAATAGAAAATATTCTTATTTATAAGGATATTGCAATAGAGCAAGTGGATGAATTGATATCAGTCATTGAACTATCCCTCAATCAACCGAAAGCAGGATTTGTACCAGAGCTTGAGCGAAGAATTGGGCAATTGCTGGGCTATCGAGAGGAAGATATTGAATTCTATTTACAGCATCTTTCCAGAAACAAGAAATAAGCATACCAAACGTATATTGCTGCCCTCATAGAATGGATAAGGCATCAATACTCTCCAGAATGCACAATGTGGGATTCTTAAAGCACTGTAATGCGGACACGAATCACATCAATATCAAAAAGCACCACAGTCGTGATGCTTTTAAATCTTTTCAGCTTATTCGTGGGTCTCACCCGGTGGCACTTCGGTAATACGCCCACCACGTGCCAAAAACGCTGCAACCTCATCTTCTAGAGCTTGGCGTTGTTTCTGTTTAGCAGTCACTGTTAAGGTTTCTGCTTCAGCCAAATCTGCGTCATTGGCACTTGACTCTTCGCTATCCGCACCACTTTCTGCAGCTTTCGCTTCTTCATCGTCTACCGCAGAATCTTCAGTGTTTTCGTCGTAATCATTCATTTCCGTCATATTACTCTCCCCACAATGACTAAACTCTCATCATCGTTATTTGGTCATCAGAACTTGATGAAATTTAACAAGCTCTTCTCATTTATCAAAGCAAAATATTCATTAAATTGTGCTTTTTATAACCAAATTCACTCTGATTTATAAATGATTGTTTAAAAAATATCTACTGTTTTTTAGCAAGCATAACGAGTGTGCTGTAAAGCCCCTAATCCATTCGCTTGTCGCATAAAGCGATCTTTAAACCAATCGAATTGTTCAACTTGTTTTAGACCAAAGTTCCGTGCCCAAACAAACGGAAATAATTCTGAACTTTCCAACCAACCAATCGCGGACATACTGTGCATCATGGCATTATTCTGACCTTTACGTTGGTGTTCATAGCGCAATAAAGTTTGCTCATTGGCCCACACACCGCGTTTTAAATCGTGTAGTAGAACATCACACAATACCGCAGCATCCAGACAGCCAATATTTACACCTTGACCAGCCAAAGGATGAATCACGTGCGCGGCGTCACCAATCAAGGCTAAACCAGATTTAATATAACGCTGCGCTGCGCGAGCTTTTAGTGGAAACTGTGCTCTAGAACGAACCGCAACTACTTCTCCCAACATTTGCAGACTTTCTTGAGTCAATAGTTGCATAAACGCTTGATCGCTGAGTGCTGAATATTCATCGGCATAATCATCGGGTAAAGTCCAGACAATCGACAGCCAATAGCCGTTCTCTTGTGCATCCAAACTCGCCATTGGTAAATATGCCAGTGGACCTGTCGGTAAGAAAATTTGACGAGCCACATATTGATTCGGTTGTGTGGTTTTAATCGCGCAACTGATGGCAGCCTGTTTGTAATCCAGTACATCTAAATCGATATAGGCTTGCTCACGAACAAAAGAGTTCGCACCATCTGCACCAATCAGCAACTTGGTTTTTAGTGCTGTGCCATCCGCCAATTGAATTGACCAACCTTGTGGAATCTGCTCAATTCGAATCACTTTGACTTGAGTGCGATAGTCTTTAAGCTGCTGCAACATTTTCTGTTGAATCGCAACATTCAAGACACTTGGCTCAACCATCGAACCCAAAGCCTGATCTGATTGAGGTTGCTGTTCAGATGCATGGCCAAAATTAATTTCACCATAGCCATTTTTATTCCAGACTTGCATGCCTGAATAGGGCATTTGACGTGCTAAATCATCCCAAACATCGACTGTTTTAAGTAAGTGAATCGTCGCCTGACTCAGTGCCAATACTCGAGGATTCATGACTGCCAATGTCTTTTCTTGATCTAGCACAGGCGCAGCATCAAGCACCGTCGCTTGCACCCCACCTTGGGCTAGCAATAAAGCGGTTAGGCCACCGACTAAGCCACCGCCAACAATCACAACATCTAACAGCTCACTCATGCTTTTAATCCCATCGCATAGTTAGCAACCAAAGGTTTAACACCCGGAATCACATCAAATGCAATCAGTCCAGTATTACGTAATAACTTGAGAATTGGATTTTGATTACTAAAACCACGTACCACTGAATCACAGAACTTAATCACCCTTTGCTGATCAGTTAAGCGTGCTTGTTCATAAGCCAATAAATTATCAGGATTGCCAATATCATCTGACTTCGCCAATTGCTCCATCAAGAAACGAACCAACACATCTGCATCACGTAGACATAGGTTAAAACCTTGCCCTGCCACTGGATGGATTGTATGTGCGGCATTACCCATCAACACCACACGCCCAACGGCTTGCTTATGTGCCAAGACCTGAGCCAGTGGATAGCTAAAGCGCTTACCCGTTTTTTCAAACTTACCTGCACGATCACCATAGGTTTCCTGTAAAGCATCCAAGAAATGCTGATCATTTTCCTCACCTAACCATTCTGCCTCAGTACCTTTTTTTACAGGCCAAACCACTGAACGGCGGTATTCACCTGGTAAAGGTAAAAGTGCCAATGGCCCTAAAGCACTAAAACGCTCAAAGCCAACTTGTTGATGTGGTTTCGAGGTTTGTACGGTGGTGACGATTGCCACTTGATCATAATCATGTTCATCGACACCTACCCCAATGGCTTGGCGACAAAATGAATCACGACCATCAGCAGCAATCACCAACTTGGATTTTAAGGAATGGATATATTCACCGTTACGCATCGCTTCAATTTGGACTTGGTCTGCATCTTGTGTGAGTGAGGTGACTTGCACACCATCAATCAATTCAATCAGAGGCTGCTGACGAACTTGGGTCAGCAATACTCGACCTAACCAAGCATTTTCAATCACCTGCCCAAAGCTTTCTACTTTTTCTTGTTCAGCAACTAGGCGTGCCTTACCAAAGCTGCCTTGCTCTGTGATATGCACTTGTAGAATTGGTGTTGCATGTTGTTGTAAGGCTTCCCATAAGCCTAACTTTTGATAAATCTGTACGCTGCGGCGTGACAATGCGGTGTTACGCGCATCAAAGCTAGAATGATAAGGGGAAGCGTTCTCGTCATCGTAATTTGGATATTTCACAGCTTCTAATAACTTTACTGCGATATTAGATTTTGCCAACATTAAAGCAAGGCTGAGTCCAACCATACCCCCACCGACAATGATGACTTGTTGCTGCATAATATTATTCCTTATCAGTTTTTCATGACTTGATGTTAAGGGTCTGTTGATATTTCATCTATGGTTGCGTTATAGGCTAAAACAACTTAAACGAGGCATGAAACGTAGGCAATGGCAACTCCTTGTCAAGTTTCATAACAAAGTTTAAGGAAGTTTTAGCCATAACCCTGTGGGACAGGGATATTTTTTGTCGCTACTGCGTTATGGCTTATTTATTTAGAATGACTAAATTTCATAAGCCATGCCTTGTATCACCTAAAAAATATCCACTGTCGCAAGCATTTATGAAATATCTACAGACCCTAGCCTATCTTACTCTAACTCAAATTGAGATTGGAATTTGTACTTTGTTTGGTCTGTGTTTTATTTTAATTCGACAAATAAAAAAGGCTTATCCTAGAATAAACCTTTAGATCAATATTTCTGACTTAACTAGCCATTAATTGCTCAATTTCTTCAACAGTTTTCACCACATTTTTGGTCAAAACCAATGGACCACTTTCAGTCACAACAATATCATCCTCGATACGAATGCCGATACCCCGCCATTTTGCATCAACTGTTTCATCATCGGGTGCAACATATAAACCAGGTTCAACAGTGACCACCATACCTGCTTCATAAGCACGCCAATCTTCGCCAGTCTTGTACGCACCGACATCATGCACGTCCATACCGAGCCAATGCCCAGTTCCATGCATAAAGAATTGACGGAATGCTTCACTCTCAACCAACTCATCCACATTGCCACTCAGCAACCCAAGATCAACCAAACCTTGAGTTAAAATCTTGACAGCCACTTCATGTGGATATTTATAGTGATTGCCAATACGAGTTGCATCAATGGCAGCCAATTGAGCATCTAAAACAATATTATAAAGTGCTTTCTGTTCAGGACTAAATTTGCCATTTACAGGGAAAGTCCGCGTAATATCCGATGCATAAAACTCATATTCACATGCTGCATCAATCAAGACCAAATCGCCATCGTTTAATGGCTTGTTATTTTCAACATAATGCAAGATACAAGCATTTTCACCACCACCGACAATGCTGTTATAAGCAGGTACACAACCATTTTTACCAAAGATATAATTGAGTTCTGCTTCAAGTGCATACTCCATCACATTCGGTTTTACGCTTTGCATGGCACGGGTATGCGCTTCAGCACTGATATTCGATGCGATCTGCATCAATTCAATTTCTTTTGCTGATTTTTTCAAGCGCATTTCATCAACAATACGGTCTAACTGAACTACTTCAGCGGGTGCAGCGCCACCACGACGTTGTTGTGCATCTGCCTTTTGAATCCATTGGCTGACACGTGCATCAAATTCCGCATTTTGGCCAATACGATAGTAAAGACGCTGTTTATTTAACAACTTGTCGATAATTTCTTCATCGAGCAGATCAATTGCATACGCTTCATCTGCATCATAGATTTCAATCGCACCATCAATCCCAGCACGATAGCCATTCCAGATTTCCATTTCACGATTACGTTCACGGCAGAACAAGCTATAACTATATTCCTCACCCTCTTCAAAAGTTTCAATGATTGCAACCGCTTCTGGCTCTGCAAATCCAGTTAGATAATAAAAACTACTGTCTGCACGATATTTATAATCCGCATCACGATTACGATACATTTCTGCTCGAGTCGCAATAATTGCAATGCTATTACTGCCTATTTGTTTAGCAAGAAGATCACGACGTTGTTTGAAATCGGCTTGACTTAATTTCATATTGTCCTTCTGATGAAGATGAATGATTGTAAGTATCTTTATTTATAAGAGCTTAAGGCACCGCCCGAGTTAACTCGGACGATGCGGGGTAAACATTTCGACAACCGTTTGCGGATCAGTCGCCTGATTATCTTGATTTCTGCTTTTGGCATGAAAGTTTTTCAATAATGAACTTTCAGCGACAGCAATCTTTTTACGACCAATCGATAAGCTCACAGGAATCAAACGTACAAACTCATACAATTCCTGATAGCTTTCTTCACCCTCTTCATCATTATCGGAGTCTTCAAACTCAACAGCTGCAACATCTTGTAAATGTTCAATCAGCTCTTGTTCTTCACCACGAATATGACCTGAAGCCAAACCAAAACCGAGGACTACGCCTGCGCACCAATCAGCTAAAGCTTGCACACGATCTACAAGCAAATGGCTATCATCTGGAAGCATAGGCAAATAATCTAATTCATCATCTGACAAAGCATGAGAAACATCTTCTGCTTCATCCGTTAAACTTTCGAGTGCTTCTGACTGTAAAGCTGGCACGTTGAGGGTGTTTAAAATTTGTGACCATTCATCGGTGGTTGGCGCTTGTGTGACACAAACTATACCTGTGAGTAAACCATGTAACTCACTTGGGCTTGAAATTTCTTCAATCCCATCAAAATGGGCATTCCATTCCGTCCAACCTGAAATATCGTCTTGCATTCGTTTATCCAATCTCTATACTGCTGTATATATTACCTTTGATTGCAACTCTGTGCGACCTTCGTTATGTTAGAACAATTACAGCGTCTACAAGCGCATATTGGTGTTTTAAAAACACGCTTACATCATTTAGAGCGAGAGAATACTTCGCTTACTGAGGCTAAACAACTCGCTGAAACTGATCATCATGCACAAGTTGTGCAGAAAAATAGCATCATCACGCAAAAGCAGGAAGAAGTTGATAACTTAACTGAACAATTGTCTCAGTTACAAGATCAATTTAAACAACTGAATCAAGATGCAACAACTTTAGCGGAACGTTATAGCCGCTTAGAGAAAAGCACCACTGATTTAAAAAACCGCTTCCAAGAGATTTTAGCTGAGCGTAATGACTTACGTGTAAATAAAGAGAAATTACAAGTACAGCAACGTCATAGTCAGCAGGAAATTCAGGACTTGCAGCAGGACCGTGATCGTTTGCTACAAAAAAATGAGTTGGCAAAATCTAAAGTTGAGGCGATTATCCAGCGTCTGGCTGTTCTTGGTACAGCACAGGATCAACATGCACAAGAGATTCAGCAACTTGCCCACCCAAATGCTGAAACACAAGAGGAAAACTGATCATGAGTGAACAAGTGACAGTAGAACTTCGTTTAATTGAACAGACTTTTCGCTTAAATACCACTGAAGATAAACGTGAAGAATTAGAGCGTGCAGCTGAACTACTGAATCAAAAGTTTCAGGATATGCGACGTAACGCTCCTCGTGTAGAACACAATAAGTTAGTCATTATGGTTGCGTTACAGATGGCACAAGATGTGTTTAGTTTGAATAAATCTTTGCAGGAATATGCTCACTGTGAACGCCTACTTCAAACCATCTTGGAAGATGTCGAACAAACTGTTGAGTAAAATTGCACAAAGCCTCATCAATTAATAATTATCTTTACAAGTAGCGATTGTCATCGTGTAAAGATCGGTTATACTAAAACTGTCTCTAGGGTGTTCGCCAGTACGTCTAGTCCCCTGCCGATACTTAAATTTATGGATGTGTCCTGTATATTTTGAGTGTATGCCTACCCCGAGTAGGAAACCCAGTAAGTATGCGTCACCTCCACCTTGAACTCATCGGGTTCAGGGTAACGACTATGCAGCGGCATCTCTGGAGCAACTTTTTTAATTATAAAAATAATGATTTCACCTCAAGTATTTTTTAATAAACTATTTATTTTGAATAGAATTTATACTGTTAAATTAATCCCCATTAAATTTTCTAAATCTTTTTTATAATAGTTCATAAGGATGCAGCGTTGGATGGCTGCATCGGAGTAGGTTTGATTTCGCCCTTGTTTGCCTTTTGATGGAGCATACCATTGCGTAGCAGGATCAAACCAAATGGCAATATTTCCGCGATGAATGAATGCTCAGTTATATGTTGATGATGTAAGTTGGGTCAAAATAAAGCCCCTACTCTCAATTTATGAGAATAGGGGCTTTATTTTTCTTAAAATGAATTATGATTTATTCAAACGTAAAGCATTCACCACAACAGAGAGCGAGCTTAATGACATTGCTACAGCAGCAAACATTGGTGTGAGCAATAATCCTGTTAGTGGATAAAATAAACCTGCTGCAACAGGAACACCTAATCCATTATAAACAAAAGAGAATGCAAGATTTTGCTTCATATTTTTTACCCCTAATTTTGCCATATGAACTGCTTGTGCAACCCCTTGAATGTCCCCTTTAACTAAAGTCACTTGCGCTGTTTGCTTGGCAATATCTGTTCCTGTTCCCATCGCAATCCCAACATTCGCCTGCGCCAGTGCTGGTGCATCGTTGATACCGTCCCCAGCCATTGCCACAATTTTTCCCTGAGCTTGTGCTTGTTTCACAATTTCAAGTTTTTGCTTAGGATCAAGATTGGCATAGACTGTTTTAATACCTAAAGCATCTGCAACCATATTTGCATTTTTCTGATGATCACCAGTTGCCATAATTACTTCAATTCCATCAGCATATAGTTGATCAATCAAAGTTTTGGCATTTTGTTTAATTGCATCATGAATCGAAATATAGGCAATCACTTCTTGTTCTGACATCAAAAAACTAAACACATCGCCTTGTGCACGTTTTTGATCCAACTCATGGATTAAATCAGCATCTAAGGTCAACGCCAACTGTTCAATAAGCTTCTGACTACCAATATACAGGGTCTGGTGATCAATGTTTGCTTTCACACCAAAGCCTGCGACATCTTCAAAATCAGAAACATTGAGCAATTGATTTGGATCAACTAGTTTAGTTAATGTCTGTGCAATTGGATGCGTCGAATATTGTTCAATCGATGCAATCCATAACTCAATTTGTGTCTGGCTATACGCTTCAGATAAAGACTGAATCTCTTTTAAACTTGGCTTACCCTCGGTCAATGTTCCTGTTTTATCAATAATCAAAGTATTTACTTTGCTTAAAGCTTCAATCGCTTCAGCATCTTTAAACAACACGCCTTTTTGAGCTGCTCGACCCGTGGTTGCCATCACTGACATCGGTGTTGCCAAGCCAAGAGCACATGGACAAGCAATAATCAAAACAGCGACTGCACACATTAAAGCCAAATCAAACTGTGCTTTCCCAAATACCATCCACGCAATAAAAGTCAGCACACTGATACTGAGTACGGCGATCACAAAATATTTTGCAACCACATCTGCAATTCGTTGCAATGGTGCTTTGGAGCGTTGTGCATCAGCAACAGTTTGGATCATTTTGGCTAATGTCGTGTTCGTACCCACAGCAGTTGTTTGGATTCGAATAGCGCCTTGTTGATTAATTGTCCCGCCAATCACTCGGTCATCTTTTTCCTTTTTCACAGGAACAGGCTCACCTGTCATCATGGATTCATCAACATAGGTTTTTCCATCAACGACTAGACCATCTAATGGAATTTGCTCACCCGATGATATTTGCAAAATATCACCTTGTTTGACCATCGCTATATCTACTTCAACAACTTGATCATGCTGCACAAGTTTCGCTTTAGCAGGTTGTAAACGGAGTAAAGCTTTTAATGAATTTGCTGTTTGTGAACGTGCTTTTAGTTCTAAAATTTGACCCAACAAGCTCAATGAAACAATCATACAGGCTGCTTCAAAATACACAGCGACACCGTGTCCTGTTTTCGCTTCAATAGGGATGAATGATGGAAAAATCGTGGCAATAACACTATAAATAAATGCTGCAAGTACCCCGACACCAATCAAACTCCACATATTCAGATGTCCTGTTTTATAAGACACCCAGCAACGTTGTAAAATGGGATAACCCGCCCATAACACCACAGGCAAACTTAAAAGAAGTTCAATCCACGGCTGAATATGTGGCGAAATAAAGGCATGAATATGTGAACCCATGGCCAAGATCATCACCAACAAACTCAAAGGTAATGTAGTCCAAAAACGTCGACTAAAATCTACTAGCTCAGGATTTGGTCCATCATCCAAAGTGGGTTGCATCGGTTCCAGTGCCATCCCACAAATTGGGCAAGTTCCTGGCCCTTTTTGTACAATCTCAGGGTCCATCGGACAGGTATAATCCATATCCATTGCTCCCTCAGGTACAGGACGCTGATCGACTGGAATTAGATAAAATTCAGGATCATGTTTAAATTTGTCCAGACAGGAGGGATTACAGAAATAATAAGTTTTACCTTGATAATCTGTTTTTAAATCTGTCGTGATTTTGACTGACATACCACAGACAGGATCAATCTCTGTATCAACTAAATTGCTTTCACTTGAATGATCATGCTTTCCACCACAGCAAGAAGAAGATTTTTTAGCTTCATCTTGAATAGATGCTACTTCTGGTTTAGGGCCACAACATGAACTTAGTTTTTGCTTCGTTGGCTTAGGCTTACAACAAGAAGATGTTTGAGCTAATTCAATAGCTTGCTCTGATTCACTTTCACAACATGAACCTACTTTTTGTTGAGGCTGCTTAGCACAGCAAGATGATGTCAATTTTAGATCTTGGTCTGATTTTAAATAATTTTCAGGCTTTGAACTAAATTTCTGTTGGCAACCTGCTGAACAGAATAAATAGCGGATACCTAGATAATCAAAATAGTGCTGCGAATTTTCAGCGACTGTCATACCACAAACTGGATCAATATATTCGTACACAAGCGGTACTTCATTTTTAGAACAGCATGAAGATGGTTGTTGAGTCATGACGACACCTATCTTTTCTTTCTCGATAGGACTAGGATAAAGTCTGTACCTAGGTACAGAGTCAAGTGCTTTTTCACTATCCCAACAAAGGTATGAGAAAATGAACCTTACAATCGGAAAACTAGCAAAATCCTGCCACGTTAATGTCGAAACCATTCGTTATTATCAACGTATAGGCTTAATGCGAATACCTGAAAGCACTCAAAGCTACCGATATTATAATCAGCAAGACTTAGAGACCTTGAGCTTTATTCAGAAAGCGAAGGATGCTGGATTACAACTGAATGAAATTAAAGAATTGCTCACACTGAATTTAGAAGATCGCATCCAAGTCAGACATGTTATTGAACAACGATTGAGCAAGATCGATCAAAGAATTCAGGAACTTATGGGTCTTAAGCAAAGACTTTCCACATGGTTAGACGAGTGTAAAACGACAGAAAATGAATGTTGCCCAATATTGATGGAACTCAAACAATAAATTCCATCAATCAATCTAGACAGTTGAATCAATACTCATCAAAAAAGTACATAACATTAGATAAATGACCAAATCACATTTTCATCCTTCTGTTTCAATAAGAAACTGGTTTGGTAATCATCGGCGACGATGAGATGCTGATTAGAGATCATCATTACTTTCAACAGCGTATCATTGTGATAAACCAAATCATTTTTACCTTCTTTAGTTAAGATAAGCATTTGATCTAAGACAATTACATTTTTTGAATCAAACATACTTTTTCCCTCTCAACCTTACCCTATGGTCTTTTCAATATTTTTATAAAGTGACACAGTGAATATCGTAACGAATGAAATAAAACACCCCATTCATAGCGCTAAAATATTCCTTTTAATTGTTTAAATATGTGAAATAACCAAGTATTTGCAATTTTCACAACAAGATTATAGAGCACTTTTTACGCAATTTGTGATATTTTTGCCATATAAAACCAAAATTTGTTATTTTATTCTTATTTTCGACAGCACACTGATTAAGTCTAGTGCTACAGCTGTGTGATTACTTTGAATTGTCAGAATCCAGAACTGACCAACAAGATTAGAACTTCAATTTATTTAGATGCTTAAGCACAGTTAAATCAAGTATGATTCTCGAGGCTTTGTTATATTTTGAATACGATGAATAGTGATTTACATGTACTCAGAAAAGATATTCGTTTAAAAAGAAAACGAGTGAATCGCTTTGAACATAAAAAAAGTGAGCAAGACGCTTTAAATCGCCTCAGATCAATACCTCAATTCAAGTGTGCAAAAAGCGTTGGATTATATCTTCATGCTTTTGGCGAAGTGCACACTCACAAACTCATTCAACTTTGTTTTAAACACAAAAAACTCGTTTACCTACCCATGATCTGCACGATGAATCAAAAACTTGTATGGGTAAAAATCAGCTCCAGTCAATATTTAAATAAACGCTTTTCCCATCATCCACTTGGGATGAAAGAACCCATGGCAAGTCGCGGTAATCATATTTCCATTTTGGATATTTTAATTATGCCTTTACTTGCCTGTGATCACTTAGGGACACGAATCGGCATGGGAGGTGGTTTCTATGATCGTACTTTGGCAAGTGCGCCGCATCGACCTTTTCGTTTGGGTCTCGCTCATACATTTCAATATATTGATCAAACTTTACCTAGACAAAAATGGGATCAACCGATTCATGGCTTACTAACACCTAAAAAGTTCTATATTTTCAAGTCTTAACCTTATTGTTCTAATATTTTTTAGAAAAAAACCAACCAATTTAGTCTTTTTTTAATATTTTCTAAGTAAAAACCCTTGTAATTTTTGAAATGCACATCACTATAAAAAACATGGCAACACCGTTGTCACTCATTAGGAGTGCCCATGTCTGAATATATTTTAAATAATGAATCAAGCTTAGAGCCACAGGTTCCAAGTGTATTACCACTCTTAGCATTACGTGATGTTGTGGTCTATCCACACATGCAAATTGCGCTATTTGTGGGTCGTGAAAAATCGATCAATGCAGTGGATGTGGCTCGTAACGGTGACAATTTAGTATTTGTAGTTGCGCAAAAAGATTCGCTTACAGAAGAAATTGATCACGATAACCTCTATCAATATGGAACTGTGGCTAAAATCGTACAAGTCGTAAATCATGAAAATGATGAAAACTGCATTAAAGTACTGATTGAAGGTCTGCATCGTTCTAAATTAGAGCGTATCATTGATGGTGAAGAATACTTGACTGCCGAGCACACTCTCAGTCCAATTACATTACCATTGGATAAGGAAGCTCAAGCAACTCGCTTAAACGAATTGCGTACCCTATTCGCTCAATATGCTGAAGCGAAATTACGTAATGCACGTGAACTTGTTGCAGCAGCAAATAAAATCGAAGACTTATTACAATTAATGTTCTTTGTTGCAACTCGTGTACCTTTAAATATCGAAGTGAAACAAAAGTTTTTAGAGCACGACGAGTTTGAAGCGCATTTGCAAGAGTTGATGAGCTACTTGATGAATCAATCTGCTGAACAGCAAATTGAACAAACGTTGCATGACAGTGTTAAACGTCAGATGGAAAAGAATCAACGAGAATACTTTCTAAATGAAAAAATGAAAGTTATTCAACGTGAACTTTCTGATATGAACGGCGGTGCTGAAGATGACGTTGCGGAAATTGAAAAACGTCTTGCTGAAGCAGATTTGCCTGAACATGTACGCAAAAAAGCTGAAGCTGAGTTTCGCAAACTGAAAGCGATGCAACCTGCATCAAGCGAAGCTGCCGTTGTTCGTAACTATCTAGAAGTCATTTTAGATACACCTTGGAATAAGGCGAGCAAAGTCAGCATTAACTTAGCGAAAGCACAAGAGATTCTTGATGAAGATCATTATGGCTTAGATGACGTCAAAGATCGTATTGTTGAATATCTTGCAGTTCAGTCGCGTGTGAAAAAACTCCGTGGTCCTATTCTTTGTCTAGTTGGTCCTCCAGGTGTGGGTAAAACATCACTTGGTGAGTCTGTTGCTAAAGCAACAGGTCGTGAGTTTGTTCGCATGGCGCTTGGTGGTGTACGTGATGAAGCTGAGATCCGTGGTCACCGTCGTACTTACATCGGTGCGATGCCGGGTAAAATTGTACAATCTTTAACAAAAGTTGGCGTGAAGAACCCACTGTTCTTACTCGACGAAATTGACAAGATGGCACAAGACTACCGTGGCGATCCTGCATCAGCATTATTGGAAGTACTTGATCCATCACAAAACAGTAAGTTCAACGATCATTATTTAGATCTCGATCTTGATCTTTCAGAAGTCATGTTCATCTGTACGGCTAACAGCATGAATATTCCTGAAGCATTGCTTGACCGTATGGAAGTGATTCGTCTTCCTGGTTATACCGAAGATGAAAAAGTGAACATTGCTGAACGTTACCTTGTTCCAAAAGCGATTAAGAACAATGGTCTACGTGCAAAAGAATTGACTGTTCACGAAGAAGCAATCCGTGACATCGTACAACGTTATACACGTGAAGCGGGTGTCCGTAGCCTAGAGCGTGAAGTGTCTAAAATTGCACGTAAAGTGGTGAAAGAAGCCGTTAGCAAGAAGTCTAAAAACTTACAAGTTGATGTCACTTCTGCCAATCTTCCTGAATACCTAGGTCCGCACAAATTTGACTTTGGTGTTGCGGAAGATGAAGCGCAAGTGGGTCGTGTAAATGGTTTAGCTTGGACTTCGGTAGGTGGTGAATTGCTTACTATTGAAGTTGCAGCCGTGAAAGGTAAAGGTAAATTCATTACGACGGGTTCGCTCGGTGATGTGATGAAAGAATCGATTACTGCTGCAATGACTGTAGTTCGTACTCGTGCTGATGAATTAGGTATTGAAGCATCACGTTTTGATGAAACTGATGTCCATGTTCACTTACCTGAAGGTGCAACGCCAAAAGATGGTCCATCTGCTGGTCTAGCACTCACAACTGCGCTTGTATCAGCATTTACTGGTATTACGATTCGTCCAGACATTGCGATGACAGGTGAAACGAGTCTAGGTGGTCGTGCGATGCGTATTGGTGGTCTAAAAGAAAAACTTCTTGCAGCTCACCGTGGTGGAATTAAATTAGTTTTTATTCCACAAGATAACGTTCGTGACTTGGCTGAGATTCCAGACAATGTTAAGGAAGGTTTGGAAATCAAGGCTGTGAAAAGCATTGATGAAATCCTGCCTTTAGCTTTGACAGATACCCCTAAACCTTTGCCAAAAACACCGATTGTTAAACCAGTAGAAGAAGCAAAGGCTGCGCGCCATTAAACAAGTAAGTAGATGAAAATTAAAGAGAGCTTCGGCTCTCTTTTTTTGTTACATAATTTGGTTGAAAAACAACCAATATATTGCATAATAAAATAGAGTCGATAAAAATAAAGATGAAGCTTGACTCAGTGAACTCATTTTTTAGTGTCATCCGAACTCCAGACTGATGACACTTTGATCGCAGCTCAAACGCAATTTTGAGCTGCGTTTTTTATACAACGTAATCAATAAATACACTTTCAGCGACTATTCCCTTTCATGCTGATCACTATCGATAAAGAACACTGTTTATAATAGGCGTAATTTCTCCATCTATTTATTCTATGAAAATTCGTATTCTGACTATCGGACAAAAAATGCCTGCTTGGGTGTTAACTGGATTTGAAGACTATTTCAAACGCATTCAACCTTTTGTACAAACTCAAGTGATTGAACTCCCGATGGCAAAACGAGGCAAAAATGATTCCGAAGCAGATATTTTAAAATATTGTCAAATTGAAGGCGATAGTATTTTAAATGCACTTAAACCCAATGAAACGTTAATTGCCTTAGAAGTAGGTGGTCGAGAACTCAGTACAGAAAAACTGGCAGATACCATGAAACAATGGATGCTTGAAGGCAATGATATTGCTCTTGCGATTGGTGGTCCTGATGGACATTCAGACGCAGTTCGCAAAGCAGCAGCTTGGCATTGGTCTCTTTCTAAATTGACAATGCCACATCCCATGGTTCGTATCCTACTGATTGAACAACTTTATAGAGCGATGAGTATCAATCATAATCATCCTTATCATCGTGCTTAAAATTGTTCTGATTATAGAACAATCTGTTGATGTTTAAGGGCTGTCATTGTTCTCATGAATTTGTCACGATAATGATGTATTTCCAATCAGGTGCTTATCTATGAATTTCCAGACTTTACCCGGGTTATTTATTTCTCATGGTTCTCCCATGCTTGCACTTGATCCTGAACAAGTGGGTCCCGCATTGCATCGTTTAAGCAATAATTTACCAAAACCCCAAGCAATTATTGTGATGTCTGCTCATTGGGAAAGCCAAGCGCTAGAAGTGAGTACATCAACTCGAGCTCAAACGTGGCATGATTTTCGTGGTTTCCCCCCTGAACTTTATGAGATCCATTATCCTGCTGCGGGCGCTCCAAAACTTGCTGAGGAAATACTGACTCTATTTGCAGAAGCAGATATTCCTGCACATGCAAATAGCACACGACCACGAGATCACGGTGTATGGATGCCTTTATTGCATATGTATCCAGAAGCCGATATTCCTGTGATTGAAATTTCCTTACCCATCGAAATGAATGCTGACCAGATTTACAAAATCGGGCAAGTTTTAGCACCTTTACGTGAACAACAAATTTTATTAATTGGCTCTGGTAGCATTACCCATAATCTCTCTGAACTTTCATGGCATGCAGATGCTGAAGTTCCAATATGGGCAAGCACATTTCGCAATAGTGTAGTTAGTAAACTGAATCATCAAGATTATGACGCTGTACTTGACTGGCCATCTTTACCCTACGTGCAACGAAATCATCCTACCCTTGAACATTTTGCACCATTATTCTTTGCAATGGGAACAGGTCATCGTTTTAGTATTGTGCATAGTAGTTTTTCAATGGGATCATTAGGTATGGATATTTATCGTTTTGATTAAAAACCAAACATCAGACTTTTCAAATGGCTTACTTATATTTGAGTAAGTCATTTCCCTAATCAATTTTCTTAAAATTTACAAATAGATATATTTAACAAACTTAATCCATAAACTGATTACATTTTATTTTTTTAAGAATACTTTAAGCTAATGACTGTTATTTATTTACTGTTGTTTGACTATGAAAATTAAATATTTAGTTGTTGCCTTATTACCGCTTTCTTTGATGGCGTGCCAAACTGTACAAAATGTAACTGATAATGTTATTTCTCAAATTAATACAACAGCAGCAAAAAATTTAACTGAATATAATTGGACTTATCAAGATTCAAAAGCATCAAAACCTTTAGTTTTATCTTTCGATGATAATCAACGATTATCTATTCAAACTGGTTGTAATAATCAAGGCGGGACTTGGAAAGTTGAAGGTAATACCATTGTAACCTCACCACTGGCATCAACAATGATGGCGTGTGCGGATGATTTAATGCAACAAGAACGCTTATCTGCTGATATTTTTAGTGAGAAAAAAGTTCCTTTCACACTCAGTACCCAAAATGATCAAGCGATCTTGACGATAACTGATAGTAAAGGTCAAAAATATACGTTCCTTGGTAAAATGACAGCTGAAGCAAAATACCAGTCTGAAGCTAAAATCGTTTTCCTCGAAATTTCACCACAAACTAAATCATGTACGGGTGTAGCACCACAAACTTGTATGCAAGTTCGTGAAATTAAATATGACGATAAAGGCATCAAAACATACGCTGATAAAAATTGGTCACTTTACTATGGTCAAATCGAAGGTTTTGAACATAATCCAAACCAACGTGTAATCGTTCGAGTTAAACGTTTCGAAATTAAAAACCCTGCTGCCGATCAATCAAGTATTGCAGATGTGTTAGATATGGTCGTTGAACAAGAAATCGTGAAAAAATCATAATTTTAGCCAGTTAAAAAAATCCGATGTTTTTCAACATCGGATTTTTTATGGAAATCCCCTCTTTATTAAAGCGGGAGTTTAGGAGACCCTTAATAAATACCCTGCGCAAGAATGGCATCTGCTACTTTGACGAAACCAGCAATATTTGCACCATCAACATAATTGACAGTACCATCTTCTTGGGTCCCATATTTTAAGCAATTGGCATGAATATCTTTCATGATGGCATGTAAGCGTTCATCAACTTCACCATGTGTCCAACCAAAACGTAACGCATTTTGAGACATCTCAAGACCAGAAGTTGCAACTCCGCCCGCATTTGATGCTTTACCTGGTGCATACAAAATCTTAGCTGCGATAAATTGTTCAACTGCGTCCAAGGTAGATGGCATGTTGGCTCCTTCTGCAACACACATCACACCATTTTCTAGTAATAATTTTGCATCTTCTGCACCTAGCTCATTTTGAGTGGCACAAGGTAATGCGATATCAACAGGAATATGCCAAGGGGTTTTACCGTCAAAATATTCAAAACCATGCTTAGATGCAAACTCTGAAATACGTCCACGCTTGATATTTTTCAGCTCCATCACTTCGGCAAGTAATGCATCAGTAAAACCATTTTTTACAAAAACAGTGCCATTCGAATCTGACAGAGTCACCACTTTTGCACCCAAAAACATAGCTTTTTCAGCGGCAAATTGCGCTACATTTCCCGAACCCGAAATCGAAACCGTTTTTCCTGCAAAGCTATCACCACGAGTTTTCAGCATTTCTTCAGCAAAATAAACAGTGCCATAACCCGTCGCTTCTGGACGCATTAAACTTCCGCCAAAAGAAATACCTTTGCCCGTAAAAACACAAGCCGTATCATTACTCAGCTTTTTCATCATCCCCGCCATGAAGCCTACTTCACGACCACCAACCCCGATATCACCTGCTGGAATATCGGTATCTGATCCTAAATGACGATATAACTCCAACATTAACGCTTGGCAAAAACGCATAATTTCAGCTTCTGACTTTCCTTTTGGATCAAAGTCTGAACCACCTTTACCCCCCCCATAGGGAGAGTCGTTAATGCATTTTTAAAAGTTTGCTCAAAACCCAAAAATTTTAAAATCGATAAATTTACTGAAGGATGAAAACGCATGCCACCTTTAAATGGCCCAATCGCTGAATTAAATTGAATCCGAAAAGCTCGATTTACATGAGTTTGACCTTGGTCATCCATCCACGATACACGAAACTGAATAACACGTTCAGGCTCAACCAAACGCTCTAACAAACCGTATTGAGCGTATTTAGGATTTTTCTGTATAAAAGGCCATAAACTCGTCATGACCTCTTCTACTGCTTGTAAAAACTCAGGTTGATATGGATCTCTAGCTTTAACATACTCCAAGAAATCATTTAAGCTATCGTATTTCAACTCTCACCCCCAGATAGTGATTTAATTTAGTGCAAAAAATGCACCAAAATAGAATATTAAACACATTTAATACCCTTTATGATCAACTCTCAACCCAATCTTCATAAATAATATTTTTTATTATTTTTAATCAATATCTTACATTAAAAAATATTCATTATTTTTATAATAAATATTCAAAAAAATGGCTTAAATAAGCATTTAACCTAGTAATAAGGCATTAGAAATCATTCGAAATACAAGATTTAGCACTAAAATAAAACAATATTAGCACTATAAAATTGCAAAAATAAAAATCTATAAAAAGTAGATTTAAGCAACGATTGCCGCCGATTAAACTATTCTTTGCTATAATAGCGACATTGTTTTTATCCTATCTTCTTTCATGTCAGTTTCAGCACAACAACTCTCTCTTATCGTTCAAGTAGACCAGCTTTTACCACAAACGCAATGTGGTTTATGTGGACATCGTGATGGTTGTTTACCTTATGCGAAGTCGATCGTGGAAGGTGAAGATGCAAACAAATGCGTTCCTGGTGGACAACCCGTTGCAGATGCACTTGCAGCATTATTAAAAAGACCAACAATGATTGCGGAACCGAGTGTTTGGGATATTCAAGCAGATGGTCGACCGCAACAAATGAAAGCGATAATTCGTGAAGATGAATGTATCGGGTGTACTAAATGTATTAGTGCCTGCCCTGTTGATGCCATTATCGGTAGCGGAAAATTAATGCATAGTATCTTGACTGATCTATGTACAGGTTGTGAGTTATGTATTCCACCCTGTCCTGTAGATTGTATTGATCTGGTCGAAGATTCCAATCCATTACCTACAGTTCAACAACGTACTCTTGAACAAGATGATCTAAGACATCGTTACTATGCGCATATTCAACGAGAAGAAAAACGTCGTTTGAGTCGTAAAGGACCGATTGTTCGTGCTGAAATTGATACCGAATTTTTTGCTCAATTTTCTCAAGCACTTAACAATGTGCCCTTGATCACACTCATGGATAAACCAAAAGAAAATCCTGTATTAGATGCAAAAACGACAATTGAACTTGCGAAAATTAGAACGCAAATCAAAAAGTTAGAAAAGCAGTTAAGTGTACGTGCAGATGAATCCAAGCAAACACAATTACTTGATTTACAACAACGTTTAAATGAATTACAGGGAATCTAAATGCCTGTCAAAAATATGACCAAAAAACAAATTCAGACTTTTTTTGAACGTTTACGTACGCAAAGACCACATCCCCAAACTGAGCTGAACTACAGCTCTCCTTTTGAGTTACTGATTGCTGTTTTGCTTTCTGCGCAAGCAACCGATGTCAGTGTCAACAAAGCCACTGATAAACTCTATGCCGTTGCTAATACTGCACAAGCTATTTTAAATCTTGGGGTTGATGGCTTAAAAGAATATATTAAGACGATTGGCTTATATAACGCTAAAGCTGAAAATGTGATCAAAACTTGTCAGATTTTAGTTGACCAATATCAAGGACAAATTCCAGAAACGCGAAAAGAACTAGAAGCTTTACCGGGTGTAGGGCGTAAAACGGCAAACGTCGTGCTCAATACCGCCTTTGGCCACCCTACTATGGCAGTCGATACCCATATTTTCCGTGTTGGCAATCGTACTGGTTTGGCAGTAGGTAAAAATGTTTTAGAAGTCGAAGATCGATTAATTAAGGTTATTCCTAAAGAGTTTATTATTGATGCTCATCATTGGCTGATCTTGCATGGACGTTATTGTTGTATAGCACGTAAACCTAAATGTGCTGAATGTATCGTATCCGATGTCTGCAACTGGCCTGATCGTTTTGAATTTGGAGCAGTAAAAACAATTCCAACAAAAAACCTCAGTTAATCCTGAGGTTTTTTACGCTGCTGTAATTTGGGATGTAGCTGACGTTCTCGACCATTTTTCTTATTTTCCAAAGCCTGTTGTTTCTGCACATGACGCAGCATTTTTTGACTTTGATACAATAAAAACAACAGTAAAGCTAAACTTAAAATTACCACCACAATCAAAATAATTTTCAGCACCGAAGTATCCTCAATCAGCTCACATGTTTCGACTTGCATACCGAAACTTCATCTTCATGTTCTATTATGTCAGATTTTGCTGCGTTGCATACCATGCATGAATATCTCGTTTTTCAATAGCCGTCGCCATGAGTTCTGGAAATTGATCAGGTGTGCAGGCAAACGTTGGAATCCCCATATCCGCAAAGATCTGTGCATGTTGAGTATCGTACCAAGGTGCACCGTCATCAGACAATGCCAGTAGCGTAATCACTTGCACACCACTATCTAGCATTTCAGCTACTTGCTTGAGCATTTGCTTAGCATCTCCACCTTCACACAAATCACTGATAAGAATAAAAATAGTATCTTCTGGGCGAGTGATTTTACTACGACAGTATTTAATTGCTTTAGCAATATCGGTTCCCCCACCCAACTGTGTGCCGAATAGCACATCCACAGGATCTTCGAGCAAAGGGGTTAAATCGGCTAACTCTGTATCAAACACGATCATTTGTGTACTGACTGCACGAATACTTGCCATCACTGCCGCAAAAACACTGGAATAAATCACGGAAGGTGCCATCGATCCACTCTGATCAACACAGAGTACAATATCTTTTAAAGCCGTTTGTTGACGTGGATGCCCATGTAACTCATGTGGAATAATCGTTTTAAAATCTTCCTGCCAATGTTTCAAATTGGACTGAATGGTGCGCTTCCAATTAATGTCTTGCATGCGTTTAGGACGGCGTGTATGTGCTGAGCGATTAATACTGCCTCGAATCGCTTGCTGTAATGGTTGTTTTAGACGATTTTCAAGCTGTTCTACCAACTGACGTACCACGATGCGCGCGGTTTCTTTGGTTTTTTCAGGCATCAAATGATTGAGTGAAATTAAGGTAGAAACTAAATGAATATCGACTTCTACACTTGCCAACAATTCAGGCTCTAACAACATTTGTTGTAAATTCAAACGCTCTAAAGCATCTTTTTGAATAACTTTTACCACAGAAGATGGGAAATACTGGCGAATATCCCCCAACCATTGTGCCACTCTAGGACTAGAATGCCCCAAACCACCACGGCGATTAGGCTGCTGTGCCTGATAAAGCTCATTCAGACATTCTTGCATTTTGGTATCTTGCACCGACCAATTCGGTAAATGCGAGGTCGAATTGGGGACTTGCCCTAAAATTAATCGCCAACGTCGTTCTTGTTCCGCAAGATCAGGTTGCTCTAAAGTGATCAGTTCTTCATTCATATTCATCACTTAAACCTCGACAGCAACAGGCTGTAAGTATACGTAAATTTCATCTAATACCGTTTGAGCACGTGCAATATCTAAAGTACCGACCTCCTGTTTGACTGCGGTCGCTTTCTGCGTCACTTTCTGAATTAATTGCTGTGCTTCAGCAGGGCTAAAACTTGAAGCTGTTCTGGCCAAAATTGGCAATAACTCAATGAATTGCTGCTCTTGTAATTGATTGACCCATTGGCTCACGGTGTCCCAAAGACTTTGCTCATGAATCAATAACAAAGCTTGATGGGTCAAGAAACCTTCAAACCAAGCTGCACTATAATCCGCCGTCTGCCCAAGCGATAAAGCACGAGATAGAAATCCCTGTGTTTGCTCTACATCAATCAACTGCTGTTCTCGAGCTAAACGCACACAACAACCATGCAAATAACCTTGCATATGTTCCAACTGCAATAACTGATGTAAGGTCTCTTGCCAGAGCCGTAACAATTCATCTTGTTGTAATTGTTCTAAAAGCTCATATAAATTTTGTAGTTGTTGGGCAAATTGCTGAGCCATTTCGGCATTCAGTTGTACACAATAACTTGGCAAACTCAACATCAAACGAATCGCTAAATGTTCTACCACTTGATGTAAATGTTGCATTGAAAATTGGCGCACACTGCCATAACGAATTGCCGTAATAAGCGGCTTTAATGTTGCCAAAATAATGCTTGGGTCTTGATGCTGAGTGGTGAGCTCATTCAATTTATCCAAAGCCAAATTTAGGCTTTGATCCAAACCAGACAATAAAATGCTCTCGATCAGTTGCGCAATTTGCGCCACATCTTCACATTGTCTAATCTGATGTTCGACATAACTTTGTGTAGCAAGCTGAATGCTATTTCCCCACAACGACATTTCATTCAGATATAAACTAGTTTCAGGCTGCCAAGACAACTGCCAAACTTCTTTAAAGTTACCTTGCTTTGAGCCTGCACCAGCTAACTCTGCCCAAGCGAGGCCCAGTAATTTCACGCAATGTAAAAATTGACTTTTTGCCAAGTCGAAGGTTTCACGTAAATCCAGACTAATATCACGATGCGGTGCTTCGAGCTTCAGACGGAAATGCTTCACTTGCTGTAAAAAGTCTTTTTGAATCGGCAATTCGATGAATTCATCAGGCACTTGCCCCAATTGCTCGTCTTCGAGCAATTTAGCTAAAATCGGTTGCGGAATATCTAAGCCGTGGTTTAAGACCGAACGAATTGCCTCAAATAAATCTTCCAAATCAGGAATACGTCGTCCACGTAATCGCAATAAAGATTGAATCAGTTGTACCGCATCAATAATCTGAGCACTAGAGGCATCATGACCTGCTTGGCGTAAGGCTTGAGCAAATTTGCTTAACCAATCAATCGTAATTTTTTCGCCATCAACATTTTCGTCTAAAGCTTGTTGATAATGCTTCCAAAGATGGGTATACCATCCTACCGCTTGTACACCTGCACCATAACCACTGTCTCGGCTCAATCGTCCATGTGTCCACGCAATCCATGCAGCATCAACTTTGACTTTAGGCAAGCCTTTGAGCAAGGCAGTATCTGCTTTATTTTGCGCTTTTAAATCCGCCAATACTGGTGCATGCCATGCTCCACAAATCACCACAATATTTTGATAGCCTTGCTTTTGTGCTTGCTTAATCACCTTGCGCATGTAGGCTTCGCGATACTGCTCTAGCAGTTGGTCTTCACTACTATAATTTTCAGGTTGCTGGCTTAGCAAATAATCACGTAAAGCTGACATGGCATCGCTAATTGCGGTAAACATTTGTCCAGCGTGTGGCTGCTGTTCGACCAAATGCTCCCAAAAACGTTCGCTGTCTTGATAGCCTGCCTGCTCTGCCAGCATTTGAATTGGATCTCGGCGAATCGAAAGATAATGCTGTTCCAAATTCTGTTCTGGCTCAACATCACCTTGCTGATTAGACTCAATCTCTTGCTCGTCTGCTGAAGCTTGCTGTAAACGTTGCTCTGCCCATTGTTTTTCCAACGCAAGACGATGTTGCAAAGGCAGATCCATAAACTCTACTGCAATTTGCTGACGCAACGCATATTGCAAAGCTTGCCACTCAGGCGAAAATTCAGCAAAAGGATAGAACACTGCCTGTGATCGCACTTCTTTTTGTACAGGGGTATTCAACAACAACGCCACAGGCGGCTTAAAATCTGCATGTTGCAGTTGAGCAATGATTGCATTGGCATCAGGTGGCCCTTCAATCAAAATACAATCAGGTTGAATCGAAGCCAAAGCATTACAGACACTACGCGCCGAACCAGGCCCATGATGACGAATACCGAGAATATGCAGCATTTTTTATCCTTTATTCCGATCACAGCTTCTCCCTTTCAAGGAGAAGATTGGGATGAGGTTTTTATTATTTGGTTTTATTCTAAATCACGACAAGCACGATACAGGTCTTGCCAACCCTCACGTTGTTTAATCACCGTTTCAACATATTCTTTCCAAGGTACGATATCTTGCACAGGATCTTTTAATACCGCACCTTGCAGACCTGCCGCCAACTCATGATCAGTGAGATTGCCCGAACCAAAATGCCCTGCCATCACCCAACCATGACTCATCACTGAAATGGCTTCAGCCGTTGATAAAGTTCCCGTGGTGGTTTTGAGTTTTTGCTTGCCATCTAAGGTTTGCCCATGACGCAGCTCTCTAAAAATCGTCACCAGTTTTTGAATTTGAGCATCCAAAGGCTGAATCTCAGGTAGTTGTAAACTCTTGCCCAAAGATTGAACGCGTTTTTGTACGATTTCCACTTCCTCAGCAATGGTAGCAGGCGGCGGTAAAATTACCGTATTAAAACGACGCTTTAACGCAGAGGAGAGTTCATTCACCCCTTTATCACGGTTATTCGCGGTGGCAATCACACTAAAACCTTGTACCGCTTGATACTCAATTCCCAACTCAGGAACAGGTAAATTTTTCTCTGAAAGTAAAGTAATCAACGTATCTTGGACATCGGCAGGAATACGAGTCAACTCTTCCACACGCGCAATCTTACCTTCTTGCATCGCACGTAACATCGGGCTTTTCACCAAAGCATCTTCACTCGGACCTTTGGATAAAAGTTGGGCATAATTCCAACTATAACGTAGAGTATCTTCGCTCGTACCTGCCGTACCTTGAATCAATAAAGCACTATTACCTGAAATCGCCGCTGCTAAATGTTCAGATACCCATGATTTTGCTGTGCCTGGTACGCCTAATAACAACAAGGCACGATCAGTCGCCAATGTCGCAACAGCAATTTCCATCAAACGGCGATTACCAATATATTTTGGTGAAATTTCTGTTCCATCTGGCAGTGTTGTACCCAATAAGTAATCTACGACTGCTTTAGGCGAAAGTTGCCATTGTGGAGGTTTTACTAAACTGTCATGTGCTTTTAATGCATCTAATTCATGAGAAAACTGTTGTTCTGCACGCGCACGTAAAACTTGTTGAGACATGTTGATTATCCTAATTTATGATTTCTTGATCATTAAGCAATAAGTTTTTGTTTGTACTGATTCAATTGAATGAGCTGTTTCCATTCAGAAATAGAAAAAAGAGCTTGTAAACTACTGATGTCGATTGGATAAGCTTGCAAAATCAACCATTGAGCCTGCTCTTTTAATAATGCAAATTTCTTCTGATCCTGCTGCAAATCTAAGTTCGCATATGCATGTTGTAATAATACGACTGCCATTTCTGAGATATTTTGAACATCATGCAGCGCCTTAGCACGCTGAAACAACAACCAAAAATGTTCTAAATCTTGATTTTGGTAATGGGATTCAAGTTGCTTTAATAACAATCCAGTTGCTGGTTCTTGGTCTAGCAAAGTAAAGAATAACTCACGTTCAAACATGTTCCCACTTGATGCCGTTACAGCTTCACACCATTTGACTTGATGTTGGTAAAACCATAAAGCTAAATCATGTCGTTGCTCTCGATAACAACACACAATAAACGCACTCCAAAGTGAATCTTTTTGCTGTGAATGCAATGAAAGTAAATGATCCCAAGTACCAAATAATTCTAACCAATACGCAAGTGGCAATTGGATTAAAATTCTTTTGAGATAAAGTACGCCCTGTGAACTTGCACAAAATGCCTGATAAGCTTGCTCGACCTGAGCACTTTGGTAAGCTGTTTTTAAACTTTTACGACTTTCAACCAAATTAGCTTCTCGATCAAAAAAGCCATAATCATTGAGGGCATCATCTTGATCTAAGTTAATGTTGAATTTAACTTTTTCAGCTTGGGCATCGTAGCTCAAACATACACGCATTAACACCATAACTTCGTTGTACAGTGCATTATCTTGATAATATAAATAGAAAGCTAATGCAGCATTACTACTTACTGTCGCTGCATTCTGTGGTTCTAATGTTTTTACATGCTGGTATAAAGCTTCAAATTGAGTCACTGGCATGTTATACATCACAAGACTTTCAGCATGACTTTGCAAATGATTGCTCTGAATCGATTGTGACCAAAACTCTGCTATATGTTGATGAATAAAGTTCGGCAATTGACCGCATAATTGGCTCATCAACAAAGACCATTCGCTACTTTTTGATTTCTGTAATTGACGAATCAATGGTGCTGCGTCTTGTTGTTTCACATATTTCCATACCCTTTTTGCATCATCCAAACGCGTTGTCACATCGCCCTGAAATGCAAACTCAGGTAAGACTGATGCCAATAACACTGGGTTTCGACACAGTGGTAGAACTTTCAACACCAAATAACGAGGAATCACTCGCTGCTGTAGTTGAGCAAGTTTGAAAATTTGAATAACCCAATCTTGATATAAAAATGGCGACTCTTGTGCAACAACCCATTTCAAAATTTGCACAAGTTGATTATCCAATTGCTTTTCATTTTCTATCTGATCAATCTCAGCAATATTCTTTTGTAAGGTTTCAAGTACACCTTGTGCTTGATAACCTGCTTGTTGCATGAGCACCCAATATTGATTCAAGACTAATAAATCTTGAGCTGAATCAATCTGTTTAGGTGCATAGACTTGCAATTCATTCGGTACTTTTACAGTCTGTTTAAACTGCTGCCCTAGCGTCAGTTTGAGTAATAACTGCTGATTAAACTCACTGTATGATGTGCTTAAAGACATTCAAAGTGCCCTCCTTGCCAAATACTCACCAGTTTAAGTTGCAATCCATTCCATTCAACGCCTGCACTAAATGGCTCATTCCCCACTAAAAACCATAACTCAACAAATTGTTTAATCTCAATTTCACACATTTTTTGATCCTGATCGACCAAATAAATTACTTTATCCTGCTTGACCAAACGCAATTGCTCTAGCCAGAAAAAGCGTACTAGCTGCAAAGGATATTGCTTTAATCCATTCGCATATTGAGTAAATGCTTGATCAAAATTTTCAAAGCCTTTTGGCGCAACCAGCGTTAGGCTCAAATCATTGAATGACATTAAATTATCTTCTAAACGAAGACGTTGTTGGCTTACCACTGGATAAAGTTTGGCATTTAGAGCCAGTTGTTTTTGGAAAGGCAACGTTAAGCCAAAGTTCGAATAAGGTGGAATTTCAAAATCTAATAACAAATAGTCGCGTAAATTTTGACTATCCCACAGCCATTGACGACGATAACGTCCACGGGTATTGACCAACTCCTGAGTTACTTGTCCTAAGGCATAAATATGAAGTATCTGAGCGGATATGTTATCCCACGCATCAGTTGGTAAATTCACACCAAAAAGCTGTTTTAGTTCTTCATATAGTTCTGGTTTGAGCTGTTGACGGTTTTGCCATAAATGAACGGCTGTTTGTAATTTAGCTAACCAAAATGAACTCTGCATTTGCCAATTACTTTGATATAGCGCACTCGAAAACTCATCTAAATAACTAACTAAACCTGCAACTTGAGCATCGACCAAACGACTTTGAATATCGCGGAACTTTTCATGTTGTTGCTGACGTAATCTCCCAAGTCCCATCGTAACAACATCATTCAACCATGTTTGTAATGCCTCAATGCCTGCATCCATTTTTTTCTCACGTGCCAATTGGCGTTTCGCACGTGCTTCTTCATCAATCGGTTTATCAATCTTGTTTTCTTTCTTCTCAAGTGTTTTAGTTTTTTTATCTCGCCATTTTTGTACTCGATCAGGTATGCTTTGTTCATCTGATTGCACAGTAAATTTATCTTGATACTCGGTATAGACAAACAATAATGCTAAAGCATGTTTACAAGGTCGTTTAAAACTTGGACAACTACATTCGCATTTAAGTTCAGGTAAAAAAACTGCGCTTTGATAAATCGCACTACCCTGAATTTCTCCCCAAATCCACTGATCAGTCGAACCCGAGATATTGTTCCATGCTTCAAATTTTGCGAGTTTCTTGGCTGATTTTGCCGAACTTGCATCTGGAATAATTTGCTCGACTTGATCAGATTGAATCGTCAGCAACATAGTTAACCCTTTAAAATAATTCTAAGTTTCAGTATTTTTAAATTGTACGCTTGAATGGAATATAACGTTTTTTGTTTAGTTTTTATATCATTTAATCTGACATAGCGACATTTTATGTCGTAGATAATTATAGGTATAAAAAAACTGTCTTATGGCTACATAAGACAGTTCTATCAAAACTAAATTATTTATCTAAAATAGCAAATAATTCTTTTTGAACGTCTTCGATTGCACGTAAGCCATTCAATTTATCATAAGTTGGTGCATCTTCACCTGAAGCAGCACGACCTTGATAAAAACCTACTAATTGTTCAGTTTCACTATGATATGAACCTAAACGCTTACGAATCGTTTCTTCTTGATCATCTGGACGTTGTACCAAGTCTTCGCCAGTTTCATCATCCTTACCTTCTACTTTAGGTGGATTATAAACAAGGTGATAAACACGACCAGAAGCTGGGTGCTGACGACGACCTGAAAGACGTTGAACAATCTCTTCATCTGGAACATCAATTTCGATCACATGATCAATTGAAATACCCGCCGTTTCCAAAGCTTCGGCTTGTGGAATCGTACGTGGGAAACCGTCAAAAATACAACCGTTCACACAATCTGGTTGAGCAATACGCTCTTGGACCAAACCAATAATGAGTTCGTCTGATACTAAACCACCAGACTCCATAACACTTTTCGCTTTAAGACCTAGTTCAGTTCCTTCACGAATTGCAGCACGGAGCATATCACCGGTTGAAATTTGTGGGATATTGTAGCGCTTACAGATCAACTGAGCTTGAGTACCTTTACCTGCCCCAGGTGGTCCGAGTAAAATAATGCGCATAAAAGAACATCCTCATTTAAAAACAATAAATCTTAAATTGAGCAATATGATACAGATTTATTGCTCAACCAACATCAAATTAATTATAAGAAAGCAACAAATAAGTGGATTAAACCTGCAAAAAAACCAGTCACACCACCCAATACAATTAGGATCCACTCATCTTCTTGGAACGCAGGTCGCAATAAATTCTGGAACTCTTTCGGTGTTAGTTCACGGATGCGGTCTCTAAACATTTGAAAGATCTTCTGCGCACGACTTGCATTCAGAGCTGGGTCACATACTGGACCCATAGTAATTTCAATTGAGCGATCAATCAAGTCGGTCTTGAGTCTAGCATATTCTCTTGGCCCTAATGAAAGCTGCAGTGAAGTTCTGACCAATGGAGTTTCCATAATTTCATTAATATGGCGCTTGACAATCCGACGAGTTTTATCTTTTTTACTACCATACATCATTTCAGTCATGATGGATTTCAGAGTAATTAAATCTTCAGTTACCACGCTTGCAAATACATCTGAAACTTCCTCTTGGCGTTTCATAAATGCACCTTGAACGTTATATGTACCAATCCTTAGCACAGGAACGATCCATGGAAACTTACGGTCTTTGGTCAAACGGAAAATCTGTGGATAACGGATATAATGCGGTTCAATTGGGTTAAATACCATCCAAATCGCAATCCAGTTGGTTAAAAAGCCCCAGATTGATGCCCAAAAAGGAACTGTCCAATGCCACGGTACCACAAACCAAACGATCATTTGGAAAATCCCAAAGAACATTCCAATTAACGCACTGATATGCCAAATAAAATTAATTTCTTTCTGACCAACTTTAAGAAACATACGTACCATTAAACGGCGATCACCTTCCATTTGGCTGACCACCATTTCCCGCATGTCAACCAGTGACTCGACGTTCATGGTCAGCTCAGTCACAAGTTCTTTTAATGTATTTGGTAACTGTTTATGGGCTTGCGCATAAATTCGACGTTTAATCGAGTATGGTAAGTTCTCCCACAACACAGCATTACGATCAACCATGACTTCATCAATTAAGTGTTCAAGCTCAAAGCCAACTTGCTCACCAATGATCATTGCCATATCTTCTGGATCCATTGCCTCTAAAAACTCACGCAATGAACCCAACTTAGATAATGTATTATCGGTAATGATGCCCGAAATACGCCCTGCTTTACGCGGCACAATCCCCTGCCAACCTACAGGTAATGGTCCTAAATGGAATCCCCAAAAATTAATTGGGTAAAACACCATTTTTAAAGCCATCCATACATGAGCCCATGTTACTAGGGCTGTCACTGGAATAATACTTAGGACCGCCAGATGGTCAGGCCGATTTAAAAAAATCTGCCACAATTCATTGACGTAATCAAACATGCATGACTCTCAGAATTATTGATACATTAAGACTTATAAAAGAATGAACAATCAGTCACGTCCCTATAAGCCAAAACTTAACGTGTAAGAAATCTGAAAAACGGGCTCTACTTTTTTAACAGTATTCCCATTTCCATCTTCTATCTTGTCACGCAGTCCCGCTCCTACACTAAACGTACTAATTCGATCACTATTTAACCAAACAAATGCTAAATCAGTACCAACACCTAAATTCCCTTTTTGTTTACCGCCATAGTTTTTACTATCTAAATGACCAGCATAAAGACCAAGGTAATAACCATTTTTATCTGTACCTGTTAAATGATATGGATAACGAAAGCCAATTTGCGCACCAGATTCATTATCATCATTTAAAAAAGCGCCTACTTTTGCATAAGCAATACCGTATGGATTTACCCATTCAAGATTGGCATGTAGTAATTTTTTAGTAAAACCAGCACCAATATTCCAAGTTGCTACGTCTTTTGCCCCTTTTAATTTTGCTTCAGGCATATATGGATTTTCTTCAGCATGGACAACGCCGTTGAATGCTAAAACCGCTAGTAAAAGGTAAGATTTTTTCATTATTTTCTCCATTTTCCCTAAGAGTGTATCTTGGACAATCCTATTTCAAACAGCTTCAGACTTTAACAGAATTATTTTGCATCTAATATACAAGTCCCTACAATTTTAATGTCTGCAAAGTCAAAAACTGTCGCATCATCATTCAGATGATGTATTGAAAATACTACAGTATGATCATGCAACTTACGTTAAAATAGTGCGCCTTTTATATTTTCTCCCTTGTAATTTAAGTCGACACCCTATGAAACAGCACTTTCCTTTAAAAAACATGCAACAAGAAAAGCGCATTTACAAGGGTCGAATCTTCTTTGCTATATTTGTCGTTGCTACTTTTCTACTTTTATTAATTTGCCGTTATGCATATTTACAGATTATTCATTACGACGACTTTACAACAGCCTCTGATAAAAACCGAATTCGTTTACAACCTCTTCCACCCGCACGTGGTTATATTTATGATCGTAATGGCGTACTCTTAGCGGATAATTATCCTGTTTTTACAGCAACACTCAGTCGTACAGATGTCGCAGATATTGATGCAACCATTGCACGTTTAATTCCAGTACTGAGCTTAACCCAAGAAGATGTCGATCGTTTTAAAAGTCGCGTAAAAACTGCACGTAAAACGGAAAGAATTGCCATCAAGTTAAATCTGACTGAAGCAGATATTGCGAAATTCAGCGAAGTTAAATACGACTTCCCGGGTGTGAAAATTGAAACACAAATGACACGTTACTATCCTCATGGCGAATTGTTTGCCCATGTGATCGGTTATGTGGGGCGAATTAATGACAAAGAATTAAGATCTATTGATAAAGATTTATATGCAGGTACCAACCTGATTGGAAAAATTGGTGCAGAAAAAAGCTATGAAGAGTTATTACATGGAACACCAGGTTATGAATCCGTTGAAGCCGATGCACATGGTAATGTACTCCGTCATCTAGGTCGTCAAAACCCAACGCGCGGAAATGATCTTTATTTATCGATAGATTATGGTCTTCAAACCATTGCAGCTCAACAGTTGGCAGATCGTCGTGGTGCAATTGTAGCCATGGATCCTCGAACTGGAGAAATTTTAGCACTGGTCTCTAGCCCAAGTTTTAATCCAAATTTATTTGTTACAGGCATCAGTTCAAAAGATTATAGTGGTTTACGTGACAACTTAGACCAACCACTTTATAACCGTGCCGTACAAGGCGTTTATCCACCGGGTTCGACAATTAAGCCGATGTTCGGACTTGGCGGAATTCATTACGGACTCGTCGATTGGGGCACAGCAATTTCTGATCCTGGTTATTTTAATTTACCAGGAGATAGCCACCGCTTCCGTGATCATAAAAAGACAGGTCATGGTGCTGTAAATTTACATAAAGCCGAAGTTGTATCTTGTGATACCTATTTTTATATCTTGTCTTATCGTATGGGTATCGAAAAAATGAATGACTGGATGCGACAATTTGGCTTTGGCGCAAAAACAGGTGTAGATTTACCAAGTGAAAGCACAGGTTTATATCCAAGTCCAGACTGGAAAATGCGTACACGCAAATCGAAATGGTTAAAAGGTGAAACGATTTCTGTGAGTATTGGACAAGGCGCATTTACTGCTACCCCATTACAACTTGCGATGGCTGTAGCAATTACTGCGAACAAAGGCTCTCACGTTACACCTCACGTTTTACGTGATAATAAAGGCGCAAAAAAATATTCTGTGCACAATGCTCCTGACGGTAAAATTCAATTTAATGGTACAGAGCAAGATTGGCTTAACATGCACGCAGCCATGATAGACGTGATTCAATCTGGAACGGGGCGTGGCATTAAGGGCGGATTACAATATTCTATTGCGGGTAAAACAGGTACAGCTCAGGTCAAAAGTATTGCTCAGGGCAAACGTTATAATGAAGCCGCTCTTTCCTCCCGACAATGGGACCACGGTTTATTTGTTGGCTTTGCACCAGCGGATAATCCTCAAATCGCAATTGCTGTCGTTTGGGAAAATGGTAAACATGGCGGATCAGCAGCTCAACTTGCACGTCCAGTCTTTGATTACTGGCTAGTCACTCGTAAAAATAATCCTATTCGTCCAGCCAACCATCAAGTGAGTGGCGGTTTAATGACTGCTGGTATTAAGCCCGGTGAACTACCAAGTAGTTCTGATTCACCTGCATCGACACCAGCAGCAAGTTCAGTTACAACTACTGCTGCTTCTCATTCTAATGATGGAGTCACTGAGTAATGAAAAATCAATTACGTATCATCGGTGGTGATTGGAAACGTAGAACGCTACCATTCGCTAGCATTGAAGGTTTACGTCCGACACCAGATCGAGTAAGAGAAACATTATTTAATTGGCTCATGTGGGATATACAAAATTCACAAGTTTTAGATTTATGTAGCGGCTCTGGTGCACTAGCTTTTGAAGCTTTATCACGCGGCGCTGCAAAAGTCGTCATGATCGAACCCAACCCGATTCAAGCTCGCTTTTTAAAAGAAAACATTCAATTGCTAAAAGCAGAAAATTGTCAGCTACTAACACTCACTGCACAGCAAGCATTAAAGCAATTAAATAGTCATTATCAGGTTGTTTTTTTAGACCCCCCCTACGATCTAGAATTATGGGAAGAACTTGCTGAATTAGCTGATCCTATTATTACGGAAAATGCCTTTATTTATGTAGAGGCAGATCGAGAATTATCTCAATTAAAACTTCCATCTAGTTGGCAAAAAATTAAAGAAACCAAAGCAGGAATTGTCAGAGCGGGTTTATACCAGAAAAAATCTTAAAAAATGCGCAACCAAAATAATCGAATTAATTGGCCCCGATCAAATGGAAAACTGGAAAGATATTCATAACCAATCCGATTATTTTTATTCAATTGATACACCATACCGTATCCAAGTGAAATCGAAAAATCACCTAAAGATAGATTGCTGGTATCTCCTGTTAACATCTTTTGATTAAATTGATTGGTTTGGTAAGCGGTATAGTTATAAACACGCCAACGATCATCTTGGAAAAACAGATTATGCAAGATTGAATAATCTGTTTTCTCTTGCTGTGGATAGGCAGAGTCAAACATTTCTTCAGTATCATCATTGACCTCTGTAAAAAAATTATAATCCCCTGCATGACAGGCACAGGAGAAAAATAAGATAAAATAGGATAAATTTTTCATTTTTGTTTTCCCAATTATATTACATGATTAAAATCAAATATATAGAAAAAAATATGCGCTTCATCTCAAAACTGGATTTTATGCCACACTATTTAAGTCATTTAATTGCTTATATTAGACATAATTAATTTATTTACAGAATAAATTCTATAAGTTGACAAAAATAACTAATCATGCGAAAAAAGTTTTTTTAGTTAACAGATGTTCACACATGCCTCGAATTGTTTCTGTACCACTTAGTTTAGAACAGCGAGAGCGACTCATTTTTCTGGCCAAGCATGCAAAACATTGGCGTGAAAGACAACGTGCCCAAACTATTCTCTGGCTTTCTGAAGGTAAAAGTGTTGCGGAAGTTGCCACTCTACAAGAACGTATCCCAGAAACCATAAGGCTACAACGCCGACGTTGGGAATTGTATGAGTTTGAATCGATTAAAGAAGGTCATCGCTCAGGTCGGCCCAATACATTGATCTCAGACTATCAGGCGAAAATCCTAAATTGGGTCAATACAAGTCCACTCAATGCAGAACAAATCCGAGTCAAACTACATGAAGAATACGAAGTGTCCGTGTCTGTTGAAACCATTCGTAAGTTTTTACGTGATTCAGGTATGGTCTTCAAGCGTACCCGTCATAGCTTGAAAAAAAAGAGATCCGATTGCATTTGAACAAGCAACACAGCAGATTGAAAAATTACGAGAGCAAGCGGCACGTGGTGAAATTATATTAGGTTATGTTGATGAAACAGGGTTTTCATCTACACCTGATAACCGCTATGCGTGGACAAAGATAGGTGATGTTCATGCGGTTGATGCAATAAGATTAAAACGAGTTAATGTCATGGGGTGTTTGCTTTCAACGGGGAAACTGGTGACAAGTTGTTTACAAGAGTCAGTTACAAGCACTTGGTTTTATGCCTATTTAACTGGAATAGCTCAACAAGTAAAACAGACTTATAACCTTCCATTGGTTCTTATTGTTGATAATGCCTCGATTCATAGAAGTAAAAAGATGGCTGATTACAGAGAGCTACTTAAAAGTAACTTTTCGACGAATTTGTATTTTATTCCAGCTTATAGCCCTGAGTTAAATCGAATCGAGATGGTATGGAAGCAGATGAAATATTATTGGCGAGATTTTCAAGTCATGACAGCTGATAAAATAGAGCAATGGGTGGAGAGAGTATCAAACCAATTCGGAAAAGAATACATGTTTACTTTTTAATGACAGCTTATACAATAACAATCTTTAAAAATTTTTATTCTAAATATCATGAAGATCTTATGCGTGCTGATTGTGATTGCCCAATTAACAGGATGTGTATTTGGACAATCAAGTGAAGTCAAACGTGCTGAAAAAATTTTACAGCGTTTCCAGTGTAGCAACGTCGAGACCAGCCAGCTTGCCACTTCTTCCATTACTAATTTTTATCAACAGACCCTTGCCGCAAACAAGGACAAAGCCAGCACCTATATTGAACAGTATAAAAATGGTGAGGACCTGTTTGACATTCCACTCGATGAAGTTGTACAACAAAAGTACCAGCTCTATCTACAGGCTTGTCAGGCGCTTGGTGGGGTTGCAGCGTCACCTTTAATACCAGTTTCAACCGAACAATGATAAATCAACCTGCCTGATGATTTTTTCTTCTCGGATGCAGCATGATTGAAAAACAACTTGGTTTAAAACATTATATTGCGCTTGGGGTCATCGCCCTTGCCGTGGCAATTGCCAGCATACAGCCGCTTGAGCTTGAGTCCTATCTCCTGCATCAGGTGGGCACCGTGTTTATGCTGGTTGTGCTGATCATCAGCATGAAAAAAATAGGCATCAATTTTTCCAGTTTTTGCTTGTACCTGCTTTTTCTTTTCATCCATATTGTTGCGGCACATTATTTGTACTCCTATGTGCCTTACAATGAATGGTTAAAGTCCCTATTTCATTTTGACCTGAATCAGGTGATGGGCTGGTCTCGCAACATGTATGATCGACTGGTGCATTTTGCTTATGGATTATTGCTTTACCCATTTTTTCTCCGTTGTTTTCAGGTCTGGTTTCCTACCGCAAAACCATTGACCTTGTTCCTGCTGGTGATCCAGTTTGTGATGGCTTCCAGTATGCTCTATGAGTTGCTCGAATGGGGACTATCCATTGGTTTATCGCCTGAAGATGCAGAAAACTATAATGGACAGCAGGGAGATATGTGGGATGCACACAAGGATATGTTTCTGGCCACAATCGGATCAATCTTTACAGGGCTGCTCTATTTAGGCAAAAGCAAAAGAAAAGCACCTTAAACAGGTGCTTTTCTTTGATCAGGACAAATTGATTAAAACTTAGGGTCACGCATCTGAACCAACGTGCTGTTTGCCTTGGCGAGGCTATCAGCGATTTTACCCATCACCGTTGGAATCAGAGTCTCAGCCATTTGTGCCGCCTGCAAACCCAGTTTTTCACCAAAAGTTGGGCGCTTACGGGTATTAATCACATAGACATCATGTTGTGGCAGAAGACTGAGTAAATATTCATCCGAGGTCTGTAATTTATCAACCAAGTTCAGCTCACGTGCGTCTTCACCGTACCAGTGCTCACCTGTTGCAACCTGAGCAACATCTAATTGTGGACGATACTTCTCAACAAAGTGCTTAAATAAAGAATGGGTTTGTTGTAATTCTTCTTCAAATTTCGCTTTACCTTCTGGCGTATTCTCACCAAACATCGTCACAGTACGTTTGTATTCGCCCGCAGTATACAGCTCGAAATCAACATTGTGTTGCTTCAATAAACGATTGAAGTTTGGAACTTGAGCAACCACTCCTATCGAACCTACAACCGCAAAAGGAGCAGAAATAATTTCATTGGCAATACATGCCATCATATAACCGCCACTTGCAGCGACTTTATCCACACAAATCGTGACATTAAAACCGGCATCACGTAAACGAACCAATTGAGCAGCAGCTAGACCATAACCATGAACCATACCACCAGGGCTTTCTAAACGTACAACGACACGGTCATGCCCTGCTTTTGCAGTTGCTAAAATTAAAGTAATTTCTTCACGAATAGTATCTACCGCAGATGCTTGCACATCACCTTTAAAGTCAAGCACATAAATTTTTTGATCATTCTTTTTTCGAATCTTTGCTTCTTTAGCAAGTTGTTGAACGAGTTGTAGTAATTCCAAACGAGATGCTGTTGTTTGTGCAATTCTTTTTCTTTGTTCATTCACACGCGCATTTAAATGACTAATACGAATTTCAGCAGGAAATTTAGGTAAATGGAATAACATAAAGTAAGTGCTCTATAAGTTCGGCTTTATTCGACTAAGATGTGGCCTGTTGAATAAAAATTCAATAGTGATTTTGCAAAATAGATTCATTTTCATCTATCTCATAAAAAAAGAGCCCGAAGGCTCTTTAATTTATTCAGCAAGAATCAACCAAAACGACCCGTAATATAAGCTTCAGTCAATTGATGATCTGGTTGTGTAAATACTTTTTCAGTTGAATTGACTTCGATCAAATCACCCAAGTGGAAGTATGCAGTACGATCAGAAACACGTGCAGCCTGTTGCATCGAGTGCGTTACGATCGCAATGGTATACTGTTCAGAAAGTTCTGAAATCAACTCTTCAATTTTTGCGGTCGCAATTGGATCCAGTGCTGAACATGGTTCATCCATTAAGATGACTTCTGGACTTACAGCAATGGTACGCGCGATACATAAACGTTGTTGCTGACCACCTGATAAACCAGTACCTGGTTGGCTGAGACGATCTTTCACTTCATCCCATAAACCCGCTTTACGTAGGCTGTTTTCAACAATTTCTTCTAAGTCATATTTATCACGTGCTAAACCATGCAGTTTTGGTCCGTAAGCAACGTTATCGAAAATTGATTTCGGGAATGGATTTGGCTTTTGGAATACCATACCAACTTGCGCACGTAGTAGAACCACATCAAGATTTGGATCATAAATATCTTGATTATCTAGAGTGACTTTACCTGTTACGCGACAAGTATCAATCGTATCATTCATGCGATTCAAAGTACGCAAGAAAGTCGATTTACCACACCCTGATGGACCAATAAAAGCAATCACTTCATTTTGATAGATATCAAGATCAATACCTTTAATCGCTTCAGTTTCACCATAGTAAACATGAACATCTTTGGTCGTGATTTTTACTTCATTGCTTTTAGGCTTTTTATTTGATGAAGCCGTTTCAAACTGAGAAACAAAAGCAGTATTAGATTGCTGAACTTGTGCTTCAGATGAATTCGATTCTGTTTGCTGTGGATTCACTGACTTATCCTTTTCTAATGCGTTCATAATTTCAATCGTATTCATTGTACTCTCCTCAACTACCAACGCACTTCAAATTTCTTACGAAGCCAAATTGCAAGGCTATTTAAACCAATCATTAATGCAAGTAACACAATAATCGCAGCAGCAGTACGTCCTTCAAAGAAGTTACGTAACTCATTTCCCTGCCATAAATAAACTTGTACAGGTAAGGCTGTTGCCTGATCCAGTGGCGTAGCTGGAACACTCGCAACGAAAGCACTCATACCAATTAATAGTAATGGTGCGGTTTCACCCAAAGCATGTGCAACACCAATAATTGATCCTGTCATGATACCCGGTAATGCCAATGGTAATACGTGATGGAACACTGTTTGAACTTTTGATGCACCTAAGCCAAGCGCTGCCTGACGAATTGAAGGTGGCACAGCTTTTAATGAAGCACGTGTGGTAATAATCACGGTTGGTAAAGTCATGAGACTGAGTACCAGACCACCAACCAACGGTGCAGACAATGGTAAATGCATCCAACCAATAAAAATCGCCGCGCCGAGTAGACCAAATACAATCGAAGGTACAGCAGCCAAATTGTTGATATTGACTTCAATGATGTCAGTCATGATGTTTTTAGGTGCAAATTCTTCAAGATAAATCGCACTTGCAACCCCGATTGGAATTGAAATCAAGATTACAATCAACATCATGAATAACGAACCCATAAACGCGCCCGCTAAACCACTTGTTGCTGGTGAGCTACGAGAATCTGGACTGATAAATAAATTCGTATTAAATGTATTTTCAATAATACCATTTGCTTTTAGTTTATCTGCAAGTTGACGAACTTCTGGATCAAGCTGCTGTTGGTCATCTGGTAAAGAACGATCAATATTACCTGCTAACCACACATCCACATTGGCGTCCGCTAAGAATTTAATCTCTTCTTTAGTACCAATTAATGCTGGATTCTCAAGCACCATGTCACGTAAACGATAGGCTTCTGAACTCGTGTACAAACTATTCAAATAATCACGTTGTGACTCAAGTGCTGGATCTTTAGCCACAATACCATTAACAATAAGTGCATCCCAATCCACCATGCCCATTTCAGTTTGCCAAGCCACAAAGCGCTCTTCAAAATGAGCAGGTGTCTCACCAGCAGTCTGCTTTGGCTTTGCTCCTACATTAATAATTGCAGGATCAAAATACACAGGAACGGTCATACTACTTTGCCAAAATGAAGGCAAACCTTTTGCTAAAATGCTAACGAACAATAAAGCAACAAATGCAAGACCAATCATCACCGCAGAGAAACCTGCAAAGCGAAATGCCTTTTCTTTACGATGACGCTTTGCTAGAGAGCTTTGAATGATTGCTTTACGCTGCTTACGTTGTTCAGCAGCTACTTGTGGATCAAATAAGTTCTGATCCAGAGGAGATGTATTTGAACTCATTCGTATTGCTCACGATATTTGCGCACGATATATAGTGCAATAATGTTTAAACCCAAAGTAATCACAAACAAAGTTAAACCAAGTGCAAATGCCACCAATGCTTGTGGACTCGCAAAATCTGTATCACCAGTTAACTGTTTAACAATGGTTACGGTCACTGTTGAAACCGCTTCAAATGGATTTGCATGCAATAATGGACTATTCCCTGCTGCAAGTACCACAATCATGGTTTCACCTACAGCACGAGACACTGCAAGTAGAAATGCCCCTGTAATACCCGGTAATGCTGCTGGTAATACAACTTGGCGAATCGTTTCTGATTTGGTTGCACCTAAACCCAATGAACCATCACGTAACGCGCGAGGAACTTGAGTAATAATGTCATCTGAAAGCGATGAAACAAATGGGATGATCATAATCCCCATGACAAAACCCGCAGTCAGTGCACTTGTTGCATTAATATCAATACCAACAATTTCACCAATCATTTTGAAGAATGGACCAATGACCATTAAAGCAAATACACCATAAACGATGGTTGGAATACCCGCTAATACTTCAATTGTTGGCTTTGCCCAAGAGCGTAAGTTTGGAGATGCATATTCAGCTAGATAAATCGCAATCATCAATCCCACTGGTACTGCAACTAATAATGCAATACCACTGACCATTAAAGTACCCCAAATTAATGGCAAGATACCGTAACTTCCCTCTGCATTACCTGACGTGCTAAAACCTGGATTCCATTCTGTGCCAAAGAAAAAATCTGCTGGACTAACAAAACGGAAGAAATGTAATGCTTCACTCAACATTGACAGTACAATACCAATCGTTGTGAGAATCGCTACACCAGAACATAGGATCAAACCAACATTAATGGCTTTTTCAACATGATTACGAGCACGAAATTGCTGACTCACATGACGTTTTGCCCAAACTAAACCTGCTAAACCAGCACTAATTACGATTGCCAATTTTGCAAAAGAACCTATGGTTTCAAATTTAGCAAGTTGTTGTGCAGCTGCTAGCTCATAAGCTGCTGGATGATCTGTAACCCCAAAACCAGACGCAATCGCTTGAACACGATCGATTAAAACCTCACGGCTTGCTTCATCTAAAGTTGCACTGACCGATGCTGGAATATTGTTAAAAATAATATGTTGAAGGACACTTGGTTCGACCAAATTCCAAATGATCAAAATTAAAAAAGCAGGAACACCACACCACAAAGCGACCAACGCACCATAATAACCTGGACGTGAATGCAAAGTTGCTGAGTTGTTTCCCTTACCTGCTAGGTTACGGCTTTTGCTCAGCCCGATTTGATATGCAATTGCCACAAGGGCTAATAACACACCGATAAGTAGCAGATTCATGTAATCTCCACTGTTTTCTCAATTTTCATCATTTGAAAAAACTTAGTTAGACAAAAAGGCTGATGAACCTAAGTCGCACCAGCCTCCCTTTTAACAATATTACTTAACTGTTTTACCCGCTTTGAAATCAGCTAGAACTTTTGCACGTTCTTTATCGCTCATACTGATCAAGCCAGCTTTTTCTAATTTAGAACCTTTACCAGAAGCTTTCTTATTTAAGAAATATTCTACGTATTGCGGTAAACCTTTAATTGATTTTAAATGCTCGCCTTTCACATAGAAGTAAAGTGCACGAGATACTGGGTATTGACCACTTAAAACTGTTTTCTCAGAAGGTAATACACCATTTACTGTCGCAACACGTAATTTATCGCGGTTTTGGTCATAGAAACCTAAACCAAATACGCCCACTGCATTAGGAGAAGTTTTTAAACGAGCAAGAGTTTCTGTATAGTCACCAGCGATTTCGATTACGCGACCATCTTTACGGAATGTAGAGCACGCTTTTTTCTGAGCTTCTTTATCTAAGTTTTTGAAATAAGCAAATGATTCACAACCCGCTTCAACCATTTTTTCTTGGAACACTTCACGCGTACCATGGTTTGTTGCTGGAATAACTAAAGTAATCGGTTCATTTGGTAAGTCATCATCAATTTGGTTCCATCGTGTATATGGGTTTGGAACCAATTTACCACCTGAAGGAAGCTGTGCAGCTAATGCAGTAAATACATGTACTGGATCTAAGTTATAAGCACCCTTTCTTGAGTTAGACGCAAATACAATACCGTCATAACCAATTTTGATTTCTTGAACTTGATTTACGCCTGCTTTTTTACATGCAGCAAGCTCAGAATCTTTAATTTTACGTGAAGCGTTTGCAATATCGATGGTATTATCGCCAACACCTTGACAGAATTGCTTTAAACCACCTGAAGTACCACCTGAACCAACAACGGGTGCTTTAAATTGCGGGAAGGTATTCCCAAAGTCTTCAGCAACAATACTTGCATATGGTAATACAGTTGAAGAACCAGCGATTTGAATCGTATCACGAGCTGCATTCGCAGTTGTTGCTACGGCTACTCCAGATACAGCTAATGCAATTGCGATATGACGTGGATTTAAGCGCATTCTGTTTTCTCTCATTTATACAATTTGATTTACAACTCTTTTTAATTCAAGTGTTGTACTTTAGTTAACTGCATTTTGAGGAGATAATATGACAATTAAGTGACAACTTTATGACGCTTTTATGATGATCATTTTTTATTTGAAAATTTTCAGTCATAAAGAAATGAATTTTTTGATAAAAATAGCAAAAGAAAATTATCTTAATGATTGTAATTTATAATTTTTTACTTAAAACACGACATATAAGAAATCAAACTAGAAATACAAATTTGACAGCCTTAGTAATGAAAACTATATGACAAATGTCTATGTAATATTAGTTTTAATCCGTCGACTTGGTTCTAAATGAAATAAAATCAGGTTTCCAATAGCCATTTACACGTCTATCTAAAGCTATTCCGAAAATTACTTGAGATTAAATGAAAGGTATATTCATATGAACTAAATCTTTCTAAGCTCAATCTCACAGACTAAAAAATAAAAAAGGCACATGAATGTGCCTTTCTCTTAGAAAGCAAATCGATTAGTCAATCGCTGGAACATAAGTTCCTGCAGCAATTGCATCTTTAATACGATCAGCCTCTGCCAACACAAGTGCAAGCAAGTTTTGAACGTTTTCAAGCGTTGCAACTGGGCTTAAAGTGGTCATCTTCAATGATTGAACATTACCCACTTTGGTTACACCAATATTCGCTTCGCCACGAGCAAACAATTCATCTGCCACGTTTTGGTTTAAGCTATCGATAAATTCAGCAGGATAAGCTTCTGGTACTACACGGAACAGAACTGAAGCGAATTGTGGTTCAACCAACAATTCAAGACCCGCTGTTGCTTTAATATAGTCAGCAACTTCACGTGTAAGTTTCACACCATGATCAATCATTGAACCATAAAGCTCTTCGCCTAATGCTTCAACTGTCATCCATAATTTCAATGCATCGAAACGACGTGTCGTTTGTAATGATTTAGATACAAGGTTAGGTACACCATGTTCTTCATCATAAGCAGAGTTTAAATATTCTGCTTCATAATGCATAAAGCGATAGTTTGCTTCGTCTTTCAACAAGAAAGCGCCACAGCTAATGCTTTGGAAATAATGCTTATGGAAATCAAGTGTGATTGAGTCGGATAATTCAATACCATCTAACATTGCACGATGGTCATTGGAAAGAATCAGTGCACCACCCCAAGCCGCATCAATATGCATCCATGAACCATACTTGGTGGTAATTTCACGGATCTTCTTAAGCGGATCAATCGCACCCGCATCGGTTGTACCTGCTGTCGCTACCACACATGCTACGATTTTGCCTTCAGCCTGAAGATGTGCCATGGTTTTTTCTAGCGCATCTACATCCATCTGTGCATTTTCATTCACAGGAACAGTGACAACAGACTGGAAGCCCATACCCATCATTGCCATGTTCTTTTGCACAGAGAAGTGTGCATTTTCAGAACAAATGACTTTGACGTTTTTCATTGCTTCTGCAGGAATACCATCACGCTGAACTGACCACGGCTTGCCGTTTTCGTCTTGCCAGTTTTTTGAGATGCACCAGTCACGCGCCAGTAACACACCCATCAAGTTTGACTGTGTACCACCAGAAGTGAACACACCTGCTTGACCTGCGCCATAGCCCACTTTTTGGCGTAACCAATCAATAAGTTGAACTTCCATCAATGAACCCGCAGGGCTTTGATCCCAGGAATCCATAGATTGGTTGGTTGCATTGATTAACACTTCCGCAATTTGGCTCATCACCATCGTTGGGCAATGCAAATGTGCAAGTGAGTGTGGATGATGTACTTTTAAACTTTTGTTGAGGAAAAGCTCAACCATACGTTGTAATGATTGTTGTACACCTAAACCTTCTTTTGATGGATTAAAAGAAATTGCTGCACGCAAATCTTTAATACTTCCACCTGTGTACATTTTATCATTTTGCAACCATGCTGAAACGGCTTTAACCGCTTCGCCCATTGCTGACTGATAGTCAGCAATGGATTGTGCATCATTGCAGAGTAACGCTTTACGATGTTCTGCAAAATCAACCATGGATTAGCCTCGTACTGCTTTTAATGCTTCAGCAACAGCTTTTTTGAAGCGTGCAACCACTTCAACACATTCGTCTTGATTGATGATAAGTGGGCAAAGTAAACGAATTACAGTACCGTTACGACCACCTTTCTCAAGTAAAAGTTTATTGTTGAAACAAGCGGTTTGAATTGCCGCAGCTAATTGTGCATCAGCAGGAAGTGAACCCATATGATCAGCTGGTTTACGCTCATCAACGATTTCAACGCCGATCATCAAACCACGACCACGGACATTACCAATACATGGGAATTCTTGAGCTAACTTTTTGAATTCAGCTTGTAAGAAGTCACCACGCTCTTGCGCATTTTGAGCAAGGTTTTGTTCAGAAATAGTTTTTAGAACCATTAAACCTGTACCCATTGCCAACTGGTTGCCACGGAAAGTACCCGTGTGACCTGCTGGCTGCCAAGCATCAAACTTACGCTTAATACCTAGTACCGCAAGTGGTAAACCACCACCCACAGCTTTTGACATCACCACAACATCAGGCTCGATACCTGCATGTTCAAAGGCAAACATTTTACCTGAACGTGCAAAACCAGCTTGAACTTCGTCCAAAATTAAAACGATGTTGTGCTTTTCAGTCACTTCACGAATTTTTTGCAACCACTTAACAGGTGCAGTTACGACACCGCCTTCACCTTGAATTGCTTCAAGAATCACAGCAGCAGGTTTCGTTACACCACTTTCAACATCTTCGATGAAATTTTCAAAGAAGTAAGTCAAAGCATCAACACCCGCTTCACCACCTAAACCAAGTGGGCAACGATATTCATGTGGATATGGCATAAACTGAACGCCAGGCATAAGACCATTCACGGCATTTTTAGCACTCAAGTTACCTGTCATAGACAGTGAACCATGAGTCATACCGTGGTATCCACCTGAAAAACTGATCACAGAACTACGACCAGTATATGTTTTAGCAAGTTTAATCGCCGCTTCTGTAGCATCTGCACCAGATGGTCCACAGAATTGTAGGCAATATTCTTCTTGACCGCCTGGCAAATGAGCCAAAAGCGCTTCAGTAAACGCATCTTTTAAAGGAGTCGTTAAGTCTAAAGTATGCAATGGCAAACCGCTTGCCAATGTGTCTTGAATACTTTGAATCACCGCAGGATGATTATGGCCCAAAGCCAATGTCCCTGCCCCAGCTAAACAATCAAGGTACTCTGTACCTTCAACATCAGTAACCCAACAGCCTTGTGCTTTTGCTATCGCTAACGGTAATTTACGTGGATAACTACGAACATTCGATTCCATCTGACTTTGGCGAGTCAGATAATATTCGTTAGTTGCATTAGCGGCAGGATTTACGGAAGTAACGCTCATATCGAATTACCATCTCTGATATGGGTAAAAGAAATAAGTCTGGTGACTTGCGGTCGTTTGACTCGGTGCTTTTTAGAATCTAGTCAGACACAAATTTTATATCTTTAAACTAGGAGCGAGATGATACCTAATTTTGAAATAAAATAAACTCTTTTTATGCCTGACATTCATCTAATATTATTGAAAAAATGCTTCATTCCAATAACTATGATGAATTATCATCATACTATGTGACAAGCGAAAGAAAGTAAGCTTTTTTTAACAGCCTTAATTTTTTTAGATAAATGGTCAAATATATAAAACTAATCATTTAATTTTAAATATTTTTTAATTAATTTTTCTGTTGCAAAATACTGTTAATATATTACAAAGACACCACAAAATATGCAAAAGTTCCCCATCAGTTGTTTCTAATATCAGACTTGTAAAAATAAATGTTTAATACCAAATTTTAAGGAATTTTTTATGCGTACTTTAGCACTTGCAACATTAATGATCGGAGCTGCACTTAGCCCAAGCCTTTTTGCTCATGAAACTGAAAACTTGAACTATAATATTGTGAATATCCAAGCAGATGCAGCACGCCAAGTTGCCAATGATGAAATGCGTGCTGTGCTTTATATTGAAAGAAGCAATAAGCAACCCGCAGAGCTTTCGAATCAAATCAATCAATTAATGAATCAAGCGCAAGCTATTTCACGTAAATACACACAAGTAAAAGTCGAAACAGGTGCTCAAAGCACTTACCCTATTTATGACAATGATAACAATAAGTTAAAAGAATGGCGCGCACGCGCAGAAATCCAAATTGAAAGTAAAGACTTTAAAGCAGCAAGCCAGTTGATTAGTGAACTACAACAGAGCTTTCAGACTCAATCGATTAGTTTTAGCGTATCTGACGAACAACGTAAAAAAGTTGAAAATGAACTGATGATTGAAGCTTCTAAAAACTTTCAGCAACGCGCACAAGCGATTACCCAAGCTTGGAATAAAATGCAATATAATCTTGTCAGTTTAAATTTGAATACAAGTAATTATTTCCCTCAACCAATAATGCGTGGTGGTATGGCAAAATTTGCGATGGCTGAGGCAGCTCCAGCACAAGACATGGCGGCTGGTGAATCCAAAATCACGGTTAGCGCCAATGGGTCGATTCAGTTTAAATAAAATCGTAGGAGCGTATCGCATACGCTCTCCTAACATTTATTTTTTTAACGGCAAGGCATATTTAAAAATACGCCCGACCACTTCACCGAATTGTTTTACAAAGCTAGCATTATTGTAATTTAAACCATATTTCTCACATACAGCTTCCACTTTAGGTGCAATTTGACGATAGCGGCGAGCGGGAATATCTGGGTATAAGTGATGTTCAATTTGATGGCTCAAATGTCCTGTCAAAATATGAAATGCTTCTGAACCTTTTAAATTAGAAGAACCACGAATTTGACGCATGTACCAATGACCGCGACTTTCATTCTGTAAAACAGTTTTTGGGAAGACCTCAGCATCTTTAGTAAAATGACCACAAAAAATAATACTAAAAGTCCAAATATTACGAATCCCATTAGCAACTAAATTTCCAGTAAAAACTGGGATCGCTGAAGGTCCTGCAATCAATGGGAAAAACACATAATCTTTAAAAAGTTGCTTCGCTATTTTTTTCTGCGCTGGTTGCCATTCTCGTTTAAATTGCGTCATTGATTTACGCTTATAAATCACTTTGCCGAGTTCAAGATTTTGAATTGCAACTCCCCACTGAAATAATAAGCTGAATGGCACGATATAAATCGGTTGAATTAAAGTAAACTTTGTCCAGCGTTGTTCTGGAAATAAGCGAAATACACCATAACCCACATCATCATCCATACCTTTCACATTGGTATAAGTGTGATGTTTGTAATTATGTGTTTGACGCCAATTATCTGAGGTTCCAACTGTATCCCATTCGTAAGTCTGACCGTTAAATTTTGGATCATTCATCCAGTCATATTGTCCATGCATCACATTATGACCTAACTCCATGTTTTCCATAATTTTGGCAAAACCCAATAACCCCGTTCCTAATAACCATGCTGGTGGAAACCATCCTGCAAATAACAAAGCTCGTCCGAGTAAGCTGCTATAACGGATTGAAGAATAAACACGGCGAATATACTTCGCATCTTTTTCGCCTAAGTCATCTAATACTTCTTGCTTGATCTGATCTAATTCTCGAGCAAAAGCATCTAATTCTGAAGCAGTTAAATCACGATTTTTTGGATTTTTAAAATATTCAATTTTAACAGGCATATTCATAATTAATTTCTCATTTATAGATCAATCACTAGATCAGACTGAGCGGAATTTACACAAATTTTTAATAGTTGAGCTGGTTCATGATTCGCTGAACCATTCAACAAATTCTTCGTTGAGCCTTGCGCTTTAGTGCAGGCGCATTTATTACAAATGCCCATACGACAACCATGATTAGGTTTAATCCCTTGATGTTCTAAACTAAAAAGAATGGATTGCCCTTTAGGTATCGCAACCGTTTTGTTCGATTGAGTCAATCTCACATTTATAAAACCAGTTTCCGAAGCATCCACATCAAATTGGCTTAAACTAAAAGCCTCAGTTTGAAGCAAAGCAGCACAAGAAAATAATTTTTCTGCTGTACTCACAAAACCCGATGGACCACAGGCATATACAGTGGTTTCATTTAAAGCTGAAATTTGATCAACATAACTCTGGTTCAAACGTTGATCTTGTTCTTGGGTATAAAAAATTTGATAACTGAAATGAGGAAAGTTTTCCGCTGTTTCTTTGAAATATTCAGCATAGGCTGCATCGGCCTGAGTTTTCACCCAATACATCAACTGTACAGATGTCGTCGAAAACTGTTTGATTTGACTCAAACTTTCGATCAGGCTCAGCATCGGCGTAATGCCGCTACCTGCTGCAAGTAATAACAGGTTAGGAGTTTGAATATGCTGCTGCATATCGCCATAAGGTTGCCCTAAATAGACAATATCCCCTACTTTAGCTTGCTCAACCAACCATGAACTCACCAAACCTTGATCAACTTTTTTGACAGTTAAACAGAGATGATCTGCATCTAATTGCATCAAGCTATACGTGCGTTCGTAATGACGCCCTGCTATTTCAACAGTGATAGGATGATGTTGTCCTGCTGCGCCGCGTTGTACATGACGATTGCATTGCAGAATAAGACTTACCGTATCTTTAGCTACCGTTTGTTTTTTTACAACTTTAGCGAGTGATTGATTCAAAGACCACAGTGGATTGATTTTTTGTAGCCAAAAATTGGCATCATGGTTCGTAATTACGCTTTGGGCTATTGAATTGAATAGAGAAATTCTCTTTTCGACTGCTTGCATGAGCGGGAACTCTGATCATTTTTAATTATTATACATATGTATATATATTTGTATATATATTCGTATAGGAATTTACATTTCCCAAGTAGTCAGACAATCGCTATAATCCCGAGTAGCTTACTTATATTTTGAAAATAATGGTTCAATCTTCTACTTTTTTACCGCTCGGTCATGACTCACTAAATGAACAAGATGTCATTGCTATGAAATCTCCTGTACGTTCGGTTGGTAGAAAAGCAACCATTACCAAAGAAGAACTTTTTCAGGCGACACTGAATTTAATTGGCCCACAAAAAAGTATTGCATCTTTGAGCTTACGTGAAGTAGCACGTGAAGCAGGCATTGCACCGAATAGTTTTTATCGACATTTTAAAGATATTGATGAACTAGCTATCGCTCTCATCGATCGTGCAGGTTTGGTATTACGTAAAATCATTCGCGAAGCGCGTTTGCAGGCATCTATGCAGCAAAGCATTATTCGAAGTTCAGTTGAAGTTTTCATTCAACAGCTCGATGCCGATGAAGGTTATCTCAGCTTATTATTACGCGAAGGATATACGGGCTCAACCTCATATAAACTCGCTGTAGACCGTCAGCTAAATTTCTTTCAGCAAGAATTACAAGAAGACCTGATTCGCCTAGAACAAATGAATAATAGTAAAATCAGTCATGCTGACATTGCAGCTAAAGCGATTACCCAATTGGTATTCAATATGGGTGCAAAAGTGATTGATTTACCTGCTGAACAACGAACTGACGTTGCAGAGCAAACCATGGTAATGATTCGTATGATTTTAGAAGGTGCCCGTCATTTCGATAAAATGGAAATTGATTAAGCAATTTCATCAGCATAGACTATCTTCATTTGGGATATATCTTTGTCATTTATCATAACTATAAGCAAATTTAGGCATACAGATCATGATCCTTCTCAATGACCGTCAAAGTATCATCGCCAGTTTTATTCTGATGTTTTTATTTTTAATGATGGTCATTCCCCTGCATTTGTTGCCTAGTTTTTTTGCAGGTTTCTTGATTTTCGAAATTATTAACAGTCTAAGCTCAATTGTTGAAAAACATATTGATGGACAACGTGCGCGTATCTTTATCAGTATTATTCTTGGAATTTTGACCACATTTTTGATTGGATTTTTTATTACTAGTTTAATTAGCTTTGTGATCTATGATTTAAAAGGAACAGGTCTTAACTCGTTTAACTTTAAGATTGATCAAACTCTCATTAAATTCCAAGCTGAAATGAGTCAATATGTCCCTGGTTATCTTCCTCATAGTGTTGCAGATATCAAGAATCAGATTTTGTCCTTCATCAAGAATAATATTTCGATTGTTAAAAATACAGGTACCGATATTCTGCATAACTTAACGACCATGCTGATCGGTTTAATTGTAGGTATCTTGGTTTCAATTCAGAACTTTAAGCAGCACGCACCACAACCTGTCTTTAAAGCTGCTATTTTACATCGTATTCAGAAGCTTTCGATTTCATTTAAAAATGTCGTCTTTGCTCAAGTAAAAATCTCTTTAATCAATACAGCACTATTTATCATTTTTGTTTTTATCGTTTTGCCTCTATTCCATATCCATTTACCTTTTGCTAAAACACTGACTATTTTGACCTTCATTTTTGGTCTTTTACCTATTATTGGTAACTTAATTTCTAATACTTTAATTATTATGGCTGGCTTAACCATTTCACTCTCAGTAGCAGCCATCGCTTTAGCATATTTAGTCATCATTCATAAACTTGAATATTTCGTAAATGCAAAAATCATTGGTACAAAAATTAATGCAAGTGCATGGGAAGTACTTTTGGCTATGCTCATTTTTGAATCGATTTTCGGATTAAGTGGCTTAATCGTTGCACCGATTTTTTACGCTTACATTAAATTAGAATGCAAAGATGCTGGTTTGATCTGAATTATATTCAGGCTATTCAGATTCAATAGATCAATTTATCATTGCGACTGATTTAGCAAAGTAATAAAAAGAAAAATGATGATAAGGAAAATTACAAAAGCCTTGCGAATTAAAACATTCATTCAGGCATTCTGCACTTAAGCTAGAACAGAATGGTTTTTATTCACGATGTTTCATTACATTATAATTGAATGAGGTAACTATGAATTCTTCAGCAGCGGCTTTGAAAGTATATACTCGTAATAATTTAGATGATTCTATCAAAGAAGCCACCGTTAAAATTTTAAATCAAATTCTTGCAAATCTTATTGATCTATCATTGCTTACCAAACAAGCGCATTGGAATATGCGGGGTAGTAATTTTATTGCGGTACATGAAATGTTAGATATGTTCCGTACTTCATTGATCACCCATTTAGACAATGTCGCAGAGCGTGCGGTACAGATTGGTGGAACAGCGCTCGGAACAACCCAAACGGTTGCTGAAAGTTCGCATCTTAAGCCTTATCCTATTGCAATCCATGCAGTGCAAGATCACTTAAAAGAGCTGGCTGATCGTTATGGTGTCGTTGCAAATCATCTTCGAGATACAATCGAGCAAATTAAAGATCCAATCTCTGAAGATATTATCCATGCAGCACTCGAAGATCTGGATCAATATTTATGGTTCTTAGAAGCCAATATCGATCAAAATTAAGTATATTCACGATATAAAAAAGAGGACGATTGGTCCTCTTTCTTATTACATCAGTCGTAATTATGGTTTAACTACAACTAAGACTTGAATCGCTTCTGGAGTCACAGAAAGACCATCTAATAAGCTTAGACCCTCTTTCTGGAACTTTTGTAAACGCTCAATTTCATCTTGACGAATACTTGGGTTAAATTGCTTAAGATAAGTTAAACGGTCAATTTCATATTGCCATTTGCTGCCATAATGCTCTTTGGCTTGTTGCATCAATTCAGGCAACGAGGTTTTGGCAATATCTAAAGCTTGTGCGTAACGCTGTTCAATTACATCACGACGAGCTTTCACAACTTGACGGCAGCTATTGCCATCGAGATGATGCAAATATGGGCGTAAAATACTTGGATCGATCTTGGCAGATAAATCTTGACCTGTTTCACTCAGTAATACGCGAATCAATTGCTTAGGCAAACTTGACGGTAAGTTCAACCCTTTTGGTGCAACTACATCGACCTTAAACCAAACTTCGAGTAAGACCGAACCTTGTTTTAACGCATTCGATTTGAGTAATGCAACGTTAGTACTACCAAATGATTGTGTGCGGATCATTTCCATCACACTTTCAATAAATGGGTGTTCCAAGGTCAAATATTGTGCATCTTCACGGATTTGAGCCTGATCACGATAGAAAGTTGCTGTCATGCCTTCTTCGTCCAAGGTAATGCCTTGAACTTGCATTTGATCCGTTGGTTTGATGATCACCGTACCATTGCTTTGCTCATCAAAGTCAATATTGGTCGATGACATGAAACGCTTCACAAACATTGGCAAAGTCGTGTTGTCATCATAGTCTTCAAGTGCTTGTACAATGCCCTGCGCAACGACTGGGCGACAAGAGTTGTACTCAAGCAAACGATCACGACCCGCTTGTAACTCAGCTTCCAAAGCTTGTCGTTGTACATTCACTTCTTCAAGTAAATCCTCAAACGTCTGACCTTGATCAGCCAATAAACAGTCTTTCAATTCAACAATAAAGTTCTCTTGCAGCGTTTGCGCCGTCGGAGAAATACTGCTGAAAATATTCAATGCTTCATTATACCAACGGAACATACGCTCTTGCGCTGTACCGATCAAATATGGCACGTGAATTTGAATGCGATTTTCCTGACCAATACGATCTAAACGACCAATACGTTGTTCAAGTACGTCAGGGTTTGCAGGTAAATCAAATAGGATCAAGTCACTGGCAAACTGGAAGTTACGTCCTTCTGAACCAATTTCCGAACAGAGAAGAATCTGAGCACCGTAACTGTCTTCGGCAAAGTATGCCGCAGCTTGGTCACGTTCCAATAAGCTCATGCCCTCATGGAACATGGCAGTACGAATACCTGCATGTAAACGCAATACATTTTCAAGTGCTTCAACTACTGGTCCACTACGTGCAATCAACAAGATTTTTTTATGTTTCAAATCTTTGCGTAGAACTTCCATCAACCATGGCACACGAGGATCATTTTCCATCCAAGCACCATCGAGTTGACCTTCTTCTGGCCACATTTGCTCTCGCATTTTGCCATCAAATGACCAGTCTTCTGGTGCTGGTAAAGGCGCTGGCTGGCAATCACGACCTGGGAAACCTTGAATCGCTTCACGTGTGTTACGGAATAAAATACGACCTGTACCGTGACGGTCTAACAACTCGTGAATCGCACGCATACGCTGTTCAGGCTGATCATCAATACGATGACCCAATAAGCCATCCAGAGCAGCAAGATGTTCTTCAGTCAATGCTTCATCTAACATTAAGACTTCAGCAACTTTAGCTGTTTGCTGATATTGTTCTTCTTCGTCAAGGAAACGATCTAAGCTACTAAAACGTTGCGGATCAAGTAAACGTAAACGTGCAAAATGACTTTCAACACCGAGTTGTTCAGGCGTTGCCGTAAGAAGTAAGACACCCGCTGTTTGTTCAGCCAACTCTTCGACAAGATCATAACGATCATTACCGCCTTTTTCTTCACTCCACATTAAATGGTGTGCTTCATCGACTACCAGTAAATCAAAACCTGCTTCGACTGCTTGCTCACGCAAATCATCATGGTCAACCATCAAATCGACACTGGCAATAATGCATTGCTCAGTCAGGAATGGGTTGAGATCAGGATCATGTTCTTTGATCGAAGCGGTACGTGTTAAATCAAACAGGGAGAATTGCAAATTGAAACGACGACGCATTTCAATCATCCACTGATACTGTAATGAATCAGGTACTAAAATCAGGATACGTTCTGAACGACCTGTTTTCAGTTGTTGGTGGATAATGAGACCCGCTTCAATAGTTTTACCAAGACCGACTTCATCTGCTAACAATACGCGTGGTGCAAAACGTTTACCCACTTCGTGTGCGATATAAAGCTGGTGAGGAATCAAGCCAACACGCGCACCTAAAAAACCACGTAAAGGACTGGTATGCATTTTCGCTTGCAATAACATTGCTTCAATACGAAGGTCATACCATTCTTTATAATCAATTTGGCTCGCTAACAAACGCTCTAAAGGTTTTGATAGCTGAATTTGTGCACCGATACGGGTTTCGTTCAATGACTTACGTTCTTGTTCGCCATTTTCTAGGCTACGAACGACATCATAACGCAGCACGCCATGACGATCTTCGATTGCTTCAACAATCCACTTGGTGCCTTCTTGATCTTGCACTTCATCGTTTACATTGAAAATGATACGAGATAAAGGTGCATTGTTACGTGCATAGACACGAGTTTCATCACTTTTGGGGAATAAAATGCTGATAGAACGTTCATCCACATCAATAAGAACGCCTAAACCTAGTTCAGTTTCTGTATCTGATAACCAACGTTGACCAATAGCAAACTGCTGCAATTTATTCCACCTTTTTTCATGTTAGCCCACATATTGTATGCCTTAAACTGATGAAAGTTTAAGCTACTTTATGTAGTTTTAAATTTGGTATTATGGTGAAAATGAATCACCAAATAAGCTCAATATTTTGACATAAAGCTGACTGAAATATCGCGCTTTACATCTAGTTTGATAAAAAAAATACGATTAAAACGGCACTGGGTAGTCAAAACTGAGTTGAGTGCCTGTTTTAGGATGAGTGAAGCTAAGTTGTGTTGCATGAAGACACAAACGTGCATAAAGCTGTTGCTGTTCAGGAGTTGCATATAAGGTATCTCCTAGTATTGGATGACCTAGATATTGCATATGCACACGAAGTTGGTGTGAACGGCCTGTAATCGGAATCAATTTAACTCGGGTTACTGCTTGTCCTTGAATTTCGAAATGCTCAATGGCTTGCCATTCGGTTAATGCAGGTTTGTGATGTGCTGCATCAGCGATATGTAATGGCGGACGACTTGGATCATAAATCACAGGAATATCAACTGTGCCCTGACCCTCTAAATGACCAGCAACCAAAGCTTGATAAATTTTTGAGGTTTGACGGTCTTGGAATTGACGTGAAATTTTGCTCTGTCCAAATTTGGATAAACCAAACACCAAAATGCCTGAGGTATCTCGATCTAAACGATGAATGAGTAAAGTTTTCGGTTCTAATTTTAATAAACGATTGATCAAACAGTCTTGTAAATCGGGTGTTTTCCCTGGCACTGTCAGAAGCCCAGCAGGTTTATGGATCACCATAAAATCTTCATCACGATGAATCAAATGTTCACTTAGAAAATCACTCAAGGTAGCCTTCCAACGACTGGATGAAAACAAGCGGGCAATCATAAAAAGCTTGAAGAGAAATTACAATCAAATTTTAGCTAACTCAGTTATTTTTTAGCATGACTCACATTTAAGTCCCAAATAATACTGATCGTTTTCTCTAAATGGTGTATGCCACCACGAACTCAATAGTTTTAAATAAAGTTTTTTAAATTTGATTTGATATCAATATCGAAATTACAAAAATAAAGTAACTTAACCCAGCCCAAAACTTTGGCAGAACTCTATGTTTTGACTCATGCAACAACTGAGCAATTTAATGAGTTGCAAGAAGAGTTTTGGGAAAAAGAAAGTGAAATCGAAACGGCAGCACGAGAAGCAATTGCGCATGGTTTTGATGTGATTGCTGGCGCTTATGGGTTTACTGATGCAGATATAGAAGAGCTTATAGCAACACGAGATTGGTAATTTTTGTAAAGCAAGCACACTCAGTAGTGTGCTTGCTTTTTATATTTTAGCCTTTCATCTCTGCAAAAGTTTCTTTTGCTGCTTGAATGGTCTCTGCAATATCTTGATCTGAATGCGTAGAAGAAATAAATCCTGCTTCAAATGCAGATGGTGCAAGATAGACACCACGCTTTAACATTCCGTGGAAGAACTTCTTAAATGCTTCAACATCACAAGCTAACATCGAATCAAAGCTGGTAATGTCCTCTTGATCGGTGAAATACAAACCGAACATACCACCGACTTGCTGAGTTTTAAATGGAATACCTGCTTCATCTGCCGCAGCTTGTAACCCTGCAAGTAATTTTGCGAGCTGTGCAGCGAGCTTGTCATAAAATTCAGGTTCACGGAGATGCTTGAACATCGCGATACCAGCACGCATTGCCAATGGATTCCCTGACAATGTACCTGCTTGATAAACACCGCCTAAAGGTGCGATGCATTCCATGATTTCACGTTTACCACCGAAAGCACCGACTGGCAAACCTGCACCAATAATTTTTCCTAAAGTCGTTAAATCTGGTTTTACGTTATAAACCGATTGTGCACCACCTAAAGCAACACGGAAACCTGTCATCACTTCATCAATAATAAATACCGATTTGTACTCATCGCAAACATCACGAATCGCTTGTAAGAAGCCGTTGATTGGCGTCACCAAGTTCATATTGCCTGCCACAGGCTCAATGATGACCCCTGCAATTTCATGACCAAACTTGCTAAAGCATTCTTTTAAAGCTTCAATATTGTTATATGGCAAGGTTAAGGTATGTTTTGCAAAATCAGCAGGTACGCCTTTTGAAGTTGGTTCACCTTCACCTAAAGTGAGTAAACCTGAGCCTGCTTTCACCAATAACGAATCTGAATGACCATGGTAACAGCCTTCAAATTTTACGATTTTGTCACGTCCAGTATAACCACGCGCCAAACGAATCGCGGTCATAGTCGCTTCAGTACCTGAGCTGGTCATTCGTACCAATTCAATTGAAGGCATAATCTCGCAAATGGTGTCTGCCAGCGTAGTCTCATGTACTGTTGGTGCGCCAAAGCTTAAGCCATCTTCAGCTGCGGTTTGTACCGCTTTGATAATATCGGGGTGCGCATGACCTAAAATCATTGGTCCCCATGAACCAACATAATCCACATAACGCTTACCATCAACATCCCACAAGTATGCACCTTTTGCCTTTTCAATAAAGACAGGCGTACCACCCACACCGTTAAATGCACGTACAGGTGAATTGACACCACCTGGAATATGTTTATTTGCTTGTTTAAATAACTGTTCTTGCTTTGGAGATAAACTCATAAAAGACTCAACCTAGAATCGAAGAATAAAATGTCGAAACGATGCAAAAAATTATGCAAATAACTTTGCCCATGCATTTACACGAGCAGGAATTTCGGCTGTTGATCGCCCTAATATATCACTAATTACCGCACAAAGGCTTGCTCCTGCCTCGATGACCACTTGGGAATTTTCAACGGTCAAACCGCCAATGGCACATATTGGTACTCCAAACGTCTGCTTTGCTTGTTGAATGACTGCAATTCCAACATTACCTGCTTCAGGTTTAGTTGAAGTGGCATAGACTGCGCCAAAGGCCACATAAGTTGCACCTTCAGCAATTGCCTTTTCAGCCAGTTCTAAGGAGTTTAAGCAAGTGCGCCCAATAATCACACCCTCTGGTAGACGTGCAGTCGCATCGATAATTTCACCATCAGATTGTCCAAGATGTACACCTAAACCAAATTGTTCTGCCAAAGCTAAATCATCATTAATTACAAATGGAACTTGGTATTTTTCACAAAGTGCTTTGATTTGTTGCACTTCGGATGGTTGAGCTACTCTTGCCACTTTTTTACGGCGATATTGTAAAATAGCAATATTCTCCGTCGCCAAAGCCACATCTAATTTTTCTAATAATAATTGGAGGGGATCATCATTGGTAATCAGATAAAGACCGCGCATAGTTCAAACTCATCAATTTCATGTATTAAAGTATAAAGCAAAAATATTACGCACTTTTAATAAAACGCCCACGTGTAATTGCTAATATTACGAATAATAAAATCATGAAAATACCGACACTTCCACCACCTGATTGATTTGTTTGGCTAGTTTTTTGTTCTGGAATAGTACTTGGATGCAGATAGTTGTTTATCCAATCAGAGTAATTTGTAACTCGCGTATAAACACCAGGATAACCCACCTTGGCACAACCGACACCCCAACTTGCAATCCCAAGCAGATATGGCTTTTCTAAATTGTTTATCGTTAAACCTGCACCGCTATCACCATAACAAGCATCTGTAAGACTGTCTTGCATCGGTGATTCTGCACAAAGCATATTCTGAGTGATTTGTTGCGCGCTATATAATGATGAAGATAGACAATTGGCTAATTTTAGCGTGGTATATCTTAAAGTGGTTGGATACAGCGCAGGATTTCTCATCATTTGCCCTGCGTAATGCTGACAAACTAGAGATTGACTATTGTCACAATCCTCTAATACGCCCCACCCTGCAATTTGCGTCATACTCGCAATCAATGCATTTTGTTTTTCTAAAGTTGGATTAATAATATCGATTGTTTGGCAATTTTTACCACATTTTATAAAATCGACAGCACTTTCCAATTCTAATAGTGCAAGATCGTTATCATAAATACGATTATTATATTTCTCATGCATATGCCCCTTTTTAACTTTAATAATTTGTCCTAATTGAATACTTTGTAAATTTTGTGCGCCAATCAAAATATAATAATCACTGTTTTGTTTTTCGAGTGGTTCAATACAATGTGCTGCTGTCACCACCCAACGATCTGCAACTAAGCTTCCTGAGCAAATGTAGGATTGATAAGGGTCTAAAGGACTAGTTATGAGTGCAACTTGCCAAGGAATTTGTGCTTCTGTAGTGGTATTACCATTGATAATTCGAGCTTGTGGACTCATATTCGCCCATATGCTTTGTATAAAACAAAATAATAGAATACTTAGAATAATAGGATATTTTTTCACAAATATAAGTCCAAAAAATAATATTGAATTACGCATTAAGTAATAAAGTATAAACTCTTTTTATTTTTCATTTTAACTAAATAAAATATGACTAGGAAATAAAAATCTATTTAATTTAAACTTTATAAGCTGCCTACATAGCAGTGAAACCGTAAGCGAGATAATTACCATGATTCAAAAAGTCATTGGCTAAATCCCCCTGCTCAGGATTGCGTTCAAAATTGAGTTTGCAACGTGTTGCCGCAATCTTATAAAGCTGCTTGGTCATTTGTGCTTCAGCAAGCAACAAATCACCAACTTTGCTTTGATGCGGAATTTTCTTTTCAAATCCTGTTAACATCTGGGTGATATCTCGGTCATCCAGATAAAATCCTTCGGCTTGTAAATCCCGATCTTTAGCCCAAACTTTACGGATAAATTCGATACGCGCGAACTGAAATTGCTTTGCGACCTCGAAACGTTTCGCCTCATCAAGCCAAAAGCTCATCCACCCCTGCATGTACTCCATGGGGCGATATTCACTTTGTGGCATCATCCATTCAATTTCGCTGCCCATAAATAAAGGCGTTCCGCCGCAATCTGTAAAACCGCCCCCTGCACTGGCGAGCATCCGCATTGCCGCTTGGGTAATGGATGTGCCTGTACCCAATAAAATGACCGTTGTATTGGCGATTGGAATGTTCCAATATGGGTTTTCATTTTTGGCTTCTGTGAGATATAAAACTCGACCATCTTTTTGCATGACACGTGCATGTTCAAGGTAATAAAGATTGGCACGTTTAGAATGTAAAATTGTTTTTAAATCGGAAGGATTAAGCTGTTCCATTGTTATGATTTCTCTTATTTTTTCTTATATTACTTAGGTGTTTAGTCCCAGATTTTAATGGTGCAATATTCTCAGATAAATGGAAGGAAGCACTATGGGACAAGTTCTACACAGCAGCGCCACAACGACACAGGCAGTGCGTCGAGCAATACAAAATAGTCAAGAGAGCTTAAGAACGCTAGCCAAGCGTTACGGCATCAATCAAAAGACCATCGCAAAATGGAAGAAACGTAAGTAGATGATCTTACAACCGGGCCAAAGAATCCTCGCTCAAGCGTGTTATCGCCTGAAGATGAGGCGGCAATTGTTGCTTTTCGAAAACGCACTTTGTTGCCACTAGACGATTGCCTTTATGCATTGCAGCCGAGTATTCCTTATCTGACACGCTCGTCGTTACACCGCTGCTTGCAGCGGCATGGTATTTCACGACTGCCTGAGGTACAAGGTGATCGCCCTGTCAGGAAGCGCTTCAAGAGCTACCCCCATTGGTTACTTTCATATCGACATCGCTGAGATGCAAACAGCACAGGATAAGCTTTATCTCTTCGTTGCGATTGATCGCACTTCCAAGTTCGCGTTCACTGAATTGCATACTAAAGCCAGTAAGATGGCAGCCGCGGAGTTCCTGCGCAATCTGGTTAAGGCTGTGCCCTATAGAATCCATATGGTGCTAACAGATAACGGCATCCAGTTCACGAACCGCACCTGTGATCGCTACGCCTCTGAGCACATCTTTGATCGGGTTTGTACTGAATGTGGCATTGAACATCGTCTTACCAAGGTTAAGCATCCATGGACCAATGGACAGGTCGAGCGGATGAACCGAACGATTAAAGAAGCTACTGTCAAACGGTTCCATTACGACGATCACACTCAGCTATGTATTCACCTTGCTGATTTTATTGCTGCATACAACTTCGGCCGCAGACTCAAAACACTCAGGGGCCTGACTCCCTACGAATTCATCTGCAAACAGTGGACAGATGAACCTGAACTTTTTAAGATTGATCCGATCCATCAAATGCCGGGACTAAACACTTAGGGTGTGTTGACATTTCAGCCATGCATTGCGTTATAGGCTAAAACGACATAAATAAGGCATGAAACGCAGGCAATGGCGATCCCCTTGTCAAGTTTCATAACGCTGTTTAGGGAAGTTTTAGCCATAACCCTACGGGACATTAGATGTCGTTTATCGTATTAAAGAAAAATATTTTTTAAGAATCAATTTTATCAAACTGACGATCAACCAAACTCAAACGCCCACGTGCAACGTCTGATAGCATCTTCCAATCCGAAATAAAGCTATAAAATGGTTGTTTAAAGCTAGCAGGTTTATTGTGTTCAAAGAAGAAATGCCCAACCCAAGCGCATGCATAGCCTGAGACTAAACCATACGCGAAGTATTTTGCTTTGCGCTGACGAATTGCTTTACTAAAGAAATATAAGCCAATTGAACTACCGATCACGTGCAAACGGCGGCTCGTGATACTCCGATGCTCTGTCAGGTAGAAATAATAGAATTCATTATAATTTTTAATCGGTAATGAAAATTCAACTGGCTTAGTTATATTTGCTGGTGCATTCATTTCTTGATCATCCTAATCGTGCAAGATTGTTCACACGTTAATTCATTTTTTGCACAAAATAAAGTCATTAGGTGTCATCGTATCCAGACTTAAAACAACTTTACAATCATTCTTGAGGTCAACCCGTTATACTCATTTTATATTTATCATTCTTTGCGCTCAGGAGTCATAACATCATGGAAATAGAGCTTAAATTTCAACTTCCTGAATCTAAGAAAAAAAGTGTTTTACAAATATTGAATAAGCAAAAAGCGCAAAAAATTCAGCTCCAAGCCAAATATTATGATACCGCTGACCGCTTACTTGCCAAAAACTATGTCGCTATCCGTTTACGCCAAGAAGGTGAGCATTGGGTACAAACCTTTAAAGCCGCCAGTAAAAATCATCTACAACGGATTGAAGAAGATATTGTATTGGGTAAATGTGAACAGGAACCTGAACTGGATTTATCGCTTTATCAGCATAACCAGACCGTTCAAAATGTGTTGCGTGATATCTTGGGTGATTCACCTGCTGATTTAGAATTGCAGTTTCAAACTGATGTGCAGCGTAGCTATCATGTATTTGAGTTTAATCATTCACAGATTGAAGTGTGTCTGGATGATGGCGAAATTCGTACAGGCAAAGATCAGGCGAAAATCTGTGAAGTTGAATTTGAACTCAAACAAGGTTCCGCTCAGGACTTAATTGATTTTACCAAGACATGGGTAGATAAATATCAATTATGGCTTGATGTGCGTAGCAAAGCAGAACGTGGTAATTTACTCGCAGTTGGCAAACGTGTTTCTCCTGCGACCAAAGCCAAACAGCTCAATTTAGAATCTGAACTTAGCGCGGAACAGTCGCTTAAACTGATCGTCGAAAATACCTTAAACCACATATTGCCGAATGCTGCCGCAATTGCCGATGGTGTTGCTGAAGCCGATCATATTCATCAAGCACGTGTCGGCTTGCGTCGCTTACGTTCTGCTTTAAAACATTTTTCAAATTGGTCAGCACAGATTGATCCAACTTGGGAAAATGAATTAGCAGAACTTTTTAAGGCTTTGGGGCAATTACGTGATCACGATGCAATTCAGGATTCTGTGATTCCGCTTATAAAACAAAGCTGTGATTTTGAATTTCCTATTGATGCTGAAATAGATTCCAATATCGCCAAGCTTTTCAGCGGAGCTAAAACAACACAGCTATTCTTATCATTATTTAGTTTTATATATTGTGGAGATAAATCGAAATCAAAATTATCTAAACAAGTGGCTAAAAGTTTGAGCAAGCTTTTTCATAAAATTTTAATGGACGCGACTCAGTTTTCTACACTTACAGTTGAAAAACAACATCGTACTCGTAAGCGTATTAAGCAATTGCGTTATTGCATCGATTTTATTTCTAGGCTTTATCCTGAAAAAGAGGTTCAGCAATTTCTGAATAAACTAGAACCAATCCAAGAATATTTAGGTTTTTATAATGATCTCTTTGTGGCAGAACAGGTCTTTGAACAACAGGCAGCAGAACAATCACAATTTTTATTTGCTTTAGGTTGGGTTAAGGCACAGCAGCCGCATGTCGCAAAGAAAGCTAATAAAAAGTTACAGCATTTATCGGCTCAAGATATTTTCTGGAAATAGCAATCTCTACTCAAACCCACATACTGATCAGTGTAAATCGCCCCTAACCCCTCTTTGAAAAGAGGGGGATGAAAAGCTTGACTGGATAAGAAACTATCAAATTCTATCGATATTTCCCAAAAATCTTCCATGTCCCATTATCAGCAATCGGATCACTATAACTATCATTACGCTGCTTACGTGGCTTATCTCGCGCATCTACCAATTTAAAATGCGGCTCAACACTTAAAATCACGCCATTCATATAAAAACGGGTACGCGTATATTCACTTTGTCCATGTTGAAAGACATAAGTTCGTAAATCAATAAACTCACGATGTGCCACCAAAGCCGCAGTATCATCACTCCCCAACCATTCCTGCATCGCAAAAATCTGATCGGTCTCAAATTTTCCACATTTTTCGAGCAAAGCCGCTACTCCACGAAAAGTCTTAGATTCTTTAGCCCGTGTTTTATTAATTCGAATACGATCTACATGAAAGAAAAACAGTGGCAAATTTAGATGGCTCGGTAAATGAATTGCATCAACGACATCATCCTCCATAAAAGGCTGACAGAGTTGCTGTGCCCTTTCAATCAAAGGTTGCCATTGTTGGTAGTATTCATCGACCTCATCCTTTAAACCATAATAAATCGGCAAACCTTCGACATGCTCTAAATATTGGGGTGGATGAATATGTTGACGTAGTAAAGCGATATCCGTTTTAAGGCTTTGAATTGCAATCGCATCTTGCATAGTGATTATTCTAATTACTTAGGCTATTTTAGATTAAGCCAAAGGTTTAGTTTCCGCAAGGCTTTGTCTATAATATCGTGTCTTATTTGTTGTTGGGAAAAATCATGTCTCAAAAAATTAATGCCACTGATGTGACAGAAGAAGAAGCTTTAAATGCGATATTTTTTGAGCGAGCAGATGAATTTATCAAACAAGCCAATGAGTTTTGTCGCCCACCAAAAGGACAGCAACCCAAACCAGAAGAGTTACGTGGACAAGTCAGCGCTGCCATGTTATTTGCAACAGCTCGCTTTAATACGTGGGTTGCAGCAAATAATTTTAAAGATGGCAATGAAATGCGTGATGCCAAAGAACAGGTGATGTCTTATTTATTGCAACAGTTTCAAATGATGCTTGAAGACAACTTTGACGAATATTGTGAGCAGTTTGAAAATTACTTACGATTCCGTAAAAATGAAGATTTTCATACGCATAAACACGATCACGAATAATCTAAACGTAAAAAGAAAGCCACCTAAGGGTGGCTTTCTTTTGGTCTGTTATTTTAAGTCTTGGGCTTTACCATATTGGTCAGCCATCACTTCCACAAACTGATCCAATTTGATGTATTTTTTAATTACAGCATCTACATCTGCCTTACTCAACTTTGCAAGTGCTTGATCTCGTTCAGCACGATCCATCAAGGTTTTATTTCGCTCTAATTGACCCGTAAGCATACTATGAATATTTCTTTCATCTTCTAATGAAGTCACACGCTTCTTCATAATATCGGCTTTAGCTGCTTCAACCTCTTGTTCAGTCACACCTTTGCTTAGCAAATCAGTTAATACTTTATGAACAGATTGAGAAACTTGATCAGAACGACCAGCTGTATAATTCGCAGTAATACTAATTGATCCACTATCGGTATCAGAATCTAGATCAAGATTACTGCCAAATCCATAAACAAGCGCATTTTTCTCACGTAATTCCTGCGCCAAACGAGAAGACAACTGCGAGTTACCCATAATATGACTAAGGATAATGAGTGCGGGAGCATCTTGATGATAAGCACCTACTGGAATCGTTAGAATACTTTGATAGCTACCAAACTCACGTTGCTCGGATAGTGCATGGACTTTTTCAGCTTTGAAAGCAACATAAGGAGAAGTAATTTTTTGGTACGGCTGTTTCGTTTTCCACTGTCCAAATGCTTTCTGTAGCATGCCTTGCATTTTTTTCGGATCGAAATCACCTGTCACAGCAATTTGACCATGATCTGTCACAAAGAATTGATCATAGAATTGCTTCACCTGTGCTTGCGTAGCCGCATTTAACTGCTGCTTCGCAAACTCTGGTTCAAAGTGATAACGCAAATCACCTGGTTGATAGGTTTCGAGTAATCTTGCCAAAGTCATAGATGCGACCACAGCAGGTTCAGTATAAGGTCGATCTAATGCAGATAAACTCTGATTTTTTGCTAGATCAAATTCCGATTGTGCAAATTTAGGTTGCTTCATCACATCGACAATAAAGTTTAAAAAATCTTCAAACTTATCTTTTTTTGCCTGAATCCCAATTGTTAAACCATTACCATTTGAAGTGATAGATGCTCCACCACTTGCTGCAATCGCTTTATCTGTAATTTCTTGCAGTGTATGTTTTTCAGAACCACGCAACATCAAATAACTGGTTAAATCTAAGGTCACTCCTTTACCAAACAGTGATTTTTCTGTACCAAAATCTAAGCTAATCGTGGCATAGGTTTTGTCATCACGTGTTGTGGTTGGGAATAAAGCATAGCGAATACCATTCTTTAATTCACCACGTTGAATTTTTTGCTCATTTTTTCGCAATTGCTGCGCAGACTGTGCAACAAATTGAGTGACTTCTTGTTGATAAATGGCAACATCTTTCAAAGGTTCAGGCTTTTCGGCACTTTGGTCTAAGGTTTTAGGTTTATCTTGTGTCTTGAGTGTCATCGCTTTCTTTTGATCTTCAGGCGTAGGCTGAATATCTCCCGAAATACGATGCGATGATACTAAAAACTGTTTTAATGTTTGATTGGCATCATTTAATTTTAAATCTTGAATGGCTTGTAAATCTTTGAAGTACTGATCCCATTGTCCGTGTGAAGACACTGCATAATCACTAAGGCGAGAACCCAAAGCAACGGCATCATTTGCAATCGTATCAGCGGTATTTAGAGTAATAGTTTTGATACGTTGTAATTCTGCGTCGGTAAATGATTGACTATTCTCAACACCATCAATCAACGCATCATCAACTTTCTTTGCATCATGATTCGGCGCATACACCGCACCCATAAACACCATATTAAAATCTTGGTCCAACCATGTCGTTGATTGAACAGCTGTACTCACTCCTGTTTCTACCATACTCTTATACAACGTACCACTAGGTTGCATGGTATAAAGTGCTGGTGCAAGTGCTAATGCTGGTTGTAGTTGCGTATTTTTTCCATTCATATAAATGTGGAATTTAGCAAGATCACTACCCTTTTGCACCGTGAATTTTCGCTGCTCAATCTTACTAGAATCTAAGACTGGAACTTGAACAGGTGCAGGTACAGTACGTGCAGGAATCGGACTAAAATATTGATCAATTTTATTTAATACTTCTGATTTATCAAATTTTCCAGAAATGACCATCACAGCATTATTTGGTGCATACCATGTTCTATAAAACTGATTTAGTTCATTCATTTTTATAGACTTCAATTCAGGCAAATCACCAATCGGCAATCGACCTAAATATTGATTGCCATAAGCCGCTTTCCACATCTGATCCATCAATACTGCAAACGGTTGATCCATACGAATTTCACGTTCACGTTTTACGATTTCGATTTCAGATGGAACAAATTTTTCTTGTAGCACTAATCTATCCATACGCTCAGACTCAAGGTATAGAATTTCATTCAGTGCATTTTTTTCAGGACGAACAATATTTAAATATTTAGTTGAGTAATAATCGGTACTGGCATTGGTCATTAAAGTGAATTGGTCCAAACGACGCTGGAACTCCTCACCTTTTACATTTTGTGTGCCTTTAAATGCCAAATGTTCGAGCAAATGAGCAAGACCACTTTTCCCTTTAGGATCGTTAAGAGAGCCTGTTAAATATACTGTATTTACATAGACTTTATTTTCTTTATCATTTGGTGCAAGAATAACTCTGAAACCATTATCTAATTTGTATTCTTCAATATTTTTTTCACTTTTTACGAGTACTGTCTGAGACCAAGACGTTGCACTCAACCCGATCAAACAAAGTGAGAGAGTAAGCTGCTTAAACCGCATTAACATAGATTATCCGAGTTTTTTGGTGATTTAAATAAAAACAACAAGCTATACTAGATAATGGTTTAAATTTTTAATAGTTATGTTTTGAAAAAAGCTGTGTATTTAAACAGCTTTTTTCTATGTTTTTATAGCGGTTTAGTTAAAATTTAGATCGTCAGTTCAGCTTGCATATACAGTTTTGCATAACCTGAAATTTCAATACGATCCTCAGACTCAATAACACACTCTAAAACCCCACCTCGAACTGATGCCTGATATGCGATAAGCTGAGTTTGATCAAGTTTTTCAGCCCATAAGGGCGCAATTGCGGTATGAATCGAACCCGTAACAGGATCTTCATTAATCCCAATCGCAGGAGCAAAATAGCGAGATACACAATCAAACTGACCTTCACCTCTTGCTGTAATAGCAACATCAGGTTGAGATGCAGTAATTGCGGTACGTAATGCGCCTAATTGCTTTAATTTTTCAAAATCAGGTTGCTCGTTTAATACATCAGCGACTGTTTCATATTCAACAATATACGCCTGACCATTCAGATAAACTGCTTTAAATGGCTTGGTTAAACCATCGCGAAGTTCCTGAGGATATTCAGATACAAGTTTAGCTTTTCGAATAGGGAAATTCATTTTAATCTTGCCGTCTGCTGCTTGGCTAACGACAAAAATTCCCAACTCACGCACATGAAATTGAATGGTTTTTATTCTTGTAAAATCTTTAAATAATACGAATGCACTTGCCAGTGTCGCATGTCCACAAAAAGCGACCTCATCAGTTGGCGAAAACCAACGAATTTCATAATTTGTCTCATCAATCTTTTTAACAAAAGCCGTTTCAGAAAGATTATTCTCTAATGCAATATTTTGCATGAGATACTCATCCAACCATTCATCTAAGACAATGACTGCTGCTGGATTGCCTTTAAATAATACTTGGGTAAAAGCATCAACTTGATACATTTTCATAGCAACAGACTCTAAATATTTTTCAACTATTTTGAACTTTTAGCCGATAAAACATAGATACAGATTTATCTAAATTTACGATACAGTGCATATTTATACGTTTAAAAATCATGTGAAATACACTATGAAAGAACGATATTAACAAACAATATAATAGAACTAAAAAAATGCCGACAAAAAAGGGCGTTACTTAAACACCCTTCTCTTTAGCTCAGCTTTGTTTAATCTTCCATGTGTTGAATAATGGCTTGACCAAATTCAGAACAGCGCAATAGGGTTGCATTCGGCATTAATCGTTCAAAGTCATACGTTACTGTTTTCGCTTCAATTGCACCAGAAACACCTTTGATAATCAAATCAGCAGCTTCGCCCCATCCCATATCACGTAACATCATTTCAGCAGAAAGAATAATTGAACCAGGATTAACCTTATCCTGCCCCGCATACTTTGGTGCTGTTCCATGTGTTGCCTCGTAAACTGCTATCGCACCGCCAATATTGGCGCCCGGTGCAATGCCAATTCCCCCAACTTCTGCTGCCAGCGCATCAGAAATATAGTCACCATTCAAATTAAGCGTCGCAATAACAGAATAGTCTGCTGGACGCATTAAGATTTGCTGTAAGAATGCATCGGCAATCACATCTTTAATAATGATGTCTTTACCATTTTTAGGATTCTTGATTTTAACCCACGGCCCACCATCAAGTAGTTCACCACCAAAGCGCTCTATTGCGAGTTCATAGCCCCACTCTTTGAATGCACCTTCGGTGTATTTCATGATGTTACCTTTGTGGACCAACGTCACAGAAGGTTTATCATTATCTATCGCAAACTGAATAGCTTTACGTACTAAACGTTGTGTCCCTTCTTTAGAAACAGGTTTGATCCCAATTCCACAGCCTTCATCAAAACGGATTTTTGTTACGCCCATTTCTTCTTTTAGAAATTTAATCACTTTTTTAGCTTCTTCTGAATCTGCTTTCCACTCAATCCCTGCATAAATATCTTCTGAGTTTTCGCGGAAAATCACCATATCCGTAAGTTCAGGATGTTGAACAGGTGAAGGAACCCCCTCAAACCAACGGACTGGCCGCACGCAAACATATAAATCAAGCTCTTGACGCAAAGCAACGTTCAGTGAACGAATACCACCACCCACAGGTGTGGTTAAAGGGCCTTTAATCGAAACAATAAATTCTCGTAAAGCTTCGAAGGTTTCTTCAGGCATATAAGTGCCATAAATTTTATCTGCTTTTTCACCGCAATAGACTTCCATCCATTCGATCGAACGTTTGCCACCGTAAGCTTTTAACACCGCAGCATCTACTACTGCTTTCATAGCTGGTGTAATATCCACACCAATACCATCACCTTCAATAAAAGGGATGATTGGATGATTTGGAACATTCAGTGACAGGTCTGCGTTTACTGTGATTTTGTCACCATCGGCAGGAACCACGATCTTCTGATAACCCATTTTGCAGGTTCTCCCTCATGTATTTAGCGATTATCACTATGCCTTCTATGGCATACTTTCGTTTTTATTGCATGAAACAGTTTAGTTCAAAACAGGTTTTTTTGAGATTTATACGGGAAATAACAACATTTTCCCATTAAATAGAAACCTTTATTGTTATGATGCCGCCCATAGCCAAAGCAGTATACTCATATGAAAATAGTTGTATTCAACAAACCTTTCGACGTTTTGTCACAGTTCCGTGAGGATGAAGCACACCTTACACTTTCTCACTTTATTCATGATCCAGATTTACGTCTGGCAGGCAGACTTGATCTTGACTCAGAAGGACTTATGTTCCTTACGGATCATGGTGGTCTGAATCAATACATTACAAATCCTGCAAATAAAAAATTTAAAACCTACCTTGCTCAAGTCGATGGTGATGTAACTGAGGAGGCATTAGAGCAATTGCGTAAAGGCGTTGAACTCGCTGATGGCATGACGTTACCTGCTAATGCAGTGAAAGTAGATGCGCCAGAATGGTTATGGGACCGAGATCCACCTGTACGCTATCGCGCTAACATCCCAACAAGTTGGATTGAGCTACAAATTTGTGAAGGTCGTAATCGCCAAGTACGTCGTATGACAGCGGCGGTTGGCTTTCCAACTTTACGCTTAATTCGCACTAAAATTGGTGCAATTGATTTGGTTCGTTTAGGTTTACAACCAGGTGAGCAAACTGAAATCGAGCCTTTGCTTTATCCTGATTTTAAAGATTTACCTGAAGATCAACCGTATCGTTCTCGCTCGTATGTTAAAAAACCAGGCGGCACGGGCGGTAAACCCATGCACCAGAAGAAGAAAGAAGGTGATAAAAAAGATCCGAACAAGAAAAAGTCAGGTACAAAGCGTATTTGGCAAATGGATGAAAGTGAGAAACCACGTCGTAAGACCAATGGTACAACTCGTCCAAATACTAAAGCACCTCGTGGGCGTAGCCGTAATGGTCGTTAAAGTTTAGATACTTATAAAAGCCCATGAAGATGGGCTTTTTTTAATTAATGCATTTTTATTTTTTACAAATCAACGTTCTTCAAAAAGAGATTTACACCATAAAATGGATGGTTGGTTTGATATACATGGATAAGTAATTCATATTTTACTGAACGCCCATTTTTACATTCATAAAAGAAATCTAATGAATCTTCCAACTCTTTTTTTTGATTTAATTGATCTAATTGAAATTGCGCTAATTCAAATCTAATTTCTTCAGATGTAGATGCTTTTACGTTACTAATTTTTTCAAAAATCTCATTAGTCTTCGGGTGAGTTATTCTCAAATTAAAAGCATCTCCTCCCAAATTGTCTAAAGTATAATTGATCACAACAAATACTACATTATGATTAATATCTATCTTAGGATCTGTGCTGCTGCCATATACAGGAGAATTTACTTTAGATTGAGAAATAATAAATCTTGGTTCGAGCGTCCTATGCTGTTCATCAAGTTGTTGTCGTTGAAGTTGAACTAATTCAACTTGCTGTTTTATCCCTTGTCTCATCTCATCAATCTGAAGTTGAAGTGCTCTTTCTTGTTGCTCTAAAGCTTTGGTATTTTGCTCTAATTGTTTGCCCTGCTGCATATACCCTAAAATCAACCAAAAGAAAGCAACTGGTGCAAAAACACCAGCTAAGAAATCTCCAAACTCATTCAAAGACTTCGGATGCTCTAAGCCAGTAAAAAGATAAATACATACAATAATTGCAATGCAAATTACTGTAACAACAATCCCAATAGTTAAACTTCTCTTATTCATACACCCTCAAGAAATTAATTCTAAATTGATGTTTTATTTAAATTTAAATAGATCATTAAAAAACAATCAAATTTAAAAATATCTTATTTATCAAATAAAAAACCGATGCTTTCGCATCGGTATTTTTACATTACCAACAGGTTTGTTAGTTCTGCATTAAAACTTAAATCGTTTCAAGCGTAGCATTAAACGTTGAACTTGGACGCATTACTGCATTTACTTTTACTGGATCCACAGCGTAGTAACCACCAATATCAGCTGCTTTACCCTGTACTTCACTTAATTCAGCAAGAATTTTTTGTTCATTTTCAACCAAGGCTTTTGCAAGAGGAGCAAACTTCGCTTTCAATTCAGCATCTTCGTTTTGAGCAGCAAGCGCTTCAGCCCAATACATTGCTAAATAGAAGTGGCTACCGCGGTTATCTAGCTCACCCGTACGACGAGATGGAGACTTATCGTTATCTAACAATTTACCCGTTGCTTGATCAAGAGTTTCTGCAAGTAACTTCGCACGTGCATTATCTTCTTTAAGACCAAGCTCTTCTAAAGATACTGCAAGCGCAAGGAACTCACCAAGCGAATCCCAACGTAAGTGGTTTTCTTCAACTAACTGCTGAACATGCTTCGGCGCTGAACCACCTGCACCTGTTTCATACATACCACCGCCCGCCATTAACGGAACGATTGATAACATTTTCGCTGAAGTACCCAATTCCATGATCGGGAACAAGTCAGTTAAATAATCACGTAAGATGTTACCAGTCACAGAGATTGTGTCTAAACCACGTGCTACACGTTCAAGCGTATAACGCATTGCACGCACTTGTGACATGATTTGGATATCAAGACCCTCTGTATCATGTTCTTCTAGATACTTTTCAACTTTCTTGATCAACTCATTTTCGTGTGGACGATATGGGTCAAGCCAGAAAATCGCAGGCATACCAGAGTTACGAGCACGACTTACCGCAAGTTTTACCCAGTCACGAATTGGTGCATCTTTCACCTGACACATACGCCAGATATCGCCTTCTTCTACATTCTGAGACATCAACACTTCACCAGTGTCTAAATCGGTAATGTTCGCAATACCCGCTTCAGGAATTTCAAAAGTTTTGTCGTGTGAACCGTATTCTTCAGCTTTTTGCGCCATCAAACCAACGTTCGGTACAGTACCCATCGTACGTGGGTCAAAGTTACCATTCCACTTACAGAAATTGATCATTTCTTGGTAGATACGTGCAAAAGTTGATTCAGGCATAACAGCTTTACAATCGTAAGGTTTACCATCGGCACCCCACATTTTACCACCACCACGAATCATTGCCGGCATAGATGCATCTACAATCACGTCGTTTGGAGAATGGAAGTTATCAATCCCTTTCGCTGAATCAACCATGGCTAATGCTGGGCGATGTTCTTGGCAAGCATGTAAATCTTCAATGATTTCTTCACGGAGTGAAGTTGGTAAAGTTGCGATCTTTTCATAAAGACCTGCCATACCATTATTGACATTAATACCTAACTGATCAAATAACTTACTGTGTTTTTCAAAAGCATCCTTATAGTAAATTTTCACACAGTGACCGAAAACGATCGGGTGTGAAACTTTCATCATGGTCGCTTTTACGTGTAATGAAAATAAAATACCAGCTTCACGGCAGTCATCAAGTTGCTTCTCATAGAAGTCACACAATGCTTTTTTGCTCATGAACATTGAGTCGATCACTTCACCATCTTGAAGCGCAACTTTAGACTTGAGAACGATTGTCTCACCGTTCTTCGTGATTAACTCCATCTTCACATTACGTGCACGATCAAGTGTCATTGATTTCTCGCCATGGTAGAAGTCACCTTCTTCCATATGAGAAACGTGCGTTTGTGACCACTGTTTCCACTCACTCATTGAATGAGGATGCTTTTTCGCATAATTTTTTACAGCAGCAGGCGCACGACGATCTGAGTTACCTTCACGTAATACAGGGTTTACAGCAGAACCAAGACATTTACCGTAACGTGTCTTAAGTTCTTTCTCTTCATCCGTTGTTGGATTTTCTGGATAATCAGGAATTGCATATCCTTTAGACTGCAATTCTTTGATACATGCTGTTAACTGAGCAACTGAAGCACTGATATTTGGCAGTTTAATGATATTTGTATCTGGATCTTGAGTAAGGCGACCAAGCTCAGCAAGGTTATTGCTTACCTTCTGCTCATCGCTTAAGTATTCCGAAAATTCCGCAAGCACACGTGCTGCAACAGAAATGTCACTCTTGACAATTTCTATGCCAGCTGGCTTAGTAAAGGTCTCAATGATCGGCAGTAGCGAATAGGTCGCCAACAATGGCGCCTCATCAGTCAGTGTATAAATGATTTTTGACTTTCCACCAGCCATATATAGCCCCTTGTGTTTGGTTGAGTTTTTCATGAACGAGCTTTTGGCCCAGTCCATTAAAACCGGTTTGCTTGATTAAGGTCTGAGAGTATCAGTCCTCAACGTATCTCAGTCAACGCAATATCTTGTGATATTGACATTTCGCTACGAAATAATGGTATAAAGCTTACGCTTTGTGACCAAGGAACCGGTTAGCTTAAATAAAACTTGAGAGTATCTGCGTTGATTACTTCTCAGTCAATGTAATATATCGTGATATTGACATTTCGCTACGAAATACCAATGCTTGAGTACTTTCGTACGATTAAACCCTACATTTTTTAAAATTTTATTTGCCGATTCATTTCTGCCAAATATTTTATAAAATGCTTAACCATAATAAATTGTTTAAGTCCGTACGAATATTCGACTCAAGTTTCATTTACACTTTTTAAACCTATATTTTGAACAAATGATTAAAATCATTTTTTATTTTTAGGATTGGTCAGATGTTAAAAGTTTTGATTCCTTGCGTAGCCATTTCTGTTTCATCTTTTAGCTTTGCGCAAAACCCTTTAAGTGTACATGTGCTTAACTTAGAAAATGGACTTCCTTCAGCGGGTGTAAAAGTTATTTTAGAAAAACAAGAAAATAACCAATGGAAAGAGCTTAACCAAAGTACAACCAATCAGCAAGGTCGGATCACAGCGTTATATCCTGAAGATGCTGCCCTTCAAAAAGGTATTTACAAAGTTACTTTTAAAACAGGTGAATGGTTCCAAAACAATAAACAAAGCTCATTTTTCCCAGAAGTTCCTGTAATTTTCTCTGTGGATCGCAATCTTGAACATTATCATATTCCACTTTTGATAAGTCCTTATGGATACTCAACTTATCGTGGTAACTAATTATTTTCAGAAAATCTTAATTAAAATTTTGATATACAAATGAGGGAAACTGAATCTGTTCCCTCATTCACACAAGGATTTATGCTAACGGTGCGTACCACGCTATCAATTGCATCAACCTTTCAACCAAACCTCTAATTTGGTTTGATCCTCAACTTTTAACTCAACCGAATTCAGAGGATTCTCTCCAGCATGAAGTTCAAACTGTAGGAGCTCATCGCGACGGAATGCATAAACTATAAATGAGCCTTTTTGTTTTGCATACTTCGCCAACAACTTTTCTGATGCTTTGATACCATCAATCGCAATAATGACATCGTTAGCAGACAAACCTGCTTGTGCAGCAGCACTATCACGGCGAACATTTTGCACGATGACACCGTCAGCTTTATCTAGCACTTTTAAGCCAAAAGGTAATGCTTTGTTATTTTTAACGATATAGCTCAAACCAAACTCTGGGAATAGTTGATCCAATGGCAATTCATCAGTGGTATTGATCAAATGATTAATTTGTTCAATCCAGTTATCCCCAGTCAATTCATTACACAATTCAAAAATCGTGCGTTCATTGACCTGAATGCCCTTTTGGGTATTTTCATACAAACGGCGCATCAAGGCATCTAAGTTTGAACCACGTAAACGCAAGCCCAAGTCTAAGCAAAGCGCAACTAAGCTACCTTTGTTGTAATAACTTGTTCCTGCATTATTTGAGTTTTCATCCTGACGATAGAATTTAATCCATGCATCAAAACTCGATTCTGACACAGACTGAATAAAGCGTCCTGGATTTTGCAAATAACGCTCAATCTGTGCTTTAAGTAAATCCAGATAGGATTTTTGAGAAATAACGCCGCTGCGTAATAAAATTAAATCATCATAATAAGAAGTAAAGCCTTCAAAAATCCACAATAAGCTCGTATATCCTTCTTTATGTAGATCATAATTCGTAAAGTTTTCAGGACGGATAAATTTAACTAACCATGAATGAAAGTATTCATGGCTACATAAGCCTAAGAAACGCTGATAATCTTTAGACGGTTCTTCAGCTTCATCTACTTTCGGCAAATCATCACGTGGTGTGATCAAACTGGTGCTATTACAATGCTCTAGACCGCCATAACTATTGCCCGTTGCCATAGTCATAAAGGTATAGTTTTGAAACGGTGCAGAACCGAACATCTTAATTTCAGTCTGACAGATTTGCTGAATATCAGTTTGTAACCGCTCTAGATTTGTATTGTGTTTACCTGAAATCACAAACTCATGCGGAATACCATTTGCTTCAAAGCTAAAACGGCTTTGCTCTGCCAACTCAAATGGACTATCAATCAACTGATCGTAGTTATCTGCCTTTAAAGTATAGCGTCCTTTCACCAAACTCTTAGCAGTTAAACCTGTTGCAATTTGAAAATGTTTTAATTCATGCGGCAAGAAAATTTCAACTTCACATGGTGATTGTTCTTGATCGATTAAACCTAAACAAACACAAGCAGGGTTTACATATAGGCGAGTTTGATCAACATAAGCGCCTCGTACCGACAAATCATAAGCGTAGACATCATATTCAACCGTAATCAATTCATGATCTGTATTGAATAATTGCCAACGGTTCTTTTCCGTTTTCTTAATACTAAGTAACCGCCCTGCTTCATCAGATGCTTTTACTGATTCAATATGTTTTGAAAACTCTCGAATCAAATAACTGCCAGGAATCCATGTCGGTAACCAAAGTTCTTGGTTCGGATTAGCAAGGAAACGAAGTGTGACATGAATAAGATGTTGGCGATAATCGTCAAACTCAATTTGATAGTGCAACATAGTTTTAGATCATAAAAATAGGAACAGTTTCACACAGCTTAGCATTTTTTTACAAAGTCATGCGTAGATGTCTTAATTGTTGGCAAAAGTTGCTGGATTCTGTAACAAAAAAGTCATAGCATGCTTTTTTCGCTTTACATGCCATTGGATCGGCTGCACTAGGTGTTCTCTTGAAATTTCTCCTCTCGCTCTTTACGTTGTTTAGTCTGTTATGTGCCAATTTAGTACATGCCAATTTACTTAATATCGCTCCTGAAACGGTTGAAGCGCAAGCTTGGTCGATCGTAGATGCTCAATCAGGTCAAATCATTGCTGAACATAATAGTCATGTTCAACGTTCGCCTGCATCGCTCACCAAAATGATGGTGGCTTATATTGCTTTGAAAGAAATCGAAGCAGGTAAATTACGTAAGGAAGAGGTATTAACCGCAACACCTGTGGTGAGCACGGTCATGTGGGATGAATCCCAAATGTATTTAAAAGCTGGTGAACAAATTTCTGTTGATCAACTTTTAGCAGGATTGATTGTCATGTCTGCCAATGATGCAGCAGTTACGCTTGCTGAAAAAATTTCAGGTGGTGTTCCACAGTTCGTTGCACGAATGAATAAAGAAGCCCAAGCCTTAGGAATGAAAGATACCCATTTTAGTAATCCTGCGGGTATCACCATGACAGATCATTACTCAACTTCAGCAGATTTGAGTTTATTAGCAAAAGCGATCGTAAAAGAGACACCTGAATATTTACATTATTCAAAAATGCCAAGTTTTAGCTATAACCAACGTTTCCACCGTGCAACAAATCTTGCATTAAAAATGGATCCAACAGCAGATGGTTTAAAAACAGGTTATACCAAGGCGGCAGGTTACAACTTGGCTTTAACCGCTGAGCGCCCTACTCTAAATCCACATGTCGATAAGCGTCGTTTGATTGTAGTGGTACTTGGAACACCAAGTGCGGTAAAACGGGCTGAAGTCGCGCATAAATTAATGAATTTAGCGTATACATACACACGCGATGAAGAAGTGATTCCAAAACAAAAGCTAATTGCTGAACTTCCTGTCATCAAATCAACTTTAAAAATTTTCAAAGTTGAAACTCAACAACCCACTATCGTAACAACATCTTTATACGATCAAGCGACACCAATTGATTTAAATAGTTTTGATTTACTCACACAACGTATACAGATGCTTGATACAAACCAGCAAATCAAAACGATTGAACCACTTGAAACGACAAAAACACACGTCAATATCAAACTCAATGAACAGCATTTAACAGCACCTTTGACGCAAGTCATGAATTTGGCCACAGTGACGGTTTATCAAAATAATCAGTTAATTCGTAGCCTACAAATTGAAAATAACGTGGAAATTGAGGAAGCGAATATTTTTCAAAAAATTATGATTTGGTTTGCAAACTTATTCTCGTTTTTTTCAACAAATGATGTCAAAGCTGCCAAAATTTATCCTTTAAATCAAGGATAAAAAAACCTACTATTTTTATCAAGATTAACCATACAATGTTGAAAAAAGGATGGCATAATCCAACCATCCTTTCACAAAAATAATTAGGTTAATCATGAGCAAAACCTTACATCATATCGTGATTGTGGGTGGTGGCGCAGGTGGTTTAGAGCTTGCAACACAATTAGGTGAACGTTTTGGCAGGAAAAAGAAAGCCAAAATTACCCTAATCGACCAAAATCTCACGCATATATGGAAGCCTCTCCTACACGAAATTGCCGCTGGCTCACTAAATCCTCACGAAGAACAAACCAATTATTTTGCTCACGCAGAAAAACATGATTTTGAGTTCATCCTTGGAACCTTAATCAACGTAAATAAAGATCAAAAACAAATTACGATTTCACCTCCTCAACTTTCTAAAGAACATACTCCTGTTATTCAGAGTCTTAGCTACGACACACTGATATTAGCTGTTGGTTCAGTTTCAAATGACTTCGGAACCGAAGGTGTACGTGAAAATTGTCATTTCTTAGATAGTCGCAAACAAGCCGATATTTTCCAACAGGACTTATTCCATCTTTATATTGAAGCGCAAAACCAAGCAACTGAACGTGCCTTGAATATTGGTATCGTGGGTGCGGGTGCAACGGGTGTTGAATTAGCGGCTGAACTGATTGAAACCACGAAGAATTTTTATCGTTATGGGTTAAAGAAAATTAATCCAAAGCAAGTTAAAATTACTTTGATCGAAGCCTCAGATCGTATCTTGCCCGCACTTAATGAAAAAACAGCTGTACATAGTGCGAAACAATTACAAAAAATGGGCATCGATATTCTGACGGAACATCAAGTGCAAAAAGTCGATGAATCAAATGTCTATTTTAGCAACGGCCATGTTTTGCATTCAGACATTACCGTATGGGCGGCAGGTGTCAAAGCGCCCAAAGTTTTAGAATCATTTACAGATTTTAAACGCGATAAAATTAATCGTTTAATGGTCTATGCGACATTACAAACGTATTCAGATCCAAATGTATTTGCCTTTGGAGATTGTGCAAATTGTCAGCTTGATGCACGTCAACCTCCATTAGGACCACGTGCACAGGTCGCAAGCCAACAAGCGACATTCTTGGTAGATGCGATGGCCGCTCGTTTATCTAGTTCACCTCAACCTATGTTTAATTTCAGTGATAAAGGCTCTTTGGTTTCATTAAGCCGTAATCAGGCTGTTGGAGAATTACTCGGTGATGTAAGCGTACAAGGTTTTATTGCCAAAACAATGTATGTGTCTTTGTATCGATTACATCAAGCCAATATTCATGGTTATACCCAAGCAGGAATGCTCACCATGAAAGATTTTCTGACCCGCCGTGTACGTCCAAAAATTAAGCTTTATTGAGTTGAAATTTAAAATTTCACTCCCATTTATAACTAAATCGTTTCAAAAAGTGGAAAATAGTCAACAAAAGCTATTTTTCACTTTATGATATACAGTTAAAACTATTGATGACATGGATTCAAAACATGACTGCTATTGCAAATAACCACGTGGTTTCATTCCACTACACTTTAACAAACGCTGAGGGTGAAACACTTGATCAATCTCAAGGTGAACCACTTGCATATTTGCACGGCGCGGGCAACATCATTCCTGGTTTAGAAAATGCACTTCTTGGTAAAACAGTAGGCGAAAAATTTACTGTAACTGTTCCAGCTGCTGAAGGTTACGGCGAATATAACCCAGACCTCGTACAAGAAGTTCCAGCTCAAATGTTCCAAGGTGTAGACAATATCCAAGCGGGTATGCAATTCCAAGCTCAAACTGATGATGGCGTTCAAATCGTAACTGTTAAAGCAGTTGAAGGCGAAAACGTTATTGTTGATGCAAACTTCCCTCTTGCTGGTCAAGACTTAACTTTCGAAGTTGAAATCGTAGAAATCCGTGATGCTAGTCAAGAAGAATTAGATCACGGTCATGTTCACGGTGCAGGTGGTCACCACCACTAATTCATTTTTTGAATTAGATAAAAAAGCAAAGCTTCGGCTTTGCTTTTTCTTCACATAGACATAGATAAAATCATAATTATATTTAATTTCTTTCTAATAAATGTAATGGTTGTTAGCTTATGTCTCATGTCTATCAATTGATTTGGTTTCGTCAAGATTTAAGAATCCATGATCATGCTGCTTTATGGCGTGCGACTCAAACAGGTGCATGTATCGCAATCGTTCTATTATCGCCTGAACAATGGCAACGCCATGACGATGCGCCGATTAAAATTGAATTTTATCTGCGTCAATTACAAGAACTAAAAAAACAACTGGATAGCCTGAATATCCCATTAATCGTTCAAACCATTCCTTTATGGAACGATATTCCCCAATTCTTTATTCGCTTATTAGAACATATTAGTTTTCAAACTATTTATGCGAATATTGAAGTCGGTGTTCATGAACTTCAACGTGATGCAAATGTTCAAAAGCTTTTAAATCAGCATCAAAAAGAACTCGTGCTGTTACATGATCGAACTCTGTTTCCTTTTGCATCTATCCGTAATCAATCGAACCTGCCCTACCAAGTTTTTGGCGCATTTAAAAAAGCATGCTACCAACGTTTACAACATGCTTTACCTCAATGCTATCCGATGCCCAATATTCAACAACCGATTGAATTAGATTTATCTGCTTTAGCTCAAACAGATATTCATCAATTACAAGTCGAATATGCAGAGAAAATAAAACCACCAATGACTACTCTTTGGAATGTCGGTGAGTCACACGCACATAATTTATTGGATCATTTCATCGATCAAAATCTAACGGACTACAAAATATCTCGTGATCTGCCTTCAATATCAGGCACAAGCCAGCTTTCTACCTATTTAAATATTGGCATACTTTCCATTCGACAATGTATCCAAGCATTGTTTCGACAACAGCACGGGGATTTTGTTATTCAATCTGAAGGTCAACAAACGTGGCTAGATGAACTGTTATGGCGTGAATTTTATCAACATATTTTGTTTGATTTTCCACAAGTCTCTAGACATTTACCCTTCAAAGCAGCAACCCAAAATATCAATTGGCGCAATGATCCAGTTAATCTAGAAAAATGGCAACAAGGGCAAACAGGTATTCCAATTGTAGATGCTGGCATGCGTCAGCTACTCGCAACAGGTTGGATGCATAATCGAGTTCGTATGATTTGCGCTATGTTTTTAACTAAAAATCTATTGATTGATTGGCGCATTGGCGAACAATGGTTTATGCAACATTTAATCGATGGTGACTTAGCGGCAAATAATGGTGGATGGCAATGGTGTGCATCTACAGGCACAGATGCTGCCCCTTATTTCCGAGTATTTAATCCAATAGGACTTACGCACTATTATTTATAGATTCTCTGTGGTAGGAGATGATTTTTATCGAGAATAAAGTCATCAATGAAGTCTTTGATGATTGGTCTAAATAATTTCTTCTGCCAACGATATACATTTTCAAAGATCCGCTCAAACTGGTTCTTTTGTATCTCGACGTAGGCCATCAAGGCTGCAAAAATATGATTCAAAATCAGTTTAGATCGTCTTACTTGAAACTTTTCAATATGACAAACCTGTTTAATCACTCGGTGATATTGCTCTATTTTCCAATGACTTGAATGTAATTCATGAAAACCCTCAAAGGACAATAAATCATCTTCATCTTGATGCACAATATAAAACCTCTGCTGTTCTTTTAACTGAGTCTTAAATAATTGTACAAAGCCAAAATCTTTGAGCCAGACCACTTGACCCTGATGAAAATCTGGCAATAAACGCAGTTGAAACCATTGTCCTTTTTCTGGGGAAACCTTACGGTTACAGTCGATACCAAACATAAATCGAATACCATATTTTCTTATGGTTTTTAGATTTCCAGTCGATGAATACCAACTATCACCTGTAATAAATTGAATCTTTGCACCCCAACTAAGTACTTCACTTAACATATCCATAAAGTAATCATTCTTGGTTTTACCCTCAGATTTGTCATAAATTCGGAAATTAATTGGAATATTTTGACCATTCTGATCTGTCGCATACAGGGTAATGAGATTAATCCCCTTGACGGATCGGTGGTGTTTGCCTGACCAAAAATAGCTAACCAAGTCCATATGTTGACTATATGGTTTATCTAAAACAGTATCATCAATACTGACTATAAGTTTATTATTATCAATATGTTGAATTGCTTCTTGATATAGGTCGTGAGGTGTGTAGTCTTCACGCTCCAGAAAGCGATTTACACTATCATGCGAGATATTATAAGTCTCGGCAAGTTGTGTGCAGCTAATAGAGTTCGGTTCTGTCATGAGAAAGCCCATATAAATGGGTAATGTACAAGTTGCTGTAGAAGCATGTTTAGTTCGTCTGATCACAGATACTTTATAAACTATTTTAATACTTTTTTGAATCCGTCAATGCGTAAGTCCTATCCAATTAGTCAATCACAAAAATTTGATTCAAATGGAGACTATATTCGTAAATGGGTACCAGAACTCGCGCATTTAGATGCGCAAATCATACATGAACCTTATGCAAAAGATGTATCAAAAAATCTCAATTATCCAAAACCAATTGTTGATCTTAAAACTAGCCGAGCACGCGCAATCGAAGCTTTCAAATCATATTTATAGCCTTCACCAAGGCTATAAATTTGCTGAGTAATCATTTTTTAATCGCAGAAATAAACAGTTCATCAAACCAACAACATAAAACAATCAAAAACCAGATTAATATGGTGTTAAGTTAATCAGAAAAGAATTCGTTAAAATAAAAATGATTCATCTATTTGCCCCTATAATTACGTTTACATATATAAAAAGAGAGCCATTATGTCTTTGTCATACCATCAAGAACTTCATGTCATACAACGCTCAGGATGGCTGCGTGCTGCCGTGCTTGGCGCAAATGATGGCATTATTTCTGTCACAAGTTTAATTATGGGGATGGCAGCCAGTGGTGCGAGTTCGCAAACACTCTTGGTCACCTGTATTGCTGGACTGATCTCAGGTGCAACCTCGATGGCGGCTGGAGAGTATATTTCGGTAAAATCTCAAGAAGATATTGAAAAATCAGACTTAAAATTTGAAGCAACTGAACTTGAAAACAATCCGTATGCAGAATTGAAAGAACTGACTGAAATTTATATTTCGAGAGGTCTAAAACCTGAATTGGCACATGAAGTTGCCACACAACTCACAGAACATGATGCACTTGGGGCACATGCCCGTGATGAAATTGGCATACATGAAAATACTGCTGCGAATCCGATTCAAGCAGCGCTCTCTTCTGCTGCTTCCTTTTCATGTGGTGCTGTACTTCCTATGCTTGCCATTTTACTCAGCCCAAGTTCATGGGTCGCTCGCTCAGTTTTAATTACAGGTATCGTCTCACTCGCATTATTGGGAGCGTTATCCAGTTATTTTGCTCGAACATCAATGCTAAAAGGTAGTCTACGTATTACCTTATGGGGCATTTTAGCCATGGCATTTTCGAGTTGGGTCGGCTCATTGTTCCATGTGACTGGCATTTAATTTCTGTGTGACTCGGTATTTTAAAAGATTAATATTCAATAATTAAATACTGATTATTATTTGCAGGGCTTTTTGTTTTTACGTTATGGTGATAGAAAAGCTAAAGAGTATATAAATCATGTCAATTTTAGAATTATTAGAAATAAAACATCCTATTTTCCTTGCTCCAATGGCTGGTGTATCAACACCAGAACTTGCTGCTGAAGTTTCTAATCAAGGTGCTTTAGGTTCTTTGGGACTTGGGGCAAATTCAGCAGAGACAGCAAAACAACAAATTATTAAAACTCAAGAACTGACTGACCACCCTTTTCAAGTTAATTTTTTCTGCCATCAATCAGAACAACTCGATCCAGAAGTTGCTCAACAGTGGATTAATTATATTCGTCCTGAATTTGAAAAATTCGGAGCAGAACCTCCGACTGAATTGGATTGTATCTACCCAAGCTTTTTAGATAATGATGATTTCCTGAACGTTGTACTTGAAACTCGCCCCAAAGCTGTGAGTTTTCATTTTGGAATTCCACATCCTCATCAAATTGAAGCCTTAAAACAAGCTGGAATTATCACCATGGTTTCTGCAACCAATCTCATCGAGGCTCAGGCAATCGAAGCGGCGGGTATTGATATTATTATTGCTCAAGGCATTGAAGCTGGAGGACACCGAGGCATTTTTAATCAAACTTTTGATGCAGCCATTAAAACCAGTGATCTTGTGCAACTGATCTCAACACATTGTAAATTACCTGTCGTAGCTGCTGGCGGTATTATGAATGGTGATCAAGCAAAATCGATGTTGAAATTAGGTGCTGCTGCTGTTCAATTGGGTACGGCATTTGTGCAATGTAAAAGTTCGAATGCGAATGCAGCCTATCGAAAAGCTTTATTCAGTAAATCTATTACACAAATCAGTTCAAGCTTATCAGGTCGTCCAGCACGTGGTTTAGTGGGGACTTGGCACACATTGATTGACTCACCAAATCGACCTCAAACGCCAGCATATCCTTATACTTATGATCTAGCTAAACAACTCATGAGTATTGCAAATACCCACCGAGATTTTAGTTATAGTGCATTTTGGGCAGGGAGCAATGTGGCACAAATTAGAGAGTTGGAAGCTGCAGATTTAGTCAATCAGTTGGTCTTAGAAATTAAAACCAACTAATCCATATCTACAAAAAACCGACCCTAAGGTCGGTTTTTTAGATTTATTTAATCGCATCAAGTAATTTGTGTTGCGCGTTGTGCGGTTCCTCACCCTGAGCGGGTTTAGCGCGATCCCAGACACCATCACCTTGTAATAACCAAGCTTGCTGATTGTCTTTTAAGTAATTCATTAAACCTAATTGATAAATACGCTTTTTCAGTGCAGAATCTTCAATCGGGAAACATGCTTCTACACGATTAAATAAATTACGATCCATCCAATCTGCACTTGAACAATAAATACGAGGATTACCATTATTACTAAAATAATAAACTCGTGTATGTTCCAAGAATCTTCCCACAATTGAGCGAACACGAATATTCTCTGACAAGTTCGGGAGACCCGGACGTAAGCAACAAATTGAACGAATAATTAAGTCAATTTGTACGCCTGCTTGCGATGCTTCATATAACTTATTGATCAGTTGGACTTCGGTTAACGCATTCACTTTTACAATAATCTGCGCCGATTTACCCTCTTTGGCATTCGCAATTTCTTCATCAATATAGTTGATTAGTTGAGCATGTAATGTAAATGGTGCATGCAATAACTTTTTCGGTTTTGCCATTTTCCCCATGCCCGTAAGCTCTTGGAAAATCCGATGTACATCTTCACACAAATCTTTATCTGTAGTCATTAGACCATAATCGGTGTAAATACGTGCATTCGTGGCATGGTAGTTCCCTGTACCCAAATGTACATAACGTACTAATTTATTATTCTCACGGCGTACCACTAAAATCATTTTGGCATGTGTTTTATAACCAACGATGCCATAAACAACTACAGCACCCGCTTCTTGCAATACATTTGCAACTTCAATATTTGATTCTTCATCAAAACGAGCACGTAACTCAATCACAGCAGTGACTTCTTTACCATTGCGTGCCGCTTCGGCAAGAACTTGAACAATTTCTGAGTCTGCACCACTACGATAAAGTGTTTGTTTAATTGCCAAAACTTGCGGATCACGTGCTGCTTCACGCAATAATTGAATTACAGGCGCAAATGATTCAAATGGATGATGCAATAAAATATCTTGCTTTTGCATCGCGGCAAAAATACTTTCAGTCTTCTTGAATACTTTTGGAACCACTGGCGTATGCGAGTCATAGCGTAAATGTGGACGTTTAAAATTAGAAAGTAATCGAGCCAAATTTACAGGACCGTCTACGCGATAAAGCTGTTCTTCTTCTAAATCAAATTCATCCAACAAATATTCATAAATATGCTTTGGACAATTATGCGTAACTTCTAAACGAACGGCACGTCCAAAACGACGTGAACTTAACTCACCTTTTAAAGCTTTTGCTAAATCTTCAACATCTTCATTTAAGGCTAAATCGGCATTACGTGTCACACGGAATTGATAACAACCTGTTGCCGTCATACCTGGGAATAGATCTGAAACATGTTCATGGATAATCGCAGATAACATGACATGATGCTCTTTACCATCTGTAAGCTCATCGGGTAAACGAACCACACGAGGTAAAGAGCGAGGCGCGGGCACTACAGCAAGATCAATCTGACGACCAAAAGCATCTTTACCTTCCAGCGTGACAATAAAGTTCAAACTTTTATTGACTAAACGTGGAAATGGATGTGCTGGATCAAGACTAATCGGTGTTAAAACAGGCGCAACTTGTTCTTGGAAGTATTTTTTAATCCATGCAGATTGTGCTGGGGTCAATTCGCCACGACGTAAGAAGCAAATATCTTCCTCACGCAATTTTGGTAAAATTTGTTCATTTAAAATACGATATTGTCGTTCAATCGCAGCATGTGCTGTTTTAGAAATTTGATCGAGCACTTGCTTAGGGGTCAAACCATCTGGTGTACGACTTTCATTGCCTAAAGTTAATTGCTCCATCATTCCTGCAACACGAATTTCAAAAAATTCATCTAAATTTCTTGAAAAAATAAGCAGGAAATTCATTCTTTCTAATAATGGGTGGAGAGGATCAACTGCTTGCTCAAGTACGCGTAAATGAAAATCGAGAATAGAAAGTTCACGATTTATATATCGATCATTATAAGTATATTCTGTTGGCGTTGTTGTCGTCACTGCAGTATTCATACTGAACCTTGTCGCTTTATCATTCATCAAAACACGGTTTAAGTATGCTGCAAAATTATGTCAATTTGGTAAAAAAGCCCAAAAATATTGAGCTTTTTTTTATTTATCTGAATTATTGTGGAATTTGTGTACTATTCATATACCTTAAAATCACACGCTTACGAAACTGTAACTTATGATCATTGCGATGGTCTTGATAATACTTAGGATTTGGTAGTAAAGCAGCTAAAAAAGCAGCTTGCTCACGTGTTAAACTTTTCGAGCTCTTACCATAATAAAATTGTGCAGCAGCTTCAACACCATAGATATTTTGACCAAACTCGACCGAATTCATATAAACCTCTAAAATTCGACGTTTTGACCACATACGTTCCATCATCCATGTAGCAACAGCTTCCTGCCCCTTACGAATAAATGAACGCTGATTATAAAGGAATAAGTTTTTTGCTAGCTGTTGAGAAATCGTAGAACCGCCTGCAACGACTTCCCCTTTTTCATTATTACGCTCTAATGCAAACTGAATCCCAGCCCAATCGAAACCATGATGATGAATAAATTTGGCATCTTCCGCAGCCAAAATTGCATGCTTAAAGTTATCACTAATATCATCATAATCACGCCAGTCTTGTTGAATTGGCTTAAAGTCAGTCAGGTAATCCCAACGCATAAACATCGTTGTTTCAACAGGCTGCGTTCTCCACCACACCAAGCTACTAAAAATCCAAAGCTGAATGAGAAGAATGATACCGATAATCAACATTACTGCACGTGCTAAAAAGGCTTTCATTAAAGCGCATCACTCCTTGGGCAACAAATTCATGCTAAGCTATTTTTATATCGTAATAACTTGCATAAACATATGACTGAAACCACTCCACCACAAATTACTCAAAAGTTGCAAATACAGATATGGTGGTTTACAGCATTATTAATTGCCATCAATGTTGGTTTATTTGGCTGGCAAATTCTTTCAGGTGTGAATATTACCGACCCTTCCCCTATGGATGCAATTACTTGGGGAGCAGATTTTACACCACTCACCTTCTCTGGACAGCCTGAACGTCTGTTTAGCAGTATGTTTTTCCATTTCGGTCTAATCCATTTAATGCTGAATATGTGGGCACTGTATATTTTTGGAAGTGTTGCTGAACCACTTTTTGGTCGTCGTTATTATATTGCGCTGTATTTTCTCGCGGGTTTAATGGGTAGCGTTCTTTCCAGTTATCTCAGTATTCGTGACGGCTATGAATTATTACAACATTTCGATCCCAAATTACTGCCACATATCAGTGCTGGTGCATCTGGCGCAGTGATGGGCTTAGGTGCTGCGCTCACAACGGTTTCTTTATTTCCACCTTTACCCCAACAACGTTTTTGGTTAGATAACAAGTCATTATTATTAATTATGGGCATTAACCTTGCCTTTGGTTTTACTGTTTCAGGTATTAATAATGCAGCACATATCGGTGGAATGATCATGGGTGCTTTACTTGCAGGCTCTTGGTATTTCAGTCATAAAACTCAACATCGAGTTATCTTACAAATCATTGCACTGGTTTTAGGTAGTTTATTAACGCTCGGATTTTATGTTTACTGTAATGAGTTAAGCACAGGACTTAATTCTCTATGGAATGAAATCCTGCGCCAAAACCAGTTAAGCTTTTAAGATTGATTAATTTCTCTCAGACTTTGTAAAGGTGGAATATCACATAAATAACTGAGTCGGTATCGACCAATCAACATACATACCAGCATCATACTGAGCGGTAAAATTAACCAAATTTCAGGATGAAATTGGATTGCCATTTGCATCTTGTAACTGGCAATCGCACTAATCACTTCAGCAAAAAGACATGCTACAATTCCTGCCACCAAGCCAATAAAACCAATTTCTAAACTGAGCATCTGTTTTAATTTATTTTTTGCGACACCAAAAGATCGTAATAACGCCACTTCTTTACGGCGCTCATCCATTAAAACATTCAAACATGCAATTAAAACCAAGATACCTGACAAACCAACCAATATTGCCAGTACTGTCACCACCTGAACCAATATATTCATTAAGCGTTTCACTTCATCTAATACACGCCCCACATCAATAAATACGGTATTGGTAAATTGTTCAATCAAGCGTACCATTTTCGGCTGATCCGCAGTAGGGACATAAAAACTACCTAAATAGCTTCCTGCATTTTCATCCATGGTTTTGGGCGAAAAAATAAAGAAAAAATTAGGACTAAAACTCTCCCACTCAACTGAACGTAGGTTAATCACTTTGGCATCCAATGATCCTTCAGGCAAACTAAAACTCAGTTGATCCCCCACTTTAATCCCTAATTCAGTAGCCAATTTTTCTTCTACCGACACTTGCCCAACTTGGGTGAACTTTGGGTTCCCTTGAGTAATCAGATTATCTTTTGGATAACGCTCCGCTTGAGTTAGATTCAATTCACGGCGTAAGGAATTATTTTGTTGAATCAGTTCAGTACTGAAAGCCTGACCGTTTTTAGCAATCAAGCGTCCCCGAATATTGGGATATAGAGGTGTTGATTGCCACTTATTCTGCTCAAGCTGTTGTTTGAACTGTGGCATATCAAATGGTGGTAGACCGTAGACAAACTGATTCGGTGTACCTTCAGGCAATTGCTGCTGCCAACGCTCTAATAAATCCGTTCTTAAAACACTTAGAACTGTTATTAAGCTGAGACCTAATGCAAGCGCTGTGATTTGCAAGGCTGTCTGATGTGGGATTCGAACATAAGCAGATAAGGGATGTTTCAACTGCTTAATTACTCTCAGTAATGACCAAATCACAGCAAATAGAGTCACACAAAGTACTAATATGGCAGATAAGACCAATAAACTTAATTTTAAATTATCACTCAGCACCAAACTAAAGATGACCAAACTCACAATACCGACACTAAACATCATCATGTAGGACTTACGTGAACGCTCTTGCTGACGAATGACACGAATCGGTGGCGTATTCAATAATTCCCAAATACTTGGCAAAATGAAACCAATCAGCACCATGACACTGGTAAAAATTGCAATGGGTAATGCCATAAGCAAATCAGCAATAGCAAAGCTGAGTTGCAATTGTGGAATCAGTTGCAACATCAATTGCAACAAACCGTATCCCAACGCGATTCCGATTAAGCTTCCAATCACAATTGATAAGGCACTGACAATCGCAAGCAATATCATATAAGCGACTAATATCTGTCGTTTACTCGCACCGAGACAACGCATCAAAGCAATATGATCCTGATTTTGTTGCACATAACGTTGGCTGGTTAAAGCAATCGCAATCCCACACAATAGAATGGTTAAGAGGTTGGCAAGCTGTAGAAAGGTATCCAGATTTTCAATAGGTTTCATCAAACGGGTATTGGACTGACTCGCATCACGTAGTTTCAGTGTGCTTTGTTCACTATTCTCTGCTTGTTGATTATGTGGATCAGCTTCAAGCTTGGTTTCTTGTTTAAAGATGGTCTTAAATGTTTCAACTTGTTTTGGCTCACCTGCCATTAATAATCGATAATCAATCCGACTCCCAACCTGAATAGCATTTGTTTTCGCAATATCTGCTTGATGAATAATCACGGTCGGTGAAAAACCTGAAAAGCCCAACTCCTGATTAGAATCATGCTCAATAATGCCTGTTACTTTAAATTTTCCATCAGCAATTGCAACCTGATCCCCCAGTTTTACTTTTAACAGATCAATTGCTCTTGGACTTAACCAAACTTCACCTTGTTGAATAGATTTCGCTCTCGGTTGAATCTCTAATTTACCACGCAGTGGAAAATGCTCATCGACAGCTTTGACATTGACCATCACAAATTGGTCTTGGGTATGTGCCATTGATCCAAACAAAGTGACAGGTGTCTGTTTTAGATGAAGTTGTTGGGCATTTTGTACCCACTTTGATTGGATAGGGTCATTATCAGACAGAACTAAATCTGCACCGAGCATTTCGGCAGCTTGCAATGAAACGGCATTTTGAACTTGAGTATTACTAAATTTTAATGCGGTGGTGGCACTTATAGCTAAAGACAGGGCAATAATCAGTAAATATAACCCTCCTGTGCGGAAACTTTGCAAAAGTAGTGGTTTGAGAACTGAACTCATACACCCTCCTGCACTTTTACAATTTCTTGGATTTGACCATCAAGCAATTTGACATGCCGTTGACACAAGGCTGCTAAATTTTGATCATGCGTTACAAGGATTAAAGTTGTTCCGAGTTCTTTGTTTAAATCAAATAACAGTTGCTCAATTTCTGCTGCGGTTTGCCCGTCCAGATTACCTGTCGGTTCATCTGCAAAAATAATCTTAGGCTCAGCAATTAAGGCTCGAGCAATCGCAACACGTTGTTGCTCACCACCCGATAAAACTTTAGGCGTTTGCTGTGCTTGGCGAACTAATCCAACACGCTCTAGCCATTGCAATGCCTTACTTTCAGCTTGCCTAAAATTGAAATCAGGCTGAAGACGTAAGGGTAACATCACATTTTCGAGTGCACTGAGCTGTGGTAAAAGCTGAAAAGATTGAAACACGAAACCAATATTTTCTAAACGAACCTGAGCACGCTGCTCTTCAGTTAAAGTATGCACCGCTTGTCCACAGACCCACAATTCGCCCATACTTGGTCGATCAAGTGTTGCTAGAATACCCAATAGAGTGGATTTTCCAGAACCTGAACGACCTGTAATCGCAATCTGTTCCCCCTGATAAATATCTAAATCGATATTTTTTAAGATGGTTAATGTTTGCTGATTAATGTGGATATTTTGTGTAACTTTTTGGGCAGAAATAATCGGCTGTGGCATCATGTCACGTATCCTTTAGGACAAATTTAAAGTGCAATGCAAATATCTAAAGTTTTATTTTCGCTATCCAAAACATTTGGAATCATCACGATTTGCTCATTACCCGCTTTCGCATCAGCAAAGACTATTTTAATTTTGGGTGACAGTCTCAGTGCAGGTTATGGCATAGATGCCAAACAAGGCTGGGTAAACCTATTACAACAGCGTTTAGATCAACAGTATCCGAAACAGCATAAAGTGGTCAATGCAAGCGTCAGTGGTGAAACTACAAGTGGTGCTTTGGCAAGATTGCCTAAATTATTACAAACTTATCAGCCTGAAATTGTTGTAATTGAGTTAGGTGGAAATGATGGCTTACGAGGTCAACCCCCTCAAATGATTCAAAAAAATTTAGCACAATTGGTACAACTCAGCCAAAAGCAGAAAGCTTCTGTTTTACTATTTGGCATGAAAATACCACCCAATTATGGGACGGCGTATAGCAGCGCTTTTGAAAAAAATTATAAAGTTGTAAGCCAGCAATATAAGGTCAAGCTATTGCCTTTCTTTTTAGAAGGGATCGCTGGACATAAAAATTTAATTCAAAACGATCAAATTCACCCAAATGCTAAAGCTCAACCTATTCTATTAAATTTAGCTTATCCATACATAAAAGGTGCCCTTTAGGCACCTCTTATTTTTTAGAGTCTGAGATTTTAATTAAAAATCAAAGAATGTCACTTCACCTGTCTCAAGCGAATATTCTGCGCCAACAACAATCATTTTGCCTTTTTCAATCAAACCCTCTAATACAGCTGAGCCATGACGTAGCTGATTCACTGAAGCAAATACATTTGAACGTACTGCATGCGCAGACAATTTTTTCAAATCATCCTTTAACTCAGTTTGCATTAAGATTTCAACAGATGGGCGTACACGATTTACGATTGACATCAAGTTTGAAGATGGTGCTTGATCCGGATGTTTGAGTGTATCAATCGTTGCTTGAATCGCACCGCAATGACTATGTCCTAATACAACAACCACAGCACAATCATAACGTTCAGCAGCAAATTCAACGCTACCAACCTGAGAGGGTGCAACAATATTTCCAGCAACTCGGATAACAAACAAGTCACCTAACCCCTGATCAAATACCATTTCCGCAGGCACTCGAGAATCAGAACATCCTAAGACGATAGCAAAAGGATTTTGTTCACTTGCCATTTCAGCACGCTCTTGGTGAGTGAGCAATTTTTGCTGGGTCATTTCCCCTTTAACAAAACGAGCATTACCAGATTTTAAACGTTCTAAGGCTTCTTGAGCGGTGAGCATGCGTACATCCATCTATGATTGACATGAAAAACTAGTTTAATGTGAGTATGCTAGATTGTCACTGACAAAAATAAAAACTCTCAGACAATTGAGTGTCCTGATATCAAGAAAAATAATGGAAAATTAATCATTTTATTGGCAAGAATTTCCATACATCTGTAGATTATGCAAATGACTGCATTCCAAACTTCTACAATAATCAACTGGTTTAAAAATAAATCAAGGATAGAACAATCATGACCAAAACACTGTTTTCAACACCATTCCGAAAAACGATCACTGCCACTTTGCTCTCATTCAGCTTAGCAACAATTGCTGTAAGTTCTACTCAAGCTGCTGAAATAGAAATGAGTTTCCAAAATGTATTACAACAAGAACGTGCTTGGGCTGGCTTACAGACCAAGACATTAAAAGTAGGAGATATTAGCTGGTCATATAGTGAAGGTGGTCAAGCAGGAAAACCTATTGTTATTTTAATTCATGGTTTAGCAGGTAGTCGTGATAACTGGAATCGTGTCGCACATGCATTAACCGCAAATTACCATGTTATTATCCCTGACTTACCAGCGAGTGGCGAAACGCAAGTTCCTAAAGACTTTGATTATTCAGTTCCTAATGTGACTGAAAAATTACGTCGTTTTATCGAAGCCGCAAATTTGACAGGGCCAGCACATATTGCAGGTCACTCACTTGGTGGATCGATTGCAATGCTATACGCAGGTCAATATCCTTTTGAAACGAAAAGCCTATTCTTGGTCGATGCTGCTGGTGTGTACAAAGCAGCAACAACGCCTTATCTAAAAGATCCGAAACATTTGAAAAACATGATCGTCAGTAAAAAAGGTGACTTTAATTTCTTGATGCAACAGGCGATGTATGCTCCGCCATTTATTCCAAAAGAAATTGCTCAAGCACAGGAAAAAATGATGATTGGTCAAGTTGAGCAAACTCAAAAAATAGTGGATCAATTGATCGCACTTAATAAACTGTTTACTCCTGATTCTTTTGCTCTGCTTGCAAAATCAATTGATGCACCCACCCTGATTTTATGGGGCAAGCAAGATAAAATTATTAATGTCGAAGTGGCACCTGAGTTAAAATCATTATTGAAAAATGCGCAAGCACCTGTGATTTTAGATAATGTGGGACATATGCCAATTTTGGAAGCAGATCAATTGGTGGTTCAACAATATCTACCTTTCTTGAGCAAAATCCAGACACAAAAGCCTGCAACTGCACCATCTCCATAAGTTTAGTAAGAATTTGAGGTTTTATGTCTAAACATCCAATGATAGAACAGCTAATTGATGCGCAACTTGATTTTTTAGATCAAGAGTTTTCACAATCAGAAACCATTCAATATGAGTTTAAGCAATTCTATCATTGGTTACGGTTGCAACAGCTACAACATATTTGGTCATTTGAACAGATTTTTAAACTGATCGAAAAGCAAATTCTTGCAACGCCCGCCAGTCCATTTCTCATTGAGCAAATTGCTGAGCATATTCGTTTTGCATTGATTCATCCGCTGAACGATAGCACCACAATTGAAGAGGTTATGCCTGTATTAACCATCGACTCAATTGCACAATACGTCGCAGGAAAAGCTGGACATCGGCAACGTTTAATTCAAACTATCGTCAATAATCCAGCCTTTTCAGCCTTGATTACGCAGCTTATACAACACTCCATCCAAGATTACTTAGATAATTCGGTCATGTCTAAACGCGTTCCTGGCGTAGGACATTTCATGAAAATGGGAAAATCCGTTTTAGAAACCGTTACGGATTCCAACCTGAATGAAACGATTGGTCATTATTTGCAAAAGAATATTTTAAAAATTAGCCAAATGAGCGAAAAAGTTTTGAATCAACATTTTAATGATGACAAGCTCTATCACTTCCAAGCAAATCTTTGGCATAAAATCAAACTGATGCCGATTTCAGTATTGCGAAATTACTTTGAAGTCCAAGACCTACCTCAAACTGTGGGATTAGGTCATGAAATTTGGGATCATATTCGCCAAACGCCTTACTTGAAACAGCAGATTCATGATGGGGTCTATGCATGGTACGCAAGAAACCAAGAGAGAACTTTCGATTTGTTACTGCGTGATCTAAATATTGATGAAGATTTAATTCAGAATGAATTGAATAATTTACTTACACCCGTGCTACAGCAAGTGATTCAAACTGGGTATTTAAGACAACGAGCACGCGCACATCTAGAAAAATTTTATTACTCAGAACAAGTCCATGAAATACTAAAAAAACAAGGCACTTAAAGTGCCTTGTTTTATCGTCGTTTGCTTAGAATGAATATTTTAAACTTGCATAATAAGCCCGACCTGGTTCGTTGTATGTTTGACTGATTGAATTACTATCTCTTAAAATTTGTTTGTCAAATAAATTACTTACACCAAGACGAGTGCTGAATTGGCTGTTAAATTTATAGCCCATATTTAAACCGACTAAGCTATAACTTTTTACATCACTTGGCTTAATCGCACTACTTGTACCACCTGAACCCACACCTGCTTCAATCCTATTTTCTGCGAATTGACGTGATTTTTGACGACCATATTGAGTGTAAACAAAATTCACATCCAATTGATCCGTGATGTCATAATCGAAAATTGAGTTAATCGTATACTTTGGAACAAGTGACAAAGGATTTCCTGTTTTCTTATCCTTAGAGTCCATCATATAAGTGAAATTGTTGGTCCAGCGGATATTGCCATAATCTAGTCCTAAACTCCCTTCAAACCCTTGAATCAATGCCTTTGGTGTATTATCCCAACGAAGAATATTCCAATTCGTTTGCGTAACCCCTCCGTTTGCATTTGTACTTGAACCATTCACAGTCCCAACAATGTCTGTTCCAGCAACAATCTTATTTTTATAATCATTACGGAACCAAGCTAAGCTGGCATTCACAACATCTTTTTGGAATTGAATCCCAATTTCTTTGTTGATTGAAGTTTCTGGTTTTAAATCGCCATTACCTTGTAATAAACAGCGCGAAGCAATATTTGCAGGACAACCATTACCATTGGTACTTAATAAATAACCTTCAGCATTTTGGTACATATTCGAGGCTTTATAGGCTTTGGCAATCCCCCCTTTCAAAGTAAAATGATCATTTAATTTTTGCGTTATGTTTAAACTTGGACTCCAGTTTGAGCCTGATTTACTATGATCATCAAAACGTAAACCGACCACAACATCGGTCATATCTGTAACTTTGAAATTATCTTCAATATATGCCGATGCAATTCGTGATTCCATTTTACTACGATCACCTTTAGCAAGCTGATCGCCATAGCCAGCACCACTTTGATCCTTACCTTGTGTTGTAGAGGTCTGATCAGTGAATTTGTCTTCCACCCACTCGACACCCAAGGTCAATGCTTGTGGCAGATAATATTCAAGTGGAATATTTAGCTCGCCATGCAATCTTAAAGTGTCTAGTTTAGATGTAACACGATCATTTAAATTATTAATTTTTCCTTCAACACTTCCTGCTAAACCCTCTGGAAGTCTTTTATTACGTGTTTTATCGTACTGCGCAACCAATTTGCTTTTGCCCCAATCCAAATCTCCCTCATGAGTTAGCGCCAAGCTATCTCGATACATGGTATTGGTTTCTTTCCCGATAAGTTGAGAAAGAATTGGGTCGGTTTCTGCATTTGAATTTAATTGAGAGTCTCCAGAATAAATATTGCCTTGGCGACCAGAAGAAATATCAAGTAATACTGTTTGTTCATCAGTTGCTTGCCAAGCTAAGCGCCCAGCAATATCTTTATTTTTAACCCCTTCTCGACCAGCAGCCTGACTGCCAATTGATTTATTAATATCTACTGCATCTGCATCAGTTTTATTGTAATTACCATATAAACGATAAGATAAAATGTCTTTAATGATTGGGCCACTTAGATTGAAACTTGCTCGAGTAGAATCGCCTTCTTTGGAATCTTCAGGTTGATTGGTATATAGCTCAACAGAACCATGTGTCTCATTCGTTACTTTCTTAGTAATAATATTGACTACACCACCCGCCGCTCCAGAACCATAACGAGCTGCTGCTGGACCTCGTAAAACCTCAATAGACTCGATTGCTTCTACTGGCACCCAATTTGAATCTCCCCGTGTGTCACGCTCTCCTTTCCAACCATAGCGTACAGAGTTACGTGAGGACACAGGCTTTCCATCAATCAAAATAAGTGTATTCTCAGGCCCCATACCACGAATATCAATTTGACGATTATTTCCACGCTGACCTGTTGCACTATTCCCTGTTAAGTTAACGCCTGGCATACGACGAACGTATTCAGAAATATCATTACGTACTGGAATTTTTTCTAAATCTTCGGCAGTGATCTTAGAAACTCCGAGAGATTGTTTAATTTGTTCCTCTGCTGTTAGAACAATTGTCTCCAGTTTAACAACATCGTTTTCATTTGATTTTTCAACCAATCCACTTTGATTAACTGTAGTTTCTGCTGCATATGCAAACGTCATCATGCCACTCAGAATTGAAGTCGCGAGTAATGTATGGCGTGCTATTTTATTAGACATATTCCCACCTCATTAAGATAAATCATAAGATTTGCTAAAAAACTACGCTAGATTCTAACAAAGAAACAACAAAACTCAATATAAATGATAATAATTATTATTTATATTTTCATTATTTTATTTGACTGAAACATTCCTGAACATAATGATGAAATAAAATTTGATTAAATGAATAATGAAAAAAGCCCTATTCAGGGCTTTTATAATGCAATAAATTTCAAGTTTTATTACTTGAAGTACGCACCTTCTGACTGAGAGTGATCAGTTTGGTCAACCACACGCTTTAATTCTGGGACATGCTGTTGTAAAGTCGTTTCAACACCTTGTTTAAGGGTAACATCAATTGCTGAGCAACCTTGGCAACCACCACCAAATTTCAATACAGCAGTAAGACCATGCTCTGGATCATCTTTCACTTCGACTAAACTACAATTACCGCCATGACCCTCTAAACCTGGATTGATCTCAGATTGTAAAATGTAGGTAATTCGTTCTTCAATTGACGCATCTGGGCCAACACGCGGCACTTTCGAATTTGGTGCACGGAAAGTTAATTGACCACCAAAACGGTCTTTGTTGTAGTCAATGACAGCATCTAATAAATATGGAATGGATGGTGCATCAACATAAGCAGGAAAATCAGGATATTCCTGTTTGTAGTCTGTTGGTACTACTTCATCAGGTGCGCTATATGCCATACAACATTCTGCACGCGGTGTACCTGGATGTTCTACAAAAACACGAACGCCAATCCCTGGAGTATTTTGCTTTGATAATAAATCACTTAAATACTCTTGCGCAGATGGAGTAATCAAAAGGTTTGGGATTTCTTCTGCAATGGCAGTGTTGGTGTTCTCAGTCGACATAACAATATTCCTCAAGCTGATGTCGTTATCTTAACCGAAGATGGAGTGTAATAAAAAAAAATCAACCATTTTTGTAGGAATTCTATGCAAGATCATTGTTTATTAAGTTTTTAATGGCATTATTGCTGAGACACTGATCAATTTTAAAACATTTATGTTACATCTACCCTTTAGTCATACTGTGACACTGATCATCATTACAGTTGCCATTTCCTTGTTAGCCTTCTCAAATCAAACGGTGATGAATCGTTTAATTTTTTGGCCACCTGCACTGCAACGTGGGCAGTATGACCGCTTTATTACACATGGTTTTGTTCATGCTGATGGTACTCATTTACTCTTTAACATGATCACGCTGTTCTTCTTTGGCAATATTATTGAAAGCTTTTATCGTCAGTTTTTTTATGACACAGGCTTTGTCTTATTTTATCTAGGTGGGTTAATTGCAGCAATTTTACCAAGCTATTTAAAACATCGACATGATATTCGTTGGGCAAGTTTAGGTGCGTCTGGTGCTGTTTCTGCAGTATTATTTGCTTATATTCTGTTTCAACCATGGAAGCTCATTTTCGTTTTCTTTATTCCCGTTCCAGCCATTATTTTTGCCATTTTATATGTCGCTTACAGTATTTGGTCTGGCAAAAGAGGCAACACAAATATCAACCATAGTGCTCACTTATGGGGAGCAGCGTATGGTGTGGTCATGACAATTTTATTAGAACCTAAAGTGCTGCCGCATTTTTTAAATCAACTCACTCAAATACCATTTTAATTTTTATCATACACGCCCCTTTTTTGGGGCTTTTCTTTTTTTAAGATTAACAATCAAATTTTAATTATTTTTATCATAAAAATCATCGCTCTAAACTCGTCATAATTCTTCTATAAAATTAAGTCGATTCTAATGTCTCATAATAGTCTCTTTAGCACACTTTCTATTGCATTATTTAGCTTGTCAATTTCAGCTTGCAGCAATGATTCTGATCATTCAAATACTGTGGTTGAAACCAAGAAGCAACCCAACATTTTATTCATTATGGCTGATGACTTAGGCTATTCAGACTTAGGCGCTTTTGGTGGGGAAATTCATACACCCAATATTGATGAGCTGACCCGAGCAGGTCGTATTTTAACGGATTATCATACTGCCCCGACCTGCTCACCGACACGCTCACAATTGATTTCGGGAACTGACCATCATTTAGCGGGGATTGGTGCAATGGCTGAACTCACACCTGAGCATCTAAAGGGTCAACCTGGTTATGAGGGCTATTTGAATGAGCGTTCACTCTCTATTGCAGAAGTCCTCAAAGACAATGGCTACCGAACCTATATCAGTGGTAAATGGCACTTAGGCTTGACCGATGCAACCAACGCACATGCTAAAGGATTCGATCACTCATTTACGTTATTGCAAGGCTTAGACCTACATTTTAAACAAGCACCGAGTGCCTATAAGCGTAATGCGACGTATACGGAAGACGGCAAACAAGTTCCGATTTCATCCTTACCCGATGATTTCTTCTCTACCAATTACTTCACAGACAAATTGATCAGTTATATTGAGTCAGGTAAAAACTCAGGCAAGCCATTCTTTGCTTATGCTGCTTACACCGCGCCGCATTGGCCTTTACAAGCACCCGCTGAATATCGCGATCGTTATCGCGGTGTTTATGACGCAGGCTATGATGTGATTCGTGATGCGCGAATTGCCCGTCAAAAACAGCTTGGCTTAATTCCAGCGAATTTTACTGCGGCTGAACCAATTGCCACGCAAAATGCACCGCAAAAATATGGCAAGTGGAATGAACTTTCAACCGAGCAAAAAATGCTAGAAGCACGCAGAATGGAAATCTATGCAGGCATGGTCGAAAATCTGGATGCCAATATCGGTCGGGTGATTCAATATTTAAAACGCAATAATCTATATGACAATACATTAATCTTCTTTGTCTCAGACAATGGTGCAGAAGGCTTTATCCGTGGCAATTACGGTGCCGAAGCTGGTTTTGATAACAGCGTCAATAACGTAGGAACATCAAATTCTTATCACTATGTTGGGCCACGTTGGGCAGAAGTCAGTGCTGCGCCATTCCATCTATGGAAAGATACTGCAGGTGAAGGTGCAACCACCGCACCTGCAATTGTGAAGCTCCCTTATCAAAGCAAAGCCGAAGCCATGCATCATGGTTTTGCCTCAGTCTTGGATGTGTTCCCAACCGTGCTCGACTACGCAAATATTGCCGTCCCACAAGGTCAATACAAAGGCCGTCAAATCAATACGCCAAGCGGCTATTCATGGAAACCTGTACTCGACAATAAAGTGCAAGCGATCCGCCCCGTTAACTTTAGCTTTGCCGATGAATTACATGGCAGTAAATATGCCCGTCAAGGGGACTGGAAAATTGCATTACAAGGTAAATCAGAACTCGGAACAGGTGCATGGGAATTGTATAACCTCAAAAATGATCGAGGCGAAACGCAAAACCTTGCTCAAGATAATCCGGCCAAATTACAAGAGCTGATAAATGTATATAATCAATATACCCAGCAAAATGGGGTTAAGGAATATTTCCTTAAATGAAATGGGTATGCATTTTAGTTTCACTGATCAGTCTGTCCCTCGTGACAGGCTGTAGCAAAGTTAAGCCTGCTGCCACTCAATCACATACACAAAACAGCACATTAGCTCCATTGGGCTCATTACAGCAATGCCAACAGTATTCGGGCTTACCTGAGGCATGGCAAAACAGTAAAACTGCAGGTATGGTCTGGATTCCTGAAGGTTCATTTCAACTGGGTTCAAACTTAGCCTACCCTGATGAATTGAATTTTGGCCAAGCACAACGCCAAGTAACAGGTTTTTGGATTGACCAAACCGAGGTGACAGTTGCTCAATTCTCCAGTTTTGTCAAAGCCACAGGCTATATCACTGATGCAGAAAAGCAGAAACAGGCTGCAGTATTTTCACCTGATGTGAACAACCCAAAACAATGGTGGCAGCTGAAATCAGATTACACATGGAAAACGCCGAATGGTGCTCAGGGTCAGCCTCCATTACCGTCTGAACCTGTTCGCTATGTCACTAAAAATGATGCTGAACACTATGCCGTTTGGTTAGGTCGGGACTTACCTACAGAGCAAGAATGGGAATATGCCGCCAAAGCAGGTTCGAAAAGTGATACTCCTTTACACCAAGCGCCACAAGATACGCATCAACATCCACAAGCCAATTATTGGCAAGGTGAATTTCCTTTCGATAATACGGTTGAAGATCATTTCCAAAGTGTAGCGCCTGTCGGCTGTTATGCTTCCAATGCTTTTAAGTTATTCGATATGATTGGTAATGTCTGGGAATGGACCTCTTCTGCTTATCACGGCGCACATGATCAGCACATGGGCAATTATGCGGAACTTCGTCAACAAAACAGCACCGCAACGCAATATGTACTCAAAGGCGGTTCTTTTCTATGTGCCTCCAACTTTTGCGCACGCTATCGAAACAGTAGTCGTTATCCACAAGAATTTGATTTGGCAGCAACCCATGTGGGATTTAGAACTATTTTACGTACAGTCGAATGATACAAATCTCTATTAAAAACATGCGTCATTACGCTAGTCGAAAAGTGAGGATCAATTTAAAGTAAATGGGAAAGCAATAAAAAGGGGATGCAATGATGAAAATAATACTGCTTTGCTTCAGTACTTTAATCACATTTAGCTTATCGGCCTGTGCCGTGCATACTCCTCATGGCAGTGTGATTGTTGATCCAGACAACCACCATGATGGTCATAGTGATTTTTGTCCTCCAGGACAGGCTAAAAAAGGACGTTGTTAAATTCAATCTCGCCTAGGCTTTGATAGGGCTTAGGCATTTTCATCAAATGATAAAGTTTATTCAATTTTTTCTTTCAAATAATTCATCTCATCAAATTGTATAAATAAAACTAGAATATATTTCAGTTACTGATTTCATTTCATCAAAACCCATATAAACTACATGGAAATGTATTCTATTTATTTTAATGGGATTTTTGAATGGATCTAAGCCAACAAAGCACTGTCATGGAAATCTTGAATAAGGTGCAGCATGCTGATGATTGGATTATTTTATTAGAACAACTGAATCAACATTTTAATCTACAAGCCTCTCAACTACTCGCCGTTGATCTTGAAGTACAAGCGCTATCTTTTAGTGTTCATCATGGCGTTGATTTTGATGAACATCAACTTGAACAAGCCGCACTAAAACAAATTCGTTTAGATATAGATGATGATCCTCGCTTAAACAAAATGTTAGTGGCTCCAATGCAAGGTTGGATGCATTGTTTTCAACATTTCACAGAAGATGAAATTCTTCAAACTCAAGTCTATCAACAAGTATTAAAACCTCTAAATTTACGTTTTTGTTCAGCAATACAAATTCTTTATGATCATAAAGTTTGTATCATACTTTCATTTTTGACTAGCCCCGAACGAGGTGCTTTGAGTTGTTCTGAATTACAACCGATTTATGAATTATTACCGATACTACAGCAAAAAATTCAACAATATCGACATCATTTTGAATACTCGACAATGACCTTACTCGGGTCCCAATTAATTCAAAAAATGAATCAGCCCATTGCGATTATTAATTTGAATGGCGATATTCTTGAATTGAATACAGAAGCAAAACAGCTATTGGAAAATAGTAAACTGATCCAAATCAAACAACGTCGTTTTGCATTCAATGAAAGTAGCCAACAACAATTTGAGTTAAACCTGATTGAGCTAGAACGCCTACATAAACGCCATCATGACTTAAGCTACGCTGAACGCAGTAAAATTATGATGATTGATGATCATTTATTCTTAACACTGGATTTATTAAGTCCAGAAAAAACACACAAGATTTTTGGTCTACGTCCAGTTTTACTCGCCACATTTTCTGGTTTAAAACATAAACCTAAATATCAACGAGAAATATGTACTCAGCTTTTTATGTTCACACCTGTAGAACACAAAATATGTGAGCAATTACTTGAGGGTAAAACCACTAAAGAAATTGCTCTCTCACACGATATTCAGGCTGATACTGTCAAAAAACATCTACAAGCGATTTTCAAGAAAACCAAAACGCATCGACAAAGTGAGTTAATTCAATTATTGATGCAGTTTTTATAAGCATGTAAAGATGAAAGTTTCTAAGCAATCTCCGCTGGGAAAGTAATCACTTGATCAATTTTCATCTTATTCATCGCAACCATCAGTAAACGATCAATTCCAAGTGCAATCCCTGAGCATTCTGGCATGTGTGGTAAAGCTGCTAACAAGTGTTGATCCGTTGGAATAACAGGTAATCCTTGTTGAGCACGCTCGATATTATCGGCGTCAAAACGTTCAGCTAAAACTTTGGCATCTAAAAGCTCATCATAGGCATTGGCAAGCTCTAAACCCTCAATGTATACCTCGAAGCGTGCTGCGACTAATTCACCATCCTCATCTGTTTTCACCTTAGCCAACGATGCCATTTCAGGCGGAAAATCAGTTAAAAATACAGGTGCATCAAAGCCTAAACTTGGTTCAACGAAATGCGAAAACAATAAATCCATATAACCCAAGCGATCATTTCCTAAATCAAGATTGAGTCCTACACGATTCGCAGTTTCTTTAAGTTGCTTTAAACTCGCTTGTAAAGGATTAATATCTAAACGATCTTGAAAAGCATGCTTATAACTCAAAATATACGGACGGACTTCACCAAAACGATGTGCCAAACACACTTCTAGTAAATCTGCTGTTTCATGCATTAAACCTTTTAAATCTAAACCAGGTCGATACCATTCCAGCATGGTAAATTCACTATTATGCTTACGCCCATGCTCATCATCACGGAATACTTTACAGATTTGATAAATTGCTCCACTACCACTGGCCAATAAACGTTTCATTGGAAATTCAGGTGAAGTCTGTAAGTATTGAGTATTTAATTTGCCATGAATATGACGTTGCACTTGTACAGATGCCAAATGAACATCGGTTACAGCAGCTTGAGACAAAACAGGCGTTTCAACCTCTAATACCTTACGCTCCGCAAAAAACTGACGAATCTTTTGATACATCTCTGCACGTGCTTTTAATGCCTCAATAGAACAAGTCGGTTGATAGGATTTCATATCTTGGCTCATGCTTCTGGTCCACCGTGTGCCGCCCATTCACGGCGTAAAGGATAATTTTTACGAAGTAAATCAAATGCTTTTTGTTCAACTTTAGCATTTTGAACACAAGCTCTTAATTGTTTATCATCTTCAGCAATATCGTAAATCTGAGTGAGATATTGTTTAAGCGCAGCTTTTAAATCCTGCTGCCCGAAATATTGTTCCACCTGAGGCAATTGACTCTCAAAACGCTTTGAGGCTTCATAAGAAAATTTATCGCAAAATGCCTCATAAATCATCTGTGTTCCTCTCGCTTTACCTTCAAGGCTATACCCTGCAATATGCGGGGTGGCTAAAGCCAATAAATTCAGCAATTGCGCTGGAATCTCTGGTTCAAACTCAAAGACATCCAAGACAACTTTACGATTATTTTTTTTAATATCGTTCATCAAAGCAGATTGTTGAATCACTGGACCACGCGCACTATTAATCAAGATTGCGGATGCTTTCATTGCAGCAAACGTAGCATCATTAAACAAATGTTGTGTTGGATAATCACCAGCTAAGGTTAAAGGGACATGAATTGAAATCGCATCAGCCTGTTTTAACAACTCCTGAAAGGATACATTTTCAATGCCAGCGAGTTGCACATAAGGGTCATAGCCAATCACATTCCAGCCCAACAATTGAGCCATCACTGCGAGTCGACTCCCTACATTGCCTAAGCCAACAATTGCTAATGTAAAAGCTTTCTCTTGTTCTAATAAGTCGATATTCAAATGCAATAAAGCAGTAATCACATATTCAGCAACGGCTTGCGCATTGCAGCCCGCAGCATTACTCCATGCAATATGCTGCTGTTCCAAAGCTTGAATATCAAGATGATCTGTACCAATTGTCGCACTGCCTACAAATTGAAGCTTGGTCTGATCAATTAAGGCATGATTCACTTTAGTCACCGAGCGAACCAAAAGTGCATCGGCATCTTGGACATCATTATGAGTCAAGGTGCGCCCTGCTTTATGCTGTATTTCAGCAAAATCTGCAAAAAAATAATCGGTAAATGCCAAATTTTCATCTGCGATAATTTTCATGCAATTCTTTCCATCGATTTGTATGTGCTTATTATCCTTAGCGCAAAGGAAATTGACAAATCAAATCTGAAAGTTCCAGTTAAAATGTCGAGAAACACTACATTTTTGATGCAATCATGCGACTTATTGCCAATCCTCTGTCTTACTTTTAATTTTATAATAGTAGTGTTTTCTTCATAAGCAGTTTTATTATGACGCCTTACTCTCCCTACAAAGGCAAAAGTGGTATCAAACGTATTTTTAATGCAACAGGCTATTCCCTTGCAGGGTTTAAAGCTGCATTTAGCCATGAAGCCGCTTTTAGACAAGTCCTTTTGCTTAATTTAATTTTGATCCCAATCAGTTTTTCTGTTGATGTCTCAGCCCTAGAACAAGCACTCATGGTGTCTGTTTGTTTGCTTGCAATTATTGTTGAACTATTTAATTCAGCAATTGAAGCTGTAGTTGATCGTATTTCTTTAGAAAAACACCAACTTTCTAAAAATGCAAAAGACATGGGCAGTGCTGCTCAATTTGTTTCTCTTGCGATTATATTTTTTACATGGATGATTATTTTATTTCGATAAGTCATTATAAATTCTAAATAAAAAAAATCCCTGCATTAGCAGGGATTTTTTTTAATCTAGGAAGAAGATTTAATTACATCATGCCAATTAACAATCTAACCTTCTATAAATACAAATCACATTACAACCTATCCAATTGATTCAACGATATTTTTATTCTAACCTTCCATAACAATGTAATACATGCAATTACCAATTTTTGTGAGTAAGATTGTGAGTAAGCCCTTTCAAAAATAGCGTTACTCACAACATATGCTGAACGATTTAAAAATCAAAAGATTAAAACCACGTGAAGAATTATACCGCATGGCTGATCATTCAGGGCTCTGTATAGAAGTCCGCCCATCTGGTAGCAAATTCTGGCGTTATCGTTACCGCTTTCTTACTAAAGCAAAAATGCTCACAATCGGTAAATATCCTGAAATTACTTTAGCATATGCTCGATTAAAAACTATTGAATATCGAGAGCAACTTGCCAAAGGAGTAGACCCAATAGGTCACCAGAAAAATGAACGTCTTGAAGCAATTAAAGCAAATAATGGTACATTTCGGTTAGTCGCAAGTGAATTTATAAATTCCCGAAAAGCTCAACAATCCAAGGAATGGGAACAACGCCGAAGCAGTTATTTTGAGAAAGATGTTTACCCTCTTATTGGTAACAAACCTATTCATGAGATTGACTCTATTGATATTAAAACTGTGCTTGATAGCACTATGGCAAGAATCAAAAAATCAGGAAGAGGCACAGGAGAAGTTAAAGGGATTTTTGTAAGACAAATCATTGGTGAGGTTATGGAATATGCAATTATCACAAAACGTATTTCTATAGATCCTACTTATGTTCTTAGGGGTTACATTAAACAGCCAGATGTAACCCATGCCAGACCATTAACTGAGTCTGAAAAAAAAGTACTTATGCTTAAGCTCAATGCATACGGTGGCTCAATTAGCACACGAAATGCTATTAAAGCCGCAATATACACATGGCTTAGAAGCATTGAGATACGTCGAGGTAAAAAGGAATATATTGACTTTGAAGATAAGACATGGACGATTCCAGCAGTATCAAGGGCTGATATTTTGGCTGGCAAGCGCAATATGAAAAAGAACAGAATACATGTTGTACCATTATCTGACCAAGCCATTGAAATCATAAAAGAGCAATTTGCACTTTATCCAGATAGTGAATATATATTTGCAGGAGAAGACGGGGAAATGATGGGTAAAACCACATTGAATACAGCCCTGAGTAATATGAAATTAGAGTTCAGGATGCATACTCTAAGAGCAACTGCATCCACTGTGGCTAATGAGAATGGTTTTAATAAGGATTGGGTTGAAATACAACTTGCCCACGTTTCAGATAATAAAACAAGGGCATCGTACAATCATGCTCAATGGTTAAATGATCGTAAAACGATGATGCAATGGTGGGCTGAACATGTAGATAGTTGGGATAAAAATAATAATCTATAGTATAGGTATAAATTCTTTATTTTTTCCCAAAAAAAATGTTTAAAAAGTTAGATACATAAGTTGAAACCAACTCTATGTATCTAAACTTAATTCTATTACATTCTCACTTCCAAATAGATTATTCACTGTTACAAGTGCTGTATCAGATAATGTCTGAGTAGCTAACACGGCCAGTCTCGTCATTGGGCGAGAAATAGATACATAGAAAAGATTACGAGCTCTATAAAAACCTTTTGTGTTTGCATTAGTCAACTTTTTAGTCTCAAGCAACTCGAGAAGCTGTGGCCATTTATAATTATTCCATCCACCACCTAAAACTACTAATACATTCTCAAACTCTGCTCCCTTAACACTGTGCTGAGTTGCAAATGGAGTTTGCTTTTCAATAAACTTTGTAACTTCGATTACTTCTTTATATGGAATTTCTCTTAATTTATTATAACGAAGTAGTGTTGAAGACATTTCCGTGTCAGGTGAATTTCTTAGAGAAATAAGCTCATCATCTCGTCTAAGCACTCTATCTGGGGGGGAGGGACGTTTTGTCTGCTTAAGATGATCTATCACTTGCCCTATAGTCCCCTCTTGTCTTAGTTTTAATAATTGATCCATATCCCGTCGCCAACAAGATTTATCTTCATGCTTCGTTATTGCAGGCCTTGAGCCAAAGATTTTAAACATTTCACCATAATTTGATAAGCTATAGCTAACACTCATTGGTTCAACTATTTCTGCAAAAAATTTTATTACAGGGTCTTCTTTTTTAGCAAATTGATCATTACGTCCGTCAAATACTTTAATTAATTGAGGGTATCCTTGTTCAGATGCTAAAACATTATGGCTTAACATCAGTATCTTAGTTTTTTCAATATCCCACCCCTCATTTTGTAGCCTCTGTATCAAACTTGTACGAGTAGATCGAGCTATATCTATTGGTAAATCATCTTTAGAACTTCTCTCATCTGTTCGTGTCCCCTTATAAGAATTAGTATGAAAAAATCTAGCTTCACCTTTGGCATCTGGCGAACTGACAGCTTGTGGTAAGTCTGGTCTTAAATTATTTAATATATCTACAATTGCTGGAACTGATCGAAAATTTGATCCCTTTGCAATCTCTTCGATTGGATACTCTGCCAATTCATATTCACTACCATAAATAGTCTGCCAATGGTCTCCAAAAAGACCAAAAAGTGGTCCCACCTTTGGTTTTAAGAAATACTCTGTAATAGCATCCATAAATTGGCGATTGGTATCTTGATATTCATCAATAAAAACTACCGGAAACTGATTGCTAAATATTTTCCGAAACTTTTCTTTATTTAGTAATTTAGCCATCATCGTTGGGATATCATCATGACTCAGTGTAATTTTCTGATCATTAACACCAAAAAAGCCCAACTCGTATTCCACTGATTTAGACCCAATGCCACCACCTTGTTCAACTTTTTCTTTTCTTGAATCATCTTCAATAAGAATCTCTCTTATGGCTTTTTGAAATTGGCGCATAAAAGCCCATGAGAATCCATGTATAGTATCGACTAAAATTGCTGGATGGTCTTCAATTTCTTGGGCAATCTCATTTCTTGCAACTTCCGTATAAGTAATACAAGCTACTTTTTTACCTGTTTGCGTTAATGATCTACCACGCTCTTTAATAATGGATTTTAGAGCATGAACTAAAGAAAATGTTTTTCCCGCACCTGCGCCAGCTTCTAGTCGGAAACTTCGTCCTGCTTTTATAGCTGCATTAATTTTTGCTTCAGCTAGTTGAGCTGCAATTATTGCTGGATTGTCTAGAATCTCACTCATGCTACTTATTCGCCTGTAGTTAATTCATAGTTTGATTTTTTTATAGTGTCCATTTCAGATAACCAAATTAGACCTTCCTTGATATATCTTGGTGCCGACCAATCTTCTATTAGAATTGCATATTCTAAGGCGAAATCAGATTTAATAAGCCCTTGTGCTTTTTCCCAAGCAGCAACAGCAATATCTTGTCCTTCAGGTAATTCAAATTTAGAAAGATTAGCTAATATGAAAGCATCCTCATAACTTCTAGCGCATATATTAGTTTCTGGATCTTCTGGTATTTGATATGCAATTCTACGGAACTTAATTTGTTTCTCTTGAGCAGTTTTAGCAATCAAGACTGACGGGGAAATTTGACTATCCTCATTTTTAGCTTTTTTCTTAACTTTACCAGTATCATCGACTTCTTTAGGATAAAACCAGTTTTTAATGGCAGCATTAGATGTATTCTGACCATCAACTACTGGGCATTTCACCCATGCATCTTCCTGTTTTCCATTCTTAGTTATTTTGCCTTTTTTTGTTGAATCTAGATCAGTGATTACTAACGTTTTCAACTCCAGAAAGTCAAGAAGTGGGTAAAAAATATGCGCATGTGCTCCACCAACCTCAACACAAGTAACATATTGTCTGGCTAGTTTTTGTGGTTCATCAAGAGACTCATCAACTAATTGACATAACTTTGGCATTAATAAACGTTCTGTTGTCCCTTCAACTAAGATAGCTTTATCAGCAAAGTAAAGATCACATTTCGTTAAGGTCATATATTGATGTAAAAATTTTTGATCTTTAACAGAAATACTACTCAACCCCTTCTTAAAATCTTTAACCTTTGTCTGACGTACGTTTTCTATCTTATGAATTTCATTATAAAAATATCTAACAGCATCAAATTTTGCAGCATTCGCAACATGTGGGGAGTGTGTTGTGATAACAAACTGGATATTCCATTTATCTTTGTTAGAATAATTTTCTGATAATTTTTGAACAGCCACATTTAATTGATTGATAAAAACCTCCTGCATTTGAGGATGTAAATGAGCTTCTGGCTCTTCAATAAATATTAAATGAGTAGCGGGGCTAATTGATTTTGATCTATAGATTTTGTGATAGCTTGCTAACTGTAGCAACATGTAAATCAAATTACGGGTTCCTAGACCATTATACCCTTCTGGTAAATGTACTCCATCAACTCCGCTATAAACGACCTTAGTATGCCCTGATAATAATGATTCCACGTTTAATGATGTCTCTGGTCTTATCTCAGTATCATTAAGACTTGGGAATCCCATTACGTTCATAACTGGTAATAATTCTTTAAGCATACCATCAAAGTCGAGTTGGACATTATGCTCAATATTTTCAACAGATTGCTTTAATCTTATAGCTAAATTTTGATCTGCCTCAGCAGCAGATGGTGCTGTAGCTGTCTTAAATAGCTCACTAAGCAATTTACCTATTACATCAGCATCCCCTAGTTTTGTTTTATCAAGATTTCTTTGAGCTAATACAAAGTTACATTGTAATAATGCTGTTAAAGCAGATGTGCCTTCAAAATCTCTCGTATTTGTAATATCAGTAGGATCAACTGCACTTACATGAACCCCATAAGCTTTAGACAAATTACCCTTCAAATTTTTATAAAAATGTGTACGAGGTTCAACCACTGCGGAAGATGGGGTAAGGTCAAAAAGCAAATGCATATTTTTCAAAATAGGCCGATACTCAACTCGCGCAATAGCCGTTGTAGAGTCTTCATCTAAATCAATAACAAAAGGGGATAGAGAACCTAAATCAGGAGAAAGTTTATTATATTGAAATGTAAGTGTAAGAGAAATTCGAGGAAGTGCTTCGAATATTACTTCTGAACTTTCCCCCGCCTCTCTTAATTCTTTAGCTTTTAAAAATTTCTCTCGTGATAAAACTGAAAAATCCTCTAGCCGAAATCTTGTTCCAGATTCACCACAAAAACAATCAAAAATACTGGTAAAAGATGTCTTTCCACTATTATTACGTCCAACAATTACAGTTGAATTCTCTTCCAATCCGAATTCGACATTCTCCAGAAGCCTAAAACCTTCTACTTTAATTTTTTCAATGCGCATTATTATCCCCAATTATTTATTTTAAGCTTTTAAAACTTCGACTATGAATATAGCTTAATAACTAAGATATTATTATTTCTAAAAATAATAATATACAACTTAAGCATAAACTTTTTAAAGCTATCTAACATAATCTTCAAAATAGAAATTGCCATCTCTACAAGCTAACTACGACTGAGCCTTTTTTCAACACAATAGATCAGTAACGTAAACACATCGAATAGTTTTCAACTTTAATTCTACTTCAATCAAAGCTTGTCTGCCGCCCGTCTTAATATTTATCCTGATATAAGAAATCAGTTCTTCATATTTGTACCATGATAAAAATAATGTAATATAATAAACAAATAAGTTGAGTATACTACATGAAAATATCCTTACTCATATCCTCACTGCCTACGCAGAACACAACCACTCGTATGAGAGTCTGGCGATCTCTCAAAGCAAGCGGCGCAGCAATTCTAAGAGATGGGGTCTATTTGCTTCCTATTTCTCATAGTGAAAAGTTTGATCCTATTGCTAATGATGTTATCTCAGAACAAGGGGCTGCTTATGTATTTCACGCAGACCAACCTATAAACCTTGAATTAGCTCCTTTCTTCAATCGAAAAGAAGAATACGATGCCCTCTATAAACAACTCTCCGAGTTGAGAGATAGACAGAATAAAGATGAAAAGAAAGAGCTACTCAAGCAAGTCCGTAAATTAAGAAAAAGTATCGATGCGCTTGTAGAAATTGACTACTACCCCGATGAAACTCAAGCACAGGTTCTAAATGAGCTTTCCTCTTTAGAACTTTCAATTGCACGTCTTGGTGAAGTGAATGAACCAATAGCAATACAAGCTCATATTCAACTTCTAGATAAAGCTAGTTATCAAAACAGAACTTGGGCAACTCGTAAAAGACCTTGGATTGATCGTTTAGCCTCTGCATGGCTAATAAAGACATTTATTGATGCCTCACCAAAATTCATTTGGTTAGAAACACCAAGTGACTGCCCAAAAGGAGCATTTGGATTCGATTTTGATGGTGCAACTTTCAGTCATATCAATCATTGGGTGACCTTCGAAGTTCTTTTACATAGTTTTGATCTAGAAACACCCGCATTAAAGAAAATCGCTGAAATTGTTCATTACCTAGATGTAGGGGGAATTGAGCCTCCCGAAGCAATCGGTATTGAAAAAGTTATTCAAGGAATTCGAAGTCAGATAAGTGACGATGACCAATTATTTGCATTATCGAATCACATTTTCGATGGCTTATATGCCAACCTATCAAGAGAATAATCATGGAACAAGAACTTGTTATAGAACCAGAACAAGAAATACAGTCAATTTCATTTTGGCAAGCATTTCTATTCTGGCTGAAATTGGGGTTCATTAGTTTTGGTGGACCAGCAGGACAAATCGCTGTCATGCACCAAGAACTCGTTGAACAAAAACGCTGGATCTCTGAAAAACGTTTCTTACACGCTCTCAACTACTGCATGTTATTGCCTGGACCTGAAGCACAACAATTAGCAACCTATATCGGTTGGTTAATGCACAGGACTATAGGTGGTATTGTTGCTGGTGTCTTATTCGTTTTACCTTCTTTATTTATCCTGATCGCCCTCTCATGGGTCTATGTGAAGTTTGGTGATGTTCCTATTATTGCTGGGCTCTTTTATGGCATCAAACCTGCTGTTGTTGCTATTGTCTTTCATGCAACCTACAGAATTGGCAGCCGATCATTAAAGAATAAATTTTTATGGGCAATTGCTGCACTTGCATTCGTTGCTATCTTTTTCTTTAACCTTCCGTTCCCCTTAATCGTTCTAACCGCAGCAATCATTGGATACTTAGCAAGTAAAAAATATCCAAGCTTTTTTACGGGTGGAGGTTCACATCAGCAAGGTAAAAAAGATTATGGCCCAGCACTAATTGATGATGATACCCCAACCCCAGAACATGCCATATTTAGTTGGAAGCACTTAGGAAAAATATTATTTATAGGTGCAATTTTATGGTTCACACCCATTATAGGTTTGACTCTAACCTTAGGATGGGATCATGCCTATACACAAATGGCTTGGTTCTTTACCAAAGCGGCGCTGCTAACATTTGGTGGAGCTTATGCTGTATTACCCTACGTGTATCAAGGTGCTGTAAATTTTTATGGCTGGTTAGGACCGACACAAATGATTGACGGCTTAGCTCTAGGAGAAAGCACCCCTGGTCCATTGATCATGGTTGTTGCATTCGTAGGTTTTTTAGGTGGTTATAATCATGCATTATTAGGTAGCGAACATTTATTTCTAGCGGGTGCAATTGGTGCAGTAATCGTCACTTGGTTTACGTTTCTATTTTCATTCATTTTCATTCTAGCTGGCGCTCCTGTTATTGAATCAACTCACAATGAACTAAAGTTTACAGCGCCTTTAACAGCAATCACTGCTGCTGTTGTCGGTGTGATACTAAACTTAGCACTTTTCTTTAGCTATCACGTCTTATGGCCAAATGGATTCAATCATCCTTTCAACTATGAAGCAGCATTCATCGCAATAGCGGCATTTATTGCCTTGTTCCATTTTGAAGTGAAAGTCATGTATGTGATTCTTGCCGCTGCCTTATGTGGTTTGATTCTATACATTGGAGCCTAAAAATTAAGAGGAGCTTTTAAAGCTCCTCTTAATTAAAAAACCTACTAAATAAAATGAATTTCTACACTTGCATGAACAATTTCTTCATGAATAGAAAGTGCTTTCTTTACAACATCAGGCGTTAAATCAATACCTGTACTTTCTAAAGCCAAGATACATGAAAATTTCCCTTTCCCAACTTTCCAAACGTGTAAATCAGTAATTTTAGCTTGAGTAAACTGATCAATAACTTCTCTAATTTCATCTACAACAGGATGTGACATTTCTGCATCAAGTAAAGTCTTCCCAGTTTCACACAACAAGCCCCATGACCATTTTGCAACTAGAATTGCACCAACAACACCAAGTAAAGCATCCAAGAAATTCCAACCGAAATATTTACCTGCAATAAGAGCCACAATTGCAAGTACAGAAGTCACCGCATCAGCCACTACATGAATAAAAGCTGCTTTTTGATTTAAATCATGATGATGATCATGATGGTGGTCATCATGACCATGGTGATGGTCTCCACCATCGTGCAATAACCATGCACACACTATATTTACTAATAAACCAACAACAGCAATAGGAATCGCTTCATTATAGTGAATATTTACAGGGTTCATTAAACGATCAATAGACTGAATTCCCATTAATATCGCGACTACCATTAAAATAATGGCACTGCTATAACCTGCTAAAATTTCAATTTTCCAAGTACCAAAGCTAAATCTTTTGTCATGAGCATAATGACGAGCCATTCGATACGCAAAATAGGCCAAGCCTAGAGCCACCATATGTGAACTCATATGCCAACCATCTGCAAGCAGTGCCATTGAATTAAAAATCCAACCACCAAAAATTTCTAGCACCATCATTATCGCTGTTAATATCGTAGCGATAAGAATCTTTTTTTGAGCTAAGGGATTTCCCTCATCAAATTGATGAGAATGATAGCGATCCAAGTTACTATGAAGTTGCATAAGTTTTATCTTTCCAAGATACTCCCCCCAGTATATATTTTTTTAAGGAAAAATCATGTCTCATTTGCATCAAGATAAAAAAATTTTTAATCGCATTAAACGGATTCAAGGACAAGTTGCATCTGTAGAAAAGTCACTTTTGACGCCAGAAAGCTCCTGTCTTGATGTTTTACAACAAGTTGCAGCAATTAAAGGTGCTGTTAATGGATTAATGCAGCAACTGCTAGAGCAACATTTAAGAGAACATGTACTAAAAGGAGAGCAAAATTTTGATGAAGAAGAAATGCAAAAATACTTATTGTTATTAGATCGTTATTCAAAGTGAGTAGAACATTATGCTCTACTCACTTTTGATTATTAATGGCAGTGACGATCCCCTGTCTTGCTATTCGTATGGCAGCCTGAAGAATCAGTACCACCTGAATGAGCAAAAGCATTTGTTACCGCAAGCCCCATTAAACATACAAAGATTAGTTTTTTCATGTTGTTCCCCTTTTTTATTGAACGATAAAACAAGTTTAAAATTGTACAACAAATAAACGGGTTACTTCTAAGCCATTAGTCGAAAAGAATTATTTAGGCCACTTTTGATGATAGTCATCAATCACATACTCATGCACATGTACACCATTGACTTGGTGCTGAACCACATGATCGTGGTCTGCGGGTAAATCATCATGGCTATGTGCTAGAAAATCTTCATCTTTAGTTGTCCATAAGCGTAATGCAAGAATGAGAGCAATAATCGCAATAACAGCCATCGGAATAAAAGTCTGTAATGTGCCTATATTGGTACTTAACCATCCAACTAATGGATAAGTAATTAACCAACAAGCATGAGAGAAAGCAAATTGTGCGGCAAACAGTGAGGTTCTATTCTCACTCGATGCAGACTTGCGAATTAAACGGCCTGTAGGTGTTTGTGAAACAGAATATCCAATACCAAGCACAAACCAAAGTGCAAGCAAACCATTATAAGATGTAATGAAATAACCACTTAACAGCCCGATTACAAGAATTGTTGTACCAGTCAACATAACTGATCGATCAGGAAATTTATCCAATATCTTTGGCAAAACAAAAGCCGATAACATTGATCCAAGACCAAATAAACCAAATGCCCATGTCGTTGCATTTTCAGTAAGTTTAAATGTCGATTGAACCAGTACAACAGTATTTACAATCACAACCGCACTCGCCGATGCAATTGCTAGATTTAAAGCAAGCAACGCCTTAAGTCTTGGCGTATTAAAATAAATTTTAGCTCCCTGCTTTATACGACTATAAACACCTCTAAATTCAGGTACTTTGGCAACTGGTAATTTTGCACTTACCACAAACAAAGCAGAACCGATAAAACCTAATACTGTTCCTAAAAACAGATTATGGTAGCTCATGACAGTGAGTAAGAAACCTGCCAGCATTGGACTGATAATATTTTCCAAATCATAGGCTAAGCGAGACAATGACAAAGCATTGGTATAGTCTTTTTCTTCAGGAAGAACATCTGGAATCATTGCCTGAAATGTTGGTGTAAATGCAGCAGAAGCAGATTGCAAAATAAAAATGAGAATATAAATTTGCCAAATTTGCGTCACAAACGGTAGACACAATGCTGTTAATGCTCGAATAACATCTAATCCAACCAATACTTGTTTTCTTGGTAATCTCTCAGCAAATGCTGATGCTATAGGTGCTACACCGATATAAGCAATCATCTTAATTGCCAATGCAATACCGAGAACTTGGGCTGCTTCTCCCTTTGCAATATCGTATGCCTGTAAAGCTAGGGCAATTGTGATTAACCCCGTTCCGATTAGTGCTATTACTTGGGCCAAAAACAAATGCCGATATGTTGTGTTTTTTAGTACTTCTAGCATCTTATGGATTCCTTTTAGAACCTGACTTCTTTAGCAATTGAATCTCCTTGGAATAATATTCCAAGGAGATTGATCAAAACTTAAAAGACTTTCTTCATTTCACTAAACTGCCCTTCTACAAGTAGAGTTACAGTCACTGGATTTTCAGTACGGTTACGCCAGAACCAACCATGTTTGCCATCAAAAGCTGCCTTTAAGACGCCCTGCTGAGTTGTCTCATTCTTTCCTTTGCCATAGCCATGATAGAACCCTTTAGGAGCATTCACTGGATCACCATGAGTATCATAGTTAAGACCACCTCCTACTGCTTTCCAATCAAAGTTGACACTTGCACTTTGTGGCATTGTCAGTTTCACTTCGGTTGCTTGGCCCGGTTTAAGCTCGATACTAATGCTCTCTTTATTAATAGCAGGCATAATCATTTGAGCATTATCAGCTGCCGTTTGAGTCGAAGTTTCTACTGATATTTGTTCAACACTATTCACTGCCTGTGCAGCATTGATACCATTTTCTGACTCTTCAGCTAGTGATTGTTTGATTTCTCCCATTTTCGTTAAACCAAGCACTTTACCCATACCTGTCGGATCAATTGCATACTCCGCAGGCATGACACAGGTAACTAGCACAACAACGGCACTTACGGCAGCAATTGCTGTTGATTTAATTAATTTTTTTGATGAAGGTAATTCGATATCTTTTGGAATTTCAGCGTTATACATAATTTAGATCCTTATTGAGTAATGAAGCCAGTAAGTTGATAGCCAACAAGTAAAAAACCGAGGAACATGAGGAAGACATTGCTTTGATAAGCTGTTTTAAAGAAATAAGGTGTCTTTCTCCAAAACGTCATTAATAACAAGATGATGCACAGAGCCATAAACTGACCTAATTCAACCCCAATATTGAATGAGATTAAATTTGCCAACAGTCCATCACTCGGAACTTCATATTCCTGAATTTTTACTGCGAGTCCAAAACCATGAATCAGACCAAAAATTAAAGTCGCGATTTTCGTGTTTGGTTGAAAACCAAACCAACGCTGATATGCCCCCAAGTTATCTAGAGCCTTATAAACAATCGAAAAACCAATGATTGCATCAATGATGTAGGCGTTTATCGAGATATTGTAATAAACACCCACCAGCATCGTAATCGAATGCCCAAGTGCAAATAGGCTGACGTACAAGCCGATATCTTTCATTCGGTATAAGAAGAAGATAATGCCAACAAGAAATAGTAAATGGTCATATCCAGTGACCATATGTTTCGCACCCAAATAGATGAATGGAATCACATGAACGCCATAAATTTCTTGAATATAACCCTTATCACCTTCTGCTACTCCATGAGCAAAAAGTGTAGGACTTACCAATGTAATGAATAAAGCAAGTAATAGCTTTATGTAAGCACTTAATTTCACAATGTGTGAAGCAATAATTTGCATGTATATCAAACTCCAAAATTTAAAATGAATTGAAAATCCATTAACTTTTTGGGCGGTTTAAAAATACGACTCACCATCAGATAAACATATTCTTTTGACCAATCTAGAATTGATATCCCCTTTAAGAGATGGGCTAAAGCGGTCGATTTAAGTGCGTCATAGCCAACAAAATGTTCATAGTAATTATCTTGGTGACTATGTGAATGTTGTTGGCTTATCTCATGATGGTGAGAGTGAATTGCATCAATTGAAACGTGTCTCTGAAATTCATTTTCAGTTACATGCTCATTAAAGTGCAAACATAAAGCGAGACTGATCATGCAGACTAGCCACATCATCACAAATTTGCTTTGTTTATCTCGCAATATATTTGTCATTAAAGATGCCCCTAAACAACCTGTTCAGTGGCATCGTTTGATTTTCTTGACCTACCTTGGTTAAACCACACATATAAGGTCGGCAAAATAATCAAAGTCAGTAAGGTTGATGAAATAATCCCACCAATAACGACAGTTGCAATTGGGCGTTGAACTTCAGAGCCAATGCCTACGTTTAAGGCCATCGGAATAAAACCTAATGAAGCGACCAAAGCTGTAATCAACACGGGGCGGAGTCTTTCCATTGCACCATGTTTCACTGCATCAATGACACTTTCACCTTGAACTCTAAGCCGCTGAATGGCTGAAACAAGAACCAAACCATTCAGCACAGCAACACCCGATAAGGCAATGAAACCCACAGCCGCAGAAATTGAGAATGGAATATCACGTAGTGCTAAAGCAATCACACCACCTGTTAGTGCAAATGGCACACCTGTGAATACCAAGATACTGTTTCTAATATTACCTAAAGCCATATAGATCATGGCAAAGATCAGAATTAAAGCAATCGGTACTACAACCATAAGACGATTTGAAGCAGATTCCATCTGCTCAAACGTACCGCCCCAAGTCAGCCAATAACCATCTGGTAATTTAAAATCAGCATTCAGCTTAGATTGTGCTTCTGAAATGTAACTACCAATATCTGTTCCACGAACATTTGCTGTAATGACGATACGACGTTTACCATTTTCGCGAGAAATCTGGTTTGGTCCTTGAACATTTTTTAACTCAATCAATTCTGATAAAAGAACACTAGAACCATCAGCTAAACTCACAGGAATCTGATAAAGCTTCTCGAGGTCTGTTACCGAGTTTTGGTCCATGCGTACCACAATGTCGAACTTTCGATCTCCTTCAAACACCTTACCTGCTGTCTCGCCTGTGATTAGACTAGAAACCTGTTTTTGTACATCCTCTGCATCAAGCCCATAATTGGCAATCATGTCTTTTTTCAACTCAACAGAAACCATGGGTAAACCAGACATCTGTTCGACTTTAAGATCAGCAGTACCATTGACTCCCTCTAAAATCTTAGCGGCAGCGTTTGCTGATTCAAGTAACTGTTCCAAATCATCACCATAAATTTTTACGGCAACATCGGTTCGGACACCTGAAATAAGTTCGTTAAAACGCATTTGAATCGGCTGTGTAAACTCATAATTGTTTCCATATACGCCTTTAGATACACGTTCAATTTCAGCAACAACCGCAGACTTTTCCTTATCAGGATTAGGCCACTGACTACGAGGTTTCAGCATGACAAAGTTATCTGCAACGTTAGGTGGAACAGGATCAGTCGCAATTTCAGCAGTCCCCACTTTGGCAAAAATAGTCTGAACTTCTGGAATTTTCTTAATCTCTTTTTCTAACGTGTATTGCATTTCAATTGCTTGAGTCAACGACGTGCCAGGAATACGCAAGGCATGTAGTGCTACATCTCCCTCATCCAAGGAAGGTATAAACTCTGAGCCTAAACGAGTCGAAAGACTTGCACTAAAAACAAAGAAAATAGAGACAAAAGCAATTAGCAAATATCTATGATTTAAAGACCAATCTAAAATTGGGTTATAAAATCTTTTGATGCCATGGACGATTTTTGACTCTTCTTCTTTAATTTCACCGGTAGTGACTAATGCCACCATTGCAGGGACAAACGTAATTGAAAGAATCATTGCTGCCACTAAAGCCATAACCACTGTTGCAGCCATTGGTGTAAACATCTTTCCTTCAACACCAGTCAGAGTCATTACAGGTAGATACACCAAGATAATGATCAATTGACCATAGAGAATCGCTTTGCGGGATTCTTTAGTCGCTTCAAACACAGTCGTAAAGCGTTCTTGCCTTGTTAAAACTCGCCCAAGCTCTTTTTGTTTAATTGCCAACTTTGCTAAGGAAGCCTCAACAATTACAACAGCACCATCTACAATAATCCCGAAATCTAGTGCCCCAAGACTCATAAGGTTGGCACTAATTTTCTGGTTCACCATACCTGTGATTGTCATCAACATTGATAATGGAATAACTAGAGCTGTAATCAGCGCGGCACGGAAATGACCAAGAAATACAAACAGAACAACGATTACCAGAATCGCACCTTCTAGAAGATTCTTTTTCACCGTCTGTATCGTTGCATCAACCAAAGTTGTACGGTTATAGACCGCTTTTGCTTCTACACCTTCTGGTAATGATTTTTGAACTTGCTGTAGTTTTTGATCAACAGCATGAGCAACATTTCGTGAGTTCTCACCGATAAGCATGAATGCTGTACCCAGTACAATTTCTTGCCCATCTTTAGTTGCGGCACCTGTACGTAATTCGTGACCAATAGATATTTTGGCAACATCTTTCAATCTGAGGATATAACCATTGCTCGTCGTAATCGGGATATTCTGGATTTGCTCAATTGAGTTAATTTGAGAATCAGAACGAATCAAATACTGTTCACCATTTTTCTCAATATACCCCGAGCCTTTATTCATGCTGTTCTTAGAGATAGCCTCTAAAATCGCTTTCTGATCCAGCCCTATGCTACGTAAATAAGCATAATCAGGTTGAACTACAAATTGTTTGAGATAACCACCAATGGTATTGATTTCATTAACACCCTCTACATTTCGAAGCTGAGGTTTAATCACCCAGTCTTGTAAGGTGCGTAATTCCGTTGGTGAAAGTGGATTAGGATTGTTCTTGGCATTTTCAACGGTATACATGAAGATTTCGCCAAGTCCTGTAGAAACAGGCCCCATAGAAGTTGCAATTCCAACGGGAAGATTTGGTGTCACCCCTTGTAGCTTCTCATTCACTAATTGTCGGGCAAAATAAATATCCGTCCCTTCTTTGAAAATTGCCGTCACTTGTGACAGGCCATACCGAGAGACTGATCGGGTATAGTCTAAATTTGGAATACCAGCCAAAGCCGTTTCAATAGGATAAGTCACCTGAGACTCCATCTCCATTGGAGAGAGTCCTTGAGCTTCACTATTAATCTGAACTTGTACATTCGTAATATCGGGAACAGCATCAATTGGTAGCTTAAAATAGTTATAGGCCCCCAATGCACCGACAAATAGGAATACGATGAGTACAAGCCAACGATTCTTAATCGAGAGTTTAACAATCTGATCAAACATATTCGCTACTCCCCTTAATGGTCATGAGTAGCGCCAGATTTACCTAGCTCTGCTTTTAAAAGATATGAATTTCCTGCGGCATAAACCTGTCCTATTCGTAATCCAGATTTAACTTCCACATACCCATTGTATTTATCGCCAAGCTCCAGAGGTCGAGCTTCAAAATCGTTACCAACACGAATGAATACCACGTCCCAATCACGGAAATTCTGTAACGCATCTTCACGTACAACCATTGGCTTTTGACTTTGATTTTCAAAAATTTGAGCCGTGATTAACTGTCCAGAACGCCACTTAAACTGATTTGGTATCTCAATAAATACCTTCGCTGTACGTGTTTTAGTATCGATGACATCACTAATATATTTGATCTTGCCCAATGCCTCTTCTGTGCCTGTCGGACTTTGAGGTTTAACTTTGACTCTGTTTGTAGGGTTTATAGCATTAAGCTTGTCAGCAGGAACATTTACTACCGCCAAGAGTTGCGAAGTATTTGCGATTTTAAAAATAGGGGTTGAAGCGCTTACATTAGATCCAACAGCACCAAGGATTTCTAATATTGTTCCTGACATTGCTGCACGAACTTCAACTGTTCCATTACCTGAACCGCCATAAGAGCTTATTAAGTTATTCAACTCATTTGCACGAGTTTGAGCAGCATCAAAATCTCTCTTTGCAGAAATATAATCAATCTCAGGTGATACAAGCTTTTGCCATAATGCTCGTTCTTGTTCCATTTTTTGTCGAGCAAACTGTAGAGTTTCCAAAGCAACTTTACGATCCGCATTCAAACGAATTAAATCTTGGCTTTGGACAACAGCAAGTAAGTCTCCTTGACTTACTTTATCCCCAATATTACGGTAGGTTTTTATCAGTGTTCCACTGGCTTTTGGTGCAACAAGGCTTTCAAAATTATCAGGAAACTTCAATTCACCTTTCAGTTCCAAAGCATTTTCAAACATCATTGGTTCAACTTTTAAAAGCTCTAAACCACTGCTCTTAATACTACTGTCTAACATGGTGACACGACCTTCTTTCGTATCCCACTTCCAAGTATGTTTTTTTCCTTGATAATCGACATTTACAACCATTAGAAACGAATGTGGCTCATAGACAATTTCATTTCCAATCAAGTAATCACTCTCTGGTTTAAATTGAATATTCTGCTCAGCATCTAAACGCTTAATGTAAATATTCGCTTTTAAGTCTTCAGGTTTAAGTGGCTTGTCTTTCAAATACCCATAAACACGGAGGTGTGGTTCCACTCCTTCTTCAAATATCTTAACCTCAGCAGAGAAATCTCCATCTCGATACAAACGACCACCGTGTGGTCCTTTCTCATCTCCAGCTACAGCTACTTTTTCTTCGGCGACCTCACCATGTCCACTCGCTTGTGTCTTATTTCCGGTTTTATACCAAGCAATAGCACATAAGACGATAAGTAAGGCAACGACACCAGTTGCAATCAATGTATTTGTTTGTTTATTCATATCCTTGCCCTTATTCTTGATCTAAATGAGTAATGTAGTTGCGCTCGACTTCTGCAATTTCTGTCTGCAAAGCCAACCACAAATCGAATCGAGCAAGATGTTTGTCTAGCCAAATTTGCTTGATGTTATTGAACTCAAGTAAAGAGTTTTTCCCTGCTTGGTAACCCATCTCTGCAATTCGCAGGCTTTCATTTGTTGCGGGCAAAACGGTTTGATCATATTGCTTAATCGCATCAATTAAATTTGAAACCTCAATAGATTTGTTTTCCAATTCAATTTTAGAGTTACGACTCACAAGCACAGACTTTGTTTCTGCTTTCGTATGCTCTGCTTGAGCAATCGCAATATTGCCCTTATTTCGATTAAAGACATTGAGAGGTATTGACGTTGAAACTTGGAAGACTTTGTCATTGGTTTCTTGGTAGTTCCTAACCCCTACTCCCAAAGTAATATCGGGTATTGCTTCTTTACGGGCCAGTTCAAACTGAGTCTTTTTCAGCTTTGAACTCAGCGTTGCTTCTTGCTCAGACAAACTTATTTTGTCTGTGAAATTAAAGCTTAGCGGAACCTCCAATGCATTACTTGGCAGGTTGGAAGTGAACTTAGAGCACAGATTTTTCTGGAACTGAATCTTCTTCACTTCATTTTGATGGCGCAATTTAGATTCAGATGAAAGTGCTATGCTTAGTTGAGCATCAGAAGGAATTACTCGCCCGTACTTAAGCCGTTCGGAAAGAACATTAGCTTGTCTGGCATTCAATTTACTCTCAGAAGAATAAATTTCAGCACGCTGAGTAGCTACATACCAGTTCGCCATACAGATTCTTAAATCTGCTTTGAGTTCAGCCTGACGCTTTGCTATTTCGAACAGATTGCGATCACCTTGAAAACTCGCAATCTGTTTTCTCAAGGAAAGTTTATTACTAAGAGGAATCTCTTGTGACAGTCCCAATAAGGTTGTTGGGCCATCCAAATCCTTCAGTTTAGAATTACCGAGATTATCCAACTCCACATTGAAAGTCGGATTATTTAATCTACCAGCAAACTTTTGATTGATTTCATAAGCTTGCTCGGACTGCTGTAAGCTATTGAGTACAGCATCACTTGCGATTACCTGCTTTTGTAGATCAGCATAATTCGTTTCTGCGAATACATTTGCTGCTGTTGCTACAAATCCACAGGTAAGAAATATCTGATATTTTTTAGACATGACTTTACCTATACAAAAAAATTAAAATTAATTTTTGTATAGAAAAATCAATTATGTAGGACGATTAAGTTTTTAGAGTAGGTATAAGAATTACTAAATATTAGAGGGGATCGCCGCTTTAAAAAGGCTCGATAAATAGGCTTTTCAAAAAGCTGGAAAAAGAATAAAACTAGTGGAAGTGCGAAACTAAGAATAAAGACTGGATCTATGCTTAGATCACTATCAGAAGAAATTGGTTTTACTGAATGATGATAAATTGGCTCATCAATGTTCTTCCAGCTATGCGCTTCAGCGTCATGATCAGTAGAGTTTTTAAGAGAATCACTAGAATGCTGCAAAGACCAATGACTTGATGCATCATCCTCAACGACAATACTTAACTCATGTTGGTGTTCAATATTCTCAAGTAAGACAGGCGCCCACGCATGAACTCCCGTAATTGTTATCGTAAACAAAAACAGGATAAATGCGAGTATAAGCTTAGACAACCTACTTGAACGCATAGCGATGGAAATACTACTGATTTGCTAACAAAATACTAAAAAGTTTTATTAAAGTAAATCTCTCTCCTCAACATTTGAAAATGAATATGTTCGAAACTATTACCAATATCAGCAAAAGGAGTATGAATAAGCTCAAATCCGGGTGGTGTTTCAAAAAGTATGCTGACATTAAATGAAGCCATTATTGATGTAAAAAAAGGTTAAGTCGAAAGCTTTAAAATGGTTTTCAATCTTTTTTGAAAAATTACAACTCCTTCTAAAACCACGCCTAATTCGATGCCTTATTTTGCAATTATTACCTTCAATACCTACAGTAAAAAATTTACCAATACTTTGCTTGCAGTTTTTAAAAGCAGTTATGAAACTGTCCCAATGATCACTTGCAATTCGGGTGTAGTGAATACCTAATTGTTTAAGCTTTGTCTTCAATCGTTGAACTGTAGCTAAGTCTCTTTTACCCCAAACATAAGCAACAATCTCACCTGTTTCTCGATGGTAGGCGTAAATAAGCCATTGTTTATTATTTTTATTTCCCACAAAAGTCCAAAACTCATCAACTTCAAGAGACTCATAATGACTTTGTTTAGGCTGAATTTGGTAGGTCGATTCGGTTAAAGTACGTAAAACTTTACCGATACTGATTCGCTCAACTTCAGCGATATCTCGTATACCACTACCTCTGACCATCAACTGTAATATTTTTCGAGTAATGCCTGAATTACATCCTAGATAGCTCAGAGCATGGTCACCAATAAACTGACGTTTACAGTCTTTGCACTGATAGTTTTGTTTCCCATCTACTTTGATGCCATTTTTCTTTATACTGTCACCGAGGCAGGTTGGACATTTGATTTCTAGAGTTATTCGCATTTCTCTATTTTATCAAAATTCAACCTGCTTTGTTTCAGCATACTTTTTGAAACACCACCCAAATCCGATCTATCTAATACTTACCCATTTTTTAGGGCAGCTATTAAGCTAAATTTGAGCTAAGTTTTCTACAGTCGTCAAATCATCCGCTACTGCTAGATAAGTATGTAATTATTAAATTCGGCATTAAGCAAAAAATAAGGGAAAAACTATTCCCTTATTTTTAGATAAAATAAATTTTAGGCAACATCCTCTTTAAAGTACTGATGCTTTCTTTTGGAATTATGCTTCCAGCTTTTAGCTACATTGTAGACTGAAGATGGAAGATCATCCCATTCTTCTGGCAAACCAGAACCTCGTGCAACACGAAGTTTTAAAGGATAATCCTTATATTCGATCAAATGAAAAAAATAGAAACTACGTTCTGGATATGTACTGAACTTTTTAAAATAAGCATTCCTCATATGGGGATATCGTTTTCGTATACCGTCATTAGGATGAGTGTTTGCAGGTTGTAGATACTGAAATTTCAGCTTTTTCATGTTTCCTCCTAGATTAAGTTATCTAGAAGGGATCCTCTGCATAGTAATTCATGTTTTAAAAATCTCTGATCAATTATCGTTTTAGCTTTGTATATTTAGCCTACCTTAGATCAAGCTATTTAAAATAATAGCCTAGCGTATCGTCTTTTGAATCACCCCACCCCGTCCATATCTGAGTCAGTTTTACGTAATGCTGATTGATGCTTTGGACTTTATATAAATAGCTACGTGGTGGAGAAATATTATTCGTTCGTACTTTCTCAATTAAAATAAAGGTTTTGTCATCTAGCCATTTTACTCGAAGTAGTAAAGGATCTTGGCATTGCCCCATTTCAGCATACATTGCTGCATCTTTACCATTCTTGGCAAAAGACAATCCTGCACATTCAGTATCTGGCAAATCCAAGACCAAACGCTTTCCTGCTAGGCTTTCTTTCGCACCTGCACAAGCCAGTGTTGAAAGACTTAAACATAATCCTGCGAATATAAATTTTTTCATTTGATATGACTCTTTATTTATTTGGAGGTTAAAACACATTGTCAATAAAACCACACTGTAAGATGTGCTGTGATGGATTGATCGGATTGTCATAAAGACTGATAAAAGCAATCATGTCATTCAGATAAGAACTGTCACGTTTATAACGCTGGCTATAGATATAAATCTGTTTGGGTGTATAGATCTTTTGATTTTGGAAGACTTCACCATTAAAGACCTTTAAATGTGGATATTGCTGAAAGACTTTTTGAGTTTTACTTCTATTTTGATCATCATGCATAGAAGCTTTATCCCACTGCTGTTTAAAGCTTTTGAATTGCTGTCCTGTATAGTGACTGAATTTAATATTTAATGCGTTCTCAATTTTTTGTTTAGTTGTGGCGATGTCATCTCGACGATAGATCGATGTATTTGCTCCTGCAACACTGACATGCATTGAGGTCTCAATCCGTTGAATCGGATTACTTTTGTTTCTAGGAAGATAGACGGTTGTTTCAGGGCAGTCCTGACAGAAATTTTCATCGTCTGAATCATCGATAATGGTAGTCTTTTGCTTGCTATATAGCTGTTGAAATTGTTTCTGAAGTTTGACGATCGCTGGTGTTGGTATATCTGCCTTGTCACCCAGCGCCAGTTGATTATTAAAAGATTGTTCTTTTTCAGCCCAATCCAGACAGGATAAGCCTTGCTCTAGGGTTAAAGCTGAAGCAGAAATAGGTTGAGCCATCGCGGTATGTATCATGAGCAGCGAGATACTCGTAACGAGAATTTTTTGAATCATACATGTCATTTTGTTGTTGTCCTTATGTTGGATTACCGACCATTCACGTTAAACCAATAGGAATATTCTTTAGGCTGACCATTCACCAGAACATTGCTGAGTTTGACGTCATAAATCACATTCAACTTCAAATCGTCAAAGTTAAACTGGATATGGTTGGGAACTCCGATATTTTCATAACGGATATTACTGATCTTCTGTTTAGCCCCACTACTTCGTTCAGTGACAACAACGTTAGCTTTAGCGTAGTCCACATTGCGATTGGCAAAGAAATTCTTTTGTTCGGTTAAAACTGAAATCGAGAGAATTGAACCCGCCATATAATATTTGGCTGGATAGTTGTGGTAGGGATAGGCAATCACACCGAGTGGTGCAGTGGTTGTATGATTAAAGGGATAAACCACTTTATAGGACGTACCGACCACATAAGGGAATCGGGTATCTTTAAATGATGGTGCATTAACTGAACCATACGCCGATTTTTGTAAGAAGGGATTGAGCATCCAGAGTCGATGCCCCACATCTCCTGCAAACAGGTTTAATTTGTCATGCACCATATTGGTAATGCTTTCGGCAGGTGAATAGTCATTCTTATTCTGTCTTACTCCCATTTCCAGACTACTGGTTCTTGCACCCACTGCACCAATATCGGAATAGCAGTTTGTGTTAGCTTCGGGGTAATGGGTCAGGATGTTGTTTGCCGCAAGAATCAGTGCCGTCTGCATCATCTCATCTTCACGGGCATCGTCATAACTCACACTGGGTAATCCATGCAAGGCACGAACCGTATTGATTTCATTTAAAAATTCATTTCTAAACTTTGCACTGAGCTTACCCGCATAACAGTTATTGATATCGGGTGCCTCGCTCATGGATGAGGCTTTAAATACATCAAAGCTAATAGTCCTGCTTTCTGCGGCCAATGTTTTGGCATCACCCTCCTGGGTGAGTTTAAGGGTACATACACCCGCACTAATCCCCTTTAGTTCACCATTAGAATAAGTACAGGTTGCTGAAGAAAGGCTATTGATTTTAACAGGAAGTTTGACACTGGATTCAGCATCCAGTGAATAAATACTATCCGTCAGGATGTATTTCATTTTAAGTGGGGTAATGGTTTGCTTGGCCTTAGTTACACAAACATTATTTTCTAGATATTGATCGGCAGCACAAGTCACATTGACGGTCATGCTGCTATTGAGTGGTAGAACTTTTTCCGTCCCTACCTGTGTCAGTGCCAGAATACACTGACCAACTTTAAGCGCTTTGAGTTCACTGCCACTTACACTACAGATGTTGGGTGTGTTACTGCTAAACGTTACTGCCAGACCTTGATCTGTCTGAAGCGATAATGGATAGCTTTGACCTTGAATCAGGCTGCTGAATGGTAAAGACTGGATATTCTGCACTACCTTGTTTTTACATGTACCCTCTTCCAGATATTGGCTTTCAGCACAGGTCACTGGCTTAGGGTTTATATTGCCATTATTAGAATTTTCCGTTCCACCACCATTGGATGAACCAGAATCTCCTCCCGAACCACCGCCCCCACACCCAACCATTACTGTGCTGATTGCCAGCATCAGAACAGATGGCATAAACGTTTTTGAAATCTTCATAATTTATTACCTTATATAATTGTTGTTATTGATAATAATCAGCCGAAAGGAGTTGACGAATTTCACTGGCCATTTTGGGACTACGCCAAGGAAACAGCACTTTAAGGCTGTAATTTGGTTTAAATTGATCCCGTGTTCCAATATTGACCTGAAACTCACGTTTCATCGGTGTCCGATGGACTTGTTGATTAACATGGGTTCCCATCATTGGGTTACTGATCACTGTGGTTGTGGTTCTGAAGCGATCTTCAACCAAATTGTAATGTCCAACAGAAGTTATATAGTCAAAAGGATATTTGACGAGACGTTGATCAGGCTGATCAAATAGGATGATAGTTTTGTCCTGACTATTAATCCAGACACCACGATTTTGATAGTTAAAAGTTTCCCCTTGGCGTTTCAGTTGCTCAGTCATTCCATCGAAATATGTATTTCCATATTGATAGAGGTAGTAAATGATCACAAACCAGAACAGGTCAAAGCCAAAGAAGATATAGGCAAAAGCACCAAAGGAAAAGAGTTTGGCAATAATCAGAAAGATCACAATCGGCAAGACCACACATTTTAAAAATAGCTTGGATTTTTGAGGACGGTTTTCGATTGGAATAATTTTAGGTTTAGTTAATTCAGTCATGGTTGTTCCCCACATGTTCAATGCAATTCACAATCACCAGCAGATATAAAAAGTTCTATTTTTATAGGCGTGATTTAGCCATCCACCGTTGGATTGTTCTTGTTAAAAGTTTTTTAATACAGACGAATAATAGTTAGCCGTCTAGTCCCCGTTGCAAAGCACAACAAGGTTGAACAGGTGGTGAGGCACAAATGAGAAAAGATAGATACAACATGTGAAGCTCCTTGAATCTTAAGAAGTTCTGCCATATCACTGTCAAATAATGGTGGCAGAACAAAAGAGGGTTGACAGACTGGGATCCAAGGAACCAGCACACCCGAAGGTGTCCCCCTTCTGTCCTACCATAAAGATAAAAGAGGGACGAGAAGGTCCACAAAAAATAGGCGAGCTATTCTCTGTGCTGGATCAACGGTCTGTCAAAACCGACTGGCAATGTAGGCCAGCGAGCCCATATTAATTTTATTCAAAGCTTTAGTCAATTTTACCAATACTAAAATCTGGACGATCAAATTACTTGTAAGAATTTAAGTTAAGTGTTTGATTTTTCCCATGAGGTCAAATTAAGCCACTCGATTAGCTCATTTTGGTTTAATGGATGAGACTAAAATGGACTTTTCTTCTTTAGTAAGATAAAACAATAAAATAAATCAATAAATTTCCCAACCGCACCTTTAAATATTTGGCTTATTGAAATCGGTTTAGTTATGTGAGTTATGATTCAGAATGGACTTATCCTTTTATGATCTTATCCAATAAAGCTATGGGTAATATCCTAATTCAACCCATTCATATTAGAGAAAGCTTAGTGAAAGTCTTAAACATTGATGAGGCACTGAAAAATCGATCATGAATTCAGCTCATGATTAACAGCAATCACTCTGAGTTTATGACTTAAACACATCTAAGACCTATTCAGATCAGTTCTCAAAGCAAGAAAAAGAATAAACATTGAACAATGACCATCGTGCATAAAAATTCTAACAACCAGTTTCCTAGCCGTCAGAAATTCAAAATATCTTCAGGAGAATCAATAGATTATTTAATGTTAAGATATGTAAAAAGGTTGAATTGGATCATTGACAGTTTAAGGTATACCCAGTTAAGCTAAACCTACACAGCAAAATCTGTGTTCAGGCGTGACAACCTGATATAATCTAGGTGCAAATAAATGTCGCACTTGCGGCTATTTTTTTGTCTACTGTTTAGCAGTCGTTATGGCAGCTTGACAGGGCAACCGTAAGGTTGGCTGAGCCTAGATTCAGTATTGTCACCCCTGTTTAGCTGCCACCATCATTGTGACAAGTGATGGCGGTAAGTAATTAAACTTATCTAGGACTACTGCTATGAACGCAATTCTTCATGGTGCAAACACTTGCACACCTAAAAAACAAGCCTCTCAACTAATTGTTGAACTCGGTAAATCAATTTCAAATCCACAACGCCAGACACTCGCCAATCTTTATATTGCTGTTGATACCGCAAATTCCTTGCTCAAAGAACTTGAACAAGCACATCAGATCATCCGTGAATGTATGCATGAAATGAATGATGAGCAAATTCTCGAAGTCGCAAAGTTTAATCAAAATAATAACCTCTCCTCTTTATGGGCATTCCGTACGCATCAACGTCACAAGTTGATTGAGCGCGCACAGCGTGTGCTGTTTGGAGCTGGTCATGTCCAAGGCTAAGAAGAATAACAATCTCCTGATTTCGGGAGACTATCCTTTAATTGCTTCGCCTACGCTTGCAAAAGCGTTTGGCGTAGCGGCTGCCAATTTTCTACAGAAATTGCATTATTGCTTAGAAAATAACGAGGGGAAAATTTTTAATGGAAAAAAGTATTGGTTCCATAGCTACGAGCAATGGCAAGCGACGCTTGGCGTGTATAGCGTATCAACAATCAAACGAATTGTGGCAAAGTTAAAGCAAGCTGGAATTCTTGTGATTGAAAAGTTAGCACAGAACAAATGGCTACAAACCAATTTCTATACGATTAATTATAAGAAATTAAAACAACTCATCACGCTGAATAACGGGCAAAACAATCAGCCTAATGAGATCGTACCAACTCCTGATCCCGTCGTAATCACCCCCTCTCTGGAGAAGTCTGCTCAAGCCGTCCAGTCATCCATGTTAATGAGTTCAATACAACAGGCATTTCAAAATATCAAGGTTAAATCAAATACATTTGAACCAACATTAAAAGTGGCAAAAGAATCCCGTCTGCGCCCCGACTTTGTCACGCGTGAATCTTATTCAGTAAAAGGATTAAGCCAACCCCTCCACCCTGCTGCATCAAACGAAACGTTAAAAAATATGGATGTCAATTACCGCTGCTTTTATCAAGCACTCAGGCAGCACCGTGTAGATATTGATTGTGATGATCTACGTATTCAACAACTCTTAAAGTATCAGAAGCGGATTCTTCAACATATTGTATATATCAAACAGAATTTTGCAGGACATGAGCGCTATCAATGGCACATGCTTGAACAGCTACAAATGGAAAATTATTTAAAGAAATAGGTCAAATCGAACGAAGACCAATTTCAAATGATCCGTCTATAGGAAGTTCATAAACGGATCATTTGATTAAATCAAAGGTTAAACAAAGACTGATTAAATCCATTCAACTGGCTCATCAGAGATAACCGACCTTAGTTATTTAATGTATGTATATTAAAAGTCATAATCTAGATCTTTCGATTGATCACGATAATGTGTATTCGTATTTTCCTGTTCACGTTTTTTAGCCAACGCTAACTCATACTCTTTTTTATAGAGTTCACATAAGTTATTTTGACGAATTTCCCGAATCTCCTTTCTATAATTTTTCACTGTGTCTTGATCTTCAGGATCGGTGCTATACAGTAAGTGCCTAGGAATTTGAGGAACATCCTTTAATTTAGTTCCATATTTTTTATTATAATCTTCATTTGATAAACATGACACTGCACTGCTCACTTCTAATTTAAGACCATGAATTTCTACAATCTTAGTTGGCGCATATTTTTCTAAAAATTCATTTATTATTTTTTCAGTTTTTGTTCGGTAGTGAAATAATATGTTACGACCAAACCCAAGCACATCAGCCGTGATTTTTAATGCACCACCTTTATCAGGATTTTTTTGACGATATTGCTTGAAGAACTGTTCTGGTAAACGTTGGATATTATCCAACATACTTTTTTCTGAAAATAATAAATGTAAATGTGGTTGTTCTGACTGTCCATCCAGCGCAGCAACATGATTATGAATTGCGATTGTACATGGCATTTTATATTGACCACAAAACTCATGCATTAACCTTTCAGATAATTCAATGCGCCGATTTTCATCCAATTCTTTTGGCAAAGCGATTGTAATATGTGATGAGGTTCGTCGGGTCTCACTTGTATATTGATCTGCTGCATACCAAAACTGATCGGGATGATTATCGACCCAAGCTGGCATATGATAAGAAGCACAATATTCAAGCTCTTCAATCTCACTTTTATGCTTAGAAAAATATAAGGTGCGAGTAATATAGTGATAGGCACTTTTTGATAGTCGATACTTTGAATGACCGTCACTCAATTTTATTTGACTATCACCTTTAACGTTGTGACTTAAATGAAAATAATACATCTTTACTTCCGATATTAATTAAATTGGAATATCGGATCCTACAAAATTTTAAAAAATCATGATTCGTTTGGTGAAGAAAAATGAAAAAAACTTAAATTTCGATCAAAAAACACACATTTAATAAAATTGCACGAGTAACAGAACCTAAAAATAAGAGTAACAGACTAAAAAATTAAAAAATATCAATTTTTACCAATAAAAACAGTCACATAAGATATTTATAAAATACGTGTAACAGCTTAAATAAATAAGAGTAACACTCTTTAAAATATGAGTAACGCCGATAGCACATAAGAGTAACACCCTATAATCATTAAAAATCATATACTTAAAAATTAACAGGGCTGCGCAGCACGAGGAGAAGTGTCTTTTAAATGAAAGCGAAGCGAAATTTAAAAGACACGGATACGAGATATAAAAAATCTTTTTTGCATTCGCAAAAAATATTTTTTATCTGTCCCACTATTAACAGCCATAAATTAACAGCTCAAATTAACAGAAGAGTAGTATTTTTTGAAAACATCAACTTTTGACGATTTTTTTTTAGACTTTGTGATATACCAACATTTTCCTAAAAACAGATGGTTTAAAAATGGCTAGAGTTAAATTAACAGTGAGAGAAATAATTTTAAGAGTTGAAAAACACTTAAATCAGATAGCAAGACGTACTCATTCAGATGAGTTGGTACTTCAATTAATTCAATCGAAAACAGAAAATCAATTTACCGAAGAAGACACAAAAAGATTAAATAATAAATATCACAAAATCTTAGAATTAGACAGATTATCAGAATTAATGGATTCTATCTGCACAATCGAAAAGAGTAATCGCTCTGATATTGAAAATGATATCGTTGATTTTAGTGGATATGAAGATCCTTTTTCTCAGACTGAAGAAAGATTAAAAATAACATTAAAAATGCTAAAAAATTACAATAGAAAAATTCCATATGAAATCAAACAAAAAGCACACTATGAAATTAAAAAATCTTTGAATAATTCGTATAAGCAAAGAAATCAGAAGATAAAAGACAGGAAAAAAGAGAATCATGAGAAGTTTTTTCTTGGCAGTGTGCTTATATCATTTTTAAAATCTAAAGATATTGAAATGAATTATCTGGATATTACACTTAAGATGGTAGAGCTTTATCAGACTAAAAATTATTTTAACAGAGAATTATTTTCAGAATATGAAATAAATGAATTTAAGTTCTCAGAAATTGGTAGAAACTTTAACGATAAGAAAAACTCTATTTTATCTGACCCAAGGATGCCTTTTAAATAAAAATATAGCTTAAAAGATAAAGTAGTATACGTTTAGCTCATTTATTTTAAATGGGCTAATGAGCTAACGTTGTTATTACTGACAACTTACAAAAGATTATTTACTGATATAATAAAAAAAATAAGTCTTTTTTTTATTTTTTAAACATATCTCATCTTTTTTTATTTTCTGCATATATCTCATCTTTTTTTGGTTTTTTTCCATATATCTCATCTTTTTTTTTTATATTTTGATAGCCTTTATTTTAAGAGGTTTTCTCTTAAAACTTTATTGAAGGAGATATTTAATGGCTGTATCTATAGACCTAACTAATACCGAACGTCGAGTATCTACTGCCGAATTCGCTTTGCGCATGAATATTTCAGAAAAGGAGCTATATGATCGAATTAAAACTGGTCGCGTGACAAGACCAATCAAAGATGGACGTAAAAATTACTGGCTTAATAGCTATGTCCTTTCCTGTATTATTCATGAGGAAAACTCCACTCTTACGTCAGAATGAAATAGCTGTTGTTCTAAGTCAAAAACGCCTGATTTTTCTCAGGCGTATTTTTTCAATATTTTCATTCATCCAATAGTTAAATTCTTATCTAATATGATGACTTTAGTTTTTAAGAGATCTAGTAGATCTATAAAATTAAAAAGGTCACAAATAAAATTTGTGACCTTTTTTGTAACAAACTTGAATGTGAGTAACATTATGAGTAAGTTTAACAAATACTGATTAAATATTATTAAATTACAATAACTTAAACCACATATGCGCGGTTTACATCATTCCGCCCATACCACCCATTCCGCCCATATCTGGAGCAGCTGGTTTATCTTCTGGGATATCAGTGATCATACATTCTGTAGTCAACATTAAACCAGCAACAGAAGCTGCGTGCTCAAGTGCAGAACGCGTTACTTTAGCTGGGTCTAGAATACCCATTTCCAACATATCGCCATATTCACCAGTTGCAGCGTTATAGCCAAAGTTACCTTCACCCGCTTTAACTGCATTGATGACAACTGATGGCTCATCACCAGCATTCGAAACGATTTGACGAAGTGGCGCTTCAATCGCACGGCGTAAAATGTTGATACCCGCAGTTTGATCTTCGTTTGCACCTTTTAAGCCATCCAATACGTTTACAGCACGTACCAGTGCAACACCACCACCTGCTACAACACCTTCTTCAACTGCTGCGCGCGTTGCATGAAGTGCATCGTCAACACGATCTTTCTTCTCTTTCATTTCAACTTCAGTTGCTGCACCAATTTTGATAACTGCAACACCGCCAGCTAATTTAGCAACGCGTTCTTGAAGTTTTTCTTTGTCATATTCAGACGTAGATTCTTCGATTTGCGCACGAATCTGTTGAACACGTTCCGCGATTTGTGCAGCATTACCCGCGCCATCAACAATCACAGTATTTTCTTTAGATACAGTGATTTTGTGTGCAGTACCTAAATCTTGAAGAGAAGCTTGCTCTAAAGACATGCCGACTTCTTCAGAAATAACAGTCGCGCCAGTCAAGATCGCGATGTCTTGAAGCATTGCTTTACGACGGTCACCAAAACCAGGTGCTTTAACCGCACATACTTTGATAATACCGCGCATGTTGTTTACAACAAGTGTAGCAAGCGCTTCGCCTTCAACATCTTCAGCGATGATAAGAAGTGGTTTACCTGTTTTAGCAACAGCTTCTAATACCGTGATTAATTCACGGATATTGCTGATTTTTTTATCTACAAGAAGAATGAACGGATTTTCAAGTTCAGCAGTTAAAGTATCTTGCTTGTTCGCGAAGTATGGAGAGATATAACCACGGTCGAACTGCATACCTTCTACAACGTCTAAAGCATCTTCGAAGCCAGAACCTTCTTCTACAGTGATAACACCTTCTTTACCTACTTTTTCCATTGCTTGCGCAATCAACTTACCAACAGTTGTGTCAGAGTTTGCAGAGATTGAACCCACTTGTTCAATTGCTTTGAAATCATCAGCAGGTTTTGCATTGGTACGGATATTTTCAACAACCGTTTTTACTGCGATATCGATACCACGTTTTAAATCCATTGGGTTCATACCTGCAGTTACAGATTTGATCCCTTCATTTAAAATTGCTTGAGCAAGTACAGTTGCCGTTGTTGTACCGTCACCCGCGATGTCGTTGGTTTTAGAAGAAACTTCACGAACAAGTTGAGCACCCATGTTTTCAAACTTGTCTTTTAAAGAAATTTCTTTCGCAACTGTTACACCATCTTTAGTAATGTGTGGTGCACCGAAAGAACGGTCGATGACAACATTACGGCCTTTAGGACCTAAAGTTACTTTTACTGCATCTGCAAGCACGTTAACGCCTGCGATCATTTTTGAGCGAGCTGAATCACCAAATTTTACGTCTTTAGCTGACATGTTAAACTCCGAATCTTTTTAAATACTGAATCTGAAAATAAATTTGAGTTATGTGTCGAGTTAGCCTTCAAGCACAGCTAAGATGTCCGACTCTTTCATAATTAAGAGTTCTTCACCACTTACTTTTACTGTTGTACCTGCATAAGTACCGAACAATACTTTGTCACCAACTTTAACGTCTAAAGCACGAACGCCATTGTCAGTGATCTGACCATTACCCACTGCAATGATTTCACCTTGAGAAGGTTTCTCAGCAGCAGAACCTGGAAGTAAAATACCACCAGCCGTTTTAGTTTCTTCTTCTACGCGACGAATCACAACACGATCATGTAATGGACGAATGTTGCTCATATTTAACTCCATCAGACTTAGTCTTTTTTGATAAATTGTTATGACAAGACAAAAGCGCCATAACAAAATTTGATATGCCACTTTTGTGGGGTTAAAAAAAATGGCTTCAAGGGGGAAATTAAAAAAAAATCTATTTAAAGATGTTTTTTTCAACACAATCACATGATCTTGCCGAATTAAGCAGCATTTCATGATCGAAGAAAGATTTTCTGTTTTTCATCAAACCAATAATGCTCAATTGTTCCGTCATCTAAAATCACGTTAAAACTATTTGAAAACCCAAAACGCAAACGATTTGAAGTTGCTGTTCCAGCATGAATATCTAAAATAGGATGGTTGAATCCCAATTGAAAAATTTGATTTAAATCATGAACAGCAACTTTGTGTAGATGCCCATGTAATAAACCAAACAACCCTGTCTCACCCCAACGTTCTAATGCAATTTTAGCAAGCACAGGACAATCCTTATCTCCATGCTCATTTGGGAAGGTATAAAAAGGCTGATGGAAAGTGACCAATTTTATTTTATTTGTGGGTGCATTTTTCAGCTTGGTATCCGTTTCATGAATTTGCTCAAGAGAAATATGCCCTCGGGTATGGTATCTCCGACGAATACTATTCATGCCAACAATATAAAAATGCTCCGTTTCTAAAGTAGACTCTAAACGGCCAAAAAACGCTTGGTAACGTACAAATGGAGAGAAGAAGCGTTTCCAGACATGATAAAGCGGAATATCATGATTACCTGGCACAACAAGATATGGGATATGTAAAGAATCTAAAAACTGACGGCAATCATAAAATTGCTTGAAACGCGCACGCTGGGTTAAATCGCCACTGATTACAATTGCCTCTGGGCGTTTTTGTTGGCAAAACAGTCGTATCGCTTGAATACATTCTTCACGTTCAGTACCAAAATGTAGATCAGATAGGTGTAACAACATTTGGAACCATCACTTTCAAGGCTGATTTTTTTACTGAGAATTTTAAAGGTGGTTGCATATCCACTAATTCCCCATCGACTGCAACAGTAAGTTTGGCCTTTTTACAGTCAACCTGTATTTGTTCGGCACAAAAAGAATAGACGTCCGATGCTTGATCGATTTCCCCTTGAACAAGTTTCCATAGCATTTTTAATAAAATGATTCGGTCACTTTTAGCAACAACAACTCCAGCTAACTTGCCTTTTGCAGCACATTCTGCAACTCTTAATTTCATATCCTCTAATTGCAACTGATTATTACCAAAGAATATTAACGGAGTAACTACAGGATATTTTTTCCCATCAACCGTGAGTGCGAGTTTTAATGATTTATGTTCGCGCAGTAGCACATCTAATGCCGAAGTATAAGCATGTAATGGAAAGCGCCCTAAATACTGGTTATAAAGTTCACGCTTCTTAATGAATAAAGGATACAAACCTAAACTGGCATTGTTCAAATAAATTTGATCATTAATCGTTGCAACATGAACTTCGCGCGGTTGACCCACTGCGATTACTTCTGCTGCTAGAGCCACATCAATCGGAATATCTAAAGCACGTGCAACATAATTAAACGTACCTAAGGGCATTATTCCCATTGGAATATTGGTATGCATTAACTTTTTTGCTACGGCATTTAATGTACCATCACCACCTGCAGCAACAACTACCCCACGCGCATGTTCCTGTTGATGTCGAGATAAAACATTATTCATCATTTCATCAAAATTCATGTGCGAATTTAATTCAAACACCTGAATTTCAAATCCTTTCTGACTCCAAAAAGCCATAAGAGCTTCATACTGGTCTTCTTGCTGTGCTGCATGAAAGCCAGATTTTTGATTGTAAATTATGGACAAGGGCCGTAAATTCTGAATCATACCTAACAGCCTTAAAGATAAATCACCAGTATTTTTGTTTATAAAATCAACAATTAAAAGTTTGTTTATGTAAATTTTGGATGAGCATTATTCAATTTATCAATAATAATTCTCAAAAAAAATAAACAAATCTATCTAATTGTTTTTAATAATAATTTAAAATAAAAATAATACACATAAAAAAATTACATATAGAACCAAAAAATACTCAATTTAAGCAAAAACAATACGTTACCCATAAATATACACTCTTAGATTAAGACTCTATTAAGCACGGTAGTCTTATTTTTTTTACGATTTTATGCTTTAATACAGCCACTTTTTTTACTTCATCTATTTTCATTGTCATCCAATGAATAGAATTGTACGTCGTACACACTTTAAAAAGGCATCACCATGACCCAAGTGAACGCACCAGAATTCGTTCGTCACCCTAAGCTTATTGCATGGGTGGAAGAAATTGCAAAATTAACCAAACCAGCAAAAATCGAATGGTGTGACGGAAGCGCGGAAGAATATCAACGTCTGATCGACTTGATGATCGCTAACGGCACCATGCAACAACTTAACCAAGAAAAACATCCTGGTTCTTATCTTGCAAATTCTGACCCTTCTGATGTTGCTCGTGTTGAAGATCGCACATATATCTGCTCTGAAAATCAAGAAGATGCTGGTGCAACAAACAACTGGGTTGCGCCTGCTGAAATGCGTGCGAAATTAAACGGCTTATTTGATGGCGCAATGGAAGGTCGTACCATGTACGTCGTTCCTTTCTCTATGGGTCCTTTAGGAAGCCATATTGCACACATCGGTATCGAATTAACAGATTCACCTTACGTTGCTGTCAGCATGACAAAAATGGCGCGTATGGGCAAAGCAGTTTATGACGTATTAGGTACAGATGGTGAGTTTATCCCATGTGTTCATACGGTTGCTGCTCCATTGAAAGATGGTCAAAAAGATGTCGCTTGGCCATGTAACAATGAAAAATACATTGTTCATTACCCAGAAACTCGTGAAATCTGGTCTTACGGTTCTGGTTATGGTGGTAATGCTTTACTTGGTAAAAAATGCCTAGCTTTACGTATTGCTTCTGCAATGGGTCGTGAGCAAGGTTGGTTAGCTGAGCACATGCTTATTTTAGGCGTAACCAATCCACAAGGTGAAAAACACTACATCGCTGCGGCATTCCCTTCTGCGTGTGGTAAAACCAACTTTGCTATGTTGATTCCACCAGCAGGTTATGAAGGTTGGAAGATTGAAACTGTAGGTGACGATATTGCTTGGATCAAACCAGGTGAAGATGGTCGTTTATATGCAATCAATCCAGAAGCGGGTTTCTTCGGTGTTGCACCTGGTACAAATACCAAAACTAACCCGAACTGTATGGCGACATTAACTAAAGATGTTATCTATACCAACGTTGCTGTAACAGATAACGGTGAAATTTGGTGGGAAGGTCTTTCTAAAGAAGTTCCAGCAAACTTAACCAACTGGAAAGGTCAGCCTCACGTTGAAGGTGAAAAAGCGGCTCATCCAAATGCTCGCTTTACAGTTTCAGCTGGTCAATGCCCTTCTATTGATGCTGACTGGGAAAATCCAGCAGGTGTACCAATCTCTGCATTCATCTTCGGTGGTCGTCGTGCAGATACAGTACCTTTAGTAACTGAAGCTTTTGACTGGGTTGATGGCGTTTATAAAGCTGCAACAATGGGTTCAGAAACAACTGCTGCTGCTGTTGGTCAACAAGGTATTGTTCGCCGTGACCCATTTGCAATGCTTCCTTTCGCTGGTTATAACATGGCTGATTACTTCGGTCACTGGTTACAACTTGGTCAAGAAGTTGGCGCTAAAGCAGAAGCTGCTGGTAACAAATTACCAAAAATCTTCAATGTAAACTGGTTCCGTCGTGATGCTGAAGGCAACTTCGTATGGCCTGGTTTCGGTCAAAACATGCGTGTTCTTGAGTGGATTATTGATCGTTGTGAAGGTCGTGCTGAAGCGACTGAAACACCAATCGGTTATGTTCCAACTTACGAACAGTTGAACTGGACAGGTATCGACTTCTCTAAAGAACAATTCGAAACTGTTACAGCACAAGACAAAGACCAATGGATCAAAGAGCTTGAAAGCCATACTGAGTTATTTACTAAACTTGGTGACCGCTTACCGCAAGCACTTAAAGATCGTCAAAATGAATTATTAGCAGCTGTTAAATCTGCTTAATCACTCTAGTTTCCCTCTTGATTAAAGAGGGGTTCAGGGAGATTTAAAAGGTCACTTCGGTGGCCTTTTTATTTGGCGGATTCCGTAACGATGCGCAACACATTTATAAGTAGTTACTAAAACAATTGTGGTGCAAAATTAAACACCCCAACCAAAGAAACGCCACAAACCATCAACGTAGTGACATGTCAGAAAATCGAAAACCTTGGTTTCACCACGACTAGAAATACCTTAAATAACAGACCCACCCAACCCTATAACTAATATGCTTATAACGGATATGCCGCCTAACTAAATCAAGTAATTTAGGCTAATGAACTGACATGTTATTATCCTTGTTATTTTTATGATTTAATGATGGTTTTAAGTCAAAATAAATCAATATTATTTTGTTTAATACTTCATTAAATAGGCATCTTATGCAGCAGAATTTGGAATCTTATGTATCACCACTACCGCATAAGAATAGTTAGGGGCAAAGCAGACTCATGTCACTCGAAATAGATAGCAGAATCGAAAAATACCTTAGCAACAGTTTACATGGTTTAAACCTTCTTTACGGCGCAAAGCTATATGGGCAAATGCTGGTTTTGCTCTATTCGTGCATAGATGCAATGGGGCTACTAGACGCACCGCCATCACAAATTAAAGCAACAGGCGATTCATTCAAGAATTGGGTAAAAAAATACATGCTTGGCGACCCTCGCATTAACTTTAACGAGTTAGATTTTTGGGCGGCGCGCTGTGCAGTGCTTCACACCTTCACATCCCAATCTGATCTATCCAACAACAATAATGCAAAAGAATTACAGTATTACGCTGGCGCCAAAGAATCGCCACAAGCCAAGTTATTTGCATCCACAACGCCTTTAATAGACGGTGTAAACATATTCCAGTTCATATAGAAGACATTTATTTGGTGTTCCTTGAAGCATTAAAAACGTTCTGTCACCAACTGGCTACCAATTGCAAAAATGATCAGGCTTATGAGAGGCGTCTTAACAAAGTCCTGCAAATGTTTAGCCTGTAATACCCCCTAACAAGGCACTCCAGAGCCGACTCAATTGGCTCATTAAATAAAACATATGGTGGTACTAATTGGCTTGTGCATGCATACGATGATAGAAAGTCTATTGTTATCGTCCTAGATGAAAAAATCCTGCTAGTCCGTTTCTTTTCTTTATCTTTAAACAAGATAACGAATACACACTCTATGACGAAGGAAATAGAGATAAAAAAGTATACAAAGCTAGCCTACGATGAGCTTGTTTCGTTACTAACTGATGATTTTGTTATATCACTTTACTCAGAAATCGTGAAATCAGCGGTGCTTAGTAATGTCGAAAGCGGCACCTAATTCAGGCGTTAAATGGATGCTTCGTGTCTATTTAAACCTACGCAATTTGCATGCAATGAACTGTTACGACGATAACTCTACTCAGCCACTAACCAAATGAGCAATTTGCCCACGTACGGTTTTCATCAAAACACTCTAAAATCAAGCATCAATTAATAAATGATTTAAATCATCAATGCATCGAATAAATGACAATATTCGCATCCCCCAAAGCCCCCTGCACATCTATCAGTAAATAACCTGAGTTCGCCGAACTCAGGTTATTTAGATAAAGGGCTTTTTTAAAGACAGCGCTTAGATACTGCTATAGCGCTTTTTAAGCAGCTTCGTTGCTATGAGTTTTTGCAATCAGATAAGCATCCAAAGCTTCTGTTTCTTTTTGCGTGAAGCTAAGTCCTAGTTTAGAACGTCTCCATAATACATCCTGACTGGTTGTTACCCATTCAGCAGTACATAAATAATCCACTTCACGCGCATACAAACCTTGTCCAAAGTGCTGTCCAAGTTGCTCAACTGAACTTTTCTCGCCTAAAATATTCCAAATACGTGAACCATAAGCTGATGCCCAACGCTTAACTAAAGCTTCTGATGCATCAGTGATTTGTGCACGAATTTCTCGCATCAACTGTTCAACAGACTCCATATTTTCGCCACCAGGTAAAGCTTCTGTTGCAGTCCAACTCCCCTTCATTTCAGGGAAGAATGCTTTTAACTGCTGCATAGCTGACTCAGCTAATTTTCGATAAGTTGTTAACTTTCCACCGAATACGGAAAGTAATGGGGCCTGCCCCACCTCACCTTTGGACAAAGCCAAAGTATAGTCACGCGTAATTGCAGAAGGATTATCTGATTCATCATCACAGAGTGGACGTACCCCAGCAAATGTCCAAATAACATCCGCTTGAGTAAGCTGTTTTTTGAAATGTGCATTGCTCACTTCAAGCAAATAGTCTGTTTCTGCTTGAGTAATTTGCACTTGCGCAGGATCACCTTGGTATTCACGATCCGTAGTTCCAATCATGGTGTATTGATCTAAATAAGGAATTGCGAAGACAATACGGCGGTCATCATTTTGCATAATAAATGCTTTATCACCTTCATACAGTTTCGGTACAATGATATGACTACCTTGAATCAAGCGAATACCATAAGGTGATTTGAGCTCTAAATCTTGTTTGATGAATTTTGCGACCCAAGGGCCAGCAGCATTGACCAGTGCCTTTGCTTTAATTTGGTATTGACAATTTTCATTTTCTAAATCAACAATCCAATACTGCCCATCTCTTCGTGCAGACAAACAACGAGTACGAGTTACGATATCAGCACCCTTTTCACGGGCATGCATCGCATTAAGTACAACCAAACGAGCATCATCAACAGCACAGTCAGAATATTCAAAACCACGTGTTATCGCAGAATTTAAAGGGCTATCTTCTTTAAAATAGACATTATTTGAACCCAATAATTTCTCACGCTTACCTAAATGGTCATAGAAGAACAAACCCGTGCGAATCAACCATGCAGGGCGAAGATGTGGGCGATGCGGCATAATAAAACGCATTGGGCGAATAATATGTGGAGCTTTAGCCAATAGCACTTCACGCTCAGCTAACGCTTCACGTACTAAACGAAATTCTTTGTGTTCCAAATAACGTAAACCACCATGAATGAGCTTACTGCTTGCTGAAGAAGTATGACTGGCTAAATCATCTTTTTCACACAAGAATACCGATAAACTGCGTCCTGAAGCATCAGCTGCAATACCAACACCATTGATACCACCACCAATGACCGCAAGGTCATAGATTTTTTCATTTGTCTGAGGAGAAGTTTGCATAGATCACCACAAATTTTTCATTATTTTTCGATAATGAAAATTTAAACATATAAATCGAAAATAAACAATAAAAAATAGATCAAAAAATGCCAATCTATCGACACTTTTAGATAAATGGTAAAATTCGATGGAGAAACTAACAGTTCAGAAACACGGTAATCGTATTTATTTATAAGAAAAATATAGTTTTTATTGAATATATCTTGAGTTAAATTGATTAACTCAAGAAAAGTAACAATTTTTCGAAAATGAATATTTATTTTGCAACAATCAAACCAACATCTAACTCTCGGATGGTTTTTATAAATTGCTCATTTGGCTGTTGATCAGTAAAAATACAATCCACTTGCTTAAGTGAACCTAATCGAATCATCGCATTACGCCCAAATTTACTGCTATCCGCGGCTAAAAAAACTTGGCGTGCACTTGAAAGAATTTCTTGAGAGACACACACTTCCTGAAAATCAAAATCAAGCAATGTGCCATCTTCTTCAATTCCACTAATCCCGATAAGCGCATAATCTGCTTTAAACTGTTTGAAAAAATCAGCGGTTGCTTGACCAATGACACCACCATCTGGACGAACACGGCCACTGGCAATCAGAACTTCAAAATCCTCTTTTGTGCTCAGGGTCTTTGCAACATTCAGGTTATTAGTAATGACTTTTAAGCCCGTGTGATTCAGTAGTGCATGAGCAATCGCTTCGGTTGTGGTGCCAATATTAATAAATAAAGAAGCGTGATTTGGAACGGCAGCAGCAACAGCTTCAGCAATTGTTCTTTTTTGCTCAAGCATATGCCCGACACGCATCGTATATTCTGTATTTTCAACACTTGAATCATGCGCAGCGCCGCCATGATAACGGCGCAAAAGGCCTTCATCCGCTAATTGATTAATATCACGACGAATCGTTTGTGGTGTAACATCGAAATGTTGAGCAAGTTCTTCAATACTAATATAACCACGCTCTCGTACTAATTCGAGGGTTTTTTGTTGGCGCAGTATCAAGCTCATGCTCATCAATCCTGTGTTATTTACGGCATATTAAATCCGGCTATTTTAGCTTAATCTTCTGCCCAATCTCGAGTACGTCCGACAGCTTTTAACCAACCTTTATACAATTTTTCAGTTTGATCCTGACTGCATTCAGGTATAAAGGTTCGTTCGATCGACATTCTACTCTTCAATTCATTTAAATCCGACCAGAAACCGACAGCTAAACCAGCCAAAAATGCGGCTCCCATGCCTGTGGTTTCTTTCATTGCTGGACGTTCAACTGAAGTCGAAAGAATATCCGCTTGGAATTGCATCAAGAAGTTATTCGCTGTTACACCACCATCTACGCGGAGTGTGCGCAACTTTTCGCCAGAGTCTTGTTGCATTGCATCTAATACATCGCGTGTTTGATAAGCAATTGACTCTAAGGTCGCACGAATAATATGCTCAATACTCACACCACGTGTAATACCCAAGATCGCACCACGTGCGGTTGGGTCCCAATACGGCGCACCCAAACCTGTAAAAGCAGGCACAACATATACGCCATTACTATCTTTCACTTTGGTTGCGTAATATTCAGAATCATACGAATCATTAATCGCTTTGAGTTCGTCACGCAACCATTGCACACATGATCCACCATTAAACACAGCACCTTCTAGAGCGTAATTCACTTCACCTTTTGCACCACATGCAATGGTAGTCAACAAACCATGTTCAGATTGAACTATACGCTTCCCTGTGTTCATCAATAAGAAACAACCTGTCCCATAGGTATTCTTGGCCTGCCCGACTTCTACACACATTTGTCCAAATAATGCAGCTTGTTGATCCCCCGCAATACCTGCAATTGGAATTCCAACTTCCTGACCGCTAATGGTATGTGTGTATCCATAGACTTCAGAAGAACTACGAACCTCAGGTAACATGACTTTAGGAATATTTAAGGCTTCTAAAAGTTTGTCATCCCATTCCAATTTTTCTATATTAAACAGCATGGTACGTGAAGCATTGGTATAATCTGTCACATGAACTTGACCATTGGTCAATTTCCAAATCAACCACGTATCCACCGTACCAAACAAAAGCTCACCGCGCTCTGCACGCTCACGACTTCCTTCAACACGATCCAGAATCCATTTTATTTTTGTTGCTGAAAAATATGGATCGATGACTAGGCCCGTTACTTTTCGAACATAATCATCCCAACCATCTTGATGTAACTGATTACAAATTTCATTGCTTTGACGGCTTTGCCAAACAATAGCATTATAAATCGGCTTACCAGTTTTCTTATCCCAAATGATCGTGGTTTCACGTTGGTTAGTAATCCCGATTGCAGCAATTTGGTCACTTGAAATACCCGCTTGTGCTAGCGCCTCAACCCAAACTGCACTTTGAGTTGCCCATATTTCCATAGGATCATGCTCAACCCAACCTGGTTGTGGGTAGATTTGCGTGAACTCGCGCTGAGCAATACTAATAACATTTGCATCATGATCCAACACGATTGCTCGTGAACTTGTTGTACCTTGGTCAAACGCAACCACATATTTTTTTTGACTATCTGTAGAGATCATGACACACCTATCCAGACTTGCCTTATAGCAGACCAATAAACTAAATGCCCGTTAAAACGGGCAAAAATACTGCAATAAAGCAACGACTTCTGTATTAAATAAAAAAACTTGGCAGATTATATGCAAAATTGTTCGAAAACGAAAATTCTTTCTTTAACTTTGAACCTCAATACGATGAATAGCGCCAATTTCAAAGATTACTCACAATAACAACCTTATTTTATGCCATACTAATTATGGAAATAATAGGATTATAGATATGAAAAAAACCAATTTATTCATTATCGTTACAAGTGCACTTGTGATCACTGCATGTCAAAGTACACCACACAAATTTAACGGGGTGACGGGTTACCAAATAGAAAATAAAACAACAACTTCAACCACGATTGCTTACACCCTTGCAGGACGTACCAATCAAGATTTAGATCAAAAGAAATTACAACATGCATGCAACCAAGTTTTAGGCGTAGGAAAAACTTATAAAATTTCAATACTCAGTTTGAATGAAATTATGAATCCTACACAACAAGAACAATACGGCGTAAAACTTAGAAATAGTCGTGCAACTTTTGGACTTTCTAATTCACCTGATTTCAATAACAGTGAAGGATATGCAACACGCCAAGCACTTGAAGCACGCCCGACTACACTTAAAGTCATTCGCTATACTTGTTCTGAATAAATAATAATCATGGATGCATAAGTTTTTCTTTAGCTTTATACATCCTATATATTTTATATCTTCAAGACATCAAGAGTTGATAGGTCTTTATCGAAAACCGACTTTGCAAATGGGTATAAAGGAATGACTTTAATGTTGCGACTTCTTGCAAAAGTAACTAACTCATTTAAAAGTTTTCGACCTAATCCTTGCCCTCGAAATTGATCATTCACATCAGTGTGATCAATAATTAACAAGTATCCCAGCCCATGTATAAGCCATTTCACCAGCTACTGTTTCACCGTTGAACAGCTTAAATATCCCATGTTTATTATCATCAACCTGTTGAATATTCATTTTCTTTCCTTTTGAAGATTATTTCTATTTCAACTGAATGTTTTAGCATGAGTAAGAGGAAAATAGTGTTGAGATTTGATAGTCTCAACACTGATTATTTTTAGATTAAACATTATTTATTTTGTGCAGTAGAAACTCACATTTCTAAACTCTTTGGATTCATCCAAATCAGGCCAAGTCGTTGCACTACGTTCATCAATTTTCATATATTGAGGGTGACTAAAGTTTTTAACTCGGCTATCGGCAACCCAAACTTCAGGTGCGAACTTAAGAAACTCATCTAAGAAGAAACGATTGCATTGGTCATACAGGACATCCGCAGCGAGCAATACATCCACTTGCTCGGCTTTATATAAATCATCCAAATATTCAAGTTCAACATCATTCAACAAAGCATTTTCACGACATGACTCAAGACTTACTGGATCAATATCACAACAGATCACACGCTTCGCACCTGCCATTTTTGCAGCAATTGCAACTACGCCCGAACCTGCACCAAAATCCAAGACCACTTTATCTTTAACATGATGTGGCTCAGCGAGTAACCACTGTGCCATCGCTAAACCAGATGCCCAACAGAAAATCCAATACGGTGTCTCATTCCAAATACGACGAATCACCTCATCATCCAAACGATCCGTTGGAAAAACTGGTGGAATCAACCATAACGATATAGGTGTTTCAGGAAGCTGCTGTGCTAGTAGATCCGTATTAGGGATGACTTCATGTAATGCTTGAAGCAATTGTTCAGGGGCTTTCGCAAATTGAAATGTACAACTCATATATCTTTAATTCTAAAAAACCCCTCTTATCGAGGGGCTATTAATCTTTAAACTAATGCTTTTTCAGCAGCTTCAACAGTTTGACGAATCAAAGTCGTAATCGTCATTGGCCCCACACCACCTGGAACTGGTGTATAAGCAGAAGCAATCTCTTCAATTCCCACTAATTGAATATCACCGACACCACCGCCATCACGCGGGTGGAAACCTGCATCTACAACAACTGCACCTTGCTTGATCCAGTCTTTTTGAATCAACTCAGCTTTACCCACCGCACCGACAATGATATCTGCTTGTTTTACCAATTCAGCTAAGTTTTGAGTACGTGAGTGGCAAATAGTTACTGTCGCATTCGCCTGTAATAACATCATTGCCATTGGTTTGCCTAAAATCGCTGAGCGACCGACCACAACTGCATGTTTACCCGCGATCTCGATCTTGTTTTCTTGCAAAATGGTCATGATGCCAGCTGGAGTTGCTGAACCATATGCAGCCTCGCCCATTGCCATACGACCAAAACCTAGACAAGTCACGCCATCCACATCTTTAGCTAATGAAATGGCATCAAAACATGCTCTTTCATCAATTTGTTCAGGCACTGGGTGCTGCAACAAAATACCGTGTACATCAGGATCCGCATTTAATTTTTGAATTTCAGCAAGCAATTGTTCTGTAGTTGTTTCTTTAGAAAGCTCAACTTTCAATGAATCCATACCGACACGGCGGCAAGCGTTGCCTTTCATACGCACATACGTTGCCGATGCACCATCATCACCAACCAAAATTGTTGCCAAAATTGGGGTACGTCCCGTTTTTGCTTTTAATGCTTCTACACGAACCAACAAATCAGCTTCGATTTGTGTTGCCAACGCACGACCGTCTAAAACCAATGCCACAGCGCATCTCCAAAGTGGGTATGAATCAATTGCGTAAATAATACATGATAATTTGACCAATATTCTTTTAGATGTTGTTTTTATGTGCATATTCACGGCAAACACTATTGTTTTTTTTCTAAAGGTTGCTAATATGTGCATCACCAAATGATGGCGGGGTGGCAGAATGGTCATGCAGCGGACTGCAACTCCGTGTACGCCGGTTCGATTCCGACCCCCGCCTCCAAATTTGGTTTTAAAGCCCGAGTGGTGAAATCGGTAGACACAGGGGATTTAAAATCCCCCGCCCACAAAGCGTGCCAGTTCGAGTCTGGCCTCGGGCACCATTTTTCAGCAAATGAAATTTGGTGCTAAAAATTCCAGCTTAATGCTGGTTTTTTTATGTCTGAAATTTAAGAATAAAAAAGCCAAACATTAACGTTTGGCTCGATGTATCAATCGTTTACGCAACTTGCTGCCCTGCTTTCACTGGCAACAAATTCTTATCAAAACTGAGCTGATATTGTCTGGCTGTATCAATGCTATATTCAGATTTTTTGATTGAATCCACATAAACCCACTGTGACTGTACCTGAGTTTCATCAAACTGAACCATGAGATAACCTCGTTGGTTTAAGTTGCAATAGTTCAGCTCATCAATCAAGGTGGTAAATGCAAATTCAAACTGCTGTAACCGAGCCAATGGAATATTTAAATATTTTTCCAGACCTGGTGAAGAAACTGAACTGGTTGCCAATTCCACACCTACAAATGCACCATCTTTACTATATAAATTAGAAGACCATGCATTATGGGTATCCCCTGCCAACACCACAACTTTTTTATTTAATTGTGCCAAAGTGCCGTATAAAATTTCACGCTCAACAAAATAACCATCCCATGCATCTAAGTTATAAGGTGCAACGGTGAGGATACGAGCTTTTTCCTGACTGGTTAAGCTCGGATCACCTTGCTTTAAACGCATCTTTAAGGTGACTAGCTCAGTAATTTGCGTATTCATTTTATTTAAGGTGTCGGCAGTTGGATTGCCTGAAGTTATTTCAGCCAAAGAAAGTAACAACTCAGCAGGAATCAACATTTTCGCCATTAATATTTGTTGACCTAAAACATTCCATGTTGCATTAGATTGTTGAAGTTTTCCGAGTAGCCAATCCCGTTGGGTATACCCCATTAAAGTACGTGCAGGGTTGGTTAAGTCCGCTTGGAATTTTGCAGCATTCAAACCATTTGCGGTCATATAATCTACATAATCTAATTGCTGATCACGCGCGATAATACGTGTATCCAACATAGTAAGCTGAACGAGATTACCAAAATCAAACTGTCGATAAATCTTGATATGCTGATCATCAATTGGACGAATCGGCATCCATTCAAAATAAGCTTGCAATGCTGCTAATTTTCTTTCAGAGAATTTACCTTCATTCTTTGCATTTGCTGTTTCTTCAGTATGATTTTCCGCCCCTTCTCGCCATGCATCATTTGCTAATTCATGATCATCCCAAATCACAATAAAAGGATGGCGATGATGTAAAGCTTGTAAGTCTTTATCTTTACGATATAAAGCATAGCGTTTGCGATAGTCATCCAGTTTAATAATTTCTTTATCATTATTCGCAGGAAGCGTACGCCCTAATTTCGCTGCATCTTCTGTCGCATAACCATCAGCGCCATATTCATAAATATAATCGCCTAGATGAATCACGACATCTACATTTTGTTTTGCCATTTCACGGTAAACATAAAAATAGCCTGCTGGATAATTAGAACACGAGCACACAGCAAAACTAACCTTTGATGTACTGGTCGGCAAGGTTTTAGTCTGACCTACTGGCGAAATTTTATCACCGAAAACAAAACGATAAAAATAGCTTTGATTTGGTTTTAATCCAGTTGCATCCACCTTTACAGTAAAGTCTTGCGCAGCAGCAGTAGTGACTTTATCGGTTTTAATAATTTGCTTGAATTGCTGATCTAACGCAATTTCCCAAGTGACTTGCAACCGTGCACTGCTATCACTTGGTGTTAAGCGTGTCCACAAAATCACGCGATCCTGTAGTGGATCACCGCTGGCAACGCCATGTTCAAAATTAACTTGTAATGTCGCTGTTTCTTGATCTGAACTGTCATTACATCCTGTAAATCCCGCAGATAAAGACAATGCCCCAAATCCGAATAAACTTTTTTGAATGAGTTCCCGTCGTGAAATTTTTGCTGTCATTTGGATAGCTACCTTAATTTTATTACTTTAAGTAATTAAAACTAAGTTGCTTAAATGAAAGTTTGATCTCAGTTTGATGAAATAATCATGAAAATTATATGACAATGCTTAATTTTTATCTGATAAACACATGAATTGATTGAAAAGAAAGCAATTAATACTTTTTACTCTTGCCAAGTTTTAAAGTCTCCTCTATTATTGCGCACATGCCCGAGTGGTGAAATCGGTAGACACAGGGGATTTAAAATCCCCCGCCCACAAAGCGTGCCAGTTCGAGTCTGGCCTCGGGCACCATTTTTCAACTAATGAAATATGGTGCAAATAAAAATCCAGCGTAAGCTGGTTTTTTTATGTCTAAAATTTAAGACAAGCATAAAAAAATGCCTTAATTAAAATTAAGGCATTTATACTTCTCAATCGAATAAATTTTATTCAACTCTAATAATCTTACCATTTTCATCATGATGCAGCGTGGTTACTTTTTGTTGGCGACCAGCTTGAATTTCTTGTTCAGGCAACTCAAAATAACGTGCATAATCAGGTAGTGCTTTTTCAATTGCATGTTTTTTATGTACGCGTTTTGAAGGTAAAAGCCCCCATAATAATAATGCTACCGCACACATGAAAAGTGCTGTAATTCCGTGCTCAAGACCTTGACTGAATGCAGCCATTAAACGTTGTGCAAGATGCGTTTTTTGCAGTTCAATTAACACCCAAACTAAAATAAATGGTCGCCATAATAGCAGCCAACCTGCCCACATCATTGCTGTTGTGGTCGTAGAAAAATAACGCTTATGCCATGGGAGTTGGCGACGAACATCGATAATCAAACTATTTGCTTTCATTTCTAGTCTCAGCAAAATGAATCTTGCGACTCAGCGAATTCCACGATCTGGGCTAATCCAACGGGCGCGTTTTTCATCACCACGCAACAGTACCTTTGGAAAGGCGACGATTGTAGCAGTAATCGTAATTAACCAAAACACAAATGGGTACCAAATCATCCAATAATAATTTTTCCCTAGGCTTGGCTCATAACGACTATCCATCCATTTGCTTAAAGCAAACTGAATTAAACAGGTCGCACCTAATAAAATTCCACTACCGTATGGTAAAAATGGTGAACTAACGATAGCAAGGGCTGGGATTGTAAATACAAAATGTAACAACCACATGACAGCCATAATCAACATCAAATATGACCATACTAATGTTAAGCAAAGCTCCAACATTAAAGGCCAGAGAAAATTAAGTTTTGGCTTAAAGAACACATCAATATTCTTAATCAGAACTTGTGCCCCACCCATCGCCCAACGTAAACGTTGCTTCCATAAACCATTAAAAGTCTCTGGCATCAAAATCCAAACCAAAGCATTTGGTTCAAAACGAACATCCCAACCTGCGCGTTGTAATTTCCAAGTGATATCAATATCTTCAGTCAACATATTTGGAGACCAATAATCAACTTGATGTACGGCACTTTTACGAAATGCAGTAATTACACCCGATACTGTAAATAAACGGCCAAAAGTACGTTGTGCACGTTTAATCATGCCAACAATTGAAGAAAACTCACCGACCTGTATACGTCCCAATAAAGTTGAACGTGTACGAATACGTGGATTACCTGTAACTGCTGCAACTGTTGAGTCTTCTAGAAAATGACGCATCATCCATTTAGCAGCATGAGGATCTAGTAACGCATCACCATCAATACCTATCAAGAACTCAGCATCAGTCATTAAACTGCCCGCTTGCAGTCCCATCGCTTTACCTTGGTTTTGAGCAAGATGTACCACACGTAATTTTTCATGCTGCATCGCGAGACGATCCAGCACTTCGCCCGTGTTATCAGAACTACCATCATTAATCGCAATCACTTCAAAGTTTGGATAATCTAATTGCAAAGCATGACTAATGGTTTCTTCTGCGTTATCCCCCTCGTTAAAACAAGGAACGAGTACAGCAACTTTAGGATATTCAGGCAAAGTTGCTGGCTGCTGATATGGAGGATCTTGGCGCTCTTTCCAATAAAAAATAATTGCCCCAACCATCCATAAATACGACATAAATAATGGATAATAGAAAACAAACTTAATGGCATAAGCCCATAATAAAGCAATTATACTCATCGACACATTACTCCGTTATGGTACTAATTGTGATGATTTTAAAGCAAATGCCTTACGCATCGTTTCCACATCTGGGTGTTCTTTAATCGGATCGTCAGGATAATATGCAATGTGCATCGCACCTTGTTGATAAAGCGACTTAATTGTTGCTGCCATTTCTTCAGAAGGAATCTTCTGATCATTACGCCAGTTAATGGCTTGTAACTCCATCACTGTCTTTTTAATCCCGTTTGGATATTGTTTCACCCGATTCATAATATCCGTATAAAATTTTTCGGGATGATCCGATTGCTCCATATACGGCATTGCCATTATTGCAGTGAAATCATAACGTCTTAATGACTCTTCTAAAGACTGTGCATACCAATTTTCGGCGTACGGGTTAAGGGCAACTTGCGCATACAAATTACGTGCAGTCATCAAATAAGGCTGATATTGACGCACCTCACCTGCGAGCTCCATTGCAAAATCATCTAGGGTACGCGTTTTATAAGCAGTCCATTTCTGTAACTTGTCGTCATTATTTCGTATTTTGGCCAGATCCGTTGGCAAACCTTGTTTCGCATAGGCTGCTAGTGCTTGAGGGCTTGCATCTTCATAATCAGATAATGTCACATCATCATGGAATAACAGGCCATCAAATGGCGTTGATTTTGCAAGATCTTGATAAATCTCTTTAATGGTTTGTCTTGCTTTTGGTGAATATGGGCTTAAGCGGATATACCCCATATTCAAATGCTCGCCTGCTTTTGCTTGTTGCGTGACAACTAAATCCTTTGACACTGGGTCTGATTTAGGTAATTCCCATGCAAGTAAAGGCATCCAAGCATACAAACGCTGTACTGGCGTACGTGTTTGAATTTGCCAAGCTACTCGGTTAAATAAATCCGCACGCATTGGAATATGACGATTTGGGAAATACACCATATCAGCAGAACCATTTGCATCAGGATCAGAAAATGCTTGTAAATAAACAGTCTTGACTCCCATTGCATTGATACGATCTAACAGATTACCTAAATTGCGTTCCTGTTGTTGTGGGTCTGGATCATAGATGTAATCTAAATCCACATGCATGATCTTTTGCGGACGATTATTATCATTCAAATTCAGTTCGCGGTTCTTAATTTCTTGTGCCAAGGCATTGGTTGACATATTTCCTTGAATTAAAATACGCCCCATATTTTGGATCGATTGTTTGGCATGATCAGCGCCATCATCCAAAGTAATGGTAATCGGCATACCCAATTGTTTAGAAATTTGAACTAATTGCATATTGTAGCGACCATAAGGCCAAACCATAACACGTGGTGAACGTAAACCATGTGCCTGCAATAATTCATTATTTTTCTTTAAATCTTGATAAACACGTGCTTGATAATTTGCATCGCTTTCATAGGTTTTCGTATTTGAATCATAGATTCGAGTAATCGCTGCTGGTTCTGAATTACCTTGAGGGTTTGCGTTTACTCCTCGATGCAAATGATAGCTATGGCTTGCAATCTCAACTAAGCCACTATTTTGCATTTCTTTGAGTTCATTCCAACTCAAAATTTTATTGCGCGTAATCTCTTCCCCACCAAAGTCTACTTTCTGATTAGCTTTTGGCTCCAACCAAGAGCCGACAACTGCTAATACAACTGGAATTTTTTTCGCACGTACAATTGGATAAGCATTTTGATAAAAAGACTGATAACCATCATCTACTGTCAATAACACAGGTTTAGTGGGTAAAGTATATTTGCCCTGATGTGCTTTAATCAGTTGATCGACATTGATAAAGTGATAGCCATTATTTTGTAACCAATCAATGTGCTCGCTGAATTGTTGTGCTGTTACTGCATAACTTGGGATGAGTGCATCTTTATGCTCGGTAATTTCATGATAACCAATGACGGTTAACGTTGTCGCATCAATTTTGGAATTTTCTGCAAAAGTTGCTGTATTCGCAACTAAACCAATCATTAGACCTAAAAATGTTTTTAAGGTCGGAGACACTAAACGTGTTGTCATAGAGATATCTTCTCAATATTCGAAAATGGCTGAGCGCGAATCATGCATGAATCATCTTACAATTTGTGGACAAATAAGATTTTTAGCGAGTCAGCTGGGAGCAAGGATTGTATTTATAATTTTAAAAACTGAAAATAATCTTAAAAAAATATTTTATAAATTTTATCGCAATATACATCAATATTTTAGCAATATGTAATTAGGTTCCTAACACGATACGTATTAAGAACCTAGTGAGCTAAATATAAAAGCTTAATATTGAATGAGCTGAAAATTTGGATGCTCAGAAAGTTGTTGTAAATAATAACGTTCTTTTTGATAAAAATATTTATATAAGCGATTTACCCATTCACCACGACGGAATGTCTGAATCTTTTTATTCACGCCATCATATTGTAGCAAGAGGATATTCCCTTCTAATGGAGATAATAAGGTAATCTGATAGTCAGGATGTGAATGCTGATGTGAAGGAATCAGCTCTCGTATAATCTCGACCTTGTTCTCTCCATCCATCCAATAATGTTTATCAATCAATGCTTTTTCATTGACCCAAAAACCATTTTCAGCGCCATTATAAGTATTAATCAAGAAAAAATTATGTAATTCTTTTAATAGCTCAGAAGCGGTAATATCCAAATAATCATTCATAGCTGCCACACTCACTCAATTTTTTGGTGCTCGTTAACACAAGCATAGATTTTTTATAGTTTACCTCGCCATGTTTATGAATCTGCTGATCATGGATGGCAAAATTAAAAGCAATTTTTCCAAAAGGTAAATTAACATCACATTTTTTGTAAAAACTTTGATTCAAAATGGATTGCTCTTTGTTTAAAAGATATACAGAACCTTCTATAGAATCAATAATTTTAAGCAGATTGTTAAAAACAGAAGATTTAAATAAAAATATTTAAAATCAATATATTAAGATTAAATCATTTTTTTGATTTGTATTGTTTTTGTACCTTTTTTTTGCAAAGCATGAATGAAGCAATCAAATCAATGCCATCATGCTTTGCATCATTGAGACTAAATCACTCGTCGCGAGTTTTAACATCAAATAATTCAATTTCAAAAATCAGATTTGAATTTGCTGGAATAATTTTTCCCATTTTGCGTTCGCCATAAGCTAAATGTGCAGGTACGATTAATTTACGCTTCCCACCAACGCGCATTCCCATGATGCCTTGATCCCAACCTTTGATTACTCGCCCTGTACCAATCACCGTCTCAAAATAATTCCCGCGATCAATTGAAGAATCGAACTGAGTACCATCTTCCAACCACCCTGTATAGTGTGTTGTGATTAAAGCACCTTTAACAGCTTCTTTACCTTCACCTACTTTTAAATCAATAATTTGTAATTCAGCGCTCATTTTTTCTCCCAACCTGATTTATTGCAATTGTAACCATTGAATATCGACTTGACCGTTATCGCTTAACAAAGTCCATTCTCCATCCATAATATTAAGCTGTAATTGCATCGTGCGCTCACATAAGCCTTCAAGTGCCTGTGTAGTCTGAGATGCTAATTGCCAAACTTCCACATTACTCAAAGTCTTAATCTTGGTATTTTTTTGCCACCAATCAGCAGCTTGTGAACCATAGGTAATCACAGCCACTTTCTTACAGCGAGCACTGGCTTTTTTCACTTTATCTTCAGATGGACAACCGACTTCAATCCAATTTTCTAAAAGCCCTGTTAAATCTTTTTGCCATAACGCAGGCTCATCCGTTTCAAACAAATCTTTGGTGAATTCTAATCGCTCATCGGCATAACGTGCATAAGCAAGAATACGAACCATCAAACGTTCAATAGTCTCTGACGGATGTAAGGCAAGTGTTAGCTGATAATCTGCATAGATATGCTGATCCATATTGGCAATATTCAAATCTGCCTTATATATTGTTGCTTTTAGCGCCATGAAAAATACTCTTAAATACGGTGTACTCAAATTTGGCGCTAAGCATACTCTATTTTATTACAGAAAATATCGGCTTTAATCATTTTGAGCATCAGTTAGATCAAGACGACAATTTAATAATTGTGTTTCAAACCCCAACCAATCTTGTTCGGATTGGCAAATAATTTCAATTCGATTATCGATACTCTCTTCGGCAGACTTATAGTTAAATTGTTGAGGATTAAAGTTAAAACTTTTCCAACCTTGATCCGTATTAAATATGCCTTTGATACGGACCCAATTTTGTTGCGTACACAACAAATCTAACAGTTCAAAAAATTTAAATTGCCAGCGTTTAGGCAATTTCCAACCTGCAACGGTATAACCTTGGGCCGTTTCTACATAATGATATGGAAGTTGTTTTATTTCTAACGGAGGCTCAATAGCCTGTGTTTGTTGTAACTTGAGTAAAGGTTGAATCTTACGTTGTACAGGTTGTTGCATAATATCAACCTGAGACAATTCAATTTTGCCACACTCAACTTCAATCCAATGCTGGACATAAGTGTCATATTCTTGTTTTAAAGCCGCATAGGCTTGATGATCTGCTACTGACATACAATCAATATGCGAGAGGACTACGATTTGGGCAGATTTCAGTTGATCGGTATATAAGTTCTGTTTCACCCAATCTTCATCATGTAGACGACTCCCATCCACAACAATCACCAAAGCACGCATTGCTAAACTACTTTGCCAATGTGGCTCCGTCAGTTGTTCCAATAATTGTGCAGGATGACCTAAACCTGTCGGTTCTATAAATAAACGATCCGGTTTACTTTCACTGAGTAAGCGAGCTAGTGCAATTTGCATAGGAAGTTGACTGCTACAACACAAGCATCCACCAAGTAGTTCTTTGACAGCATAGCCTTGTTGTTGGGTAATCAGTTGTTGATCAACACCTATTTGCCCAAACTCATTCATTAGAACAGCCCAAACTTCGTTTTCAGGCTTTTGAGTTAATAAATGCTGCAATAGCGTTGTTTTACCTGCACCTAAAAAACCAGAAATAATGTGAGTAGGAACAATTTTGGGAGCAATAAACTTCACGATTTACTCGCATTAAAAATTTATTTCATTCTAAAGAGAAAAATATGCGAAATAAAATAAAGAATGAAATACATGAAACAATTCAATTAAAAATAAAAATAAAGTGAATTAAATCACAAAATTAATCTAAAAATACTATTTAAAACCAATATGTAAATGTTTTATCCAATTATTAAACTATTTGCAAAAGAAAGCTCTTGTTTAAAACATGTAAAATTACAGATTATTTTTTAATCAAAAATACATATTTATATACATTTTATTGATAGGTTCAGGCATATAACTTTACAAGCGCATCACAAAGCCACGTTTTATGATGCTCTATTGTTAAGTTTTCCGTAAAAGATTGTTAAGAATATTGCTGTAAAAAACTTAGGCACTTAGCATAAACCTCATGCAGAAATTCAAGATTTGTTCTCACTCATCTCTCGAATTAAAGCTGTAATTTTTTAATTAAGTTTAAATATGGATGCCAAACATGAAACTCATTAAGACTTTAATTGCGACAACATTTGCTTTAACAGCGGCAACAACATTTGCAGCTTCGGCTCATGACAAATCACATAGCACCAAAACCACCGAAGAGAAAGTCGTGGTATCAGATCAAGAGCAACCTGAAACTCTAAATCCAGCTACGACAGACACCACAGCAAGTGATGCAGCAACATCGGCTGCCCCGACGGCTAGTAAATAATTTGATCTTCAGGTTCCTCCAGACCCTTTAGAACAACATTTGTAATGATTTGACTCATCTTTACAAATAAAAAAGATCGAACCATGCTGCGGTTCGATCTTTTTTTAGATCACTAGGAATGTGATGAATAAATCAACACTGGCTAGTTTTTTTGAAAATACTGCAAGAAGGTTGCTGTACTTCTTGTAAACGTAGATCCTTACGCTGTTCTGCAGCTTCGAAACGACAACGCTTCCAATCCGTATCTAATTTTAATGTCGGAACAACTTTAGGTTTACGCTCCTCATCCACAGCAACCATGGTGAAATAGCAGGTATTGGTATGTCTGATTGTACGCTTTTGAATATTCTGTGCTTCTACACGAATGCCGACTTCCATAGAAGTACGTCCTACATGATTAACACTCGCTAAAAATGTGACTAATTCACCAACGTAAATTGGCTCTTTAAAATTAACTTTATCAACAGACAATGTCACAACATAACTGCCTGAATAACGGCTTGCACAAGCATAAGCAACTTGGTCAAGCAGTTTTAAAATTGCTCCACCATGAACATTACCTGAAAAGTTTGCCATATCAGGTGTCATTAAAACTGACATTGTAAGCTCTGACTGATCATCAGGTGCTTGGTTCAATTGATCTAATGGATACATAGGAGAACTCATAGGAGAATACAACATGTGTATTATCGTTCATTCCTCAACGTAAAAATACGTATAAATGTATAAAACATCATCAACTATTTTTATGATAGATCGAAACATTATTTCAGTAGGATTACATATAGACCCTTTTTATTAGATTTTATCTAAAATTAACAATGTGTTATTAACCAGATAAATACTCATCATACAAAATTTTATATCTAATAATTTAATTTAAATTTGTAGCTTGAATGAGTCCCATCACACCATTAACGATCATATCGACAGCAATTGTACCGATCAGTAAAGCAGATAAACGCCCCATAATGTCAAAGTAACGATCAATATACTTCGCATGCTTGTAGCGTAAATGATCGTGTCCGTATTTCATCGCGATAAGAATACTGCAAGTTAACGCCAATGTGAGGGCAATCACAGCAATTGCTCCTCCAAATGGAACACTCACGCCTGTGACAACCGCAGCACTAATTGTTCCTGGTCCGATCATAAAAGGCATAGCAATCGTACCTGCTAAATGCTCAGGAGCCCCACGCATTTCACCGATTGTTTCTGCACCCTGAAACACATAACGATAACCAATGACAAGAAAAATTAGTCCACCAAATATTTGGAAAGATTCAAATCTTACATTTAGGTAGCGACTAAAAATATTCTCGCCCCCCCATGCAAATAATGCAAAAACAGCAAAAGCAATTAAGCTCCCTTGAATCAATGCTTTATTAAATACTTTTACATCGGTATTCCGAATCATCCCGACCATGTAGACACTCATCAGGAACGGATTCAGTAATGAAAAAAACAATGCAAATGCATGGATATAGGGTGAAAACATAAAACTCCCGTTATTACGATTAATACCTAAACTTCGTTCTAGTTAAAGTAAATGAGAATAGAATTTCAAAACGATTCCAACTGATTAATCAAACAAAGAATGCATATGCTGCGATTCAACACTTAAAAAACAGTATCATCGCTTGAACCCACGTATCTTAAATTAGTTAATTTAAAAAAAACTCATAGGTGATACAGGCAAAAAGTGCGATCAAATAAACAGCGAAAAACTGATAAATAGTTTTTATGAACCGTAAAATCATAAAAATTAACCAGTTTGAATATGTTCGCATATTCATATTTCTTTAAATTTGTAGCGCTGTATATAACTAGTATTGAAAATGTAAAATAAGGATTTAATCAGTATATGAACTATCTGATCAGCGTATTCTGGATCAGCAAATACAGGCACACGTACAAGCACTTGCATCATTCCTACATGCCAATCAGCTTTCACATTTGCGTTATCGTGAAGGCAGTATCAGCTATCTGGATGTGATTGATTCGGACTGGAATTTTGCAGCAAGAGCAACTCGCTGCACAGCTTCATGGCAGTCGAATGATTGCTAGCGTAGATCTTATTCGGGCTTTAGGTGTTGGTTGGCATGAACCTAAGCTGCCGAGTCATATGCTATTGTTTTAATGAAGAGATTTAAATGTATATTGCTTCTTTGAAGTTCCAATTTAACTAAACGTTAAAAAGCCAATTCTTAAAGACATGCAATTAATTTATAATTTCAATTAGATCGGTTTTTAACCACAAATCTCAAAGCCGGTAAATTTAGATTTAAATTTTCAATATTTATGCTATGATGCTCTTTCATATATGGGGATGTTATTGGCTTCGACGCTGGTGATGAAGCTCATAGATGCATGCCGAGAGCGCATTTTCTCTCGTAAATAAAATTTGCATTTTAATAGTCGCAAACGACGAAACTTACGCTCTAGCTGCCTAAGGGCAGCTTGTCCGCTTCACTGAATACTTGTGGTCAGTGAACCCGACCGAAGCGCACGCACACAAGTCCGTATAAAGTCAAGCCTCGGGGCTTTATACCAAACTTAGAGGATCGCACCTTTTACCCTGTTCGTCGGGTCGCTTGGTGTTAAAACAATAGACGATATCTAAGCATGTAGTATTCTCGAGTGTAGTGCTGGCGGACGCGGGTTCAACTCCCGCCATCTCCACCAAATACCTAACAAAACATGGCAAAATATGCCAAGTTTTAAAAGATAAAGGCTTGAATCTAAAGGGTTTGAGCCTTTTTTCTTGCCTAAACATAACTAAATATAACTAGCCACAGGGATACATGCCATGTATCCTAGCGTGTATCCCCTCATATTTATTGAACTGGCAGGGATACAAGAAAATGAAACGAACAGACATAAAACGCAGACCACTAGCAGACACCGTACTTGCAACCCTTGAGCCTGAATCAAAAGAATATCGGGAGCTAGACGGCAACGGCTTATATTTTCGTGTCAAACCTGATGGTAATAGATCGTGGCAACTACGATACAAAAAAGCTGATGGTAAATGGTCATGGTTAGGTATTGGTGGCTATCCTGAAATATCAGGACAGTTAGCACGTAAAAAAGCGCAAGAACTTTTAAACGATATTTCAAAGGGCGATAACCCTATCATCACCAAACAAGAACGCAAGCGCAAAGAAATAGAACAGAACAATGCCACCTTTGAGGTATTGGCGCGTGAATGGTTAGACACAAAAAAGGAATCATGGGTACAGGACACCATGACCCGAAATAAGAGTGCATTAGAAAAACACATATTCCCGATTTTTGGGAAACGCTTGTACACCACCATAAAGCCTATTGAATGGATGAACTTGTTAAAAAGTATTCAGCAAGAAAAAGGTATTTTTGAGCAAGTAAGCCGTATGCGTGCCATGTGCCGTGATATATACGATTTTGCAAAGGTCACTGGTCGAATGGACTACAATCCAGTTGAGGGTATTCAAAAATATCTACAACAAGGCAAAAAACAAAATATGTTGCATGTGGCTGAACCTGAGTTACCCCCACTATTAAGAGCTATCAATAATTATCCAACTATGGATGTGCGTATAGGCTTGCAACTTTTAGCTATGTTGTTTTGCCGACCAACTGAACTAAGACAAGCCAAGTGGCAAGAATTTGATTTAGAGCAAGGCTTATGGAATATCCCAGCCGAGCGCATGAAGAAACGCCGTGAGCATCTTGTACCGTTGCCAACTCAAGCCACTACCCTATTAAAAGAATTACAAAGCTATGAAACCAATTCTGAATACTTATTTCCGAGCAGATCGGACAAGAGCAAGCCAAAGTCAGACACAGTTTTCATTATGGCTTTGCGCCGTATGGGTTATGAGGGCAGACAAACCCCACACGGATTTAGACATATTGCGAGTACCTTGTTAAACAATCGTGGCTTTGATGAACGCCATATTGAAGCAGCACTGGCACACGTAAAGGACGGTGTAGCAGGCGTATATAACAAGGCTCAATATTTAGATGACCGAGCAAGCATGATGCAATGGTACGCCAATCATTTAGAAGAAATTGCAGATCAGAGCATTATTCAATTCAAAAAAGCACTGTGACAAGGTTTGTCGCACTACTAGCCAATAAATGCACAAATATAGGGAAATATAGATTATATTTGTTTTGCTAGGTATAGGCAGGCCAGCCGACAAGCAAGTACCCAACTTGTTTACCTAGCTACTTTTTCGGGGATGCTGTGGGAGGCATGATGAACCTATTTGAAGATTTAGAACAAAGAAATAGTGAATATATAAATGCCATTGATGCCCTAAACCTATTAGCAGATAAAACAAATAACAGCTTGCCTAATATTTGCAAATTCCTATTGCTAAGAAGTTTTAATTTTAATATTGAGACATTTAGTAAAGGTTATCTAGATGAGATTTATCATTGTGATTATCAGGGCGGTTTGCATGATGGTATGTATGAGGTAACGACTGATATATTAGAAAGAGGATTAGGAAATTTTGAATGTAAACAAACCGATTTTAATCTGATATATGATAAAGAAGAGCTTGAACGTTACTACTGGTTAAGGTCGGATTTTTTTAGTTTTCAACCAATTCAGGAATTAAATATTTCACCTAGTGATTACACAGACTATTTAACAGGCAAAGCACTCTTATGGTTGAGCAAGCAGGAAAAAGATACTTTTATCGAGGATATGCAAGAACTTAACAAGGACGAACTAAAACCTAAAACCTTTGAGCCTCCTTTATTTTATTTAAATGATACATTCTCATTAATAGAGGCTTCATGCTTATTGAGTGGGGATAGCCCTATTCAAATTAATAGATGTTTTAATGATACAAATTTTGATCAAAACCACCATAATTTTAATGAAGCATATAACTTTATTAACTCTGCAATTTGGGCGGGTAGCCTCCCTGAAAATTTGATTCCCTCACATCAACTAAAACTTTATTTACAAAGTAAAGGAAAAATTATTGAGGGATTTAACGACAATCTACCAATACAAGAACCTATAGGCTGTGGAAATCCAACCATCCAACAAAACGAACCAAACATTGAAAATCTAAATGCTGAAATTTCACGACTTAGAAAAGAGATTGAAGATAGAGATAAAACAGCTATTGAGTTACAGAACCGCATTAGTGAGCTGGAGAGCCAATTATCTGATGCTTTAAGCAAAAATATCCCATCCATTAATAATGAGCTTCATCCATCACTTGACCCAGCACATAAAAATCATGCACCTGAATTATTGTTAGCAGTGCAAGCATGGGAAGCTAAATATCTAGAAAATGAATATCCGCATCAAGAACACACCCCAGCTATAACGAATATTCTAAAAAACAAAAATGTCACACAAGTAAATCTTGTTAAAAGAATTTGCGCTATAACGAACCCTAAAAAATAGTTATTATTCAGTAAATTAAATATAGGTGTCACTTCTAAGTGACACCTTTTTTTATACAAGTGACACTTGTATGACACCTTATTAAATTTGCTTTTATGCACTAACAATATTTAGCCATGTAGGTGCATAAATGACGATTAATCCAATCCGTGTTCAATTCAAAACAGCTTGCCAAATTCTTGATGTAAGCCGTGAATCATTGCGCCATATCGTGCGTACAGATGCCACATTTCCCCGACCTATTAAGACTGGCGACACCAAACAAGCACCAGTCTATTTCGACTATACCGAGCTTGTAGAGTGGCACAACAAGCAGCGTTTAAGCCTTGCAGCTATGGAGGCTTAATCAATGAATAACACCCAAGTAAAACAAGTCCTAGCACACCTCAAGCAAGGCAAAACCCTTTCACAAGCTGAGGCTATCGACCTATTCAACTGCTACCGACTAAGCGCAATTATTCAGCGTTTACGAAATGCAGGCTATGACATTGTGACCCATAACGAGCGCAATAAGTCAGGCATTGGCAGACATGCACGTTATGAGCTTGTTAAAGAGGTGGCAGCATGAGCGAAATTATAGATTTTAAATCTGCAAGCGTGGTGGATGACCTCCCCTTTACAGATGACGAATTGCGGTTAGCGAATATCTATGATGTTGCAGTCGGCTTAATTATTGATATTGAGGAGGGAAAAAACTTCTCAATGTCAGAAATCAAAGCACAAATGATTGAAGTTCTAGAAATCCTACAAGAGGAGTTGTGAGCATGAAAGAACTTTATTCAAACCTTTTTAAATTGATTCTAATATGGCTACTGGCGATATTTATTATTGCAAGCTGTGGACGTTCCGCTTATGCTGTAGACCTCTCAAAAAGTCTTAGCGTTACCCCTGAACGTCATTCAGGTTTTTTTGTGCCTCTTAACTGCATCGGCTCTCAATCTTTGCATTTAAACAGCGCAAGCATCACAGCCATGCAAACAAGGCTGCACTCCCTCTATGAGGGGATGACACAACAAAATAAGTCAGCAATGGCGAATATGTTGGGTGCGTCTAAGACCGCAAGAGTGAATCCCCTCACCAGTTTTAAATCTGGTGGAACTTCTCAAAACTCAAAAGTCTTAGGAGGCAATCATCATGCCTAATCAAATCAATTCTACAAATACACCTAAAAAATACGATGCTGGTGACATGCACGACATTCAGTCGCTAGCTGAATACGATATGAACTGGATGCAAACGGCCATTGATCGTATTCGCCGTGACTTCATAGACCTAAGCAAAAAACTACAGAAACAAGGTGTACATCAAATCTATTTTGATGACTTGCGTACAGTTTTAGATATGTACTCATACCTAGCAGAAGAACGTCATAGCTATCATGCAGAAATGGCAAAACAATACGAAAAAGAATGGAAATCTCAAGGGGGTGAGGTATGAATGCAAAACACCCCGATATTTTAAATAAACCAACGCCTATAGTGGTCAATATCGACCCAGTAACAGGGCATCGGGTAGAGTTTTTTCAGCTAGAAGATTTTGCGACAAATTGTATTGATGAGCGCAATCTCAAAGTTAAGCCTGAGAGCTATATTTGTTCTAAATTGCCTAGTTATAACTGTGAAAATTGCGAAGCCTACACGCTCATAAATCCAACCCAATTGAGCGAGGTTATAGGCTATGCAATCAGAGGTATCGCCAAAAAATACGACACAGAGCAGACACCCCACAAAGAAATTGATTCTCAGAAAGTATCGTTTTTGATTGGTGAAGCTGGAGTATTTGCAAGCAGTTTAAATAAACCTCATTTATCGTATGTAGTCGGTACAAATGATATGGATTTATTTGTTCAACTTGCTAAGGCAGGCAAAGCGGTTTTGCTGCATCAAAGTTTAGATGAAGCATACAAGATTTTAAACAGTGGTATGCCTGAAAATGTTTTTAGATTGATTGCGGGCAAGTCTGCACCTAAAGATAATTCTGATTTATTTGTTCAAGTGGATGATTCTTTTAGAGCGTTTACCTCTCAGCAAATAGAAACATTTTTTCTTGAGAAACGGAAGCAGATTATTGAATCAGGTGCATTCAATCAAGATGCAGATTCTCAACACTGGGGCGAGTTGCTGCCACTACAACAAGAGGAATCAGTAGCAAGCAACCCTTACCCTATTGATGCACTGCCCTTATTGGCAAAAGAAGCGGTTTTGGCTATTTCCGAGCATGTGCAATCACCAATTGCAATGACGGCGCAATGTGTTATTGGTGCAATGTCACATATTGCCCAAGCTAAAGTAAATGCACCCGATAGATTCAAAGCACACGGCGAACCATGTAGCTTGTTTCTACTGACTGAGGGGCAAAGCGGAAGCCGTAAGAGTACAAGCAAAAATCTAGCAGATCGGGCGATTTTAGACTATGAGCGCAAGCAGTACGAAATATATCGAACCGAGTTAGAGCAATGGAAAAGCGGTCTAGCAGGATTACCAAAAAAAGACCGTGAAGCGTACTGTGCAGAGAATCCACCACCGAGTGACCCAAGCACTCTATACAGTGACATTACCCTTGAATCTATTGCAGGATTGTTTATTGATGGAATCTTGAAAAATGCTTCAATCTCAAGTGATGAAGCAGGTCAATTTTTCGGTGGGCGTACCATGAAAGCCGATACACGTAACCAAGCACTAGGCGGTTATACGAAATTGTTTGATGATGGATATGTGGAACGTACACGCTCAAAATCAAACCTCAATGGCAGTGGTCGGGCGCATGACGTTCGGGTGACGTTTAATTTACAAGGTCAGCATGAAGTTTTAGACAATGCTTTAAAAGACCCAGTGCTAAGAGGGCAAGGCTTTTTACCTAGATTCCTCTTAACTATTCCTGAAAACTTGGCAGGCACACGCCTACAAAATGCAGCATATCGCAACAAAAACGCCAACAAAGACCACAGGCTTATTGCTTACTGGACACGGTGCGAATCATTGCTCGATAGCTGCCCACAGGTACAGACAGAGCATGAATTGCATAATGGGCGTTATGTCATTCCTATGAATAATGAAGCCATAGCGATTGATACAGAGTTTTATAACGTCATTGAGTCGCTACAACGTGTAGGAAAGCGTTTTGAGTACCTACAAGCGTTTGCGAGCCGTGCAAGCCAATTGGCACGCCGTTTAGCAACGGTATTTGCTTATTTTGAGGGATTGCAACAGATTGATGGTAAAACCCTACAAGGAGCTTGTGAGGTCGTTAAGCATTCATTAAATGAATGGGCAATGTATGCAGAAATTGAGGTTAAAGCGGAAAGTGATGCTGAAAAGCTGATTAAGTGGGTTGTCGGTAAATGTGTGCAGCAAAAAACAGACAGACTTACTTACTCATATATACAAACCTCATGCCCTAGACCGATGCAGAAAAACAAAACCCTTTTGGAAATGGTTATTCAGCAACTAGAGGATTCACACCACATCAAGATTGAATCACTAGGGCGTACTCGATACGTTGTAATTAATCCCTTATTACTGGAATCGTGACTAAATGACTAAATAAGCCTGAAAGCCTTACAGGGCAAGGCTTTTCACTTAGCAGTCACGTTTTGACTAAGTGACTAAGTGACTAAGTGACTAAATGGATTTAATCATTAATTTTTTCGTTTAGTCATTTAGTCATAGCGGTTTTGGGTGACTGCTGAACGAAAAGCCTTATATATCAATAGTTACAGAGCAATTTAGTCATTTAGTCAGCTTTTTAGATAAATGAAATATATTTGAGAGTTGAACAATGCCAAACGTGAACAAAGTAATTTTAATGGGTGTGCTAGGTCGTGACCCTGAAACTAAGCAATTCTCCAACGGCGGTAGCGTTACGACATTCAGCGTTGCAACTACCGACCACTGGAAGGACAAGACCACTGGAGAGCGCAAAGAAGCGACAGAGTGGCACAGAATCAGCACCAACGGACGTTTAGCCGAGATTGCGAGTAAGTATCTCAAGAAAGGCAGCAAGGTTTATATTGAGGGCAGCTTGAGAACAAGGAAATGGAAAGACCAAAGTGGTGCAGATCGGGAGATAGTCGAAGTTCGGGCGGATGTTCTACAGTTGCTTTAATCGAAGCTCCCTAAATATGGGGAGCTTTTTCGTAATCTATACCTGTCCGTATATGTGCATATTTTTGTATCGTATCGTTGTTTTTTATTTGTATTAGAATACAATGAACTCATAAGAGTAACAGTGTGGCACTCTTATACCAATTAGCCCTAAATAATGGGCTTTTTTAGGCTCTATTGATTAGACATATTCACACCCAGTCTTAGAGGGAGAGTTTTTATGAAAATGTTTTTTAAAGGTGTAAGCCTTTCTTCAATTCGTAAAGCTAACCAAAATATGATTGAGGGAAAAAAGGCTGATGTATCTAGTTTACCCGCCAGCATTCAACACGATATTTTAAATCGCCGTTATTCTGCTCAAGAAATTAATAACGCTTATGCTAGAGCCGTTAGCAAAGGCTAATCAGTCAATGAGTAGACATCAAACCTTTACCAAATTAGTGACTGACGACAAAGACTTTGTCGGCATGGTTGCTTATACAATATATAAAAAAGAAAAATTAGATTGGATTGAACAATTTAAAATTACACATGGCAACGAGCCAAGTGAGGCAGAATTAAAACAATTCACCCTAGCATCTGATTCTGCCTTGCGTATTCAACAGTATCGTGAAATTGCGGAAAGCAGAGTTAATGATTTTATTGATAATGCCATTTTTGAAGAATTAGAGGGCTATAAAAAGCGTTTAAGAGATGATGAAATAGTAAAAGCATCTAAAAAAGGCTTTATTAAAGGCGTGGGCGAGAATGTGCTGGCAGGTATTATTGGTGCAGGTATTGTCACACTTTTTCAGCTTGGAATATGGCTATATCAAGTCAAAGATAATCCAGAATTTAAGAAGCAAGCCACTGAACAAATACAACAAACAGCAAATTAATATAAACAGCCTCTATAACTGGGGCTTTTTTATTGGCTGAATGGTCAAGATAATCATGCAGATTCAACTATCATGGAAATCGTGACAATAGAATAAACAGCTTTAGATTCATGCAGCCTGATTAGATAAAAACGCCTCTTTCATAGGGTGAGTTTTGCAAAAAGGTAAAAATAAAAAGTTGATTATAAAAATGACTAATAAAACCACCGTGTAGTTTTAACACAGCTTTAACTTTTAACACTCCCAATTGATATACCTAGCCAAATAGATCAATGAGTTAAACAAATGAGCTTTAACTTTTTAACTTATTTTTGAAAATCAGATTTTTTTTGTGAGTGTGGTACTGGGCGGTCTAGAAAAATAATGAATTTTTTAAAATTTTACCTCCCCCCTATAGTCTTTTTTATAGACGGGAAATTGAACCGTTTTTGTCTTTCATAGGATTGTTTCGCAAATGCTGCTTTAGATCGGCACGGTCCGATTACGGTCCGTATATATGCTGCAAGGTTTACGCCGTTTTTAACGAATACCTATCTTGTATCACTACGTGCAACAAACATTCTCTTTTTATAGGAGTGCAAGTGTTGATTGAGTGCTAACCACTGGGGGGAGCTATCAAGTTGAGTGATGACATAGATCGGACACCACCGACCTACTCACTCATAAAAAAATTTCTGTTTTAGCAAATAAGTTAAAGTTGTTAAAGTTAAAAAATCACTGCAAAGGCTTATATATAAAGGATTTACCTAGTTATAAGCCGATTTTCAAAAGTTAAAATAATGTTAAAGCAGATACAATCAATATCATTATTTTAGAGCCTAAATAATTAGGGGAATTAGTGCGCTTTATGTCAAAAGGTAGCGTGGAAAATTACAGCTTTATAAGTATTAAGCAACTTAATCTAAAAAGTTTATTCAGTGCTGATGACCTGAAAAAGTATAAAAATATCAGCATCACCGCAAGCAACGACTACGGTAGTTATAACCTGAGCTTAACTCATTCACCTTGTAACTACGGCGGCGCTAGATTTTGGTTTTTATGCTCATGCGGTAAACGCTGTACCAAACTATATTTTAAATGCAGGGCGTACGCTTGCAGACAATGCCACCAACTCAACTACATATCACAACAATGGAATAAGTCGAATATTCCCCTACTACGCGTCAGACGGCTAAGGAGTCGATTGCAATGGTCACAAGACGTTAGAGATTGGCCGATATATCAAAAGCCTAAAAACATGCGCTACAGGAAATTTTCCGCACTTGTACGAGAACTGGAAAAAAGAGAGCAGGAAAGGCTGCAAATGTTTATTGTCTATTTAAATCGGATGGGCATTAGGTGAATGTCAGGTTTTGACCTTAGGATTACTTAGGATTTACGCCGTTCTGAATCTTAGGTTTATCAGGTTTTCTTTTTTAAAGCAGTCCGAAAAACTAACATTTACTAACAGTAGGCCGAAGCAAAATTGCGTTGGCTAAATCCTTGTTTTATAAGGTAAGCACAAAATTGCGCTCAGTAATGAACTACGAACTTTCGTACAGTCATACAGTGTGGCTATCCTCAAATTGAGGTTAACGCTTAACTTTCTCCAGTGCGTAAAGTTGAGTTTCGCAACAACTACGCGCGCGCACGCGAGGGATGGATTGAATTGTGGTTTTAAGGCTTAAAATCCCAATAGAACTACAATGCGATTATTCGGGCGGTTTACTTCTGCAAATAACCTGAACATAGGACTACCCCCCACTGGGGGATATGCTCAAATTTGAGCGCATCTAAACAACCAAGCTACTTAATCAGCCACTTGGACGGCTAAGTTAATTTAGGATTACGTTATCGTTTCGGTAATCACCGAAACCCATGCAAGCGACTAGCTCAAAGATAGTTAGTGAGTATCTTTAAGCTACTCACAATGGATAAGATTCTAAATCTAATCCCACCTAAGCCACCAATCATGGTGAGCAGCTTAAATACTTCACTTCAATAAAATGATGGAAGCCAAAAAACACAACAAACAATTGTTGAAGTGCTAGAGAATCAAGAAAAACGCGCGCGTGCGAGCGAGTTTAAATCTTGAGTTGAACTCCCCTTTTCCCCACCAAACCCGACAAGAAAACAGCCTAGCAGCACATAATTTGTATCCCAGTTTGTATCCCTAACTTTTTAATAATATTTTTATTATTTATAAACAATAACTTATTAATTTTGTTCAATTGACGCCATCGCAAAATATGCCAAGTTTTAAAAGATAAAGGCTTGAATCTAAAGGGTTTAATCCTTTTTTGCCTAAACATAACCAAATATAACTAGCTACAGTGTACATACGCCGTATACACTACCATGTACATTGCAAGATTTATTGAATCCGCTGGTGTACAAGCCATGAAAAGAACAGAAATCAAACGTAGACCGCTATCAGACACCGTACTTGCAACCCTTGAGCCTGAATTAAAAGAATATCGGGAGCTAGACGGCAACGGCTTATATTTTCGTGTCAAACCTGATGGTAATAAATCGTGGCAACTACGATGTAAATACTTGTTTACTTTTTAGGAGTGACTTAAAAAACCCAAAGACGAAATAAACATTCATATCAGATTGAAATAAAAAACTCGGATGAATAAGTCCGAGTTTTTTGGAAATAACCATCTATTTAAGTTAATGCGGTGCTGGCCCACCTGTAATCTGCTTCGGTTTGGGACTCATCCAAATCAAGGCACTGGCAAAGATAAATACAATAGCCAAAATCATAAACACATGATTCGCCGAAATCGTAATCGCTTCTTTATCAACTAAATTTGCAATCGTGGCGAGTGTTGCATCAGGTGAAAAACCATTTTGCAATAAGGTGTTTTGGACTTCTTGTGGGTGCAAATTATTCACCATTTCACTACGAGCTACCTTCGTGTGATCATCCCAAATCGTCACTGCAATTGAAGCACCAATCGCTCCTGCCATAGTTCTCAGGAAGTTCATCAGACCTGCGGCAGATGCCATTTCCTGCGGCAAAACTGAGCCCATTGCAATATTCGACAGTGGAATAAAGAAGAATGGTACCGCAAAGCCCTGCAAAATCTGCGGCCATGCTAATGACATAAAGTCTGCATCTGTAACCCAAAAAGCTCGCATGACCGTAACCACACCCAACAATGCTAATCCAAAACTTGCCAATGCTCTTGGGTCATATTTAGTTGATAACTTGGCAACAATTGGCGACATCGTCAAACTACCAAAACCCATAGTTGCAGTCAGATACCCTGCCCACGTGGCGGTATAACCCAAGTTAATTTGTAGCCATTGAGGAATCAGGACAATACTGCCAAAGAACGAACCAAAACCAAAAGCGAGTGCCAGCACAGAAACTGCAAAACCACGGTGTCGGAACACATACAGGTTAACCACAGGATGCTTTTCTGTGAGTTCCCAAATCATGAAAACAATAAAACCCACAACTGCCGTTAATGCCAATACAATAATACTGGTACTATTAAACCAATCTCGCTCATGCCCAAGGTCTAGCATCAATTGTAAAGCACCAATCCACAGCACTAACAAACCTAAACCAACTGCATCAATTCGTAATTTCTCAGTTTTAGTTTCTGCTACAGACAGCAAGCGGATGGCTGCCAATACACAGAAAATTCCAACAGGGATATTAATAAAGAAAATCCAATGCCAAGACAGATTATCACTAATCAGTCCGCCCAAAATCGGCCCCAGAATTGGTCCAACCACGGTGGTCATGGCCCACATTCCCATGGCTTGTGAGTGTTTTTCAGGTGGGAAAATTCGCATCAACAAGGTTTGGCTCAGTGGCATTAATGGGCCACCGCAAAGCCCTTGTCCAATACGGAAAAAAACCAGCATTTCCAGTGAGGTCGCCAAACCACATAGGAATGAAAAGATGGTGAAACCAATTAACCCAAAGACAAAAACTCTGACTGTCCCAAAACGTCCAGCTAGCCAACCTGTAAGTGGAACACAGATGGCTTCAGCAACGGCGTAAGAGGTAATCACCCACGTCCCTTGTGAACTAGAAACAGCTAAGTTCCCTGTAATATGGGGGACTGAAACGTTGGCAATGGTGGTATCAAGCACCACCATAAAGTTGGAAAGTGCAATGACAAATGCGGCGAGCATTAACCGCCCACCGCTGAGTTCTGCAAAAGGATTCTGCGTTTTCATGGCTGATTACTTCGATGCGAGATCAATGTCCGCTTGCATCGACAACCCTACACGCAATGGATGTTCTGCAAGTTCTTTGGGATCAAGCGTAATACGTACAGGTAAACGCTGTACTACTTTAATCCAGTTTCCTGTCGCATTCTGTGCTGGAATCAAGGCAAATGCGGCACCTGTCCCACCAGAGAAGCCCTGAACTGTCCCGTGATAAACCACATCATCACCATATAGGTCTGAACGAAGCGTTACTTTCTGCCCTGCTTTCACTTTAGCAAGCTGACTTTCTTTATAGTTTGCATCGACATACAGTGCAGATACAGGCACCACTGACATCATCACAGTACCTGGTGCAACACGTTGCCCAATTTGAATATTCTTGCGTGTCACCACACCATCAACAGGCGCACGAATAACGGTACGCTCTAAATCAAGCGTTGCTTGCTCAACATGGGCTTTTGCAACCAAAACATCAGGTGTGGACGCTTCATTGAAGCCTTGAATCAATGCTTCATTTGCAGCAAGTGTACTTTCTGCGGCTTTACGGCTTGAGGTTGCTTGGGCTAAACCCGCTTGAGCTAAATCTAAGCTTGCTTTTGCCGTCGATACTGCACTTTGCGCTTTGCTCAATTCCTCTTTAGAAATCGCTCCTGAAGCGGCAAGTTCATTACGACGCTTTAATTCTAAGTTCGCTTTATCAAAATCTGCTTGTGCTTTACTTACTTGTGCTTGTGCACTATTAATTTCATCATTGCGAACCACAACTTGAGAATTCAATGAGCTACTATTCGCTTGGCTTTGCTTGTATTGACGTTGCGCTTTTGCCAACTCAGCTTGTGCTTGTGCCAACTGGATTTTGGCATCACGCTCATCTACACGAACGAGAACATCACCCTTTTTAACTTGTTGGGTATCTTTCACCAAAACTTCAGCGACTTGTCCACTCACCATTGAGGTGATTTGTGCCGTTTCCGCACCAACATAAGCATTATCGGTACTGACAGCATGATTAAAGAACAACGCCCAAATAGCATACAAAATTGCTGCAAGGATAAGAATAAGTGCGAAAAATCCTAAAAACTTTTTACGTTTTGCTTTCATTGCATCATCTGATGCCGAATCAGCAGCAATATCTTGTTGATTAGCTTGGGCGTCAGTCATATGTTATTCCTGAAAAATTAAAGGGATTTTTAACTTTTGGTTTAATCAGCCGATCAGTCTAGTTTTTTTAACTTAACCAATTGTTAAAACCTAAGATCAAAATACAAACAAAAATTTAAATCGCATTTTAACGATAAAAAATCATATGGCGAGAATAAAAAAAATAACTGATGCGTTCAATTCTTATATTTTGATAATTTTTTATTTTACTTTCATGTAAACAATAAAAAAAGCGTCAAAAGACGCTTTCATATTGAACATCATACTTAGAATGCGTAAGAAGCAATTGCCGTTGCAATTGGCTTAGCTTCATCATTGAGCATGGTCATACGCATCGTACAACCTTTGCGTCCTAAACGTAATGTTTCCGCACGTGCAGTAAAAAACTGACCACGACCCGGAGCAAGATAATCAACACGCATATCTACGGTTGCTAAACGCGATACTTTCTTAATCGTGTCAGGAAGATCTTCTGGGGTCGCACGACGATAAAGTTGTTCCATTGCAACAACGCCACCAATACTATCTAGTAATGTCGCTGCAACACCGCCATGCAAAATTTGGAAGGCTACATTACCCACCAACTCAGGCTGCATTTCGATATAACCTTCAATTTGATCATCAACAACGCGCATGCTCATGCCACAATGCTTAAAAAATGGTGAAGAATTAAATGCTTTACAAAGCTGCTTTAATACCACGTCATGATCGGCTTTAGCACCTAACTGAATATTGCCTGTCCAGTTTTTCTTTACATCATTCATACGCTGCCTGAATCCAAAGGAACGATAAACATCCCATTATTTTGTACAAATCTAAAATTATGGGGCTACAATAGCGAGGATATTTAATTGAACTTAGCCGCTAAGCTCTCCCTAGCATGACTTAAATATTTCAATTATTCCTATAGTGTAATACTGAACATCGAGATTGTTATGACTTATACGTTCAATCGTCCCGCTTTTCCCGCGACTCGCATGCGCCGTATCCGTAAAAATGACCAACTTCGTGCCATGGTCAGTGAAACACAACTTACAGCTAATCATTTGATTTATCCAGTATTTGTATTACCGGGACAACAACAAACTCAAGATATTCCAAGCATGCCAAATGTGCAGCGTCTATCTGCTGATTTATTACTCAAAAAAGCAGAAACTTTGCTCGAACTCGGTGTTTCAAAGCTTGCTTTATTTCCAGTAACCCCACAAGAAGACAAAAGTTTAACGGCGGAAGCTGCATGGCATGAAGATGGTTTGGTTCAAGCCACTTGCCGCTTACTGAAAAAAGAATTACCAGAAATGGTATTGATTACCGATGGCGCACTTGATCCTTATACCACTCATGGTCAAGACGGTATTATTGATGAAACTGGCTATGTTTTAAATGATGAAACCGTTGAATGCCTAGTCAAACAAGCCCTCAGCCATGCACAAGCGGGTGCTGATGTCGTTGCACCAAGTGACATGATGGATGGACGTATTGGTGCGATTCGTCAAGCACTTGAACAAAATGGTTTTATCTATACCAATATCATGGCGTATTCAGCAAAATATGCCTCAAGCTTCTATGGCCCTTTCCGTGATGCAGTGGGTTCAGCAAGTAATTTAAAAGGTGCAAATAAATATAATTATCAAATGGATGTCGGCAATCGTGCCGAGGCATTGCATGAAATTGCACTTGATATTCAGGAAGGTGCAGATATGGTGATTGTAAAACCGGGTATGCCTTATCTGGATGTCGTTCGTGAAGTGAAAGATACCTTTGGTGTACCTACTTTTGTCTACCAAGTTAGTGGTGAATACGCCATGCTTGCAGGTGCGATTCAAAATGGCTGGTTATCTGAAAGCGTGATTTTAGAGTCATTGATGTGCTGTCGTCGTGCGGGTGCAGATGGTATTTGGACCTATTTTGCCGAAGATGCTGCACGTAAACTCAAAGAGATGAGATAGCAATCTCCCTTACTGAGCTAAAACACTCCTCACCTCTTTAATATCAAAGAGGTGAATTTTGAAATTGGTTTAATTTTTTATGCATATTGCCATTATTGGTGCGGGTATTAGCGGCTTGATGTCAGCGTTAGAACTTGCTGAACAAGGTTGCTCTGTTGATATTTTTGATCAACAACAAGCAGGTCAGGCTGCCTCATGGGCAGGCGGTGGAATTCTTTCCCCGATGTACCCGTGGCGTTATGCACCAGAAGTTAATCATCTTGCTCAATACGGTAAATCGCTGTATCAAATGTGGAATGAAAAACTTCTGCCTATCACGGAGATTGATTTTCAAATCCACAATACAGGCATGCTGATTTTCGATCAGGAAGACTTTGATGTAGGACTGAATTATGCCAGTCAATATCAAGAACCCATGCAACAGTGCAATTTGTTAGAACGCAAACAACTTGAACAAATTAATCCGCATATTTCAGAAAAATTTCAACAAGCCATCCATTTTCCGCAACTGTCGAATGTACGTAATCCTCGTTTATTACAATCTCTCATCAGCTATCTTAAACAGCATCCTTTCGTTCGTTTTTTTGAGCACTGCTCAATTGATCAACTGATTGTTAAAAATAAAACGGTACACGGAATACAAACTTCAAATGGTCAAGTTTTTCATGCTGATCATGTTGTTCTGACCTCGGGCGCATGGAGTCAATATTGGGAAGAACACATACATCGACAAATTCCTGTACAGCCGATACAGGGGCAAATGCTGCTGTTCAAAACACCTGAAAACTGGTTACCTACCATGTGTATGAATCGGGTGATGTACCTGATTCCACGTCAGGATGGTCATATTGTCTGTGGTTCGAGTATGGCTGACTGTGGTTTTAGTACGGCTGTGGATGAGCAAACGCAGCAGGATATTTTAACGGCGTGTCTGGAAATGGTGCCTGAGCTGGAACAGTTCCCGATTGTGCAACGCTGGGCTGGGTTACGTCCAAGTTCGCCACACGGTATTCCCTACATCGGTGCCATGCCTGAAATTGGAAACCTGTGGGCCAATTTTGGGCATTTCCGTAATGGGCTGTGTATGGGTGCTGGTTCGGCGCAATTGTTACGCCAACTCATTTTAAAACAAGCGCCTATTGTTGACCCAAGTGCCTATTCACCAAGTCGTTTGCAGAAAAAAAATTTAGTGATCCAATAAAATTTCGGTTAAGGCTTGCTCTAAATTGGGGTACTGAAATTTAAAACCATGCTTGAATAATGCCTGAGGCGTTACATATTGACCATTTAAAATTAATTGTGATTGTTCGCCTAATGCTAATTCAAACACGCATTTAGGCATCGTTATAAAAGGTTTACGTTTCAAAACTCGTGCAGCAACATCAACAAAACCTTGTTGATTGATTTGTTCTGGAGCAACTAAATTGTAAACTTTTTGATCAGCCTGTAATTGAAGTAAAAAAATAATTGCTCTTAAAACATCTTGAATATGAATCCAAACAACAGGTTGTTTGCCTGAGCCAATTTTAGCAATCATATTCAATCGAATCGGTAACAACATTTGCGGCAAGATTCCGCCATCACCAAACACCACCCCTAAGCGAATAATTTTAGTATTTTGTTGAGTAAATTTAAGTGCTGTTTGTTCCCAAGCCTGACAAAGCTCTGACATAAAGATGACTTGTGGTGGTGTATTTTCGTCACAGATCGCCGCCCACATTTCTTGAGGATCAATCCCGTAATAGCCAATAGCTGAGCCAGAAATAATACATTGGGGGAAGATGCTTTTTTGCTGTAACCACTGATAAAGTTTCTCCGTCATGGCCACTCGGCTTTGTATCAGTTGTTTTTTTCTTTGATCAGTCCAGCGTTTTTGACCAATATTTTCACCAGCCAAATTGATCACATAGTCAATTTCAATGACTTTAATTTCATCTAAATCATTCACCCATGTTAAATCTGAATCATATGAAGCTTTATTTTTTTGTCGTGTCAGTGCAATCACTTGAAAATTATTTTTCAATAGAAAAGGTAAAAGATGAGAACCAATAAACCCACTTGCACCTGTCACCAATACCGTCATTTTTTTCATGGACTGATCTATCAAAAATGAATCGTATTAAAAGTTTTAGCAGAATACAGGTGAATTACAAGTGAACTTTATTACCCGTTAAACATCTTATTTGCCATTCGTTGTGCTTGTGCGCCATAAAACCAATACGTAATTAAAAATAACGGTGCTGCGATCATCAACCAAATTGCAACAACAGTAATTAAAAACATAGGTTGCTTGAAATATAAAATAAAATTTTGCCAAATTTCTGGATCTTTACGTGCAAAAATAAACAATCCTAAGAGTAAACCACATGCATTGTAACCCCAAAAAATGAGGCTAAATCCAAGGCTTAATCGTTTCTTTTCCGAGAGGGTTGGTGCACGATGTTGTTTTTTTAGAAATTTGAATAAAACAAAAATCATTGCAATTAGATAAGGAATGGCTGTAAGCACTCCCCCAATGCTATTAGGTAAAATTGCAGCGATGACTCCAGCGATTAGGCTAGAAATCAAGCACACAATAAAAAACCAAAGGTAGTACAAACGCAATGAAATCATGTAAATAAACCAAATCTAATCTACTTCAAAAATAATTATAAATTTTTTTCACTTTTTTTTCATTTTTATGTCAACCAATCCACACCTAGCAGCGTTATATAGGGTACAAGGTCGCAGCAACCGAATGTTCATTGCACGGCATCCGCAATATTTTTCGGTGACCTTTCATTATGACTCTCCATCTTTGACAATGGCTTTGTTAGTAGCCAAAGCCGTTGAAAAAGATTTTGACCGACGATTTATCATCACTCGAATCGTCGGTTTTTATTTTTTAATTATCTATATCTATTCAACAGACAATTAATCTAATAAAATAATTATCAATGCGATATGTGTTGATTAAAATGAAGTATCCAATTGAAATTGAAAATAAATTAATAGAAATTGAAAAAATTATTAATTGTTGGTCTATTAAGAAAGATTTAAATGAAGTAGTAACTTGGATGCTACAATTTGATAATGAAGATTTTGACATTGCTTTTAGAATCATAAAAAACTTAAATATCATTGGCCCCGAAGAACTTAATTCAGCATTATCTATAGCCTATTCAAAATTAAATAGGCAAGCTAAAAATAAAGGAATTTCTTTGTCTCTCAAAAATACTATGTATGCTTCAATTGGAGGTGGAGCAAAGAGTGGTGCAATGATCGCATATAATTTTAGACTTATTAATGAATTAGCATCAGCAAATTTTCTTGATGCTGAAAATATTAGATATCTTGAGGAAGGAAAAGTCGAAAATTTAGTATTAGTCGATGACTTCATCGGAACAGGTGACCAAGCCTCACAAGAACTAAAAGAAATTGCTGAAAGAGTATTTGCGCTTGGAGTCAAAAATATTTTTGTACTCACTGCTATTGGTTTTAAATCAGGAATTAAAAAAGTTCAGGAAACTGAATTAGCAGATGTTTTTTCTGCATTAGAATTCGATGAGAAAGATACTGTCAAATCGCTAGATTCCATTTTCTATGAAGGTTTGACCTTTGCAACTAGAAAGTCTTATTTCGAGAAACTATCGAAATATCGTGGACTAGGTTATGGAGGTATAGGAGCATTACTTGCGTTTTATTACAATACACCAAATGCAACAATTAATTGTATTTGTGGTGACTCTAATGGCTGGATACCATTAATTCCAAGAGTCTCAAATATAAATGGAATAGATAAACTCTATCCTAAGCTAGAACAAGCAGCTACAGCAAAGCACCCTCAAGCACTTCAGAATACCTTAAACATATATGTTGAAGGGAAATCTGTTGAACTATTTATTGAATTAATTGGGAATGAACACAATAAATTAGGATATGAAAAGTTTGAAGTAATATCCGTTGGCCCATTCTACTCAGAAAAGCTAATCGCATCCCTTAAACAACTTTCGACTCATTATATTTTTATTACCGAAAAAGAAGATGAAAACTCTCCTCATTTTAGACGTATAAGTGAAGTTATTGACCATGAGAACCTAATCATCATGGATGAAATGATCAATTTCTTTGACCTGCCGAAAATAATTGAAAGTAAAGAATTTGTACTACCTAGTGATGAACAGGATATCGATAGTATTAAAAGATTTTTAGAAATCAGATTGTTTCGTCGAGTGTCTCCTTCAACACGACAAGATAATATAAATCGTTTATATAAAGACTTTAGAGATGAAAGTAAAATTTTATCACTAATTAGCGAAATTAAACAAAAAAGTAAGAAGTTATGATTCCGTACTACTGAATTAAAGACAAATAAGATTTCAATCAAGAACATCCAATGTTTGCTCTAATTTAGAATATGCAAAAATTAATCTATCATCAAACGACCGTTTAAGATTATTAACATTATACTGCAGTTTAATATAATAACCTGTTGCTCCATTTTCAGCTGGCAACGGAACAAATGCGTTTACTTGTACTATTGAAGTTAAAAACTTTGATGAAACTGCTAGTAAAATTTTAAGTTTGGGAGGCAAAGTCGCTATGGAAAAATTTGCTATCCCAAACCGTTGTTGGCAAGGTTACTTTCTTGATTTAGATAAAAATGTCTTCGGTATATGTGAAATTGATGAGAATGCAAAATGATAATGCTATACTAAAATTTCATAAAATTAAGCAATTTAAGCACTATAAAAATGAAATGTCCAAACTGTCAGGTTGACGTTGTAAATGAAAATATCAATATCCAAACGGATATGGGGAAATGCCAAGTTTGCAATCATATTTTTCGTGTTTCTGAAAATTTTGATACGCCATCATATGCGTTTGATATCAATCAACCCCCAAGCGGTACTTGGTATAAAAATAATATGCAAGAAATTAAACTAGGCGCAACGCTGAGAAGCCCGATTGCTTTCTTTCTAGTGCCTTTTATGTTGATTTGGTCTGGTGGTTCACTAGGTGGAATCTATGGAACTCAAATCGCAAAACAGCAATTTAGTCTCTTACAAAGTCTATTTGGTATCCCATTTCTGATTGGAACCATCATTTTTGGTTCGCTTACACTGATGATGCTATTTGGTAAAATTGAGCTCACCATTAATCAACAAGGTGGACGTGTATTTACGGGAATTGGCAGAATAGGAAAATCAAAATATTTTAATTGGAATGACGTTAGTCGAATTAGAGAAAACCGTTCAACTAACTCATCCAATAAACAACAGGCCCAAATTGTCATTGAGGCAAATCAGCCTATCACGTTTGGTCTTGGACTCGCTCCAGAAAGACACCACTACTTATTTCATGCATTGAAAAGAATACAATCACAATATAAACCTGAAAGAAGAAAAATCTAAAGAACTCCGTCGATAAGCAAAATAAACTTCAGATGAACTCAAACCAACGCTTACTCACCTTTAAATTGAGGAAGACGTCTCTCAAGCATCGCACGTACACCTTCTTGAGCATCTTGCGATGCAAACAATGGCTTGAGATAACTGTCCATATTCTGAAATGCGAAAACCTCTCCCTGAGTAACAGCATCAGTTGCTGAAGCCAACAATGCCTGTAATGCAAGTGGTGCAGCAATACAGATTTCTTGGGCAATCTCGATAGCCCGATTAAGCTGTGTGCCCTTAGCAACAATCTCAGAAAGCAAATTTAGTTCATTGGCTTTTTGGGCATCAAAAGTTTTCCCTGTCAATAAATACGGCATGGCTTTTTGCCAACCTGCAGCCTGAACAAAACGCGCTGTTGCTCCACCAAAAGGCATTATTCCGCGTAATACTTCAAGCTGACCAAAAATCGTGTCTTCGCTCGCGACGACAACATCTGCATTCAACATCAACTCTACCCCAGCGGTGTAACAAATCCCTTGTACAGCTACAACAACAGGCTTGGTTCGATGCCGCCCTCCAACACCCCAAGGGTTAATTTGCCCTTCTTCAAAACTAAAAATCCCTTGAGGAATTTTGGGTTGTAATTCCACCAAGTCCAGACCTGCCGTGAAATGGTCGCCATGTGCAAAAATCACGGCACAACGTAGTTTAGGATTATTTTCATATTCGGTTAAAGCCAGAGATAAATCCTCAATCATATGGCTATCAAAGGCATTTCGTTTTGCCACTCGGTCTAAGCCAATCAACATAATATGGTCCATGATTTCACGGCTTACTTTTCCTAAACTCATTCTTTTAATTCCTGTTTTTTAGTAATAATGTTGGTAACAAACTAGTTGATCATTTCCGAATGATCAAGACATATCTTGTCTATGTTATTCAACGCTACAAGGCTCTACTTTTTGGCTGAATCCGTGCTACCTTATTCAGGTTCATTTTATTTTTAGATTCATTTATGACCGTGCGTTTTTTTCATACGTCTGACTGGCATTTGGGGCAGTTTTTTTATAATCATTCCCGCCACTATGAACATGAACAATTTCTGGCATGGTTACTTGAGCAGATCAAAGCCAAACAGCCGCATGCATTACTTATTGCGGGTGATATTTTTGATGTGATTAACCCCAGCTCACAGGCACAAAAACAACTCTATCAATTCCTTGCCGATGCACATGAACTTGCCCCACAGATGCAAACTTTGATGATTGCAGGCAATCATGATTCGGGCTATCGCATTGAACAAGTCGAGCCCTTATTAGCAAAATACAATGCTAAAACGGTTGGTGTGATTCGTTGGAATCAAGATAAAAGCCTCGATTTAGAACGTTTAATTTTGCCAATTTATGATGAACAAAAGCAGATTGTGGCGTGGTGTATTGCCCTACCATTCCTACGTTCAGTTGAAATCACAGGCTTTAATGAACACACCACCAACAGCCAAAATGCGATTGCTTATTTACACCAACAGTTAATCGAAGAAGCCAAACGCCGTAAAACCGATGATCAGGCCCTGATTCTGATGTCACATGCGCATATGCAAGGTGGTGAAACTTCGGATTCAGAACGACCGATTATTATTGGTAATGAAGAAGCACTATCTACAGCTCTGTTCGATGATAGCATTGATTATGTAGCACTAGGGCATTTGCATAAACCGCAAAAAGTACAGCATCCACATATTCGTTATAGTGGTTCACCGATTCCTTTGTCATTTAGTGAAATCAACTATAAGCACCAAGTGGTTGAAGTCAGCATTGATCCTACAAAAAGTGAAGATTCGTTTAACTTTGAAGCTTTGCCGATCCCCAGAAGTATTCAACTGCATAAAATTAAAGATGAACTCAGTGTGGTCATGCAACATCTGCGCAATCTACCAAATGAACCGATCGAAAATCTCGAGCATCGTGAATATGTCGATATCGAATATCATACCTCGACACCACCACAGCCGAATCTACGACAACAATTTGAAGATGCATTGCCCAAAGATCGTTATCGACTGGTGCGGATTTCCAGACAATATCTCTCCAATGAAAGCAATGCAGAGAGCAAGCAGAACATTAGCTTAGAACCACCGACACCCGAAAAACTATTTCAGCAAATTTGGGAGAAAAAGGGCTATCACGCCGATGATGAAGTTACCAAAGACTTTATGAGTTTGGTCGCAGAAGCACAAAAGCAACTTGAAGATGATCAGACTGTTTAAGGACCTGCCATGAAAATTTTATCAATTCGACTGAAAAATTTGGCATCTCTGGCAGATGAGCATTTTATTGATTTTGAAACTGAGCCTTTGGCCAGTGCGGGACTGATCGCCATTGTCGGAAAAACGGGCGCGGGTAAATCCACGATTTTAGATGCCATGTGTCTGGCCTTATTTAATAAGATTCCCCGCCTCAAAGAAAGTGACGGCAAACTGTTAGATGTCGATGGTTCGGAACTACTCACCAACTCCCCTTTAACGGTTCTACGTCGCGGCACAGGACATGGTTTTGCCGAACTGTGTTTTGTAGCACAAGATCAGAAACATTATCTCGCACGTTGGGAAATTAAACGTGCCCGTGAAAATGCCAGTGGCAAACTGCAAAGTGTGCAACGCTCACTCAAATGCCTGACCGACGGTGTAGTGATTGCAGATAAAACCAAAGCGGTTGAAGCCCATATTCAACAGATTACCCAACTCAGTTTTGAGCAATTCACCCGTGCGGTACTGTTGGCGCAGTCTGAAGTCACCGCTTTTTTAAAGGCACGCGATAATGAACGTGGTGAATTATTAGAATATCTGACCAACTCCAGTATTTTTGCCAAAATTGGACAACTGGCTTTTGAAAAGACCCGTGAAATCAGCAACCAACGCAAGCAATTGGAAAATGTGCTCGGTCATATTGAAATCCGTTCAGATGAAGAAGTTGCTGAATTACAGACCCAATTCCAGCAGATACAACAACAGGTTCAACAGTTGGAAGCCGACAAAGTTCAGCTTAATCAACAGCAACAATGGTTTGAACAGCGACAGAAACTCGAAACTGAAATCACACTAAAACAACAACAGCATGAGATTCAAATTCAAGCACATCAGGCTTTAGCCGCAGATCGCAATCGACTCAACCAACTTGAAACCTTTTCAGGCATTCGTCCGATTGTATTCCAACAGCAACAACTGGAAAAAGCACTGCAACAGCTTGAACCGCAGATTCAACACAAGCAACAGCAATTTACCGCTGTAAGCAGCCAATTTGAGCAAGAAAAAACGGCTTATACGCAGGCTGAAACAGCCTTACAGCAATTTCAGAGTTTTGAACAAAACCATCAGCATGAACTCACTCAAGTGCGTAAATATGTACAGGAACGTGAATACATTGCCGATGAATATAAGAAAACCAAACTCCGCTTAAACCAAAACGAAGCGCAACAACAACCATTACTTGAGCAGCAACAGCAGTTTGAACAAAGTCACCATAGCTTATCGATACAACAACAAAGCTGCTCTGATCAACTGCAACAGAGCGCACAATTCTCCACTTTAGATAAGGGCTTGAATGCACATCTTCAGCAGCTGCAGCAATTTATTCTGCAATACCAAAAAGTCGAACAAAATTTAGGTTCGATTCAACAGGCACAATCCAAACTTGAACAAGATCAGATCGTATTGAATGAGCTCATTCAAAAATTTGGTACACCACAACAGATTGAAAGCCAGCTTGAACAGAAACAAAAACTTAGAGAACAGCAACAAGCCCAACTGAATCAACTAGATCTGATTCAGCAAAAGTTACAGCATTATTTTGAACTTAACAAAGACCGTGAAGCACTAGCCCATCAACTCAGCAACACACAGCAACAACATCAGCAACTTGACCAACAACTGCAAACTAGCCAAGGCGCATTCCAATCTGCCAAAAATGAACGGGAAAAATTGCAGCAGATATTGCAACAACAACGTTTATTACATGCTGAAAATATTGAACATCTCCGTGCAGAACTCAAACACGGAGAAGCCTGTCTGGTCTGTGGTAGCACCGAACATCCCTATCGTGATGATGCAAGTCAGCTTTCCAAAGCCTTGTATGAGCTGCAACAACAGCAAGAACAACAGGCCATTCAACAAGAGCAACAATGCTTTCAACTTTGGCAAAACACACAGCAGCAATTTACCCAGATTCGTACCGAACTGACTCAATTGCAATCCGCAGTGCAACAAGCAGATGACAAATTCAAACTGCAACATCAGGAGTTAGTCAAACATGCCGCACAGTTCGAGATCCTCCTAGATTTAACTCAGTCGCATGCGAAAATCACTACCGTTCAACAGCAATACATCAATGAGGCAACCCAGTTCAAACAGCAGATTGAAATTGAGTTACAGCAACTGCATCAGGCCAATAAAGACCACTATCACCTGACTCAAACGATTCAAAATATCCGATATCAACTCGAAAGCGTACAGCAGTTACAGCAACAGATTCAGCATGTTGTAGATTGCCTGAGCAGCGATGAACAAAACTTATGGCAACAGCAAACGCTAAGTTCTGCTCAACAGCTAGCACAACGTTTACAGCAACGTATTCAACAGATTGAACAAGCTGAAACACTCAGCAAACAACAACAGCAGCTTGAACAGCAACTGAATCTATTAAAGACCAATTTAACAAGCTTGAACACTCAACATGCGGAGTTTAGCCAGCAACTCAAAGATGTCGAGCTTAAAGGCAAACAAAATACAGAGTCAGCGCATCAACTAATTGTAGTGATGACAGGTTTAACCGAACTGAAAGCCAATGAATGGTTAAACCAACACGATCAACAGCGTCAGCAACTCCAAAATCAATATCAGCAAATCAAGCAGCGTTTTGAACAGACTCGTCAAATCTATGAACAGCAGAAAAATGAACTGGAACAGCTCAAGGCTCAACAACAACAGCAACAATCTACTCTTACTCAATCTAAAACTGAAATTCGAGCATGGTTAAGCCAGCATCCTGAGTTTGAAGAGCATCAATTAGCTGACTTACTTGCTATTCGTGCTGAGCAAGAACAGCACATTCGAACATCACTACAACATGCAGAACGCTTACTCAATGAGGCCGCCTCTGCATTGAAAACGCTGCAACAGCAATTACAGATACATCAGCAACAACAGCCACCCATCGAACACACCCAGTTGATTGAGTACATCCATCTCAATCATGAGAAGCTACAACAGCAAGCCGAACAACGTGATCAGTTCAAACTGAAATTAGAAGTACATCAACAAAACCTTGCCAAGCAAAAACAATTTGCAGATCAAATCCAGCAGATTCAGCAGCAGGAACACCGTTGGAATAAGATTTCTAGTTTAATTGGCGATTCCAAAGGTAAAGATTTCCGTGACTTAGCTCAGCAATATAATCTAGATATTTTGCTGGAATATGCCAATCAACAATTAGCAATGCTATCGCAGCGTTATACCTTAAAACGCCTGGAAAACTCGCTCAGCCTAGCCATCATTGACCATGATATGGATGGAGAAACCCGTTCAGTGGCTTCACTGTCTGGTGGTGAGTCTTTCCTGACTGCCCTTGCGATTTCCTTGGCAATTGCCAATATGGCTTCAGGTTCCATGAAAATCGAATCACTGTTTATTGATGAAGGTTTTGGCACACTGGATGCTTCATCCTTGCATATGGTGATGAATGCGCTAGATCAACTGCAAAGCCAAGGCCGTAAAGTGGTATTGATCTCGCATATTCAGGAAATGCATGAGCGTATTCCTGTACAGATTCAGGTACAGCCAATAGGTTCGGGTTCAAGTCGGATTGAGCTAGTGGGCTGATACAGGGCTTAACCAGTTACCCGAAACATAGTTTCTCGTCTCGCGCTTCGGGCAAATGAGAAACATAGCTTCGCAAGACATCGTGAAACGAGGTAGCTTTGCTTTTCCTCGCTCATCCTCTTGCACCAAACAATGCTGTGCCTACTCTAACCATGGTTGAACCTGCTGCAATCGCAGCTTCGAGATCGGCAGACATGCCCATACTTAATGTATCCCAGTCTTGCGGCTGTGCATGTTGAGCTTTCACTTGCTCAAATAGCACTTTAGCATCAGCAAATGCGGCATGATTTTCAGGTGCTGGAATCACCATCAATCCACGCAAACGGATATTTGGAAGCTGACTGATTTGATGAACCAATTCTAAAACCTCATTTGGTTGGCAACCATCTTTAGAATTTTGCCCATCAATATTTACCTGAATACAGATATTTAAGGGTTTTTGATTTTCTAAACGTTGCTTGGATAAACGTTCTGCAATAATGAAGCGATCGACTCCATGCACCCAATCAAATGTTTCTGCTAAATGCTTGGTTTTATTGCGTTGTACATGACCAATAAAATGCCATTCAATATCTAAATCTTGTAATTCATCAATTTTAGTCAAGGCTTCTTGCAAATAATTTTCACCAAAACAACGCTGACCAACAGTATACATTTCTCGTAAGGTTTGGCTCGGATGAGTCTTTGAAACAGCCAACAATTGTACAGTCGAAGGATCACGTTTCACCTGCTGGCAAGCTTGCTCTATTTGATTTAAAACAGATTGGCGGAATTGCTCAGATTTATTCATTGACACAGTTCTCACTTACAAAATCTTTTTTCTCTCACATTCTATAATATGTTGGTAACACAGAGTGAAAGCCGTATATTATTCTATAAAAGAATGAGGCATTTTGATTGTTTCGGGGAAATCATGGATATTACAGAATTACTAGCATTTGCAGTTAAAAACGGTGCTTCAGACTTACATCTTTCATCAGGTATGCCACCAATGATTCGTGTAGATGGTGAAGTCCGTCGTATTAATTTACCAGCACTAGAACATAAAGATGTACACCGCTTAGTGTATGACATCATGAATGATAAACAACGTCGTGATTATGAAGAAGATCTAGAAACTGACTTTTCATTTGAAGTGCCTAATATTGCACGTTTCCGTGTGAACGCATTTAACCAAAACCGTGGCGCTGGCGCGGTATTCCGTACCATTCCATCTAAAGTTTTAACCATGGAAGACCTTGGTTTAGGTTCAATTTTTAAAGAAATTTGTGATTATCCACGTGGTATCGTTTTGGTTACAGGACCTACGGGTTCTGGTAAATCAACGACGCTCGCTGCGATGATTGATTATATTAATGAAAACCGTTATGACCATATTTTAACAGTTGAAGACCCGATTGAATTTGTACACCAATCTAAAAAATGTTTGATTAACCAACGTGAAGTGCATCGTGATACTCATGGCTTTAACCAAGCACTTCGTTCTGCACTTCGTGAAGACCCTGACATTATTCTTGTCGGTGAGATGCGTGACTTAGAAACCATTCGACTTGCGTTAACTGCGGCTGAAACAGGTCACTTGGTTTTTGGTACACTGCATACGACCTCTGCAGCGAAAACAATTGACCGTGTCATCGACGTATTCCCTGCCGAAGAAAAAGATATGGTTCGTGCCATGCTTTCTGAATCACTACAAGCCGTTATTTCACAAACATTATTGAAGAAAAATGGTGGTGGTCGTGTTGCAGCACATGAAATCATGATTGGAATTCCAGCAATTCGTAACCTTGTACGTGAAAATAAAGTAGCTCAGATGTATTCTGCTATCCAAACGGGTGCAAACTACGGTATGACTACACTTGACCAAAGTCTGAAGACCCTAGTTTCAAAAGGCGTTATTAGCCCTCAAGTTGCCCGTACTGCAGCAAAACAACCTGAGTCATTCCTATAATAATAAACGGATTAGAGAAATATCATGGATTTTAATGATTTACTCAATTTAATGATTCAACAAAGTGCATCTGATTTATTTGTGACTGCAGATGTTGAACCTTCAATGAAGATCAACGGTCAAATTGTGCCTGTTTCAAAGTCTAAACTCTCAGGTGAAGTCGTTGGTCAGTTACTTCATTCAATTATGTCAGATAAGCAGCGTAAAGAATTCGCTGAAACAAGAGAGTGTAATTTTGCGATCGTCAATCGTGAGAAAACAGCCCGTTTCCGTGTAAGTGCCTTTCAACAACGTGATATGCCTGGAATGGTTTTACGTCGTATTGAAACTGTCATTCCAACCATGGATGAACTCAAGCTCCCTAGCGTGCTGAAAGAACTCGCCATGACCAAACGCGGTATCATTATCTTTGTAGGCGCAACAGGTACAGGTAAATCAACCTCATTAGCTTCGATGATTGGTTACCGTAACCAAAATTCAAAGGGTCATATTATTACCATTGAAGACCCAATTGAATTCGTACATCAACATGCGGGTTGTATTGTCACTCAACGTGAAGTCGGGATTGATACAGATTCATTTGAAGTCGCATTAAAAAATACGCTTCGCCAAGCACCTGATGTGATCTTGATTGGTGAGATTCGTTCTCGAGAAACCATGGACTATGCGATTGCTTTTGCGGAAACAGGTCACTTAGTACTTGCAACACTACACGCAAATAATGCGAACCAAGCACTAGATCGCATTGTCCACTTCTTTGAAGCAGATCGTCATCCTCAATTGCATATGGATTTATCACTTAATCTCAAGGCGATGGTTGCTCAACAGTTGATTCCAACGCCAGATGGTAATTCACGTCGTGCAGCAATTGAGATTCTGATTAATACACCACTTTTGGCAGATTACATACGCAAAGGTGAAGTCCACGAAATCAAAGATCTCATGAAGCGCTCTCGTGAGTTGGGTATGCAGACTTTTGACCAAGCATTATTTGATTTATATAAAGCAGGTGAAATTACGTATAAAGATGCACTGAAGCATGCTGACTCGCCAAATGACTTACGTCTCACAATTAAACTTTCAGAAGAAGGTACAGATCAGTTATTGAGTGCGAGCCGAAATATTACCTTTGATGGTCAATAATTCGAATTAAGACATTAAAAAAAGGAAGGTTTTTTAAAACCTTCCTTTTTATTTGTTTAATTTTAGTAAAGTACTAAGATTTAACTAAATCAAACTCATTTTTTACGATAAGCATCTTGGCATTCAGAATCACTACAATAACCGTATAAGTTTAATGAATGACCTGTTAAGGCAAAATTATGCTGATCTGCAACAGCATGTTGCTCTTTCTCAATAATATCATTCGTAAATTCAACAACTTTGTTGCAATTTAAGCAAACAAGGTGATCATGATGATCTTCTTGCATGATTTCAAAAACTGAATGATTATTTTCAAAATGATGACGTTGGATAATGCCAGCCGCTTCAAATTGTGTTAACACTCGGTAAACAGTTGCTAAACCAACATCTTCACCTTGTTCAAGCAAAGTTTTATAAATATCTTCAGCACTTAAATGATGTTGTTTTGAATTTTCTAACAATTCCAAAATCTTAATACGAGGAAGGGTGACTTTAAGTCCAGCTTTGCGTAAGTCTTGATTGGAAATAGGCATTTAAAAAGGTCTCTCAACAAATCTTAAGTTGGAATAGGCAATAGAGTTTAGATGCAGTATGATCTATCCTTGAACCAAATGCATCATCATTTATCAGGATAGTGTAGCAAAATGCAAAAAATCATGCTGGCGTTATTCGTCACTTCAGTACTTAGCGGTTGTTCAGTCTTTGGTGTTTATAAAGTCGATATTCCACAGGGAACACCATTAACTAAAGCACAAGCATCACAAGTACAAGTCGGCATGAGCTTTCAGCAAGTCCGTTTCTTACTGGGTAGTCCAACTGTTACAGATCCATTAAATCCATTACGTTGGGACTATATCTACAACTACACACCAGGTACTTATGCTAAAAAAGCAAAAATACCGGCAGTGCGTGGTCAACACTTAAAAGTTTATTTCGATGCGAATGGCAATGTAGAACGTCTAGAAGGTTTAGATACGATTCCCGAATCACAACCTGGTTTACCAGCATCAAAAGAAGCGATTCTGACTGCGCCACCACTATAAATAGTTTCCAAAAAAAAGAAACCCCTCACCGAATCATTCGTGAGGGGTTTTATTTATGAACTTGATGGTCTGAAACGATTACCCTTAATAAAACGTCCAACGGGGTTCTTTGCGGCACGCTTGCGTCGAATATCTTTAGGATTAATCGTCAATGGACGATAAATCTCTACTCGATCACCCACTTGCAAAACAGTATCTACCTCAATCTTGCTACCAAATACACCAAGATTTAAAAGCTCTGGAAGTTTTACCTGTTCTGCCAAACCACTTGCATCAATCGCTTGTTGTGCAGTCATTCCTTCATTGAATGGAACGGCAATCATAAATTGCTGTTCAGGTGTCGCAAATGCAACCCAAACCTGTTTCTGTTCCATTATAAAACTTGCCCAATAACTGCGACAATCGCAATCAAAATTGAAAGCGGTAAAACTAAACGTACCGCAATACGCCATACGTTATAAAATAATTCGTTACTAAAGCCCATGGCCTTACGAAGATGGCTAATCTTCATAACCCAGCCTGCAAAAACGGCATAAATTAAACAAATCACTAATCCCCAAATCATCAATAGAGTATTAAAAATTTGGTCAACTTGTGGCACAGCCCAAACTGCAATTGCCGCGAGAATAATGCCCCATTGAATAATGATTGCAAGTTGGCGTTGTGCTAACTGCTCTTTAGCACATTGAATCAATAATGCAGCGGACATTATCGCAGCAAAAACCCACGCTAATGCTGGAAGTTGCGCTTGGGTAGAGAAGAAACCAAATGCAATGACAGCAATAAGCTGCGCGACCCAGATCGGAAAGACTGAACTTGTGACCGCTTGTTGTTTTTTCACTGTCGCTAAGCTACTTTGCCAATACAATCCTAGACCTAGACCACTTGCGACTAAAGCGAGCACTGTAGCATTGCCCCACTCTTTAAACTCAATACCTGTCCAGTGCCAAGTCGTTAACTGAGTGCCCATCACATTTGCACCAATGAAAGCAGCAATGACTCCAATTGTTGTAAGTCCAATTAAAAATTGGCGCGGTATAAAAGATAAACCAAGCGCTATAACGGCAAAAACAGCGAAAAGGATTTGAACAGCAAGATCTAATCCAAGCTGCTCAGTCACAATGTGAGCAGAGGTATTTATCATACTGCCTGCAAAGAAAGGAACAAAAACAACAGCGAACCAACCTACTAAACGCCATTTCGGGGAAGCATCAGCATCACGCGTTAAAGTAGAAAGTGCTTGTAAAGCGGTCATCTGTGAACGTTTCGCTAAGGCAATTTCAAGAAAACCAATCGGTAGTGCTAATAAAAGCATGGTTCCTAGCCACAATAACCAAAAATCAAATTGACGATCAATTTGAATACCCACTGTTGGTGCTAATGTGCTAATCATGACAAAAGATAAGCAAAACGCCATCACTGGTGTAAGCCAGCGTGACAGAGTTGTGTCCTGCATACTGCATTCCTTAAAAAGCTTAGAACTCATTGTGCTTCTTTATGGAGCTTACAATGAAATATTCAATCTATTTTGCCTTTGTCACGTCTGAAAATCAAAACAAAAGATGCCCAAAGAAAAAGGCAAATCACCATAGAGATGACCTGCCGCGCCTAGTTATTATTATGTAAATCTAACCTCTTATTTTTTACTCATCTTCACCTTATTATTTTTCTACTATAAGAGGTCTTATTGTTATTATTTTATTGTTAAGCAAAGAACCGTGAAAACCAATTCTTGCCTTTTTTCTTTTCATTTTCTTTAATAATGCCAATCATATTTTCTCTTACTGCACCAACATAATCTGCATCATCATGGCGAATATGATTAATTAACCATTTAGAGAGAGCTTCATGCAATTCTTTATCAATTTCATGACCCAGTTCAAAGCGCTCGCGATAAGCTTCTATTTTTTTAATAAATAAGTCATGCACACGCTTGTGAGGTACACGATACTTATAGTTTGCTTCTTCTTGTAAACTTTCTTCAAAGGTAAAATGTGATTGTGTATAGTCAATAATATTATCTAATACACTTTTCATTTTTACACGATCATGGGAATATTTTAAATCAGCGATTTCATTAATATAATCCAGAATACGTCGATGCTGATCATCGATTACCTCTATTCCTGTATTATATTCGGTAGACCATTTCATGCCCATATCGATTCCTAAAACCAATGTGCTTTATTGAATAAGGACATAATATCGACTAAGTAATTAAATAAAAACACAGTATTTTTGTCAGATTTTAAATATTTTCAATAAAATAAATTAACTTATTGTTTTATATTTATTTAAATATTTTACCCAATCAAAATACTCAAGTATTTTTTAACCAATTTTAAAACCAAACTCAAAATGGAATTTAAATATAAAAAGTTAAGGAATTTATATTATAAAAAAGGTATATATCATGTATTAATTTTGATTATACCTAATTAATATTGATCTGCTTTGGTGATTCGTTTTAACAGTGGATTGTCTGCTTCTCGAATTAAACGTTCAACACGTGTGAGTGCATATTTAATAGGTTTCCCATGCTGAAATAAAATCATTTCGCCTGGCTGATATGCAGTCCATGATTCATTATGTGTGAGCGGTTCAGTCGTGATAACAGGGCAGAGTAAAACTTGAAGTGCGACATAAACCACCTAATTAATTTAAAGGGTTTATGGAGTATATAAAATTGTCATACCATCATCTTAACTTTGAAGATCGTACTGCATTAATGCTTGAGTCAAGAAAAGAAGGCTTTTCACCCAGAAAATTTGCTGAACTTATTAAAAGACATCCTAGTACGATCTATCGTGAACTTAAAAGAAATAGCATCAATGACGTTTATCAAGCTCGATATGCTTCTGATAACACCTTCGCTAGACGTAGACGTGGTCACAGAAAACTCAAAATCGACTCAATTCTCTGGAGATTTATTGTTGAAGCGATCCGTTGTTTATGGTCTCCTCAGCAAATATCGAAGCGTTTAAAGACATTTCCTGATTTGGATCAAACAATGAATGTAAGCCATACAACGATTTACTCAACTATACGAGCATTACCAAAGGGTGAGTTGAAAAAAGACTTATTATCCTGTCTGCGTCATGAAAATAAAAAGCGAAAAGCTAACGGTGAACCTAAAAAAGATTCTATATTACAGGATATTAAAACTATTCATGAGCGCCCAGCCGAAGTTCAAGAAAGAAAAATACCGGGTCATTGGGAAGCTGATTTAATTAAAGGTAAAGACAATAAAAGTTCGATAGCAACACTTATTGAACGAAATACACGGCTCTGTATCTTGGCAACATTACCTGATGCAAAGGCAGAATCAGTGCGCAAGGCTTTAACTGAAGCTCTGAAATATTTACCTGCAGAACTGCGTAAAACGTTGACCTATGACCGTGGACGCGAGATGGCAGAACATAAAATACTTGAAGAAGATTTAGGCATAGATGTATATTTCTGTGACCCACATTCACCCTGGCAAAAAGGCACATGCGAAAATATGAATGGTTTAATTAGGCAATATTTACCTAAAGGGATTGATTTAAATCAGGCAGATCAGCATTATTTAAATCAAGTTGCCATGTCACTGAATACTCGTCCTAGAAAAGCGTTAGATTGGCTTACACCATTAGAGAAATTTGCTCAGCTTGTTGATTATCATAAGACTTTTCAAACTGTCGCACCTCATGTTTGAATTCGCCCAGCAACACGATCTTCAGGTGTCGTTACCTCGCTAAAATCTACTTTGACGTCTAAATCAATTAAATGCGCAGGTTGAAATGGATATTCTCTTACTAACCAATGCAGTTTAGTTGTCGCATAACTAAATAATGCTTGCCCATTGGATAGGCAAAAATTAAAGGTGCCATGTTCAGCAATTTCAGGTGAAATCCGTTCTAACAGAGAAAAAACTTTCTCTATACACGGTTCTGTATATCCAAACGCTTCAACCATTTGATCTAATAAATAACAAAAAGCACGTTCACTGTCTGTATTACCGACCGGTTCAAAGCGACCACTAAGCTGAGGATTAAAATCGTGTAGATCACCGTTATGCGCAAAAATCCAATGCCGCCCCCATAACTCACGTAGAAATGGATGTGAGTTTTCTAGCGTAATTTTGCCTTGTGTTGCTTTTCGGATATGTGCAATCACATTACGAGATTTAATAGGATAATTACGAACTAAATCTGCAATTGGTGATTCAACTGCAGATTGATTATCAACAAATAACCGACATGCTTTGTCTTCAAAAAATGCGATACCAAAGCCATCACAATGATCAGACGTAACGCCAGCTCGTTGAGAAAATCCACGAAAGGAAAAAGTAATATCTGTTGGTGTAGCGCAATTCATTCCTAATAGCTGGCACATATCTTCTAACTATCTAACATCTAAGCCTATTGTGCATGAAGTTTAGATATCTTGTAAATCTCAATATGTGCTCAGTATTAGACTAACAATGATATAACTATCGCTGCACCATTTTATTCATGACAAAAGAAGTGGCAATTTTGTTAATTTCTAAGAAAACAAAATAATCTAAACATTTGAAATCTTCATCATAAAATGCTTGTTTAGAGAGCTTAGATTGCATACCTAGATATGTATCAAATAATTTTGGCATCCGTTCATCTTGTGGGAAGCTATATTCTGGTCTCTCAGGTTCGAATGCACGTTTTGAACGAATATCAATAATTTGGTGATCACCCAATTGCTGAATCTGACGATGAGTGTAATAGGCACGCGCTAAATTATCTTCAAGATGAATACTGACACATCCCATAAGGTACTTAGCACGCATTGACCACAACACCTTTGGCACCAAATTTAACCAGAGCATTGATAAGGCTTTTCCAGAACGGAATTGTGGATGTACGCAGGTACGACCTATTTCTAGAATACTTGGCAAATGCGAAAGGTTAGGAACAACATCAAACTCTTTAGCGCTATAGCTTTGCCCAATCTCATGCCCCTGAAATAATTTAAGGCGTGTATAGGCAACAATTTCACCAGTCCATTTCTCACGTAATACAGCATGCTCACAACCAAAGTCATAGAGATCTTGATCGAGACCATCTTCAAAAGAGATACCAAATTGATGAGAGAATTGATTTGCTCTAAAACGTTGTACTTCTTGTAATTCTTTTAGATTGTCCACCCACCCAAAACGAAATTGATTTTGTGATGGTTTTTGGCGTAAAGGTGAAGTTAATGTCTGACGATAATGATTTAATTTTTCTAGCATAATGAAAGCTCCTTATGTCTAGAGTTACCTTAAATCGATTAAATGACATTGAAATGACTATAACGTGAACAGATCATGACGAAAAAAAAGACCTTCATGAGGTCTTTTTTAATCTTTAGTGCTTCGCACGATTGGTAATCAGCGTTCCAACCCCGTGGTCAGTAAAAATCTCTAATAATGTTGCATGGGGTACTCGACCATCTACAATATGTGCACTCACGACCCCACCTTTCACTGCATCCAGCGCACAACCCACTTTAGGAATCATGCCACCGTAGATAACGCCTGTTTCAATTAAACGATCTACTTCTTGCGTACTTAATCCAGTTAATAAGTTTTTATTTTCATCTAATACGCCTGTGATATTGGTTAATAGAATAAGTTTTTCAGCACCTAATGCTTCTGCAACTTTTCCAGCGACAAGATCAGCATTGATATTATAAGTATTCCCTTCTTCATCCACACCTAATGGTGCGATCACAGGAATAAAATCACCTTGGGTAAACATTTCCAACACATCGGTTTTAACGCCTGTCACTTCACCGACCATACCCAAATCAATTTGAGAAATTGAGCCATCAGCTTCTTGTTTTTCCATAAGCAATTTACGGGCACGAAGTAAATTACCATCTTTACCTGTTAAACCAATTGCACGACCACCATGTTGGTTAATCAGATTAACAATCGATTTATTGACACTACCACCCAACACCATTTCTACCACTTCCATCGTGGCTTGGTCAGTGACACGCATCCCATCAATACGATCAGACTCTTGTCCTAAACGTTTTAATAAAGAGTCAACTTGCGGACCACCACCATGTACAACAATTGGATTTAAGCCCACTGTTTTTAATAGCACAATGTCACGTGCAAATGAGCTTTCAAGCTCTGGATCAGTCATTGCATTGCCACCATATTTTACAACCAACGTTTTACCTGCAAAACGTTGAATATACGGCAAAGCTTCAATCAAAATTTTTGCTTTATCAATGCCGATATGCTCATGTGGCATGCGTGTCTCCTTATTAAGCTTGTGCGAGTTCTTGTGCAATTTGCGGATATTGCTCTTGCATCATAGAAACAAATTCTTGGCGGATTTCACTTAATCGGCTTGGATTATCTGCATCAAAACGAACTGTGAAATACTCACCCGTATTAGATGCTCGAATAATGCCAAAACCATCATCAAAATCAAGTCTTACACCATCTATTTTACTTAAACGAGCGCCTAAACGATGACTTTGAATTTCAATATCATTTAAAACTTGTTTAGGGTTTATATCATGGGTACTGATATAGGTATCTTCAATACAATAACGTTCAGGGTAAATTGCTAATAATGCAGAAAGGTTTGCTTCGTCTGATTGAGTCAGGTATTCCATGACTCTTAACGCCGCATATAGACCATCGTCATAACCAAAACCACGGCCATCATTAAATACATAATGACCCGCATACTCTCCCCCAAATACGGCATTGCCTTTTGATTGAGATAAATATGCGCGCAAGAAACTACTTCCTGTACGAATCATTTTGGCTTGGCCATGAAGTTTTTGTACCGTCTCAGCCACCATTTGTGAACATTTCACATCAAATACGATTTCTTTTTGAGGATGCTGTTTTAAACAAATTTGTGCGAATAAAGACAATAAGCGGTCTGGACTAATAATATGGGCAAGCTCATCCACAATAACGACTCGATCACCATCACCATCCAAGGCAATACCAATATCTGCTTTTTCCGAAAGAATAGCCGCTTGCAACTGTTTTAAATGTTTTGCATGTGAGGGATCAGGTGCATGATCAGGAAAATTCCCATTGGCTTCACAACGTAAAGCGATAACCTGACAACCTAACTTTTCTAAAACCAACTTTGCACAACGACCTGCTGCACCATGTAAACCATCTAATGCAACTTTTAAAGGGCGTTTTAGCTGAATATCACTCAATAAGGATTGTTGATATTTTAAACAAAATTCAGGAATAATATGATGCGATAATTCTTGTAGATCACTATTCTTTTCAATTGTTTCTAACGCAAATTGAGCTGCTAAACCGACCTGTTGAATAATCTCAGGGCTAGGTGGTTCTCCTTGTAAAATCCATTTAATTCCATTATCAGATTTAGGATTATGGCTTGCAGTTACCATAATTCCGTTCCCACCAAAATCACGCGCGATATAGTACATCATGGGCGATGAGCAACATCCAATGTTGGTGACTGTTAAACCCTGTGTTTGAAAAATCTGTTGAATAATATTGGCATAAGTCGGACTCGTTAGACGTGCGTCATACCCAATAACGACTTGATATTGTCCTGCATTTTTATATTGTTGTGCTAAAGCATAGCCAATTGAATGAATTACATGAGGTGTTAAATGATTTAATTTTCCGCGAATATCATAAGCACGAAAAATACTCAGAGGAAATGTATATTTTGTATTCACAGTGAACCCCTATTTTTATAATCATTAGCTGATTCAAAAAAAACAGAACTATTAAGAAATTAGTTAACCCTTGTTCAAAAAAATTAAAATAATTTGTCAGCTGCTTTTTAATACAAATCCAAAGAACAATCAATATCAAAAATGCAATGCTTTTAAGCAAAGCATTGCATTTAAATTGATAATGAAAGCAGTATTAGTGTTGACCTGTATGTCCAAAACCACCTGCACCACGTTCAGTCGCAACAAATTCTTGCACTTGTTCAAATTCAGCTTGTACCACAGGAACTAAAACGTATTGAGCCAAACGTTCGCCTGGTTCTAATCGGAATGTATTTTGCCCACGATTCCAAACAGAAATCATCAATTCACCTTGATAATCGGAATCAATCAAACCGACCAAGTTTCCTAATACAATACCATGTTTATGACCAAGACCTGAACGCGGTAAAATTAAACCTGCAAAGTTTGGATCTTCGATATAGATTGCTAAACCTGTTTTGACTAAGACCGTTTCACCAGCCGCAATATCAATTGCAGTATCTAAACAGGCACGTAAATCTAAACCTGCTGAACCCGTTGTGGCATAAGAAGGCAACGCCCATTCTTGACCTAAACGAGCATCTAATACTTTAACTTGAACTTTCATTACAACTTCCTACTTACTATTTCTTAACGTTTCAATAATGCTTTTAAATTTGCGAGATATTGCTGAGCTTGCTCTTTCGGATCAACATTCGGTGCGAGTTTCTTTTTACGACCATGCCACTCTAGATCATCTTGTGGTAATTCGTCTAAGAAACGGCTTGGGGTCATTTGACGCATTTGACCACCGTTTTTACGCTGCTCAGCAAGTGTCAAGGTAAGCCCTTGTCGAGCACGGGTAATGCCCACATACATTAAACGGCGTTCTTCTTCGATGGTTTCTGAAGCAATCGAGTTTTTATGTGGTAATAGCTCTTCTTCCAAGCCAATCATATACACATAAGGAAATTCCAATCCTTTTGCAGCATGTAGCGTCAATAAGTTCACTTTATCCGTGTCCTCTTCTTCTTGCTGCTGCTCTAACATATCGAGCAATACCAGTTTACGAATCACACTTTCAATATTCTTTTCATCGACATCATCAGTACGATTAATCAGATTTTGGATACTGGTATAGAGGCTCTCAATATTATCGATTTTGGTTTTTTCTTGAGCAGGTGTTACTGCTTGCTCACGCACGTAATCGATGTAGCCTGCTTCGTTAATCATTTGACGAACTTTAGGTACAGGCTCATCATCGTCTAACAATTCACGGGTAAATGTTGCTATAAAGTCAGCAAACTCATGTAATTGAGTGGCAGCTTTCTTAGGCAATACCATCGACAATCGTTGATCTGAAGAAGCTGTTAATAACGATAAGGTATTTTCTTGTGCAAATAGTCCCAGTTTCTCTAAGGTGACAGGCCCAATTGCACGCTTCGGTGTATTAATAATTCGTAAGAAAGCACTATCATCTTCAGGATTAATAATGAGACGTAAATAGCTCATCACATCTTTAATCTCAGCACGAGCAAAGAATGATTGCCCACCTGATAATTTATAAGGGATTTGCATTTGACGGAGCTGCGTTTCTAATACGCGTGCTTGGAAATTACCACGATATAAAATCGCATAGTCTTTCCAATTTTTACCATTCATCAATTTATGCGTGATGAGATCTTTAACAACACGTTCCGCTTCATCATCGTCATTTAAACACGTGATCACACGGATATTTTCACCATGTCCTTTATCACTCCACAATTTTTTATCAAAAATATGTGGATTGTTTTCAATTACGGCATTAGCCGCTTTTAAAATACGACTGGTTGACCGGTAATTTTGCTCAAGTTTAATGACTTTTAAATTATGGAAATCTTCTTTTAATAAAGCCATATTCTCAGGCTTTGCACCACGCCATGCATAAATAGATTGATCATCATCACCTACGGCAGTGAATTGCCCCATCACACCAACAAGAAGTTTTACAAGGGTATATTGTGCAGTATTGGTATCCTGATATTCATCTACCAGTAAATAGCGAACCCGATTTTGCCATTTGTCTCTGACTTCAGCATTCTCTTGCAGCAAACGTGTTGGCATCACAATCAAATCATCAAAATCAACGGCATTATAAGCGCGCAGATTACGCTCATAGAGTTGATATAAATGTGCTAACTGTACATCATCAACTGTTTCACACATTGAATGGGCTTGCTCTGGTAAAACTAAGTCATTTTTCCAATCAGAAATTTTCTTCATTGCTTTGGCGATGAGTTCTTTACTTTCTGCGCCCGACAGATTATCGCGCTGCATTAAGTCCATCAGAATTCGTTTGCAGTCGTCTGCATCTAAAATCGAAAAATTGGCTTTAAGAGGTAAGTTTTTTAATTCTAAACGCAATAAATTTAAGCCAAAAGTATGGAAAGTCGAAACTGAGAGTCCTTTTGCTTCTTCACGTGACAATAACTTAGCGACACGCTCCTTCATCTCACGTGCGGCTTTATTGGTAAAGGTCATGGCAGTAATACGATGTGCTGGAATACCACATTGCTGTACTAAGAAAGCAACTTTTCGTGTAATCACTGAGGTTTTACCTGAACCCGCACCTGCGAGCACCAACAATGGCCCTTGAACATATTTCATCGCTTCAAGTTGCTTGTCATTGAGTTGACTGGCAGATGACATCTCGTAATACCTCTCAAGTTTTCGAGCATGATTATAGACATCTCTGTTTTAGAATCCCAATAGTAAATCTTGGGATATGTATAAATTATGATGCCTTATACAAATGACACGCCACAGCTTGTCGCAAGCTGTTCGACATAATAAAAAACCACCCGAAGGTGGTTTTTTTAAATCAGTAATAATTACTGTTTTGCATAAATGCTAATTTCTACACGGCGGTTTTGTTCTTTACCAGCAGCAGTTGCATTTGAAGCGATAGGATTAGAAGAACCTAAACCTTGTGCATCAATACGGCTGCTTGAAACACCTTGGCTTGCTAAATAGTTTTTAACTGATTGAGCACGTGCTTGAGACAATGGGATATTGATTGAATCATTACCAGTATTGTCTGTGTAGCCAGTAACTAAGATTGCGCTCTTGTTATCTTCAGCTAAAGTTTGCGCCACTTTGTTTAAAGTACCGTAGAAGTTTGGTTTGATGTTTGATTTATTGGTATCAAACGTGATGCTACCCGGCATGATCAATTGAACAGAACCATCTGGATTACGACCTACATCAACACCTGTACCTGCCATTTGCTCACGTAATTTTTTCTCTTTGTTATCGAGATATAAACCACTTGCACCACCAAGAATCGCACCGATTGCAATTGCACGGTTGTTTTGGCTGCTGCTACCGTTGTTAATACCTTTAGAAACACCGTAACCAGCCGCCGCACCAATTAATGTACCTAAAGCAGCTTTGTCGTATGAAACACCGCCGATATCATTACCTTGTCCGCTCATTGTTTGGCAACCAGAAAGTACCAATCCAGCCCCTACCAATGTTGAAATTACTAATGCACGCATTGCGTAGCTCCTGTCTATGTATTTTGTTGTCTGAACAAATAATGAATGAGAAAATCAAGCCAGACCATTGATATTTTGTTAATAACAAACAGTTTATTTATATTTTTGTAATATTTTGATGCACTTTTCTTGATCTTATACTCACATTCTCTCCACTGTTTATTATTTTGCATAAAAAATACACTTATGAGAAATAAGTCACATTATTAAAAATTAAGTAATCATCTAAGTCTTCTATGGTAAAAATTTTAATTTCCCAGATTTTGTATCTATAAGTACTGGAATATATGAAAATTGTGAATATTTAAAAATATACAGTTGTATTTAAATATCTGTTGTTTATAGTTAAAAGCATTGTTTTATCGAAAATTAGCACCCAAGGTTTGATTTATGTCTACCACAAATAAAAAAGTATCGTTATTAGAAAGGGTAACTAAAGGACTTACTGTTGGTTCTGTAATCACAGGAAGTACTTTTTTACATGGTCCTCCTGTTCTTGCTCTTGGTTTTACAAAATTATTTAAAAAATCAAAAAAGGTAGATGAAACCAATATTCAGTTGGCGAATAGTTGGATTGGCGTAAATAATCAACTGATTGAAAAACTCTTACCAAATCTTAAATGGGAAATTAGTATTGATGAAAAGCTCGATCTGAATTTACAAGGTCGTTATATAATGATTTGTAATCATCAAAGTTGGGTTGACACCACAGTAAATCAATATTTTGGTCTCACACGTATGCCACTCACCCGCTTCTTTACCAAGTGGGAACTCATCTTTATTCCTTTTGTTGGGCAAGCCTTTAAGATCTTGGGTTTCCCAATGATGAAACGTCACTCAAAGGAACAAGTGGCTAAAAACCCAGAACTGAAACATCGCGATATGTTAGAAGCACGTAAAGCCTGTGAACAGCTCTTAAGTCAGCCTTTTACACTACTCAATTATCTTGAAGGCACTCGCTTTACCGCAGAAAAACAAGCAAAACAGCAATCACCCTACCAAAACTTACTTAAGCCAAAAGCAGGTGGCTTGGCATTGGCTTTAAACATCTTAGGCGATAAGATTGATGCTTTGGTTGATATGACCATTGTCTATCCTGATGGTGCACCTGATTATGGTGATTTCTGGCTAGGCAATGTTTCACGTATTGCTGTGGATTTACGTAAAATAGAAATTCCAGATTGGGTACTGGGTGGAAATTATGAAGATGATCCAATCTACCGCGAACGCTTCCAGCAATGGGTCGACCAAATTTGGACAGAGAAAGACCAACTGATTTCACAAATGAAATCTAAATATTATCAATAGTCTGATTAGGAATTGACTCACCACATGACTCAGCAGGACTTAAAACAAAACTCTAAATATAACCTTGTAAATCCAAACAGTAAGTTTTTTAAACTGTTTCTGGTTTATGACATTTTCATGGTGTTTATTATTGTTTTTAATTTGTTCTGCTTAGGCATGAACTTTTTTTTAATGAGTAATATTGGCGAATGGTTTTTTAATTCGATCCATTTAGCCGGTGTACTTGAATTCTATCGTAGCTATCTGCACCCTTGGGTGATTATCACCGAAGCATGGTTTATTATTTTTTTAATCACTGAACTTGCCGTACGATGGGCAATTGCGATTGTGAATAAACACCATGCTCGTTGGTGGTTTTTTCCATTTATTCATTGGTATGAAATCTTAGCGATTATTCCCCATTTACGTTTTCTACGTTTATTCCGCGCAGGTATCATTGCCTATCGTTTACATGAACTAGGTTATAAAGTCGTTCCAGATAATATTCGAATTAAGGCACTTTTTTATTACAGTGTCGTTATGGAAGAATTGTCAGATCGTGTGGTGATTACAGTTATAGATGGCGTCCGACAGGAGCTAGAAACCAGTTCAAGTCATAAAGATATTATTCATGAGTTAGTGGATCATCATCGTCAATTATTTACCATTGCCCTTTCTTCTGTATTGCAAGAATCTTTAGCAAAAACGTTACAAGCACAACAACCGATCATTACGCAAAAAGTAGGGATTATTGTTAATCAAGCCATTGAAGATACGCCTGAGCTAACTCAATTATTACGTCTAATCCCAATCGTAGGTGGGCGAATTGAACAGCAAATTCAAAGTATAGGGCAACGTTTGGGTGAAAATATCAGTGCAGGTTTAATTGAGCCGTTTACTAACGGATCTGTAAATCAACCCAATCAGAATTATTTATTTATTGCAGAAAAAGTCAGTGAATTGAATATTGATAATAAATACTTAGAAGAATTGGTCGAATCAGTGGTATTTGAAAGTCTTGCAGCCATACGAAAACAAGTCAAAGTCAAACAATGGCAGCAAACTTTACGTGAATATGATCAATTGGATAAAAAAGCAGAATGATTACAAGAAAATTTACCAATCTAGCTAGAGAATTCCTGTAATTTGTTCTAGCATTTGCTTTTATTTACAACATGCTTTAACACAATAGAGTGCTTAAAAAAGCCCTTAAGGATAAATTATGGCTGATATACGGATTACGGGCAGAATGGTGAATTTTAGTCGATTAACATTCGACACAAATGACCATAATGCGATCCGCCAGCAACTTACAAGCACCCTCAATGAAGGTTCTTATCTTGGAACATTAGTCATTATTGACAGTACCGTTGAACAAGAACTGATTGCCTTAATTCAATTGCTGATTGATCTTGGGTTACAGCCAATGGCGGTAATTGATGGAATTTTAGGTGATGAAGCTCGGGCGATTCAATTTCCTGTACTGCCTGCTGATCAACCTTTACAGCGTATCAAAGCATCAAAAGAGCAAGTCGTTGCTCAAGCACCTGAAAAAAATACTGAAACTCCAGAAATACAAACACCACAAAAACAAACACCGACTACGCATATCACCTCGTATCATGATGAGATTTTGCGTACTGGACAATGTTTGGTACAGGAGCAAGGTGATATTATCTTGAATGCGGGTATGAATAGTGGCTCTGAAGTCATTGCGTCTGGAAATATTCACATTTATGGCAATGCTCGTGGTAGAGTCATTGCAGGCGCAGGTGGGCACACTTCAGCTCGAATTTTTTGTCATTCACTAGAAGCAGAGTTAATCTCGATCGCAGGGACATATTGTGTCGCAGATGATATTCCTAAAGATATGATCAAAAAACCCGTACATATTTATTTAAATAACAAGCAAGAGCTTGAATTTGAAGCCTTACAGTTTTAATTTAACTTGTTAAACACCCAAAAAGCCCTTTTAGGGCCGTATGACCATAAATAGGAGTGGATTCGGTGGCCAAAATTGTTGTCGTAACGTCAGGCAAAGGTGGTGTAGGTAAAACTACAACAAGCGCATCTTTTGCAACAGGTTTAGCCCTACGTGGTCATAAAACTGTTGTGATTGATTTCGATGTAGGTTTACGTAATCTCGATTTGATCATGGGCTGTGAACGCCGTGTCGTTTATGACTTTGTCAATGTCATCAATAATGAAGCTCGCTTACAACAAGCCCTGATTCGTGATAAAGAAATCGAAAACCTATACATCCTTCCAGCATCTCAAACACGTGATAAAGACGCTTTGAGCGATGAAGGTGTTGCACGTGTCATTGATGAACTATCTCAAGAGTTTGATTACATCATCTGTGACTCACCTGCGGGTATTGAGCGTGGCGCGATCTTGGCAATGTATCATGCTGATGAAGCAATCATTGTGACAAACCCAGAAATTTCATCAGTACGTGACTCTGATCGTATTATTGGTATGCTTGATAGTAAAACTAAAAAAGTTGAACACAACGAAGGCCGTATCCGTAAACATCTCTGTATCACACGTTTCAACCCTGAACGTGCTGACAAACAAGAAATGTTAACGATTGATGATATTTCAAAAGATATTTTACGTGTTCCGACTTTGGGTGTTATTCCTGAGTGTCCAAGCGTACTTCAAGCATCGAACGAAGGTAAGCCCGTAATTCTTTATGATGGAACTAAAGCTGGGCAAGCCTATGATGATTTAGTCGCTCGTTTCCTAGGCGAAGATCGTCCTTATCGACACATTGCAGTACAGCCAAAAGGTTGGTTAGCTAGACTATTTGGAGCGTAATTATGGCTGGATTCTGGAGTAAACTTTTTAGCAGTGATGAAAAACCATCAAGTGCACAAACTGCCAAAGATCGCTTAAAAGTTATTGTTGCATCTGAACAAGGTTTAGGTCGTCGCTTAAGCCAAGACAAAATTGACCAAATGAAAAAAGAAATCATGCAAGTGGTCAGTCGTTACGTTCGTGGTGTAGATGAACAGCACATTCAAATGCAAGTTCGTTCAGAAGCAAATATCGAAATGTTAGAAATGAATATCAATTTACCTGAAGATCGATAGAAGTTTTTTCATTAGCGATTTTTCGCAAATAAAGGCAAAATACATTGCGACTGAACAAGGCCATGCTTTGTTAATTATTCAGTCCCGTATTTTGCCTTTATTATTTTAAGACTGAGGAGATTGTCATGGCATTATCACAGCCAGCAACTTTCAATGAAGAATGGTCAGATGAGCGTGTTTTTGCCTACCTCAACCAACTTCCACCAGCAGATGTTAATGCTGACTTCCATGTGCTCTATCATGCTTTCAAACATATGCGTCCCTTCGACTATGAGCGCTTGATCACCAAATTTTTAGCTGATGGTCGTGATTTAAATGCGACTAATCCTGAAGGACAGCGTATTCATGACGTGATCGCTCAATTTCCACGTCAAAAAGACGGCTTCTTAGAAGTATTAGCAAAATTTGCTTAAGATAAAAAAGCCTGCTTAAAGCAGGCTTTTTTATCTCTTTATTTTATCGACTACCAATCAAATAAACGCCCAGTAAGGTAAAAATACCACCAGAAATACCATCAATCCATTTTGCAAAATTTTGATATGCTGTTCTGAATGTAGGCAATGAGAATACAAACGCTACCACTAAGAACCACAGCAAGGTCTCTATCGCAATAATAATAAAAAGCAAAGAGTGATGCTGATCAAATAAAGGATTGGCTAAGAATAATGAAAATACACTGCCAAAATAAATCACTGCTTTAGGATTCGATAAGTTAGTGAGTAAACCTTTCATAAAAAACAAATAAGGCGACTGAGGTAATACTATCTGTTTGATACTTTGCTCACCTTTTGAAAAAGCTGAACGAAGCATTTGGTATCCCAACCAACATAAATATAAACCACCAGCGACTAAAAGGCCTTGTTTTAGCCAAGCCATCTTTTCAAAAATAATATTCAGTCCCATCAATGCTAAAAGTGACCAGACCATTGCCCCCAAGCAAATACCAAATGCAACCAATACCGCATCCTTACGAGAACGGCTGACAGCAGTTTGAGAGACTAAGAAGAAATCAGGTCCTGGAGTGATAAGCGCACAAAAATGAATAAAAATGAGTGTACATAATGCAACAAACATGGCTCACCCTTTAGCTTGTATTTTCAAACAATAAGCTTAAATAAAAAACGTGATTATTACTATATAAAATTGATAAACCTATAACAATAAAGCCCCTAAAGAGGGGCTTTATTAGTTGAATATTCTTATTAAACGAGAATATCACGTTTGCCGTTAGCCCCCATTGAACTTACGATCCCGTTCTCTTCCATTTGATCAATAATTCGTGCAGCTCGGTTATACCCCAAACTAAATTTACGTTGTAATGATGATGTTGAAGCCTTGCGCGTTTCAAGTACAAAAGAAACACACTGATCATAAAGTGCATCACGATTAGGATCACCATCACCATCTTCAAAACCACGTGAGGTCGGTTCTTCATCAAATGGGGTTAAGATTTCATCAACATAATCAGGCTCACCACGTTCACGCCAAGCGTCACAGATGCGGTTCACCTCATCATCACTAATAAACGCACCATGCACACGCTCAGGTTCGATTTTACCTGGCCCTAAGAATAGCATGTCACCGTGCCCTAATAGATCTTCTGCCCCGCCTGCATCAAGGATTGTTCGAGAGTCAATTTTACTATTTACACGTAATGCAACACGTGTTGGGATATTCGCTTTAATCAAGCCTGTGATGACGTCAACTGATGGACGTTGTGTTGCAAGTAGTAAATGAATACCTGCCGCACGAGATTTCTGTGCAAGCCGAGTAATCATCTCCTCAGCTTTTTTACCAACTTGCATAATCATGTCAGCGAATTCATCTGCAACAATCACAATCGATGGTAAAGGAGCTAATCGTGGTGCACGCTCCCCTACAACTGAATCACTGGCTTTCCAAGTTGGATCAATCAAATCGTCACCATTGGCAATCGCTTCTTCCACTTTGCGGTTATAGTCAGCCAATTTACGAATTTTTAGAAAAGACATTAGCTTATAACGACGCTCCATTTCATTTACACACCAATTCAATGCGCTTACAGCATCTTTCATATCAGTAACAACAGGTGTTAATAAATGTGGAATATCATTGTAGTTAGCTAATTCAAGCTGTTTTGGGTCAATTAGAATTAAACGCAATTGATCAGGCGTGTATTTTAACAACATTGATAAAATCATTGAGTTAACAGCTACTGACTTACCTGAACCAGTTGTTCCCGCAACTAACATATGTGGCGCTTTGCCCAAATCAGTAATCACAGGATTACCTGAAATGTCTTTACCCATCGCCATCGAAAGTAAACCCGCTGGGTCTTCAAATGCAGGTGTCTTTAACAACTCAATCAGTCGAACCATTTCACGGCTGCTATTTGGGACTTCAATGCCGATATAAGGTTTTCCAGCAATCACCTCAACCACACGAACAGATGCCATTGACATTGAACGTGCTAAGTCACGCGAAATATTGGTCACTTTAGATGCTTTTACACCTGGTGCAAGATCTAGTTCAAAACGTGTCACGACAGGCCCAGGTTGAGCCTCCACCACTTGAGCTTTGACGTTAAACTCTTGCAATTTAATTTCTAGCAGTTCAGACAAACGAGCTAATTGTTCAGCTGTAAAGTTCACCTTTTTATTCGGATCTACTTCGTCCAATAATTCTAAACCTGGCAAAGTTGGTAAATCACGACGTTTTTGAGCCACTTGCATCGCACGAGACATTGGGCGACCAAATGAGTCTGTTAACGGCGCGTCTAAATCAAAATCATCTTCGATATCAAAATTTTCTTCAACTTTACCCGCAGTTTCTTGCCATGCTTCAATAAATGCTTCTTTTGATAAACTCTCTTTAGGTGTTTCAATCTCAATAGGTGCTTTTACAAAAGCCGAAGACTGCGCATAGCTCGGAGTTTGCAATACAGATTGCTGTTGTTTGTCTTCAATGAACAAATCTTCAAATTCATCAAAGCCTTCATCCAAAATACTTTGCTTATCGTCAGCGATCATGTTTTTGATCGTATGATGCGACTGAACTACCGTTGCTTGCGGTACAGATTGAACGTCTATTGAATCTAACTCAATATCAAAGCCAATTTCATCACTTTCATTTTTTGCCGTTGATCGCGTTTCTTGAATAAATGGCTTATGTACATCCGTAGCCGTTTTACTATTAGGAACAGCAGCCAATAATTCATCGAATATTTGGTCATCATTCCAATCGACTGGACTCTGATGAGGACGTTGCTCTACAGAAGAAACTTCCGTTGCTGCGTGTACATATTGAGATGAAGGATTTATAGCATCATCTGCCGCTCGCAAAAGTGCATCAATTTCTTGTTTATGGCTCGCATCATCATGTTGTAATGCACGCCATACTTCACCTGTTTGAATTAAACGCTGACTATCGGCTGCAAGTTGATGTGCTTGTTTTAAAGTTTGCTCAAAGTCTTCTGTTGATAATACTTCTTGTGATTGAACACTTTGCTGCTCTTTGGCAACAACATCAGCAAATAGTTTTTCGGCTAATAATTGATGATGTGCATTGTCTGTCGATGCTGTTTTAGCTGCAATGCTGTGCTGTGTACTTTGGGCTGTATCATTCGCCTCTACAATATTTGAATCCGCCGCTTGGGGTGGAGCTTTTTGCTTTATAGTTGGTGTTTCTGTTGAGGCTAATTGTTCAGTCAAATCATAAGCAGATTCGTGTTGAGGTATATTTTTATAGAACAAATCTTGTAAATATGCTGGCGTATTTTTTAATGTTGCCCAAGTTTTATTCCATTGAATACCAAAAGCTAAAGTGAATAATAAAATACTGAAAGCAAATAAAAAAAATGTTGCACCATAAATGGTTAAAAGCTGAGAAAGGCTCTGACCCAACTCATAACCAATAATACCACCTGCTGCATTTTCTAAAGTATCTGCTGGAACATTCCAATGTAGATACAACAAACTAGAAATGGACAGAATCAAGAAGAACTGTGCTGCATAACGGAATGGGCGATTTAAAAAACTTCTAGGCCACCATACTTGAATTGCTTCGATAAATAGAAATAAAGGAATGAACAAACTTGCCCATCCTAAAAAACCGAATAACAAGTCTGCAATCCAAGCACCTGCAACACCACTTGCATTTGAGACCTGTTGTGTATCACTGGAAATATGCATCCAACCTGGATCAAAAGGTGTGTAGGTTACTGTGGCAAGAAATAGATAAATGCCAAAAGAAATCAAAAATAATGTCATTAAAAAGCGTTGTGCATAAACACTTGACACCGCAGCCATATACAGTCCTGTAACCCAATTTGTTATTTGTAGGTATCGATTAAGGTCTAACTGACCTTGATCAATAAGTTTTATATTATGCACTCGTTCTTACAAAAAAGATGCACGATTGTTTACTGTTGTTGTTAACATCCATTGTTGTTGCAAACATTGATGAAATATCAGTAAATGCTCTCCATGATATAGCTCAATTCGATTAAGTATATCAATATTATCCAACCCACTCCCCTGTGGATTCACGTATAATTTTAAAAGTTTCAATATAAAAAGGATGTTCTTTAATGAGCGCTCGTCACTCACGGTTAATTATTTTGGGTTCTGGTCCTGCAGGTTATAGCGCGGCAGTTTATGCAGCGCGTGCCAACCTTAAACCGACACTGATTGCAGGCTTGCAATTAGGTGGTCAATTAACAACGACCACTGAAGTTGATAACTGGCCTGGTGACCCTGAAGGATTAACTGGTCCTGTGTTAATGGAGCGTATGCAAGCTCATGCAGAACGTTTCGGTACAGAAATTGTCTATGATCACATCAACGAAGTAGACCTTAAAACTCGCCCATTTGTGTTAAAAGGCGATATGGAAGAATACACGTGTGATGCGCTGATTATTGCTACAGGCGCAACAGCACAATATTTAGGTCTTGAATCTGAAGCTGCATTTATGGGTCAAGGTGTAAGTGCTTGTGCGACTTGTGATGGTTTCTTCTATAAAAACCAAAATGTGATGGTTGTAGGCGGTGGTAATACGGCTGTTGAGGAAGCGCTTTATTTATCGAATATCGCTGCTCACGTTACTTTGGTTCATCGCCGCGATAGCTTGCGTTCTGAAAAGATCTTACAAGATCATCTCTTTGCAAAAGAGAAAGAAGGTAAGATCAGTATTATTTGGAATCATCAAGTAGATGAGGTACTTGGTGACAACACTGGAGTAACGGCTGTACGCATCAAATCCACACAAGACGCCAATACTCAAGATATCGCTGTCCAAGGTTTATTTGTTGCTATTGGTCATAAACCGAATACAGGAATGTTTGATGGTCAATTAAACCTACGTGATGGTTATATTCAGGTTCAAAGTGGTACTTCGGGTAATGCAACTGCAGCTTCTATTGAGGGTGTATTTGCCGCAGGTGACGTGGCGGATAGCGTTTATCGCCAAGCCATTACTTCGGCAGGTTCAGGCTGTATGGCTGCACTGGATGCAGAAAAATATCTCGACAACCTGAATTAATTACACCTCCTCATCTAACGTTGACAGTCCAATGGATTGTCAACGCTCTCCAGTTCAGTTAGTTTAAAATTATCCTGACTAAACTCATTTGTTATGCAACCACTACCCCTATCCCAATATATTTTTCCAAATCCTGTGGAAGCTGATCCCGAGGGTCATGGTTTCATCTGCATTGGTGCTGACCTATCTCCATCGACTTTATTTGAAGCCTATACACATGGTCTCTTCCCTTGGTTTAACGAAGATGAACCAATTTGTTGGTGGAGTCCTGAACCACGCTGCATTATTGAGCCACATGCATATAAACCCAGTAAATCATTAATTCGAAATATGAAAAAACATGATTATCGGATTACAGTGAATCATGCTTTTGAAGATGTAATACGCTCATGTTCACTCCCCCGTAGCTACACAAATGAAACATGGATTAGTGAAGATATAATCGAAGGCTATTGTTCTCTATTTAAGGCGGGTTATGCCTACAGCATCGAGGTCTGGCAACAAGAAAAATTAGTTGGTGGACTATATGGCGTAACGATAGGTAAAGGCTGTTTTGGTGAATCGATGTTTAGCACCGAAACTGATGTGTCCAAGATGGCTTTCTACACCCTGATGCTGATTGGACAGGAAAATCAGTTGCCGTGGATCGACTGCCAACTGGTTAACGATCATCTCCTGAGTCTGGGAGCCAGTACAATTTCTCGCCAGACATATCTAAAATCGTTACAAGATGTAATTATTGCCCCCTCTATCAATTGGAAAAGTTATCAAGAACGTGTATTTTCAAGTAAAACAATAGCAGTTTTTGCAAAATTAGACGGTTAATGGATTAACACCTTGGAGGGAGATTAATGAAATCATACCAACCCAAGTCCCTTTTAAATGACTTACAGTACTATATAACACCGCCACACGACTGCAGTTATCTCGATAACAAATCAGCTCGAATGGTATTTTTAGATCCAATTCACCGTATTGATGTGGTGACATTGTCTGAACTTTCGCGTGTCGGTTTTCGACGTAGTGGCGATTTTGTCTATCGACCAGAATGCCATTTATGTCGCCAATGTTTATCTTGTCGCGTTCCAATTCAAGAATTTAAAATGAATAGTAGCCAGAAGAAGGCATGGAAACGTAATCAAGATTTAAAAATGAGTATTTTGCCAACTTCGCAAGCCACTCAACAGCATTATGATTTGTATGAGCGTTATATTAACGAGCGTCATGCAGATGGTGATATGTATCCAGCAACATTAGATCAGTTTGAAAAATTCCTCGTTCACAGTTGTACAGAAAGTTTTTTCATCGAACTTTGGGATGATCAGAAACTTATTGCCGTTTCTACTTGTGACTTACTGGATGATGGTCTCTCTGCTGTATATACTTTTTTTGATCCTCAAGAACAACGTCGTTCACTTGGTGTTTTTGCGATTCTTAAACAAATTGAATATGTCAGCACTTTAAATTTAGATTATCTATATTTAGGTTATTGGGTGCCTCACTCAGCTAAAATGAACTATAAATCACAATATACGCCACTGGAATTATTATTAGATGGACAATGGCGTCGCCTTAACCGCCCACTCTCAGAAAAAGAGATTCATCAACTTGGAAATTCATTAATGACGACACTACCATCGGAGTGGGATAACTTAATTATTAAATAAAGCAGCAAAATCATCAGTGCATGTTTTGACCATAATCACAGCATGCTCTTTTGTACCATCTAAATTTGGATAATAATTTTTTCGTAAGTCTGTTTGATGAAAATCCGTTTTTTCATACAAACGAATTGCAGCAAGATTGCTTTCACGTACTTCTAAAAAAATTTGAATCGGATTATTTTTTAAAAGTTGAATTGAATAATCTAACAACTCATATCCAAGACCTTTGCCCTGTTGGCTTGGATGAATCGCCATCAGTAATAAATTGGCCTCATCTAGAACAGGCTGTAAAATACAGAACCCAACAACCTGATTCGACTGCTCATAGACCGTGCACTGATAGGAAGCTAAAGACTCTTGAAATTGTTGCTTCGACCAAGGATGTGTTTGTACTAAGCGCTCAATTGCAACAACACTCTCTACATCGCTCTCTTGCATCAATCGAATCACAGACTTTTACCCTATAAAATACTGATGCAGATTATCAGCAATTTAATACAAAATTTGAATAAGAAAATGGGCAATTTTTCTTGCCCATTTTCTGTTTATGCTTAATTCAGGTTAAAACCCAGTTCAGCACGCCATTTATTTAACAGTTCAGTGGTGTCATCATCATTCGGATGGAATTTTGGTCTTAAAAATGTCAATAACGTTGGAATTTGACGTGTCATAAAACCTTTATAGCCATACATGAACTTGAGCATATATTTGGTATCTCGCCATGTAAGTCTGCCATCAATTTTTAAAAGAGTCGCAGTGAAATATGACTGGGTAATAAAAATTAAACCCATTGCAATCACTAAAGCTAATGAACGCATAAAATACGCTTTAAATCCTTGCCCATACATCGCTTCATAAACGTCAAATGCCACCGCTTTATGCTCATTTTCTTCAACTGCATGCCACATACATAAATGGTACATGGTCTCATCCATAAACATGGCTTGAATGTCTGGATTACTCAATAATTCTTCAGCAATCGTTGATGTAAAATGCTCCAAGGCACAAGTACCCGTTAAACCAATCATCTCTTTTGTAAAACCAAATGGTTTTAATAATTTAGTACTTATAGCAACGCCATACTGAATCACTTTACCTGTTTGTGCCTCCAATTTGCGCACATCATAACCATAAGCTTGCGCAGCTGCATTAAAGGCCAAGTGTTCCTTTGAATGCATTGCCTCTTGTCCAATAAAAGCACTAATTTCTTTTTGTAATCGAGGATCAGCAAGTTTTGGATCATTTCTAACTGCACGGGTACTATTCACAAAAAATTGTTCACCCTCTGGAAACAGTGCTGAAAGGTAAGCATCCAGTGAAGCCCACTTGAACTCAAGCAGGCTTCCAGTTATGCGGCAGCAGCGCTTCGATATCTTTCATTTTATGTGTTGGCAGCCTTTTCAACACATCACTGAGATAGGCATACGGATCAAGACCATTCAGCTTGGCTGACTGGATTAAAGTCATGATGTTCGCTGCCCGTTGACCACTACGCAGTGATCCTGCAAATAGCCAGTTTTTTCTGCCTAATGCCCACGGACGCATCTGGTTTTCTATCCAATTATTGTCTATTGGCAAATTGCCATCATCCAGATAACGGCTTAAGGCAGACCAGCGTTTTAGGCTGTAATTGATTGCTTTCGCTGTAGGCGAACTCTTTGGTACTTTATCTTGATATTCTTTCAGCCAGACATACAGTTGACGCATGATCGGTTGACTGTCCTGCTGCCTTCGCTGGTGGCGTTGTTCGGCACTACAGTCTGGTATCTCTCGTAATTCTGCCTCAATTTGGTAAAGCTGTTGAATCAATTGCAGAGCTTGTTCGGCAATGAGACTTTTACCCGTCACATGCAGCTCATGGAATTTACGACGGGCATGGGCCATACAACCCACTTCAATCATCTGACCTGAGGCAAAACGTGCCTTATAACCACTATAATCATCACAGATCAGTTGACCTTGCCAGCCTTTTAGGAAATCTTCGGCATGTTGACCTGATCGACTCGGTTGAAAGTCATAGATCACCGCCTGAATAGAGTTGTACTGTGTGGTGGCATAGGCCCAGACATAACCTTTCTTGGGTTTCTTCTCGGCAATCTGCATCACGGTCACTGGTGTTTCATCTGCATGAATCACCTGTTGTTGTAATATGATCTGTTTTAAGGCTTCTGCTAGTGGTTCTAACTGTACACCACATTGACCAACCCATTCCGATAAGGTTGAGCAAGCAAGATCAACCCCGACACGCTGATAGATCAGACGTTGACGATATAAAGGTAAATGATCCGCATATTTTGAAACCAGCACATGGCTGAGCAATTCAGGTGTAGCAATGCCTTTATCAATCACATAAGCAGGCATCGGTTCTTGAATCAAGGTATTACACTGATCACAGACCCATTTGCCACGGATATGCTGTTCCTTGTAGAACTGTGCTGGTCTGAAATTGAGTTTCTCGCTCAGGTCTTCACCAATACGACGAAGCGTGCAGCCACAACTGCATTGTGTCGATGCAGGCTCATGCTCTATACGAATGATGGCTAGATGATCTGGCAGCGGTCGGCGTTTCGGTTTTATTGCTTTGGTTTCAGCCGATTTGGGTTGATCCGCATTCAGTCGTTCCAGTTCTAAATCAACGGCTGCGATATCTTCTTCAACTGCTTCATCTAACAAGCTGATTTGTTTGGCAGTGAGGTGTTCATTCTTCTGAGCAAATTTATGCCGTTTAAACAGCGCAAGTTCATGCTCGTATTTTTGTGTGAGTACAGATAGGTGCTGAACTTTGGCATCGAGGTGTTGATTGGATTGTTCGAGTTGTTGTTTATCTTCTACAAGTTGCTGATTCTGCATTGCCAACTGCTGGGTAAATTCCAGCAATTGTTCATGGGTCAGTTGGCTTAAATGAGGCAGCATATTCATGACCGCAGTATGCCTGAGATCAGGTTAGGGATGAAATAGGTCGTTTGGAGGATGGTAAAATAAAGGTATCTGGTTTAGATCATTGTGACCACGTGCTGTTGCCCAATTCTCTGCCAAGCTAAACCTTGAATTAATGCCTGTAATTGTTCCGCATTGATACTCATTGTTTCACCCTGATGAACCTGCGCCCAGTGGAACTTCCCTTGTTCCAATCGTCGGGCACACAGCCAAATCCCTAGACCATCATGTACCAACACTTTCATACGATGGCCTCGTTTATTACAGAACAGATAGGCGCAATGGGGTTTAACACCACCAAAGGCTTTCAGGACTTGAGCAAGTGCAGTATCTGTACCTGCTCGCATATCCATGGGTTGGGTAGAGAGCCAGATTTCATCAATGCGGATCATTTGATCAAACCTTGCAGCAGAAATAGTAATTCAGTTGTTGATTCCACAGGCCATTCGATTTCAATCATTTGATCTCTTTCGGAACCTGGTCCCTCATGCAGTGGAATCCTGATATGAGCAGGAGCTTTCTTCTCAGGCACAGGTGATGGAGATGTCTCTTGTTTGACTGGCATCGAGTGAACAATGACAGGAAGAAAGTCGGTCTGTGGGATAGGCAGGTTTTTTAATGGAGGGGGCATTGATTCGGACTGGCGAATCCATTTATGCAGTAGATTAGCATTGATCTGATGTTGCATTGCCACGTTAGCCACTGATGTGTCTGGCTGCTGGCATTGTTGAATAAGCTGATGTTTGAATTCGGCTGTGAAAGTTCGGCGAGGCTTTTTTTGCGTTGGTGCACTGTCTATAACTGTCTTTAAATCCATAAATAGGTGTCCACTTATTGGTTAGTGGACACTATCGGGGGATTGATCCACTAAAAATAGTGGTGATTCACTGGAGGCTTACGCTGAAAGTGCAGTCATAAAATGAGTTAAAGCAGCATCTCCATTTGCCCAATACCGTGGAACTTCGCCAAACTCAAAATCCATTCGGCGTACAGGAAAACTAGCGCCAGCGCGGTTTGAAATATTGACCTTAGCATTCATACCTTATTCTCCTAGCCAATGGATATATTTGATTAAAAATTATCTATGCTTTATTTATAGGCTTCTTTGAACGCATTAAATAAGTGCAGATAAGGTCAGAAAAGCATCATTTTAGGACATGTCAGTATGATTTTAAAAAGTCTATTCAAAATAAAAAAAGAGCAATTTTATTGCTCTTTTTACATAGGTTTAGCTAATGGATGATTTAATTTAAAAACCTAATTTCGCTTTCCAATCTTTAAGTAATTGTACGGTATCTAAATCATTTGGATGAAAACGCGGTCTAAAGTAAGCCAACATTTCACCTGCCATACCTGTAATAATCCCTTTTGATGGACTATAAGCATATTTGTAAATCATGCCTAATTCTTTCAGATTTAGTTTTTTATCTTGTTGAAGTAGACGTAAGGTAAAATAAGATTGAAGAATAAAAATTAAAGCCATAGCAAATACAAGTGCTGTAGTACGTAAACTATATGCTTTCAATCCAGTTCCAAATACTGACTCATAGACTTCGTAAGCCACTGCTTTATGTTCATTTTCTTCAACTGCATGCCAGAACCACATATATGACATGGTGTCATTTGTCATTAAATCTTGGATGTGTTTATTGCGTAATAATTCGGAAGCAATCGTTGCAGTAAAATGCTCCAGCGCTGTTGTTGCCGTTAGATCAACCATCTCTCTTGTCATACCAAACGGTTTGACGATTTTTGAAAAATTCTTAAGCGCAAATTGGATATAACGTCCCGTAATCTGCTCTAAAGATCTAACATCATGACCATACTTTTGTGCAGAAGCATTAAAATTTACATGCTCTTGAGTGTGCATTGCTTCTTGACCAATAAACGCACTAATCTCTTTTTGCAGCTCTTCATTCTCTTTCATCGCTGGGTGATAACGCACAGCACGAACTGAATCAATAAATAATTTCTCACCATCTGGAAATAAAGCAGATAATGCAGTCATAAAATGTGTAAGACCTGCTGAGCCACTCATCCAGTATTCAGGTACTTCATCAAAATCAAAATTCATACGACGTACTGGGAAACTTGCACCTGCACGATTTGAAATATTTACTTTAGCATTCATGCTGTTGACTCCTTTTAAATGGAAAATTTCCATTTAGTACTTTTGTTCATTTTCTTGTGTTTTATATTACGGTTTTATTGCGATGAATTAAGTGCAGTTTAGGACAGCAAGGTATCAGTTTAGGACACAATTAAGGATAGATTGTCGAACAATAGACATAAAAAAACACCCCAAAGGGGTGTTTTTTTGATCACTCTAAGCGATTATGCAGTTACTTTAGCAACAACACCAGCACCTACAGTACGACCACCTTCACGGATCGCAAAACGTAGACCTGGGTCCATTGCGATCGGGTGGATTAACTCTACTGACATTTCTACGTTGTCACCAGGCATTACCATTTCTACGCCATCTTGTAATTTGATCGCGCCAGTTACGTCAGTTGTACGGAAGTAGAACTGTGGACGGTAACCGTTAAGGAATGGAGTATGACGACCACCTTCTTCTTTAGAAAGTACATATACTTCTGCATCGAATTTAGTGTGTGGCTTGATTGTACCTGGTTTAGCAAGTACTTGACCACGTTGTACGTCTTCACGCTTAGTACCACGTAGAAGAACACCACAGTTCTCGCCCGCACGACCTTCGTCAAGAAGTTTACGGAACATTTCAACGCCAGTAACTGTAGTCGTTTGAGTATCACGGATACCAACGATTTCAACAGACTCACCAACTTTGATGATACCAGCTTCTACACGACCAGTTACTACTGTACCACGACCAGAGATAGAGAATACGTCTTCGATCGGCATCAAGAATGCTTTATCGATTGCACGCTCTGGTTCTGGGATGTAAGAGTCAAGCGCTTCAACAAGTGCAAGAACTGATTTCTCACCATATTCGCCATCATTGCCGTTCAATGCTTGAAGCGCTGAACCACGGATGATTGGAGTGTCATCACCTGGGAAGTCATAAGTAGAAAGAAGTTCACGAACTTCCATTTCTACTAATTCAAGTAATTCTTCATCATCAACAAGGTCACACTTGTTTAAGAATACGATGATGTAAGGTACACCAACCTGACGTGAAAGAAGGATGTGTTCACGAGTTTGTGGCATTGGACCATCAGTCGCAGCACACACAAGGATCGCGCCGTCCATCTGAGCAGCACCCGTAATCATGTTTTTAACATAATCGGCGTGGCCCGGGCAGTCTACGTGAGCGTAGTGACGGATTGGAGAATCGTATTCTACGTGTGAAGTATTAATTGTAATACCACGTGCTTTTTCTTCAGGAGCTGAGTCGATTTGTGAGTAATCTTTCGCTTCACCGCCGTAAGTTTTTGCACAGATAGTTGCAATCGCAGCAGTTAAAGTTGTTTTACCATGGTCAACGTGACCAATTGTACCCACGTTTACGTGTGGTTTATTACGTTCAAACTTGGCTTTAGCCATGATGATCTTCCTTTATAAACTGCTCATGAGGGTCGCCCATGAGCACTTGGTTTTTTAACTAAATTTTAGTTGGGTAATATAGTAATCGAAAGATTACTCGTCGTCACCTTTTTTACCGCCAGCTTGGAACTTGGCGATGATGCCTTCAGCCACGTTACGTGGAGTTTCAGCATATTTAGCAAATTCCATAGAGTATGTCGCACGACCTTGAGACATAGAACGCATTTGAGTCGCGTAACCAAACATCTCAGCCAATGGAACTTCTGCTTTAATTGCTTTAGTTCCACCAGGAAGATCGTCCATACCTTGAACCATACCACGACGACGGTTTAAGTCACCCATGATATCGCCCATGTAGTCTTCTGGAGTTTCTACTTCAACTTTCATGATAGGTTCAAGAAGAATTGGATCTGCTTTCATGAAACCATCACGGAACGCATAAGAACCAGCCATTTTGAACGACAATTCATCAGAGTCGACATCGTGGTAAGAACCGTCAAAAAGAACAGCTTTAACGCCTACAACTGGGTAACCAGCCAAGACACCATTCTTCATACGTTCTTGAATACCTTTATCAACTGCACCGAAGAATTCTTTTGGCACTACACCACCAACAACTTCTTCAGCGAATTCGTATTCTTTACCAGCAGTTTCAACATCAAGTGGCTCTAAACGAACATATACATGACCGAATTTACCTTTACCACCTGTTTGACGTACGAATTTACCTTCTTGCTCAATAGTTTTCTTAATCGTTTCACGATAAGCAACCATTGGTTTACCGATATTCGCTTCAACACCGAACTCACGTTTCATACGGTCAACGATGATGTCAAGGTGAAGCTCACCCATACCAGCAATAATTGTTTGACCAGATTCTTCGTCAGTACGTACACGGAACGATGGATCTTCTTTCGCCAAACGGCCTAAAGCAATTGACATTTTTTCTTGGTCAGCTTTAGTTTTTGGTTCAACAGCCAATGAAATTACTGGCTCAGGGAATTCCATACGCTCAAGTGTAATGATGTTTTTCTCATCACATAATGTATCACCCGTAGTAACGTCTTTAAGACCTACACACGCTGCGATATCACCTGCACGGATTTCATCAAGATCTTGACGCTCATTCGCATGCATTTGCACGATACGACCGATACGTTCACGCTTAGACTTAACTGGGTTATATACTGGGTCACCTTGTTTAAGAACACCAGAATAAACACGTACGAAAGTTAAGTTACCTACGAATTTGTCGTTCATGATTTTGAACGCAAGCGCAGAGAACGGAGCTTCGTCAGATGCTTCACGAGATGCTTTAGTTTCAGCTTTATCGTCAAGAATACCTTCGATCGCTTTAACTTCTGTTGGCGATGGTAAGAATTCAATCACAGCATCCAACATACGTTGAACACCTTTGTTTTTGAACGCTGAACCACAAAGCATCACTTGGATTTCAGATGCTAATGTACGAGCACGTAAACCTGCAACGATGTCTTCTTTAGAAAGATCACCCTCTTCAAGGTACTTGTCCATTAACTCTTCAGAAGCTTCAGCAGCCGCTTCAACCATGTTAGTACGCCATTCGTTAGCAGTATCAACTAGGTCAGCAGGAATCTCACCATATTCAAACTTCATACCTTGAGATGGTTCATCCCAGATAATCGCTTTCATTTCGATAAGATCTACAACACCTGCAAATGTATCTTCTGCACCGATTGGTACAACGATAGGTACAGGGTTACCGCCTAAACGAGTTTTAACTTGCTCTACAGCACGGAAGAAGTTTGCACCAGTACGGTCCATCTTGTTCACGAATGCTAAACGAGGCACTTTATATTTGTTAGCTTGACGCCATACAGTTTCAGACTGAGGTTGAACACCACCAACAGCACAGTAAACCATGCACGCACCATCAAGAACACGCATAGAACGCTCAACTTCAATTGTGAAGTCAACGTGTCCCGGTGTATCAATTACGTTGATACGGTGTTGTTCGAATTGGTTGCCCATACCAGACCAGAAACAAGTCGTAGCAGCAGAAGTAATGGTAATACCACGCTCTTGCTCTTGTTCCATCCAGTCCATTGTTGCTGCACCATCGTGTACTTCACCAATTTTGTGAGATACACCTGTGTAGAACAAGATACGTTCAGTTGTAGTTGTTTTACCTGCGTCAATGTGCGCAGAAATACCAATGTTACGGTAACGAGTAATCGGGGTTTGGCGAGCCATGATGTCTTACATTCCTAAATGTTATCTTTAAAACAGGACGCATCAATTAAATTGATGCGCACGAATATCCAAGCAGGCAACTTAAATACCCGCAAAGCTCCCACTTTGATAAAGAGCGATGTTGAATCGAGCTGCTGTACGCATGAATATTCTCCTGATTAGGGACTGTTTTATCCGTTTAGAAACGGTAGTGAGAGAAGGCTTTGTTGGCTTCAGCCATACGATGCACGTCTTCACGTTTTTTGATCGCTGCACCTTTACCTTCAGCTGCATCAAGCAACTCACCAGCAAGACGTAAAGCCATCGTTTTTTCAGAACGCTTAGCAGCAGCATCTACTAACCAACGCATAGCCAAGGCAGTACGACGGGATGGGCGTACTTCCATAGGTACTTGATAAGTAGCACCACCAACACGGCGTGCTTTTACTTCAACCATAGGACGAACTTTTTCAAGAGTAGTCTCGAAAAATTCAACTGGGTCTACTTTGTTTTTTTCTTGAACACGCTCTAAAGCACCGTAAACGATACCTTCAGCTACAGATTTTTTACCATCTTGCATTACGTGGTTCATGAATTTAGCGATTGTTTGGCTGCTAAATTTTGGATCTGGAAGGATCTCACGAGCAGCGACTACGCGACGTCTTGGCATTTTAATACACCTAATATTATGACACTTCAGGATGATCCAGCAGTTTGTACAAGTGCCATGTACGCTACGCTGGCCTTACTATACGTCGCTTGAATTACAAATCTATGAAGAATTCAAACAAGCGAAACGCTAAAGGGTTGTTTGGGCTGGTTGCCTAGAATTACTTCTTAGGACGTTTAGCACCGTATTTAGAACGTGACTGGTTACGATCTTTCACGCCAGCACAGTCTAAAGAACCACGAACGGTATGGTAACGTACACCTGGTAAGTCTTTAACACGACCACCACGGATTAGAACAACACTGTGCTCTTGTAAGTTATGACCTTCACCACCGATATAGCTTGATACTTCAAAACCAGAAGTTAAGCGAACACGGCAAACCTTACGCATTGCTGAGTTAGGTTTTTTAGGAGTAGTCGTATATACACGTGTACATACACCACGACGTTGTGGACAAGCCTTCAACGCAGGAACTTTTGATTTTTCAATCAAAGTTGTACGACCCTTACGGATCAACTGATTTGTTGTTGCCATTTGGCAATTCTCCCGTGATTAAACAACCTTAAAAAGAAAAACACCTCTTTTTAAGGGCACACAATTGTAAGCCAAGAAGTAAAAATGGTCAACAATGCAAGATAAAGCAACTGCTGACCATTTCTATAATTTTGTTGTTTTATTGATGTCTAAATCATACCAACAAATAATTAACTATGTTTCGTTGATGTAGGTTCAATATCAATTGTTTTCGGTTCAGTAGATAGTTCAGCTTCATCAGAACTGAGTAATTCATTTGATTGCTCTTTCGAAGCAGGTTGCTGTTCAGTATGTTCGTGCTTGACCACATGCTCCGATGCAAGCTGTTGAATACCCTGCTCAACGTTTTCATTCGTCTGAATTTCTTTAGCAACATGATCTTTAGATTGCACTGAAACATTGGTAATCACATCATTTTTGCTTTCATCAACACTACTTATTGCATTTGTCGTAGTCTCTGTTGCATTTAACAATCGTGAATTTGGCTTTCTCAATAATACTTCCGCTTTGTAATAGGCTTCTAAGGGTGAAATATCTTCATTCGGATATTCATTCAAATAAAAACGTGCTGCCCCGAAAACAGATTGTGCCTTGTGTCCAACATCTTCGAGTAAACGCCAACTATAAAAGCCACCTAAAGCAGCACCAGCAACTGGCGTTAATTTACCAATCACAGATGCTTGAAGGATATGATTTAACCACCCCCATTTAAACTGTCCTTCCTCATCAACTAACCATTTCTTTACAAGTTCAACATCGTTGCTCGATCCAAGCAACTGCTGAAACTGTTGTAAGTCATGGGTTTCTAACATCGACTTCAACGCTTTTAATGCAATCAATACTGTTTGTTTTTCAGCAATAATACCCAAATCAATTTCTTTAAAAATAAAGGCAACCACTTCTTGATCTGCCTCATCGGCCAAATCAAAGCCATGAGAGCGACCCGTTTGATAAATTGTTCTTAGTGCTAGAACAATCGAGGCAGGAATATCAACAGCTGCACCCCAAACTCCTGTAGCACCCGTGATAACGCCTTGCGCAGCGGCTAATAATTTATTTTGTTCGATTAATGCCTGACTTAAACGTTGAGAACGCCCCGTATCTTGAGTGAGTTCGGTAATATCTTTTACCCCTGCTTCTTCCAGAATCTTTTCTGTAAGTGAAGTATTGGAACTAAATTCATTCAACCACTGAAATAAATAATCAGAAACTTTTTCGCCCATGTCAGGTGAAATGAAAGATGCAACATTATTTACTTTTGTGTAATGACGACCCAAAAGTTGATGGGACAATTTAGGTAACTGTTGACGTAACATATGTTGTGGGCTTTCGTATTGCTCAATCTCAAATGGGCTTTTAAAACGCGCCTTCCCTTCGATCACATTAGATGAATCTGTAGATCCAGTTACTAATGTTTTAGGAGCAGTTTGAAGTTTTTGTATTTCTGAACTGAGCTTTTTAGCCACTCCAAAGGCTTGGGTAAATAAACCTGAAGATTGCTTGTTTTTAGATTTTGTCATCAAGTACCTCTGTTCTATAATCTGTGCATCTCTAGGTAAATACTAGGTTGAATGCAAATTTATCTCAACTTTTATCTGTGTTCTTTCATTACCTTTTGTCTCAACTACATTTATATTTACGAATATTTACACAACTAGAAATAGGCATAAAATTTGCCATAAGAAATAAAAAACCTTTCTGCTATGATGGTGTCATTCACTCATAAGCCATTTAAATCGTTATTTTCTCCTGATTTGTACTTATAGCGATATGCACAAGGCTTCGTATTACCATAAAAGGGATCTGTAAATGAAACGTGTTGTAATCACTGGTATGGGCATTAACTCATGTATCGGTAACTCTTTAGAAGATGTCACTCATTCTTTAAAAAATGGAATCTCAGGAACACGTTTTAATCCAACTTATGCCGAATTAAATTTTAAAAGTCATGTCAGCGCTGCTGCTGAACAGGATTTTGATGGTATTGATCGTAAAATCAAGCGTTTTATGGGTGTATGTGCAATGTATGCTTATAACGCAGCGATTGCAGCGGTAGAACATGCGGGTCTAAAACAAGAAGATCTAGCAAATAACCCTCGTTATGGTATTGCAGGTGGTAGCGGCGGTAACTCAACTGCATCAGTTGCAGAGATGGTTAAGCTATTAGAAGAAAAAGGCGCACGTAAAATTGGCCCTTTCTTTGTTCCCCGTAATATGAGTAATACCATTACTGCCAATGTGGGTGTTGCACTAAAACTACAAGGTATTGCACACTCGATTACCAGTGCCTGTGCAACTTCTGCTGATGCAATTGGTTATGCTTACAACTTAATTCAATTGGGTAAGCAAGATCTGATGCTTGCTGGTGGCGGTGAAGAAGATCACTGGTCGCAAAGCTTACTTTTTGATGCTATGGGTGCATTGTGTTCTAAATATAATGATACTCCTGAAACTGCATCTCGTCCTTATTCAGCTGACCGTGACGGTTTCGTGATCGCGGGTGGTGGTGGCTTTGTGGTTCTTGAATCACTTGAGCATGCTCAAGCTCGTGGTGCGAACATTTTGGCAGAAGTAGTCGCTTATGCTGCCAACAGTGACGGTGCAGACATGGTTGCTCCATCTGGTGAAGGTGCTACGCGCTGTATCCTCATGGCACTTGATGAAGCAAAACAACACGGTGTTGAGCATATTGATTATGTCAATACTCACGGGACTTCAACACCAGCAGGTGACGTGACTGAACTTAAGGCAATGGAACGTGCTTTTGGTGAGGGTCAGGTTCCTCCACTTAGTTCAACTAAATCAATGACGGGTCACAGCTTAGGTGCTGCGGGTGTTCAAGAAGCAATCTATTCTGTATTGATGATGCAAAATGACTTTATTGCACCGAATATCAACGTGACTGAGCTTGATGAAGGTGCACAAGGTTTCGATATTGTACTTGAAAAACGTGATGCAAAACTGAATACTGTAATGAGTAACAGTTTTGGTTTTGGCGGCGTAAACGCTTGCCTTATTTTCAAGAAGTGGGATGCATAATCCTGCGTAGGATTATCGATGGATGCACCTTCTGATGCTTTCTTGTGGGTAAAAGCATTACATATTATTGCTGTGGTTTGCTGGTTCGCTGCATTGTTCTACTTACCACGTCTTTATGTTTATCATGCCATGAGCGAAGATACCGTTAGTCATCAACGCTTTGAAGTGATGGAACGCAAGTTGTATCGTGGAATTATGTGGCCATCGATGATTGCCACATTAATTACCGCCCACTTTCTCGTTGACTGGGGGGATGCGACCCGACATTATCATGAAGCCTTATGGTTCTATCTCAAAGTCGGTCTGGTTGGATTATTGGTGATTTACCACTTTGTCTGTGGTTATTACCGCAAAAAGCTAATTGGTAATGCGCACTATAAATCGCACAAGTTCTGGCGTTTTTTTAATGAAATGCCAACCTTGATCTTATTTGCCGTGGTCATCTTAGTGGTCGTAAAACCTCAGTTCTAACTGAGGTTTTTTTATTCTAAAATATTCTGATCACCCTCACTTTTCCTATCTATAGTTCAAATGATCAAATCATTTCAAACATATATACAAAGATTAAAGGCAGGCTTCATTGCAAACCTAATCTTTTATCTTAAAATGAATGAGTTCCAATATCGTGGAATGACGTCGGGCGAAATCGCCATGGCACGCCCCGTATTTGGTGACTTGATTAACTATGCAGAAGTTAAGATTTTCAATATCCCTTATCTCCCTTGGCAGCCTGTTAATATTTTTATGGCACCAAACGGCAATCTATTTGTACATAAACAACATTTTTATCAGGATTATTCAAATTGCTCATTAGACCTTCAGGCAATTTTTATTCATGAACTCGCCCACATCTTGCAATTTCAACAAAAAACCAATGTCATCTTAAAAGGAATGTTGTTACAGACAGGCTACTATCTTAGTTTTAAAAAGTATAATCCCTATCATTATCAATTTATTCAAACCAAGACTTTCACCAGTTACAACATTGAACAACAAGGTGATATTGCACGAGATATTTTTTTAAAGAAGATTCCAAATATTATTTTGAATCAATAAAAAAACCCTGTCGTTTATTTACAGGGTTTTTCAGCTTGAAACATCATTAGCAATTCTATGCTGCTGTGTTTTTAGTGCTCTCTGAGCTAAGTTCATGACTATCATCCATTTCAGTCGTAAAATCTACACGCATCGCATCTTTAACAATTGTACCGATACGTCCCACACCAATTGCCAATCCAAAAGCAATTACTGGATATAAGATTGTTGGAATCATCATAACTTATTACCTCTCATCAAAAGTTTAATTAATCAAACTTACTCTGACTCTTGTACTTGCTCTTGGAACATTAAAGTACCAATACGACCAACTACAACAGCTAAACCAAACGCAATTACTGGAAAAAATACAACTGACATTTCTATTTCCTCTTTTTATATGCGAAATGCATATTTTTACTGTTACATCTAGTGTACAGATGTTCACATTAATTAGGATAATAGCAGTGGACATTTGTACACTCAAGTGTAGCAAAAGGATTCCCGACGAACGGTCAAAAAAGATTCAATTCAATAAAATTATGTTTTTGATAGATTTAAATTTTACGAAAACTCTAATTTTTTGTATTTTTTTATCCCATTACCGAAATAAGCTAAAAGAGTGTTTCTATTCATGTCATTGAACTGTCATTTCGGTATGCGAAAGTGACACGAAAAAAAAGAATAAATGACAATGCTAAGTTTATTCATAGTCATGCACCATCACTACGCAACCATTTAAAAATGTTGCTCTTTAAGACAGAAAAACTTGTTATTTTTACGCAGAAAAATGTGCAATTAGTATATATTAGACACCTTGTCATTTTTCTTTAAGATATAGAATACTTGGCGCTATGATATACAACGTTCTTTAAAATTATACTTACACAAATCAAGAACTTGTATATCAGCACTTGTTAAGACTTAGGATTAGGTTTGAATGAAAAATTTTAAAATTGCCCTTGCTCAATTTTCTCCGCATATTGGCAATATTGACGCAAATACTCAAAAGATGGTTGAGCAAGCAAATTTAGCGAAACAACAACAGGCTGATCTGATCATCTTCCCTGAACTTTCTACGCTAGGTTACCCAGCTGAAGACTTATTACTTCGCCCAAATTTACAAAAACGCACTCAAAAAGCGTTCGCTCAATTAAGTGAAGTAAAAGATATCGTCATGGTATTCGGTTTCGTACATCAAACTGAAGATGGTCACCGTTACAACTCAGCCGCAGTGATTAAAGATGGGCAAGTTTTAGGAATATACAACAAACAGAACTTACCAAATTATGGCGTCTTTGACGAAAAACGTTATTTCCAAGATGGCCATCAACATCTCGTTTTTGAGTATTTAGGTCATAAGTTTGGTGTACTGATTTGTGAAGATGTTTGGTCACTGCATACCGTCAAACAACTTAGCCAACTGAATGTTGAAACTGTGCTTGTCTTAAATGCTTCTCCGTATGAAGTCGGTAAACCGCAGCATCGCATCCAAACATTAAATGAACTCGCAAAACAACTGAATCTGAATATTGTTTATGTCAATCAAGTGGGTGGACAAGACGATCTTATTTTTGATGGTTCAAGTTTTGTTAGTAATAAAAATGGCGAACTTGCATTACAAGCACCAAGTTTTCAAGAATCTGTTTATGTGACTGAATATGATGCAGAGCAAAAACAGTTTAAAACTGCTAATGCCATCCCAACTTTAGATACTTTTGCCGAAATCTATCAAGCATTGGTCATGGCAACACGTGACTACGTACAACGCTCGGGTTTCCCTGGTGTGATCTTGGGCTTATCGGGTGGAATCGATTCAGCCTTGACACTTGCTATTGCTGTTGATGCGATTGGTGCTGATAAAGTACAAGCCGTAATGATGCCTTATACTTATACCTCTCAAATGAGTGTAGAAGATGCAACAGAACAAGCACGTCGCATGGGCGTAACTTTCGGTATTGCAGAGATTCACCCAATCGTAAATAGCTTCATGCAGACCTTATTCCCGTTTTTTGGCAACACACCAGCGGATGCAACGGAAGAAAACTTACAAGCGCGTACCCGTGGTACGCTGCTCATGGGTTTATCAAATAAGTTTGGCAACCTTGTACTTTCAACAGGTAACAAGTCTGAAATTTCAGTCGGTTATTGCACACTGTATGGTGATATGGTCGGTGGCTTCTCTGTATTAAAAGATGTCTATAAAACCATCGTCTTCGAATTAGCAAAATACCGTAATACATTAAGTGAAACACCTGTGATCCCTGAGCGTGTCATTACTCGCCCACCTTCAGCAGAGCTGCGTCCTGATCAAACAGACCAAGACTCTTTACCTGCTTATGATGTACTTGATGCAATTCTATACGCTTATATCGAAGAAGATCTTAGCCAAGCAGACATAATTGCAAAAGGCTACGAAGCTGAAGTGGTTGAAAAAGTAATACGCTTAGTTGATCGTAATGAATATAAGCGTCGTCAGGGTGCAATTGGCCCACGGATTAGTTCACGTGCTTTCAGTCGCGAACGACGCTACCCTATCGTCAATGGATGGACCGCGAATGACTGAAAAAATTGTTTCTGAAAAGTCACAATTACTTGCTCAAGCACTTATGCTTGAGCAAGTGGCATTTTATAAAAATCAACTTACTACACAGCTTTCTGCTGAGTTCTTTCAGCAGTTTATTCAGTTGTTTCTACAACATGCACCAAATATCAAACTGAAAGAAGTAATAGAGCTTGAACAAATCCAAGCCGTTGTTAAGCGTTATGCCTTTGAAATGCAGCTTGGTGCTGGACTATTAGAGTTTATTGGTGAAATTGCTCAACGCTTGCATGTTTTTTCTTTACAGTCTTCAGCACATTTAGAAGATGTTTTTTCAGATCGCCAATTTGAAATGTGGTTATCTAAATTTCTCGAATTAGAAAATATTCGACATTATTTAAACCACTTCTTGAAAGAAAGCCCTTCAATTCAGCAATTATGCCAATATATTGCAACCACAACTTTACAAAATAAATTACCAAAATTATTTTCACAATCTGACGAAGAACAAATTTCTGAAAGCAAATATCAGTGGCAACAGAAACTAAAGACTTTTTCACATCGTCAACAACAACGCATTGAACAGAAAATTGAAGAAAGTATTGCTCGCTTTATCCAAGAACAACTTGCCGATTTAAGCTTACTTTCAAACGATGACTTAGAAAGTTTGGCGCGTAATATTTGGGAAGATAACAAAGCTAAACCTTTGTCTGAATACACCAAACAAGTCACACCTCTGGATGTTGAAGAATTCTTTGTCATGATTTATGAATACTGGAAAGAGCTACGCCAATCTTCCTATATTCAGGATCTCATCCTATACGGCGTAAAAGTTTTTTACGATTTTTATGAAGACGAAAACTTAGAGGATGTATTTGCTGCGATCGGAATTGAAGAGTCAGATCTTCAAAATGAAGCTGTACGTTTTTATCCTAAAGTCGTTGTAGCCTTAGATGAACATGGTGTATTAGAACCTATCATTACCATGATCATAAAACCTTTTTATGAAAGTCATCAAACTCTAGCGACAATTGAAAAGCATTTATAATTATTATTTTTCTGCTGAGATATATCGAGACCAAATCAATATATCTCTTTAATTTTCTAATTCAATCACATTGAAGCTAATCAACTGAAGCCATCAGAAAATCTGATGGCTATTCTTTTTTTTATCTTGAATCTATAAATAATATTCAATTGATATCAGATCAGTTGAGTAGCTAATAAAAACACATAAAAAAAACCACGCAGGAGCGTGGTCTATAAAATGGTGGCTATGACGAGACTTGAACTTGTGACCCCCGCATTATGAGTGCGGTGCTCTAACCAACTGAGCTACATAGCCGAAAACTGTGGGCGCATTATCTTAACTTTCAATACACACGTCAAGCACAATTTCAAAAAATTTGAGAAGTGGGCCTATAAGCCGGGTTCTGTCGAGGACGATCATTCCTCTAGGCGTACAATCACTCATACGCTCAAGCGACCTACCCGAATCCAGCACGGGCCGTGCCTCAGGATTCCTATTTGGTCTTGCTTCTGGTGGGGTTTACCTTGCCGTGAACTGTTACCAGACACGCGGTGCGCTCTTACCGCACCCTTTCACCCTTACCTCACGAATGAGGCGGTCTACTCTCTGCTGCACTTGCCGTCGACTTTCGCCGCCCAGGCGTTACCTGGCACCTTGCCCTATGAAGCCCGGACTTTCCTCCCCTGTTTCAGTCACGGAGACCTCCACAGCAGCGACCGTCCAGCCCACTTCGTGGCGCATCTTATCAAAGATCGAAGTTAATTGCTCGCATTTTTTGTGCAGTTAATTTTTTATATTTTGCCATCAACTCATCTTGTGACTCGACATGCTGAGGATCAAGCGGAATACAATCAACTGGACAAAATAACTGACACTGTGGCTGATCATGATGCCCAATACACTCTGTACAAAGTGCAGGGTTAATTTCATAAATCAATTCCCCCATATAAATGGCTTCATTGGGGCATACTGGTTCACAAACATCACAGTTAATGCATTCATCAGTAATATAAAGAGACATCTACCAACCTTGCTCATGTTTACGTTCAAATGCCTCAACAACAACAGCGGGCACAAACTTATTCACATCACCTTTCAATCGAGCAATTTCTCTTACTAATGTTGATGAAATAAATGAATATTGCTCTGATGGGGTTAAAAATACTGATTCGAAATGAGGATCAAGTTGGCGGTTCATATTTGCCAACTGAAATTCATATTCAAAATCTGAAATTGCTCTTAAACCACGCAGTACCGCTGTTGCACGTTGTTCTCGAAAGAAATTGACCAATAAACCATCAAAACCAACAAACTCTACATTAGACAAATGGCTTAATGAAGCTTTTGCTAATTCTACACGCTCTTCTAAACTAAACACTGGATTTTTATGATGACCAATTGCAATTGCAACCACCACTTCATCAAACATTTTTGATGCTCTTGCAACCAAATCAACGTGCCCGTTGGTAATTGGATCGAAAGTCCCCGGATAAATCACACGTGTTTTAGACATGCGTTGTACTCTAGTTAATGAGATAAGGTACATATTTTAACAAATTTAGCTCTAAACGCGAAATTGCTAAACGATGGAAAAAGATTGCGTTTTACGGCACAATATATGTAATTGTGGAAGTTTGAATTATGGCGCAAGCAACAGTAGTAAAAAAACATAATGGTGGCACGATTGCTCAAAATAAAAGAGCACGTCACGATTACTTTATCGAAGAAAAATTTGAAGCAGGCATGTCCCTCCAAGGTTGGGAGGTTAAGTCTTTACGTGCAGGTCGTATGACGCTGTCCGAAAGTTATGTCATTTTTAAAAATGGTGAAGCCTTCTTATTCGGTTCACAAATCCAGCCATTATTATCGGCATCAACGCATGTGGTTCCTGAATCGACACGAACACGTAAGTTATTACTTTCTCGTCGCGAACTAGAAAAACTTTTGGGTGCCGTCAACCAAAAAGGCTATTCATGTGTACCTTTAGCATGCTATTGGAAAGGTCATTTGGTTAAACTAGAAATCGCACTTGTTAAAGGGAAGCAATTACACGACAAACGTGCAACTGAAAAAGATCGTGATTGGCAAAGAGATAAAGCGAGAATGTTGCATAAATAATAAAAAACCTCCATTTATTGGAGGTTTTTTATCGCTCAGATTAAACAGCAATATGTTTTAATCTTAGCTCAGCCAAATATTTGCCAAACTTGCGTGCAGTTTCTAAATCCCCTTCGGGCGGTGTAATTTCAACGCTAGCGTTATCGGACTGTGTCATTAAACCCAGAAAGCTCGACATTCGGTTGATATCCAATGGACTTCTTCCTGTTGGCATAAATGGCAAACCAGCCCATAACATGCCATGTTGCATCGCAAATAAATTAATTTGCTGTAATACCGCCAATTTGTCTCCGCTGAGACCACCACCGTTAGTAAAACCAGCAGCCAATTTCCCCTGCCATGTACGTGCCAACCAGCGTTTAGAAGAATCCTCCATGAACTGTTTCAATGCTGATGTAAGACTCCCCATATAGGTTGGACAACCCATCACGATCACATCGGCCTGATCCAATAAATCCCATTGCGGTGCAGCCACAGAAAGTAGATGCACTTCGGCTCCCGCTTGTTCAGCACCTTGTGCGATATATTGCGCAACCTTAGCTGTGTGCCCATAAGGACTATGGTAAATCACACAAACTTTGATTTGGGGAGTAATTTGCTCAATAACAGACATGGAGAATTTAAAAACCAATGAATTGAATCAAGTTTAACATTTTTAACGAATACAAGGCGAATCAATAGTGCAAAGGATAGATTTATTGCATAAATACAAATGTTGCCATTCGTCCAGTTTTTGCATCACGACGATAAGAAAAGTAATCTTGGTCTTGTTGATACGAACATTGATCACCACCCAATACTGTTTCCACACCTAAACTGTTTAAAATAAATCGGGCAATTGCATATAAATCAGCCTGATATTTACCTTCAGTTTGACCTGAAATAAAAGCAACGGCTAATTCAGGATATTTCTCACAGAAAATGGCTTTTACTTCAGTCCCGACTTCAAAGCAAGGTTGGCTGATCGCGGCGCCTAACCACGCCCAAGTTGGCTGAGATTTCATTTCCGTCACGGTATTTTCGACAATTCGATTAGCCAAACCACGCCAACCTGCGTGTAGATTGGCGACTTCTGTACCTTCGTTATTACCCAAAACAATAGGCAAACAATCAGCAGTCATCATCATTAAAGCATGACCTGTGCGCTGTGTGACTAAGCCATCACCTTCAAGTGCAATAAATGGAATTTGCTCGTTAATCGTATGACAAATGCTGCTATGCGTTTGTGTCATCCACGTGATTTTATCTACACCAAATGCAGACAACTCATTCAATAATAGCATTCGATGTTGCTGAACACGTTGTGCATCATCATTCACGTGCAAAGCCAGATTAAATCCTGATAGATTTTCATTCTGAGTTACAATCGTTTGAGGATGCTGAATACCTGTTTGCCCAACATATATTCCTTTGGGCAAACCTTGTACAAATTCCATAAAATCCGTCCTCTTACCAGAATATATTCCTTAGCTTTTGAACGGGAGAAGCTGAACACATCTCCCTTTATTTAAAGAGAACTTTTTTAATAAGCTTCATTCTCTTGGCGAAGTACTTCAACCAATTGAGTGAAATCCTCTGGCCATGGTGCTTCAAACATCATTTCTTCACCAGTACGCGGATGCACTAAACCTAATTTAGCTGCATGTAAAGCTTGGCGTTTAAAACTGCGTAGCATGTCAATTAAGACTTCTGATGCACCAGCAGGGAACCGTACACGATTGACATAAACAGGATCACCTACCAAACCATGTCCAAGATAACTAAAATGCACACGAATTTGATGAGTACGCCCAGTTTCAAGTTGAGCCTGAATACGAGTAAAGTCGCGGAAACGCTCTTTCACATTGTAATGAGTTACTGCATCACGTCCACCCGGTAAGATCGCCATTTTGACACGATCGACTGGGTGACGTTTAATTGGCTCATCAATCGTGCCACCAGCAATAATATTTCCATATGCAACTAAATCATAAACACGATAAACGGTTTTTTTCGCAAGTTGTTTACTGAGAGAAAATTGGGCTTCCAATGTTTTTGCAACAACCAATAAACCGCTGGTGTCCTTATCAATACGATGTACTAAACCTGCACGTGAAAGCTCAGCCAGTTTCGGTGCATGATAAAGCAAGGCATTGACCAAAGTACCTGTAGGATTGCCAGCACCTGGATGAACCACCATGCCAACTTCTTTATTAATCACAATAATATCATCGTCTTCATAGACAATATTGAGGGGAATGTTTTCAGGTTGGCTAGATGTTTGGGCTTCTAACTCAACATTCAGCGTAAGCAATTCATTGCCTTCGCAACGATATTTAGGTTTTACAATGTTACCATTTACCAACAGATGCCCGTCTTTCATCCATTGCTTGAGCTTTTCACGAGAGAACTCGCTCCAAACCAATGCAGCAACCTGATCAATACGCTGACCTAGATACTCTTCATCGAGTTGAATTTGCAACGATAAACGTGTTGCAGTTGCATCAGAATTATGATTATCTGCATCGACAGAATCTTCAAGTAAGAAATCTGTCTCGGAAAGGTTTGAATTGGAAGATTGTGTTGAAGTCATTTTGATGATCGATACAAAAATGGTTTAATAGCACCATTGTAGCTTATTGTCCCAAAAGCAGAGGAATTTTTATGTCGCTACCCCATTATAAAATTACCATATTGGCTTTATCTTTAGGCGTAGCGTCTGTATTTGTTGGTTGTAGCAGTAATCCAAGCAAAAAAGAAGTGGTTGATAAAGGTCCACAGTCAAGTGAACAAGTCTATTTTGAAAAAGCACAAAAATCACTTGAACGTAATCAATATACTGATGCTGTTAAATCACTTGAAGCGATAGATACGTATTATCCAACTGGACAATACACTCAACAAGCACAACTTGAACTCCTCTACGCCAAATTTAAACAAAAAGATTATGAAGGTACGATTGCACTGGCAGATCGTTTCATTCGTTTAAATCCACAACATCCAAATGTTGATTACGCCTACTATGTTCGAGGTGTAGCCAATATGGAAATGAATTACGACAGTTTGATTCGTTATACGTCATTACAACAATCACATCGTGATGTGAGCTACGTTAAAGTTGCTTATCAAAACTTTGTAGATTTGATTCGTCGTTTCCCAAGTAGCCAATATTCAGTAGATGCTGCACAACGTATGAAATTTATCGGTCAAGAATTGGCTGAAAGTGAAATGAATGCCGCACGTTTCAATATTCAACGTAAAGCATGGTTGGCTGCTGCTGAACGCGCACAATGGGTAATTGAACACTATCCTCAAACACCACAAACACCTGAAGCACTTGCAACATTAGCTTATAGCTACCAAAAATTAGGCGATCAAGCGACGTCTCAACAATATATTGATCTCTTAAAACTGAACTATCCAAATTTAGTTAAGGCAAATGGTGAAGTAAATCTTCGTGCTGCTCGTAAAGAAGGTAGTTGGGTCAATCGTGCCACTTTAGGCTTGCTTGGCCGCGAATCTAAAACGGTACAAGTAAAAGAACAAACCAATGGTGAAACTGAGCAACGCAGCTTAACAAATCGTTTGAGCCTTGGTTTATTAGATAAACCGACAACTGAAGAAATCGATTCTGCTCCTATTGAAGAACCAACCGATAAACCAAGTTGGATGAACCGTTTAAGCTTCGGGCTATTAGATAAGCCTGAGACCAAAGAAACTTCGGGAGCTGATGCTGCAAATTAATTTGCACTCATCAAAACCATAAAACAGGCAAGTCTACCCTTGCCTGTTTTTCATTTTATGCAACAATGAATTCTGACACACTGACTTCAACGAAGATGTTATCTCTCAGTCCAAAATGGTTAAATGCACATGGCAATTCCACAACATACGATTGATCAAATCTTAGATCGAACTGATATCGTCGATTTAATCGGTCAACGTGTGAAGTTAAAAAAGACTGGGCGTACTTACTCGGGCTGTTGTCCATTCCATCAGGAAAAATCTCCATCATTCCATGTATATAGAGATAAGCAGTATTATCATTGCTTTGGGTGTCAAGCGAATGGAAATGCGATTCGCTTCCTCATGGACATTGATAGTCGTAACTTTGTCGATGTAATGAAAGACTTGTCTAATCAGACAGGCATCGAATTACCGAAAGATAATCAAGACAATAAAAAACTTTCTTATAAACGTAGTCCTCAACAAATTGCAGCGGCTCAACCAACAAACACGTCAGTCGCTGAAAATCCAGCACCTATTTCTGTAGCAGACGAATTTATAGATGGGCATTTTGTCGATATAGATCGTGTTATGGATGATCCTTTTGCTCAATTTGATCCATCCTTTTATATGGATGAACAAGTTCAAGAAGGTAATCTCTATGACTTATTGGAAAACGTTGCTCAGTTTTATGAACGTCAACTCCCAATGAGTCAAAAAGCACAAAATTATTTCAAACAGCGTGGCTTATCGGCACAAACGATTCAATTTTGGCGTTTGGGTTATGCACCAGAGGATTGGCAACATTTAGAAAAAGCCTTCCCACAAGATATTGAAGGTTTGAAACAGCTGGGTCTGATTCGTTCTAGTGATAGTGGTCGAGATTTTGATTTATTACGTGAGCGGGTAATTTTTCCGATCCGTGATCATAAAGGCCGCGTGGTTGGTTTCGGTGGTCGTGCGCTCAATGATGAAATTAAACCTAAATATATTAACTCACCAGATTCAGAGGTATTCCACAAGAATCAATTGCTTTATGGTTTGTATGAGGGTCGTAAACTCAAAGCCAACGATTGGTTAATGGTCGAAGGCTATATGGACGTGATTGCCTTACAGCAATATGGTATCAATGGTGCTGTCGCAACACTGGGAACAGCCAGTAATGCGGATCATTTAACTACCCTATTTAAACAAAATTCTCGTATTACCATTGCCTTTGATGGGGATGCTGCTGGACAAAAAGCAGCACGACGCACCTTAGAAATTGCGCTCCCCTTACTCAATGATGGTCGTGAATTAAAATTCTTTGTGCTTCCGAATGAACATGATCCAGACTCATTGATTCGTCGTGAAGGCTTAGAAAACTTCCAAAAATTATTACGACAGGCACCGCTTTTATCTGACTTTGTGTTTGCCCATTTAACAGGGCAACATGACGTTAGCACGCCAGAAGGTAAAAGTTTAGTCATGGGAGAACTACGTGAATTAACAGAGTTACTACCTAAGCATGGTTCATTCCGTTATCTGCTGAGTCAATCTTTCCGTGAGAAACTCGGTCTAGGCAAACGTTTTACCCCTCAAATCAGCCACGATGCCTCTTTATCTTTTAATATTCAAACCAAAGATGAAGATTTTGCAATCGCAATTTTAATGCATCACCCATTTCTCTATATTCATTTTGAAGAATTACTTGCAGTGATTGACCAAACTGAGCTGCTGGCTAAAGTTTTAGCAGTGCTCAACATTATCTTTGATGATTTACCGGATGATCAGGAATTAGCAACCTATTACGTACTCGGTGCATGTAGTCGTTATAGTCATGAGATTGCCGATGTTATGCAAAGAACCAATATTGAGTCATTAACTCAAGCACCTGAGATTGCTGATAAATTGGCTAAGGACTTTTCATTAAATCTACAAGAAAAATATTTAAAATTAAAACTGAGATCACCTATCTCACTCATCGAATCACGCAATTTACGTCAACAATTAAATGAGTTAACAAAACAGATTAGCTTGAAGTTATTGTCCTAAGCTAAGTTACTGTCTCGGTTTACGCTCATGCTCAAACACATCCTGTAGATGTTGCTGTAACCATTCAAAATAATCTGGATTTTCAGCTTTAGCAGCTTCTCTTAATAAAATGGAAGTTGGATGCATAAGTTTCTGTGATAGGCGATGAGCAAACTCCCGCATCACCTGTTCTGCGGCATGACCATGTTGCAATAACTCTAATGCATGTGCCAACTCTTTTTGGCTGACTTCTTCACTGTGCTGACGATAAGCTTGAATGGTGCTACTCGCCTCTTTCACTTTTTGTTGGGTCATCAATTGAGTAGCCAATTGATTCACCATAATTTCAGCCTCAACAGCCGCCTGACGACGTTGCGCTAAATTTTCATCAATCACACTTTGTAAATCATCCACACCATATAAATATACGTTATCTAATGATTCAACTTTCGGATCAATATCACGTGGAACAGCCAAATCGACCATCAACATTTGCTGATAGCGACGTTTTTTAAGTGCGGCTTTAACATCTGAATATTGAATAACTTGATGTAAACTTCCTGTACAGCTCGAGACAACATCTGCTCTATATAAATTCTGGGCAAGTTCAGCAAAAGGAATAATTTCAACCTCAACTTGATGAGCAATTTCTTGTGCCAGTAAATCAGCACGCTCACGGCTACGGTTACAAATTAGAATTTTTGCCACACCCATTTCCGCTAAATGCTTAGCAACCAAACTATTCATTTCACCTGCGGCAACTACCATAACCGTTAACTTTTCAGGGCGACTAAAGACTTGCAATGCTAACTGAGCAACTGCATAACCCATTGAAACAGCATGGCTACCTACAGAGGTTTCTGAACGAACACGTTTCGCTGCATAAAAAGCGTATTCAAAAACACTATTCAGTTCTGGCGACACAGTTTGTGCATCTTTAGATAAAGCCAAAGCACTTTTGACTTGCCCTAAAATTTGTGGCTCACCCAACATCAAAGAGTCTAAACCACTTGCAACACGCATCAAATGTGTAACAGCTTGGGCATTTTCGTAACGATAAACATGATGAACTAACTGTTTTACATCAATATTATTCACTTGGGCTAACCAAGTCAGAACACTATCAGCATCTTCTGTCATGGCATAAACTTCAGTGCGATTACAAGTTGATACAACAACTAAATCATTCAAAGCTGAATGTTTATTTTGTTCAAGCAATAGCGCAGCTAATCGCTCTGCATTGAAAGCGATTTGTTCACGAAGTTCAACAGAAGCTGTTTGATGGTTGACACCCAATGCAAAGAAAGACATATCAGATCATCATTTCGCTAAATTTATGTTATTGTGCAACATCGGTGTCATAAAAAGCATTACTTTGGATCAATAAAAATTGCGTCAGCTATATCGCCGTACCCTTTTTAGCGGCAAGACGATTCGACGGTATTCTACCACAATCTTGTTGTTAGGTAGCATGAGCTCGTATGTCTCTGCACAAGCAATACACGACATGTATGCAGATAAAAGCTTTGACAACGCATTACAACAAAGTATGGTTGCTGAATTTTCTCTTGCTTATGATGATATTGCAACTGCATTACACAATTATACAGTGCTGGCAATTCGAAGTAATTCAACCACAATCAAACAGCGTGCTTTAGATGTCGCCTTAGAATATAACGATTTTCAATCTGCATTAGATATTGCAACACATTGGGTAGAACAAGAACCCAAAGATGTTCCTGCTTTATTTTACTTATCACATATTGCCCTGAAAACTCATGAATATGAATTGGCAGCTAAAACATTAGATAAGATCTTAAATATTGACCCAACTGCTGATCTCGAACAAATTTTGGCAGGGATTGCACCCGAACAAGCACAAGATCGTGAAATTTTATTAAATGCCTTACGTACCAGTAAAGAACGTGAAAACCCATCTATCTTGGCTTTAATCGCTGGATTAGAAGCGCAAGATGGCTTATATGAGCAAGCATTAAATAATATCAATAAAGCCTTACGTAAACGTTCAAAATCGACCAGTTTCATTCTGATGAAAGCCAATCTATTAATGGCTTTACGCGACGATGCTGAAACACAAAAGTGGTTTGCACAAGCCAGTCGAAAAAATAAAACCAATATTGATATACGATTAGCTGAAGCTCGCTATTACATTCAAATCAATCAACAACAGCAAGCATTAGATAAGCTTGAAAGTATTATCAAAGATTATCCAAAAACTGAAGAAGCTTTATTTATTGCTGGCTTAACCAGTATTGATTTAAAAAAATACGAAAAAGCTGAACAATATTTAGTTGAATTGCGTTCTTCAGCAAAATATCAGAATGAAGCTTATTACTATCTTGCAATCAATGCACAGCGCAAACAGCATTATGAAACAGCAAAAGCATACTATCGACTCGTGGATGGCAGCTTATATATTGTGTCTCGACGCAATATGGTCACTATTTTCGAAAAGCAAGGGCAATTAAATGATGCTTTACGCTTTCTGACACAAGAACGGGTGAATTATCCACAACATGCAAGTTTCCTCTATCAAGCTCAAGCTGATATTTTAAAAAAGATGGATAATAAAAAAGCAGCTTTAGTATTGCTAGATGAAGCGATTAAGAGCTTACCCGATGATCCTGAACTGATTTATGCAGAAGTATTATTGCTGGATCCTTATACCGATCGGGATAAATTAGATAAAACTTTGAAGCAACTTTTAATTATTGAACCCAATAGCCCGACCTATTTAAACGCTTATGCCTATACCTTAGCATTGCAAAATCGTCGCCTAAAAGAAGCGCGCAAATATGCAGAACTAGCGCTCAACTTTGCACCTGAACAAGCCTCTATTCTTGATACATTGGGCTATATCGCTTTTCTACAAAATGATTTTGATACCGCAACCAAAGTCTTGGGACAAGCCTATTCAATTAGCCAAAATATCAATATTGGAGTTCGCTATGCTAAAGCGCTGTATATGCAAGGCGCACTCACACAATTTAGTGAGGTGTTACAGCAATTGAAACAAAAACATGCAAATGCCCCACAATTACAACAACTTGATAGCTTAATCTTACCTATCACTGTAAAAAAGAGTTAAATACATGCGCTTGTTTTCAAAATTATGTGTCGCGATATGTAGCAGTAGTGTCTTAGTATTAACAGGCTGCCAACATCTAAGCCAACCAAATAAGATCATTGCTTCACCACAAGTGCAAGATGAAAATAACTTTAGCTTACAAGGTAAAATAGGTGTACGTACACCTCAACAGTCTGGCAGTGCTTTTTTTACATGGGTTCAACAACAAGATCAATTTGATATTGAACTGACTGGAATTTTAGGTGTTGGGAAAACCCAAATTGAAGGCAAACCAGGTCAAGTCACCTTAAATAGCGCCAAAACAGGTCTGATTACGGCAGCTACACCTGAAGAATTATTAGAAAAAGCAACAGGTTGGCAGGCACCGATTATGCACCTTGCCTACTGGGTACAAGCGAAGCCTGCGACACAAAATGCTCAAGCGAGCAAAGACGAACAAAATCGCTTGAAACAGCTCATTGAAGATGGCTGGACTGTTGATTTCAGCTATAACGATAAGCAAATCCTTCCAAATAAACTTTTGTTGAAGCAAGCACTTGCTGACGATAAAGAAAACCGTATTACAATGGTGATTCAAAACCGATAGATTAGATTCTTTTATGATTAGAGTACCTTCCCCTGCTAAATTGAATTTATTTCTGCACATCACTGGTCGTAGAGACAATGGTTATCATGAATTACAAACTATTTTTCAACTGATTGATTTATATGATTGGATGACTTTTGAGCCAATTGCGGATGGAATGATTCATATTGAAGGCTTAAATGAGGTTACTCTTGAACAAAACTTAATCTATCGTGCAGCACAATTACTCAAACCCCATGCAAAAGAACCATGTGGGTTAAATATTCAAATCGAGAAAAATATTCCGATGGGTGCTGGTCTTGGCGGCGGTTCATCTAATGCAGCCACTACACTCATTGTACTCAATCAACTGTGGCAATGCGGTTTAAATGAACAGCAATTAGCTGATTATGGTGTGCAACTGGGTGCAGATGTGCCTATCTTTATTTTTGGTCGAAATGCATGGGCAGAAGGCATAGGTGAACATTTATCATTCATAGACTTAGCTCAAAAACAATTCATAATTTTAAAACCTGATTGTTTTATCAGCACTCAAGCACTTTTTTCACAAAAAACATTGACAAGAGATTCTAAGATCACTACATTTTGCGCCTATCAGTTAGAACCTTCTAGCTTTGGAAATAACTTCGAACCTCTGGCTCGACAGTTATACCCTGAAGTTGAAGAAGCGATGCAATATTTAGATCAATTTGGTCTAGCAAAGCTTACAGGTACAGGTGCTTGTGTTTTTACTGAAGTAACCAGTGAAATGGATACGAAGAAGATTTTGCAAAACGCACCTTGTAAAGCTTACTTGGTCAACAGTTTAGCAGAATCACCTTTAAGACATTTCAAAGTTACACGTTAGGGGCGTCGCCAAGTGGTAAGGCAGCGGGTTTTGATCTCGCCATCCGTTGGTTCGAATCCAGCCGCCCCTGCCAATTTTCACCTGTAGATGTATGTAATAGGGGCGTCGCCAAGTGGTAAGGCAGCGGGTTTTGATCTCGCCATCCGTTGGTTCGAATCCAGCCGCCCCTGCCATTACATATCATCAAATTTAGGGGCGTCGCCAAGTGGTAAGGCAGCGGGTTTTGATCTCGCCATCCGTTGGTTCGAATCCAGCCGCCCCTGCCATATCTTTAGACAGACTTGTTTTATATTGATACCTGTTCAATCATATTGACATTATCATGCAAAACGATTAAAGTTCTGCCGCATTAGGGGCGTCGCCAAGTGGTAAGGCAGCGGGTTTTGATCTCGCCATCCGTTGGTTCGAATCCAGCCGCCCCTGCCATCCAAATTCATTATAAGCCAACCGCCAAGGGTGCTTCATGCCCAATCTTGTCGTTTTTAGTGGAAGTGCTCATCCACATTTCGCCCAAAAAGTCGTAAGCCATTTACATATCCCTCTCGGTGCTGCTTCTGTAAGTAAGTTTTCTGATGGTGAAATTTCAGTTGAAATTACTGAAAATGTTCGTGGTAAAGACGTTTTTATCGTTCAATCTACTTGTGCGCCTACCAACGATAACCTGATGGAAATCTTGGTCATGGCTGATGCTTTGCGTCGTGCAAGTGCTGGTCGTATCACTGCAGTCATTCCGTATTTCGGTTATGCACGTCAAGATCGTCGTCCACGTTCTGCTCGTGTTCCAATTACTGCAAAAGTTGTTGCAGACATGCTGACAACTGTAGGTATTGACCGTGTGGTAATGATCGACTTACACGCAGACCAAATTCAAGGTTTCTTCGATATCCCAGTTGATAACATCTATGGTACGCCAGCGTTGTTAGCTGATTTACGTCAACAACAACATGACAACTTAATGGTTGTATCTCCTGACGTAGGTGGTGTTGTTCGTGCACGTGCTGTTGCAAAACAGTTAGGCGATATCGATTTAGCTATCATTGATAAACGTCGCCAAAAAGCAAATGAGTCACAAGTGATGCATTTGATTGGTGATGTAAAAGATCGTGACTGTGTCATTGTTGATGACATGGTCGATACAGCAGGTACGCTTTGCAAAGCTGCGGATGCACTGAAACAATTTGGTGCTCGTCGAGTGATTGCTTATGCGACTCACCCTGTTTTATCAGGTAAAGCGATTGATAACCTTCGTAACTCTGTTATTGATGAACTCGTTGTTACTGACACGATTCCTCTTTCAGATGAAGCAGCAAACTTAGGTAAAATTCGCCAAGTTTCTGTTGCAAGCATGGTTGCTGAAACAATTCGTCGTATCAATAACGAAGAATCTATTAGCGCTATGTTCGATAGTTATCTATAATAGCCCAGCTTTTTTTCTTAAACCCTAGCTCGCTAGGGTTTTTCTATCACTAAACTGGTCGCAAGTTTAGTTACTCAAACTCAATGAGGATATGCCCATGGCAAACTTCGTATTAAACGCTCAAGCACGTGAAGTAGCACAACAAGGGAAAGGTTCGAGCCGCCGCCTTCGCCACGCTGCTCAAATCCCAGCAATCATCTATGGTGGTAGCGCTGAGCCTGTAGCTGTTACTTTAGAGCTTCGTGAAATCGTTAAAGCTTTAGAAAACAATGCTTTCTTCGAAGAAGTTATCGAAATCAAAATCGGTGATAAAGTTGAAAACGTTAAAATCCAAGCGTTACAACGTCACCCAGCTAAAAACACACCTATGCACGCTGACTTCAAACGCGCATAAGTGTTAAAGGCGTAAATTAGTGTCAAATATTTCGCTAATTGTTGGTTTGGGTAATCCTGGTAAGGAATATGCCCAAACCCGCCATAATGCAGGTTTCTGGTTCGTAGAACAGCTTGCAGATCGTTATGGTATTTCTTTAAAGGCTGATCCAAAATTTCATGGATACAGCGGTCGTGGTCAAATTGATGGTCATGACGTACGTTTACTCTTACCTACCACTTTCATGAACCGTTCTGGTCAAAGTGTCGTACCATTTGCCAAATTTTATCAAGTTGCACCTGAAGCAATTCTTGTTGCTCATGATGAACTCGATATGGATCCTGGTATTATTCGTTTAAAATCAGGTGGTGGACATGGCGGACATAATGGTCTTCGCGACATCGTTCCACATATTGGTGCTAATTTCCATCGCTTACGTATAGGAATTGGACATCCTGGTTCTAAAGAACGTGTTTCTGGTCATGTGCTTGGCAAAGCTCCTAGCAGTGAACAAGCTTTAATGGATGCTGCGATTGATCATGCTTTATCAAAAGTGAAAATGCTTGTCGATGGACAAGTTTCACAGGCAATGAATCAAATTAATGCATACAAACCCGCTTAAATTTAAACTGAATTGTTGATCAATCACGCTTGCCATATTGCATTTTTAAGCGCAAAATGCGCATCAAACCGCCTATCGCCAGCGGGAAACGTGACAAGTCAACCAATAAGATATTCATCTTAGGTCTTACTCAGGAGACGCTAGCCATGCTATCTCGTTTATTAAAATGTAAAATTCACCGTGCAGTTGTCACTCATGCAGAACTTCATTATGAAGGTTCTTGTGCAATTGATGGTGTATTAATGGACTTAGCAGGGATTCGTGAATACGAAGAAATCCACGTATGGAACGTAACCAACGGCAAACGCTTCACAACTTATGCAATTCGTGGTGAAGATGACTCAGGTATTATTTCAGTGAATGGTGGCGCAGCACACCAAGCTGATGTCGGTGATTTAGTCATTATTGCAACTTTTGGTGATTTCACTGAAGTAGAAGCAAACCTTCACAAACCACGTTTGGTTTATGCAAATCCGGACAATACAGTCAATCACACGGCAAACTGTATTCCTGTACAAATTGCATAAATATTTAAAAGATTTCTAAAAAGCCAGTCAATATGAACTGGCTTTTTTTATGGCTAAGTCGATACTAATTGCTGAATAGAACTCATCAAAACAATTCAAAAACAATGACTTCTCCACGACAAAACCGAAACTTCATTTGCTTAAATTCATATTTCAATAGAACGATCCATTTCATAAATAGTTCCCTTTCCTCTCAAAAAACTAGCTATAATCAAAGCACATCGCTTCAGGGCGGGGTGTAATTCCCCACCGGTGGTAAGTTGGGCCTTGCAATCAAGTGACCTAATCAGCCCACGAGCCTGTATATATTTATATACTCGCAGATTTGGTGAGAGACCAAAGCCGACGGTATAGTCCGGATGAAAGAAGACGAAACCACTGAAATACGCTTTTCGCGTTGTTTTGGTGTACGCTTATTTTTTACATCAGTCCTGAAATGTTCAACCGTATCCTATTTACGAGAGCGTTTCATTATGTCGAGTTTAATTCAACCCGAACTTTTCTTTTCAGTCCTTTCCCCTGCTGAACAACGTATTCAACAAGCTTTAGAAGACATCCGCCAAGGCAAACCAGTATTGGTAATGGATGATTTCGATCGTGAAAATGAAGCTGATCTTATTATTGCTGCTGAAACACTCACTGTCGAAACCATGGCACGAATGATTCGTGATGGTTCTGGTATTGTGTGCTTATGTCTGACAGAAGAGTTGGCCGATCATCTAGCACTCCCACCAATGGTGGTCGACAATTCTAGCCAATTTAAAACAGCATTCACGGTAACGATCGAAGCTGCACAAGGTGTGACCACCGGTGTTTCTGCTAAAGATCGCGTAACAACAATTTTAGCTGCCACTAAAGATGGCGCTATTGCAAGTGACCTCAGTCGACCAGGTCATGTGTTCCCATTACGTGCACGTAATGGTGGCGTATTAACTCGCAGAGGACATACTGAAGGAACAATAGATTTAGCCCGTTTGGCTGGTTTAAAACCATCTGGCGTATTATGTGAACTGACTAATCCTGATGGCTCTATGGCATCAGGTATTCAAGTTCTAGCTTATGCTCAAACACATGGCCTTACCGTAATTAGTATCGAAGAATTGGTTCAATATCGCTTAAAACATAATATTTAATGAAACAAAAAAAGCCTCGATCATTCGAGGCTTTATTGCGTTCATGATTATGATACTTTTCGTTCTAAATTCAGTTGATTCACCGTATTAAGCAATTGGCTAAATTGTGCGATTTGAGCAATCGGTTGTATTTGAGCGAGTTCTTCTGCTGTGCCGTAACCATAATTTACAGCAATGGTTTCAATACTATTGGCACGTGCACCAATCACATCATATTGTCGGTCTCCCACCATAATGCATTGCTGCGCATCCAATTGCTCTTTTTCAAGAATATAAGCTATTAGATCTACTTTATTGGTACGTTCACCTGTTAATTCACTGCCATACATTTCAGTAAAAAATTGATCCAAACCAAAATGGGCAAGGATACGTTTCGCATAAACTGTTGGCTTCGCCGTCGCTAAAAATAATCGATAACCTTGTAGTTGTAACTGTTGCAACGTTTCTACCACTGTTGCATAAACTTCATTTTCAAATAAACCCGTCACTGAAAAACGCTCACGATAAGCAAGTAACGCTTGTTCAGCAAAATCATCATCCTGAGTATTTAATAACTTTGCCAAAGAAGCTTTCAACGGAGGTCCAATCGTCCAATCTAAATCAACTCCATCCGCTAAAGGGTGGCCCAGTTTTTCTAAAGCATAACGAATTGAGCGATGAATACCCGCTTTAGGGTCAGTTAAAGTCCCATCTAAATCAATCAGAATATTTTTGATCGTCATTCGTTCAATCTCTTAAAGCCTTACATAACATAGTCGAGAGTTTCTCGAAACTCCCATATACTAGCTTAAATGAGAGAATAAAAGGAAATGGCTGTGCGTCCTACCGTACTATGTTTTTCAGGTTTAGATCCATCAGGTGGTGCTGGCTTACAAGCAGATATTGAGGCTATTGGGCAAAGTGGCGCACATGCAGCCATTGCCTGCACAGCATTGACCATTCAAAACTCGCAACAAGTGTTTGGTTTTGAAGCCACGTCAAAAGAGTTACTACTTGCTCAAGCCAATGCGGTGGTGGGTGATTTACCGATTAAATGTGTGAAATCTGGCATGTTAGGCACGACAGATAATATCGCAGCCTTAGCTGAGTTTTTACGTGGGTATCCAGATTATCTATATGTGCTTGATCCAGTTTTAGTGGCAAATAGCGGGGGTTCATTGGGTGACCAAGCCACTTTAGTCAAAGCATTTGTTGAATTAATTCCATTGGCAACCGTGATCACCCCCAATACCGTTGAATTAAGAGCCTTAACAGGTATTGATGATATTGAGCAAGCCACTCAAAAATTATTTGAAATGGGCGCAAAAGCTGTACTAGTGAAAGGTGGACATGAAGATACACCTGATCATATTCGCAATGTCCTTTATGCTGATGGCAAAATGATTGCGGAAAGCCGTTGCCCACGCCTAGAGGGGCAATATCATGGCTCTGGCTGTTCTTTGGCAAGTTTTACTGCGGGGCGATTAGCTCAGGGTGATTCACTCAAAATTGCCGTTCAACATGCTGAAACATGGTTATTTGGCGTATTAAAACAGGCTGAGACACCTGTACCCAATGGGCAAAAGGTTCCAAAACGCTTTTAATACTTTAGTGGAAATGAATAGAAATATGCAGATTTCTATTCATTTGCTCAAGCTACACTAACGATAGTTCACACCATTATTCAAATCAAAAACTTCACCACTTAAACAAGTGGGGGCAGCATCTGCTAACCAAAATGCCATATCTGCAATTTCTTGTGCTTGGCAAAATTGCTGATTCAAAGTGGCTTCTTTTAAACGTTTCTGTCTCTCAATCGGAATCTTTTGCATCATCTGAGTTTCAACAGGACCAGGTGCGATGCTAAAGGTTTGAATATGATACTGGGCATGACTTCGAGCTAAACTACGCATCCCATTTATCAACCCTGCTTTTGAAATTCCATACCAAATATCAGGATGCCCAATTTGCCCTGCAATTGATGCAATACTAATGATTCGCCCAGATTGCTGTGTTTTAAACACATTCTCAGCCACATCTATACTCAATTGCATGGTATGAATCAAATTCACATTCATAATGTTATACAATTCATCCCACGTATATGAACTTGCTGTAAGTGTATTCATATAACCTGCATTATTAATCAGAATATCAAATCGTCCGATCTGCTCCATAACACTTTTAAGTTGCTTATATTGCAACATATCCGCTTGCCAATGATGTAAATGAGCATGGGTATATTGTGGTACATGGCGAGAAATATTATGCACCTCATAATGCTGATCTAAGAATTTCTGGGCAATTGCTTGCCCAATCCCTTGACTTGCTCCAGTGATAACCATTTTTTTCATCATCAACTTATTATTCCTCTAATTCAATAAAATGCGGTAATTGTTGGAAACGTGCTAGCCAAGCTTGGACATCTGGATATGGGTCTAATTCAATGTTTCCTTGATGCGCTAAAGCGATGTAGGGATAACAGGCAATGTCTGCAATCGTAGCTGATTCACCAACCAACCAATGTCTTGTTTTTAAATGTTGATTCACCACTGCTAATGATGCATGTGACATCACAGTGGCATGCTCGATATCAATGTTCGGTTTCTTGATCAAATAAAATGCCCGAGCTGCCGATAAACTAGAAGCAATTCTTTGATTGGCAAAAAACAGCCACTCTAAAATACGTGTCATTGTGATTGTTTCTTGTGGAAACCAAAGCTGATGAGCATCATATGTTTTGGCTAGATAGCATAAAATTGCCTGTGAATCATGGATATATCTCCCCTGATCCTCTAAAACAGGAATCTGCCCTAAAGGATTGAGCTTTAGAAACTCTGCCGTTTTTTGTTCTTGATGAAGTAAATTTACGGAGATTTGTTCATAGTCCAAATTCAAAAATGAAAGTAATAATCTGATTTTGTAACAATTTCCTGAGATTACAGTATTATAAAGTTTCATTGTCATCTTCTTTTGTGGTTATAGTTTCACTGTACCGAACGATCGGTACAAAAACAAGTAATCTGAGTAATTTTTTATGGATAAACCAACATTGATTCGATCTTTGTTAAGTATTTTTAGAGAATATGGCTATGAAGGTGCATCTTTATCTAAAATCTCAGAACGTACAGGTTTAGGTAAAGCCAGTTTGTACCATCATTTTCCAAATGGAAAACAACAAATGGCACAAGAAGTTTTGAGCTATTTAGAACAATGGCGCGAAGACAATATTTTTATTCATCTACAAAGCAGTACCCTACCCATTGAACGTTTAGAAGCTTTAACAAATTCATTGAAGCAGGTGTATGAAAATGGTCATGTGGCATGTATTTTGGCAGTTTTGACCTTGAGTGAAGCTCACCAAATCTTCTTACCTCAAATCCAACCTGTCTTTTTAAGATTGATTGAAAACATTGCACTCGTTTTACAAGATGCAGGAATGACAGAGGATCAAGCTTTAGAACGGGCACAAGATACCGTGATACGCATTCAAGGGGCTTTAATCTTATCTAGAGCATTACAAAGCCCAACACCTTTTTTACAATTGATGGATAAACTACCTAAACAATTATTAAGTAATATTTGAATTCTATAAAAAAGGCGCATAGTGCGCCTTCTTGCTTGACTTGACGCAATTATCATCTTAAATACGTCTTGTAAATCTATGTATATTTTTAAGTTAATTCTTCATAGAGAACCACAAAAACGACTCCATGCTGCTTTCGATCAGCTCAAAGCATTATGCAATTTACGCATCTTCTCCCACAATATTCGCCATATAATCAATTGCAGATCGAACTGTGATAATTTTCTCTGCCTCTTCATATGGAATTTGAATACCAAATTCTCCTTCCAAAGCCATAATAAGCTCAACTACAGCTAATGAGTCAGCGCCTAAATCATCTGTAAAAGATGCATTAGGCAAAACCGTGTCTTCATCTACACGAAGTTGCTCAATAATGATCTCTTTAACACGTTTTGCTATATTCATAAAATTCCCTTTTGTTGTTATGGTTCCATAAATTATTTTAAATAGCATAAATTTTATACGCCTAAATAAACTCTTTTCATATTCAGAGTTTACTTTTTCTTGTAAAAATATGTATAAATCCTCTCAAGCGAAAGTTGAGCATATAAAAAAGCCACCTTGCGGTGGCTTTTGGTCATACAAAATGATTAGCCAAGTTTTTTACTTACATAATCAATTGCAGATTGAACAGTCGTGATTTCATTTGAATCTTCATCAGGGATGGTGATATCAAAATCATTTTCAAAAGACATAACTAATTCAACTAGATCTAAAGAGTCAGCACCCAAATCATCCATGAAAGATGCTTCGTTTTTAATCTCTTCAGCACGAATACCTAATTGTTCAGCTACTGCATGTTTGATACGTTGTTCGATATCGCTCACAGGAATTCTCCTCATTGCTTGTGGCGTTTTAATTTGCCACTAGTTTAATTGAATATAAAATTTTTTAAAAGTTTATACATCGCCACTTAGGCCATGTATAAACCACCATTTACGTGTAAAACTGTACCAGTAATGTAACTAGCCTTATCGCCAGCAAGGAAACTCACTGCATTCGCAATATCTTGAGGTTCACCTAGACGATTTAAAGCTACTTGATCACTCATTTTTTTACGAACATCTTCGCTTAACTGATCAGTCATTTCAGTGGCAATGAAACCAGGTGCAACACTGTTCACTGTAATCTGACGACTACCCATCTCTTTGGCTAAGCTACGACCGAATGCTTCAATCCCTGCTTTTGCTGCCGAGTAGTTGGCTTGTCCAGGGTTAGCAAAATGTGCAACCACTGAACTAATATTAATAATGCGACCAAAACGTGCTTTCGTCATACCTTTAAGCACACGCTTAGACAAGCGATAAACAGCTTTCAGGTGAATATTGAGAATGTCATCCCAATCATCTTCAGACATACGAAGTAGCAAATTATCTTTGGTAATGCCTGCATTGTTGACCAATACCAACACTGAACCATATTTTTGTTCAATGTCTGAAACCAGTGCATCAATCGCTGTGCCATCACGAACATCGAGTACAGCACCTGCTCCATGTTCAGCAAAACTTTCTGTGAGTTTTTGCGCGCCTGATTCAGAAGTCGCGGTACCAACTACAAAAAAACCGTCTTGAATGAGTTGCTGTGCAATTGCTGCGCCAATACCTCGGCTTGCTCCTGTCACTAACGCAACTTTTCGTTGTTGTGTCATGCAATTTTTCCTTCTGCCACTAACACTGCGTTTAGGGCATCTTCCATACGTGCTTTGCTATCAATCGCAAATGCTTTTTCTATGTTCGGTAATCGCTTGGCAAGATTGCTGAGTACTGTACCTGGTCCACATTCAACCACGTACTGGATACCTTGATCTTGTAGATACTGCATGGTACGTGTCCATTGAACTGACTGGTATAACTGAGCCGTTAATGCCTGACGTAACTGAGCAACATCTGTCGCAATTTCCGCGTTGACATTTTGTATTACAGGAAGGCGTGGTAGCTCAATGGCAGTTTGTTCCAAAGCTTCAGCAAACTTTTCTGCGGCTGGTTTCATTAAAGTACAATGTGACGGTACAGAAACAGGCAATGCAATCGCTTTACCTGATTGTTCTTTGGCTTCAGCCATGACTTGCTGAACTAGAGCAGCACTGCCCGCAATAACAACCTGACCCTGTGCATTGTAATTTGCAGCGTCAACTGAACCTTGACCCGTAGCAGATGCATTCTTACAAAGCTCAATGACTTTCTCATCTGCCAAGCCAAGAATTGCAGCCATTGCACCTTCACCTTGAGGAACAGCGCTCTGCATCAATTTTCCACGTACATGTACCAATTTAACCGCATCGGCTAAAGTCATTGCTTCTGCTGCAACAAGCGCGCTGTATTCTCCTAAAGAGTGCCCAGCCAAGTATTTGGGAGCAATACCACCGAGTTCTAACCAAACACGCCATAATGCAATGCTCGCAGTCAGTAATACAGGTTGCGTATTCTCAGTTTGATCTAAACCTTCACCACTTTGGGCAATATGCCAAAGATCGAAGCCAAACGCTGAAGATGCTTCTGCAAATGTATCTTGAACGACACTAAACTGCTCTGCAAGTTCAGCCAACATGCCTACTTTTTGTGAACCCTGACCAGGAAAAACAAATACTGTTTTTGTTGCTTGAGCAGCCTGCTCAAGTCGTTTAGTCGACATATAAAAATCCTTAAAATGGTCTATCGCCAATTTCATCAACACCCATGATTTTACATGAGAATGACAACAGACTCTTTTCCGATGCGGCAATTTACCATTTATTAATTCGTTTTTTAATTGCGAAAAACAACAAAAAAGGGAGCTTTCGCTCCCATTTTTTCTATACTTTAAGCTAACGCTTAATGCATATAACTCAATTATTCAGCATCAGCTGCTTTAGCGAATAATTGACGACCACGGTAAATACCATCTTTAGTCACGTGGTGACGACGATGAGTTTCACCCGTAGTTTGGTCTACAGATAATGCATTCTCGGTTAAAGCGTCATGTGAACGGCGCATGTCACGGCGAGAGCGACTTTTACGGTTTTGCTGAACGGCCATGATGGCTCCTTACAAAGATCGAAAAAATGGATCAGAACAAATTCAGTTGTCTTAACTCAACATTATAACACAAATTATGAGTTAAGTTTACCCTTCAAACTTGCCAAAACATCAAACGGATTATCCCGTTTCTCTTCGACAACGTCCTGAATGGTAGGTTGGTGCTTATGCTCACAAGCATCATGCTTAGGAGATAAAGGCATCAACAATAACAGTTCATCTTCTAGTAATGCGAGTAAATCAACTAATGCAGGTGCATCAAAATCACCTTTCTTCGAAGATTCACTTTCACCTAAAACGATGAAATCAGCATCCTCATCCAATCGCTCTATCAGTGACTCATCATCAATTAAAGCTAAATGAAAGTCTGAAACCAATTCAATTTCAACAGGTCCCAAACAACGTTGGCACACCATTGGAACTTTTGCTTCAGTATGTCCATCTAACCATACAATACGATGATAGATATCCATTGATAGCTTACAGTCTATGTTGATCAATTGATCATCAATTGAACCAACAGCTTCTCGAGCAATACGAGCAAAGCGAGACAATGGCAGTGTTCCTGACCATGTAAAGCCCTGTTCAGCCCATTTAAATGGCTCGATTTGGCTTGGAAAAGTATTTGCTGACATAATTAAGGCGGCAATTCTACAAATTCATCGGTACTCTGTCAAAGATTAAGATACAATTTTGCACTTCTTTAGACAGAACTCGTGGTAACACAGCAATGCATCTGTTGCAGCCGCAACTTGAAGTAACAACTTCATCACTTGTTAGCCCCCATTCAATCACTGCTCCTATGTTAACACCAGATCAAGTGCAACGCTCATCTTGGAAAACGTTAACAACAGAACCAGAACAGGTTGATTGGCTTATTTTACACTTTAATCACTGGTTTTCCCACCATAATGTCATGCTTGTTAAAGGTGATTTTGAACCAGAATATTTCCCAGCGATAAATCAACAGCCTGCAAAAATCCAATTTGCACATGGTTTCTTTAACAGTGCCTTGCATGAAATTAGTCATTGGAGTATTTCAGGTGAAAAACGTCGCCTTTTACCTGATTTAGGTTATTGGTATGCACCCGATGGTCGTACTGCAGAACAGCAAGCTTTATTTGAACAAGTTGAAATTAAGCCTCAAGCCATTGAATGGTTATTTGCAACAGCCTTTGGTCGAAAGTTTCGTGTCTCTTTAGATAACCTAACCGGTGATAGCGGCAATGGGACACAATTTAAAGATAATGTTTTTGCTCAAGTACAACGTTATTTTTCAGGTGAAGCCACTTTGCCACGAGATGCTGCACTTTTTATTCACTATATCTGTGTTTGTACCCGTAATGAATTACCATTACAACTAAATGAATTTAAACGTGAATTACTTGATTGAATGACAAAATTAACACATCTAGGACTTGCATCTTTACTAGAACAAGTTTCATACTTAATTCAGCCATAAAGATCAGGGAGTTACAATAATAATGTTACATTTACATATTCATCCTGAAAATCCACAGGCTCGCTTAATCACTCAGGCGGTTGAACGTATTCGTGCGGGTGATGTGGTGGTTTATCCAACTGATGCAGCCTATGCGATTGGTTGTCAGATTGGGAATAAAAGTGCGATGGAGCGAATAGCTCAGATTCGTGGCTTAGGTCCTAAACATCAATATGCAATTATGTGTTGTGATTTATCTGATATTGCAACTTATGCAAAAGTCGATAATGCGATGTACAGACTGTTAAAAGCCAATACCCCTGCTATTACCACATTTATTTTACCTGCTACCAGTGAAGTGCCAAAACGCTTAATGCACCCAAAGAAAAAAACAATTGGTCTGCGTATTCCAAGTAATCCTGTTGCACAAGCTTTATTACAAGAACTTGGCGAACCGTTACTCACCAGTACATTGATCTTGCCTGATCAAAAAGATCCGCTTGATGATCCTTATGATATTGAAAATCAGCTCGGTAAACGCATTGATGTGTTTATTGACAGCGGCTTCGGTACCTTGTCCACCACCAGTATCGTGGATTTATCTGGAGAAAATCCTGTGATTATCCGTTGTGGCGTTGGCGATGTCAGTGCTTTTGAATAAGCACTGATCCTTATTCAATCAAAAAAATCAGACAACTTCTGTTTCTGAATACCCTGCCAATCAAAATTGTCTGGATTTAACCATTGCTGATAAGCATTTTTTAATTCCGACCACTCATCATCAACAATCGAAAACCATGCAGTATTTCGATTTCGTCCTTTTATGATCCGATCTTGGCGAAACACGCCTTCATACTGAAAACCGAAGCGTAAAGCGGCAGCTTTAGACGGCGCATTACAATCATCACATTTCCATTCAATACGTCTAAAACCATGTGCAAAACATTGTTCTAGGAGTAAGAAAATTGTTTCAGTTGACGCCTTTGATTTTTTCATTTTATGTGAAAAATAAACATTACCAATCTCAATCACGCCATGCCCAAGCCTCGGATTTAACAATGCAACCCAACCTTGTATCTCTTCAGCAACTTGAATTAGAAAATGAGTGGAATCTTTAAAGCCGAATAAGTTGTCTAATGAATCTTTTAAACTATGTTGGCTCTGTGGAGCTGAATAAGGCAGATAAGTCCAGCATTGTTCATCGGGTTCTGTGGATACCGCTTCCCATAACTGCCCTGCCGCCTGATCTGTTATGCCATCAGCTACATCAACCAACTGAACGTATTGTCCAAATATATTTCCCTGCACGGGTGAAGCTGTCACATTTTCTTCAAGCGAAAAACCTATCGTTTGTCCGAACTGATTCTGTTGTGTTTTTAAATAATTTTTCATGGTGACTTATAGTTTAGAAATGCGATGTTGAATGATCGATTTAAGCATAAGATTTTTATATCATCCATATTCGCTTGTATAAGTATAGAAAATACCCTGAGAACTTTAAGGTTTTTGTAAGTGAGTAATTTATTAAATGAAGGATTTCGATTAGAATAGGCTTGCTTGTAGCATGTGTCACTTTCTTGAACACAAAAAAATCATCCTTTCATGCTTTTGAAAATTCGCGTGGCTTATAAACGGTAATGAATCAAATTCTTCCTTCGACCTTGGAATTAATTCCTTCCATTCGTGTGCTTGACGAGTGGCAAGAAGTCATACCTGAAGATTTGTATATTCCACCTGCGGCATTTGAAATTTTACTGGAGCAGTTTGAAGGGCCATTAGACTTTCTGATTTATTTGATTCAGAAAAATGGCTTTGATCTTTTACAGTTAGATATTTCACCAATTGCAACCCAGTATTTATCCTATATGGATAGTATGAAGTCTTTGAATATCGAATTAACTGCTGATTATATGGTGATGGCAGCATTACTCGCTGATTTGAAATCACGATTATTGCTTCCAAAACCAACTCTAGTTGATCAATTTGAAAAAGATCCTAAACAAGAATTGATTGATCGTTTAGAAACATACCTCCGTATTAAGCAAGCAACTGAAAGATTGGGGCAAATGCCAATCTTTGAAAGAGATACTTTTAGTGCCAATGTAAGTCTTGGACATATTGCTCCAATTTATGAAGGTTATGATGTCGATGCCTTACGTGACGCACTATTTTGTGTGTTTAATCGTCCAGAACCGATCACACATATTGTTGCGCAGGAACCAGTGCTGCTCGAAGAACGTATAGCATTTATTGAAGGTCAACTTGCATCAGGTCAAGCATTAAGTTTTATGGAATTATTAAATCCTATGCAAGGTCGTATGGGCATGGTGGTGACTTTTATGGCAGTGCTTGAACTTACGCGCCAGCAAAAAATTCAAATCATCCATACAGGTATTGAAGCTCCTTTAACAGTTCAAGGCATTGCAGCATGAGTTTAGATCCATTTGACACCAATGAAGGAATGTCACTTGAAGATATTCATCACGATGTCTTATTACAGATTGAAGCAATTTTGTTCGCTAGTGACTCACCAGTTTCACTTGCTCGACTAAAAGAAGCATTTCAAAACCAATATAATAAACAACAATTACGTCATTTTTTACAGCAACTTGCGATGTTGCAACATGGCCGTTCAATTGAGTTAATTGAGACGGCTCAAGGGTTCCGCTTTCAGGTGCGAGCAAAGTATCGCAATATTATTGCGCAGGTTTGGCCTGAACGCCCGACCAAGTTGTCACCCTCGTTGCTCGAAACAGTCGCCGTGATTGCGTACCATCAGCCTGTTACACGTGCTGATATTGAACAGATTCGTGGTGTATCGAATAATAGTCAGATCTTGAGAAACTTATTTGACTGGAACTGGATCAAAGAATCTGGTTTTAGAGATTTACCTGGAAGACCTGCGTTGTTAGTCACAACGCCCCAATTTTTAAATGCATTTGGTTTAGCTTCGCTAGGTCAATTGCCTCCCCTGCAGAACGCCAAGGAAGCATTCATGACACTCGATGCACATGCACCGAAGTCTTGAGAGGTGAACTGTTGATCATTATGTCTAAGGTTGTGCTGTCATGAGTGAAAAATTACAAAAGGTTTTAGCGAGAGTCGGGTTAGGCTCACGTCGCTATATGGAGGAAGTCATTGCTGCTGGTCGCGTCAGTATCAATGGAAAAATTGCTCAAGTGGGTGAACGTATTGAACCTACAGATGAACTCCGTATCGATGGTCGTAAAGTTCAGTTTCAGGTTGAAGATGAAATTCGCCGCCGTGTTCTCATTTATTATAAACCAGAGGGTGAAATTTGCTCACGCAATGATCCTGAGAAACGTCCAACTGTATTTGATCATTTGCCACAAATCGCCAATGATCGCTGGGTAATGGTAGGGCGTCTGGATATTAACAGTACTGGTTTATTGTTATTCACGAATGATGGTGAACTTGCGAATCGTTTGATGCACCCTTCAAATGAAGTTGAGCGTGAATATGCGGTACGTGTGATGGGTGAAGTCACGCCACAAATTCGCAATAACATGCTGAAAGGTGTTGAGCTTGAAGATGGTCCAGCCAAATTCGAATCATTCTCTGAAATTGGCGGTGAAGGTATCAACCGTTGGTATCAAGTTGTGGTGAAAGAAGGCCGTAATCGCGAAGTACGTCGTATCTTTGAATCACAAAACTTAAAAGTAAGTCGCTTGTTACGTACTCGTTATGGCACTGTCATTTTGCCACGTGAATTACGTACAGGTCGTTGGATGGAACTGGATAAGACTGACATTGACAACCTGGCAAAATCAGTTGAATTAAAACCACGTCAAGGTACTGGCTTGTTTGGTATGGCAAAACGTCGTACTGAAAAAATGGCAGAAAAACCATTGGCTGCACGTCGTGGTGGTTATTTACGTCAACAGCGCCGTGATGATGAGCAACAAGAGCAGCGTTCAGGCAATGGCAATAATAACAATGGCCGCAAAACCATTGGTTTTAACAAAGGCTTTAAGAAGTTTTAATCCCTTGCCTTGAAATAAAAAAATGCTCTGATTAGAGCATTTTTTATGCTTGAATTTTAATGATGATGGTTTACACCCTGCGGAATGGCATTCAGCAGTTTCTTGGTATATTCATGTTGTGGATGTAAATACAACTCATCCGAATTGGCAATTTCAACCAACTCACCATGATTCATCACCATTACTTGGTCTGAAATATATTTCACTACAGATAAATCATGCGAAATAAAAATATAACTCAAACCAAACTCATCCTGTAAATCCTGAAGCAAGTTTAATACCTGAGCCTGGACTGAAACATCTAAGGCAGAAACGGATTCATCACAGATCAAAATCTCAGGTTTTAAAGTTAAGCAACGTGCAATCGCAATCCGTTGACGCTGTCCTCCCGAAAACTCATGTGGATAACGATCATATGCTTCAACAGGTAGGCTAACACGCTCCAAAAGCTCTAATGCAATTTTTTTACGCTCTTGATCATTTTGACCAATGCCATGAATACGCATCGGTTCAAGTAAAATCTGCCCAATGGTAAAACGAGGATTTAATGATGCGTAAGGGTTTTGGAAAATGATCTGAATTTTACGTTGATAGAGGGCAAATTCCTTCTCTGACATTGCAAGAATATCTTTACCATCTATAAAGGCCTGACCACCAGTTGCTTCATGCAATCGCATAAGTAACAAACCAATTGTCGTTTTCCCAGATCCAGACTCACCCACCAAACCCAATGTTTTGCCCTTAGCCAGTTTAAAGGAAACACCTTTCACCGCCTGAAACTCATCACGTCCCCATAAACCTTTACGACTATAAAACGATTTTTTCAGGTCTTTGACCTCTAAAATAATTTGTTCTTCGCCTGTAAGTCCTCGCGAACGCTGTTTCAGATTCAATTCGGACAAATTGGTTGCTTCGACCAGTTGTCCATTTTCGTCCTGTTTCATAAAATCGCTGGTGACGGGTAAACGGTATGGTCGGGTTGAAAGTTGAGGTCTACAGTGCAATAAGGCACGGGTATACACATCTTTCGGCTGTTCCAGTACTTGTTCAACGGTGCCACATTCGCGGATTTCACCATGACGCATGACGATCACTTCATCAGCAATTTCACCAACCAGTGCTAAATCATGGGTGATGAATAGCATCGACATTTGATGGCGTTGTCTCAAAGATTCCAATAGATCAATGATTTGCTTTTGAATAGTGACATCTAAAGCCGTGGTTGGTTCATCCGCAATCAATAATTTTGGTTCACAGGCGATTGCCATCGCAATCATAACCCGTTGCTGCTGACCGCCAGAAAGCTGACTTGGATACGCATCTATTTTTGTTTCAGGTGCAGGTATACCGACTTCTCGAAGTAACTCAAGCAGTCGTACTCTGGCCTGCTTGCGTCCCATGCCTAAATGAATGCATAGCACTTCGGCAATCTGGTCACCGACTGTAAATACAGGGTTCAATGAAGACATCGGCTCTTGGAAAATCATGGCAATTTCCTTACCACAGATTTTCCGAATCTCTTTTGCAGATAAATTCAGTAAATCCTTACCCTCAAAAGTAATACGACTTTGCGCTGCAATTTGACTTTGTCCTTTCGGTAATAGACCCATCACCGCTAGGGAAGTAACCGATTTACCACTGCCCGACTCACCGACCAAAGCCACGGTTTTATTTTTAGGAATTGAAAATGAAATTCCTTTAACCGTTTCGATCCATTGTTTATTTTCACCTTTAAAGCTGACCCGAAGATCGTCTACGTGTAATAGCGGTGTTTCATTTTGAGGTTGCATATTTTTTCTCCGCTATTTCAACTTAGGATCTAAAGCATCACGCAATGCATCGGTAAACATGGAGAATGCGGTGACCAGAATAGCCATTGCAATCGATGCCGCTGCCAATTGCCACCATTTACCCAAGATCAATTCACTTTGTGCTTCATTGAGCATACTGCCCCATGACACCACCCCCACAGGGACGCCAAAACCAAGGAAGCTCAGAATCACTTCAGATTTAATGAATGACACCACCAGAATCGAAATTTGAACCAACGCGATATGACTGACATTCGGGAAAATATGCACAAACATACGGCGTAAATGACTCACTCCAATGGCTTTGGCGGCAAGTACATATTCACGCGATTTGTGCTTCATATATTCAGCACGAACCAAACGAAATACCCCAGTCCAACCCGTTAGACCTAAAATCAAAACAACTGACAAAATTCCTTTTTGTTGGAGTACCGCAGCGATCGCGAGCACTAATAGCAGATAAGGAATCGAAGTGAAAATGTTATAGAACCAGTTCAGTGCATCATCAATCCAACCGCCAAAATAACCTGCAATCGCGCCAAGAAAAGTACCAATCACCACCGCCAATAAAGCAGATAACAAACCGACCAGAATTGAGGTTTCAGCACCTTTAATAGTTTTGAGCAGCACATCTTGCCCCCACTTATCTGCCCCAAAAGGCAACGTGGTTTTTAACTCTTGTTTTTGATCAAGTAGACGCCCACCAAGCTGTTGATCAATTTGCAGCATATCCTCTGCTAAAGGATCAACCACACCATAATTATCAATGACTGAGCTACCTTGTTGTTCAGCCTGAATTTCGGCATTGAGCTGTTGAATCACATCTTTCAATGGATCAACTGGATTTTCAGGTAATGCCTCTATCTTCTGGCTACTGTCTTTCATTTGATCTGAGTCAGTATCCGCCCCTAAAAATGTCGGTGGCGCATAGCTGACGGCGACTTCTTTATTCCAATTGGAAGCAATCACGCCTGTCATTGATAACGCGAGCAAGATGAAATAAAACAGCACCACCAAGAAAGAAACCACGGCGATTCGATCTGATTTTAATCGATTCAATGCCAACTGCCAGAGCCCTGTTGAAGCCGATGATTCATTTGAGGAAGATTTGCCTTTAAAAATTGTACTTAGCATCATCGTTGCCCTACTTCAACTGTACACGAGGATCGAGGAGCTTATAAATCAGATCGGCGATCAAGTTAAAAATCATAGTCACAACAGCGATATATACGGTAATCGCTTTAATTACAGGGAAATCACTACGCTCAACCGCAATAATAATTTCACGCCCGATGCCCGGAATACCAAAGAATCGCTCAATCAGGAAAGCACCAATCAGTAAGGCAGGCAGACTAGCCATCACTTCAGTGACAATTGGAATCGATGCATTACGCAAAACATGCACACTCAGTACCCGAGACTCCCCCACACCTTTGGCACGCGCAGTCCGCACATAATCTTGGTTAATTTCATCTAGGACGAAGCTTCGATATAAACGTAGTGTTGGGGCAATGCTCACCACCAACATAATCAGGATGGGTAATAAGGAATAATAAAATAGATTTTCGCTAAAGCTGTCACTCCAGCCCTGCACAGGAAACCAGCCCAGCTGATAAGCCAACACATACTGGAAAATGATGATATAGACCAGAATACTGATCGACATGCCAATAGTACACAGCATCATCACCATACGATCTGTCAGTGATCCACGAACTGAAGCAACCGCTAAAGCAAGGATAATTGAAATCACGGTTTGTAAAATCGTCAGTGGAATCAATAAAGTCAGTGAAGGCCCTAAACGGGTCAGGATAATCTGTGATACAGGCTCTCCCGTACTCCAACTCGCACCATAATCGAAAGTCAGAATCTGTTTAATAAAAATCCACAGCTGCACATAATAGGGCTGATCAACGCCCAATTGTTTACGGATGTTTTCGATTTGCTCTGGGCTAGACATTTTCCCTGCCAAAATATATGCAGGATCTCCCCCCACCCAGTTAAACAAGAAGAAAATCAGCAGAATGACGCCCAACATGGTCGGGATCATTTGCCATAGTCTACGCACGAGATAAGCAAGCATAATGGCACATCCTTATTTGACCCGTTGACCTGTAATTTCACTAAAGAAAGCTTTGTTATCTGGTTCTCTGCCTAAGAAATCTTTGACCAGTTGAGCTGCATTCTTTTGGCTGCCTTGAGATAAAATCGTTTGGCGGTAACGCTGACCCACTTCTGGATTATTCAAGTTATCGCCAAAAGCTGACAACATATCCAGAGCCAATACTTCAGACCACATATAACCATAGTAGCCCGCTTGATAGCCCATCAGATGTCCAAACTGCCCAGGAAATTCAGTATTCGGCACATAGCCTAAAGCGGTTGCGGATTCCATTTTTTTCCACACATCCATCGGCTGTACTTTGAGTGCATCAGCGCCATGCAATGCCATATCATATTGTGCATAAAGCGTTTGGCGTGCATACCCTAATCCACGTCCATAATTATGCACAGCTTTTAATCGTGCAATCAGTGCATCATCCACTCTCGGACAAGCAGGATCACAATAGTCAGCGACTTTAGATAAAGTTTCTTTACGGCGTGCCCATTCTTCATACATTTGCGATGGTGCTTCAACAAAATCACGCTCTACTGATGTTCCTGACTGACCTGAATAGTGGGTTTTTGACAAAATTCCATGTAAAGCATGCCCAAACTCATGCACAAAAGTTTCAAGCTCATTGCTGTTTAAACCTTTACGATTAAAATTAGTCACTAATACTGAAATTGGTTTACGTTTACTCAGCGTACTGCCCCCATATACGCCCCATACTGCTGCATGACCATATTTACCTTCACGTGGGAACTTATCCATATATAAGCTACCCAATATCTCACCTGTTTTTTGGTCTACAACATCGTAATATTCGACTTCTTGTTGCCACGTATCCACTTTAGCGGCTTTAAACTGAATACCATACAAATTTTCGGAAATTGCAAATAACCATTTCTGTGCGGCGAGTGTTGGGAAATAATCACGCAGTTTTTCTTGGTCAATCTGGTATTTGTCCTTGCGTAGTTTTTCGCTCCAATACCCCACATTCCAACGGTTAATTTCAGCTTTTTCCAAAGAAATATTTAGGGTTTTAGCTTTAAATGCACGTAACTCCTGCACCTCTTTTTGCTCTAAAGGTGCCACGACTTTATGAACATCTGCTAAGAAGTTATTCACTGTTTTTGGTGTTTTCGCCATGCGTTTCTTTAATGCCCAGTCTGCATAACTTGGCTGACTAAATAGCTGTGCTAATTCATAACGTAAGTCGACAATCTGTTTAAGCAGGACTAAATTCTTTTCTGTACCACGACGTGTAAATGCCGTTTGATAACGTTTTCTTGCATCATCACTGTCTGAAAGTTCCATAAATGGTTGATATTCAGGATATTCAAAACCCAATAAATAATTGCCTTTATCATTTTTCTTTAAGCCTGAAATATAACTTTCAGGTAGTCCCTTTAATTCGGCTGGCGTGAATTCTAATTTCTCTGGATTATCCCGGACATTACGAGAGAACTCTTGCGAAAGTTTGGTGAGTTCATCCAATATATGTTTTAAACGTGCTCGTTTTTCAGGTGCAAGCTGCACCCCTGTATCTTCAAATTGATCAAGAATATCTTGACGATATTTACGATCAATTGGATCTGTTGTTTTGGTATTTTTAATTCGTTGATACAACTTTGGGTTCTGATAAATTTCAGTCTGCAACTGATTGATTTTTACTTCACAATCATCAGCAGCCTTACGAAATTTCGCATCGGGATGCACATTGCTATATAAGCTAATTGGCCCAGAAAAATCCTCAAAGCTTGCCATCAATTGATCCCATTCAGCTAGAACAGATGCAGCTGTCGATTGCGGTTGAATGGATTGTTGTTCTAATTGAGAAATACGCTGTTGTAACTTGTGTAAATTCGCATCGCACCATTCTGCACTGTCATTCAGTTTAAAAATAGGTAAAACAGCAGATGTGCTTTCTGCCCACACGCCTTGACTCATCCCTGTGATCGCCATAGATAACAGACATAGTGTCGATCGTTTCAACATTTTTTTCGCCATTATTCTCTCCAATTTAATTCATCAATCATTTGGGTTTCTTGCGAACCCTTTTATAGGACTAAGGTTGCTTATCTTGCATATCAATGTACATCCACTCTGCGGGCAGAATCGGATGCTTTTTATAGCCAATCACTCGAGGTTGAGCCACGACAGTACGGTAACGGGTCGACATGAATTGTACAGGGGCATAAAACTCTAAAAGACGTGACATTTTGCGATATAACAAATTCCGTTCAGGACCATCAGCAAGTTTCAATGACTGTTCATATAAACGATCATATTCTGGCAATTTAAAACAACTATGGTTGGTGGCATGAATATTATTGCCATAAAACAACTGCACAAAGTTGTCTGCATCAGGATAGTCTGCAATCCAAGCGGAAGCTTTAAACATGGTTTTACATTGTTTTTCAGCCTTTAAACCTTCTGCAAAAGGCACAGGTTTAGAGACCATATTGACTTTGATATTGGCTAATTCTTTCTTTAACAGTTCTGCCATCTGCATACTGCGTGCACTGCTACTGGATGGCATAAACTCAATCACCAGTGGCTTGCCATTCGGCAACATCCGCCAACCATCTTTGCCCACTTTGTAGTTATAACGATCTAGTAATAAATTTGCTGCTTTGACGGAATACGGAATGCTGCTTCTATAACTGGGATCATGCCCCGCGATACCATAAGGAATCGGCGATTCTAAATTTTTGGCGTTTCCTTTGGCTAAAATGTTGATAAATTTCTCTTTAGAGGTTGCCATCGCCATTGCACGGCGTAAAGCAATTTTCTCTTTACTCACGCCACCGACCACAGGGTTTTGTATATTCCAATACAAATAATCAATCGAAGGGTCAGCAATACGTGAAAGTTGAATCCCTTTTTTTGCCAACTCTGGCTTTAACTGACCATCTTTTAAAGCTTGTGCAGGTAATTCACCATCTAAAGTAAATATATCTAGCCCATCTTTTTGGAAAGATAACCATCCTGACTGTGATTCTTCAATCACTTGAATATCAACCACACCAATCTGCGGCATTTTTTTGCCTTGCATTTGCTTTACGATTTTCTGATCTTCAGGATGGGTCGCTTTAAAATTCCATGTATAACCGCGATAATCAGGATTTGCTTTCAAAATAATACGCGAGCCTGGTGTCCATTGTACGAGAACATAAGGCCCTGTCCCTACAGGATGTCCCATCGCATAGCCTGCTTTATCACGATAATGTTCAATCACTTCACGCGCGACTGCCCCCGTTGGTTGATGTGCAAGTAGCATTGGAAAATTATAATTTGGCTCTTTTAATCGAATCACCAAAGTATAACGATCTGGTGTTTGTAGCCCTGCAATCGGCTGATCGTAATTAAATTTTCCATTTTTCGCTGCTTGCTGGATAGCACTATCTATTCCTGAGATACGTCCATCAAACAACCAACTGTTGGGTGAATGTAGATTTGGATCAAGCAAACGTTTAAAAGAATAGGCATAGTCTGCTGCAGTTAATTCTCTCGCTTTGCCTTTAAATACAGGATCAGGGGTGAAATAAATTCCTTTTTTTATTCGAATGGTATAGGTCAAACCATCGGTACTCACTTCTGGCAAAGCCACCGCCGTATTTGGAACGAGTTTTGCGGGTGAAGCTAAATAATCATAGGTATATAATGTTTCAAACACTGAATACAAAATATGTGCTGAATATAAATCTTGTACAGCAACAGGATCAAATCCAGTCTCAGCCACGGGAAAAGCATAACGTAACACTTTTTTTGGATCGGCAGGGCTTTTCGCTTCTGTAATCGTTACCCCTAGACTTAATGTTGTCCCCAATAACAGCACCAGACTAGTCCGTTGCATCGAAAGTTTAAAATTTTGCTTCATCATAAACACATCACTTATTTTTGATTTGGTGAAATAATATCTAAGTATTGCCAGTTGGTATTCATAATTGGATGAGCTTTAAATCCCTGCACATCAGGTTGAATCAACCAGTTCCGAATCCGTGTATCTTGTAAAATCCACGTTCCATCTGCTTCAATTTGGCGACTCATTTTTTCATAGAATGGCATACGTTTTTCAGGGGCTTGCTGCATCGCCTGTTTATATAAATTGTCATAAGCAACTGACTGATAACAGGATTGATTACCACGACCGACATTCGGACCATAAAGCAATTGCGTGAAATTTTCACCCTCTGGATAATCCGCATGCCATGCTCCACTCCACATCATGTATTGACACTGGGTTGCGGCTTTTAAGTTATCGGCAAAATTACTGACTTTAAAGTCTGCCCGAATCCCGATTGCATCTAAATTTTTCTTCCACAATTCAGAATACATCACGGAAGCTGTACCACTCTCGGTATTTATTTTTAAGGTTAAAGGCTTGCCATTGGGTAAATTACGATAGCCATCTTGGCCTTTTTTATAGCCAAAATGATCAAGTAATTTATTGGCTAAAACAGGGTTATAACCAATACTACTGCGATAATTCGGGTTATGACCATTAATGCCTGCAGGTACCAGCATTTCAGCCTTAACCGCCTGACCTTTTCTTAAGATACGAATATATTCATTGACATTAAAAGACATGGCGATGGCACGTCTTAACGCAATTTTATCTAGGCTATTCCCACCAACAACAGGATCACGCATATTCAACATTGAATAGGTGATCTCTGCCTCTTTATTGGCATACAAACGTATACCCTGCTTTTGCATTTCTGCTTTTAACTGATTATTTTGATCAAGCACTTTAGGAATTGCACTTGAAGTGACCTTATCAAAATCCAGTTGTTTGGACTGAAAAGCCAGCCAACGTGATTGTTCTTCTTCGATAATGCTGATATTGACTTTGCCAATTTGTGGCATACGCTTGCCACTCATTTGCTTGACGAGTTGATTATCCCAAGCTGTTCCAGTGGACTTAAAATTCCAAACAAAGCCGCGATAATCTGGATTGGCAATCAGTTCAATCTTGCTACGTGGGACATATCGACTCAACATATAAGGCCCTGTTCCCACAGGATGCATGCCTAATTGATCTTTATAATATTCAACCACTTCTCTAGCTGTCGCTCCAAATGTGCTATAGGCAAGAATATAAGGAAAATTATAATCAGGGCGAATTCAAACATGAGGTGCGACAGTTTCAAAAGCCTTATGATAATCAACAAGCTGAGCAAACTTCTCTAATGGTGTAAGCCAATCTAACGCTTTTCTAGGACGAGTATTCAGTGACATGGCAACTTGATTTAAATAATGCTGATCTGCCTGATTTAAATCAATTCCTTTAGGTAAATATTGCCTAATTAAACCATTCATATTTTCGCATGTGCCTTTTTGCCATGGTGAATGTGGGTCACAGAAATATACATCTATGCCTAAATCTTCTTCGAGTATTTTATGTTCTGACATCTCACGTCCACGGTCATAGGTCAACGTTTTACGCAGTTCTGCAGGTAAATATTTCAGAGCTTCAGTTAAAGCCTTGCGCACTGATTCTGCCTTTGCATCAGGTAATGTTGCCAAGATACAGAGCCGTGTATTTCGTTCAATAAGTGTTGCTATCGAACTTTTATTGTCTTTACCTTTAATTAAATCGGCCTCCCAATGACCCGGTATTTTTCTTTCTTGAACTTCGGCTGGGCGCTCATGAATAGTTTTAATATCCTGTAATATAGAATCTTTTTTAGGTTCACCGTTAGCTTTTCGCTTTTTATTTTCATGACGCAGACAGGATAATAAGTCTTTTTTCAACTCACCCTTTGGTAATGCTCGTATAGTTGAGTAAATCGTTGTATGGCTTACATTCATTGTTTGATCCAAATCAGGAAATGTCTTTAAACGCTTCGATATTTGCTGAGGAGACCATAAACAACGGATCGCTTCAACAATAAATCTCCAGAGAATTGAGTCGATTTTGAGTTTTCTGTGACCACGTCTACGTCTAGCGAAGGTGTTATCAGAAGCATATCGAGCTTGATAAACGTCATTGATGCTATTTCTTTTAAGTTCACGATAGATCGTACTAGGATGTCTTTTAATAAGTTCAGCAAATTTTCTGGGTGAAAAGCCTTCTTTTCTTGACTCAAGCATTAATGCAGTACGATCTTCAAAGTTAAGATGATGGTATGACAATTTTATATACTCCATAAACCCTTTAAATTAATTAGGTGGTTTATGTCGCACTTCAAGTTTTACTCTGCCCAGGTTGCGTCAAGGTAAATTGAATCGTATATTTATCCAGTGCTTTAACGCCGTCAATCTTGGCATCATAGTTAAATGTGCCCGTTTTTTTGGCTTGGTCCACCAGTGCATTTGCACCAACTAATTTGTTATCAATAAAAGAAAAAGAAGGCGCATGATTTTTAGGGTCTAATATCCGCTTAATGGAATAGACATAATCTTCAGCAACTAGCTCTCTACGCTTGCCTTTAAATGCAGGATCATCGGTAAAATAAATACCTGGCTTTATTTTAAATATATAAACTTTCCCATTTTCTTTGATCACAGGCATGCTTTGTGCCGTAGCTGGAACCAACTTGACAGGATTAGCTAGATAATCGTATTGCAGCAATCTCTCAAAAATAACATCGGCTACATTACCGCTATAAAAATTAAAAGTTTTGACCATATCAAAACCATCGTCAGGTGCTTCAAATGCAATTCGAAGCACCTTATCCGCTTGCGCTGGAGTTTTAGCGTTTCCCAAAGGAGCAAATACAATAACGGTTGAGAACAAAGCGACCGTAAAAAATTTAGACTTCAATTCAATGCTCACATTATCGTTTTTTAATAAATACTAGACTTTTAGATTGTATTCAACTTTATAAATAAACTTACTTTAACTATTTAATAATTCAGTATTTTTATCCAATCATTATCTCTTCTAAAAAATTTAACAAGCAATCAAAACATACTCTTGTTTATCTATTTTATTTCATTAATCACAATTGGAATCAGTTTACTGCTCACCTTATAGCCTTGTGGTTTGTTATTACATGCATCTCCAGTTACTGTCGTTCGAATCACATAAGGTGAATAAGGCATGACATTTAAATAACCCGAATTGTCTCGGCCAGTACGACAATCTTCTGCACCCAGTTTTTCATCGTAGCGACCGTCATAAGAAGATTCCTCCACTTCTGTAATCAGTTTGCTTGTCCACTGCGTGAAATAAACTAAGCTTTTACTCGACTCGACTGTGCCCTGTCCTGAACCAGCACTTTCAATTTCGATCAGTTGAATCGGTTTGCCTTTATAAACGGTTGAATGCACTTTAAAGCTATTTGATTGGCCACCAAACTCTTTTAAGATTCGAGCCTGTTTTAATTTTGGACGGGTTAATACATAACCAGCCCAAAAATTACGTCCTGCATTTTCAAAACTCACACTCGATAAATAGGCTTCTTCACCTGAGATCAGTTTTACGGCTTCGGTTGAATCGATATGAATGGCTTGAGGTGGATTGGCATTTGAATCTTGTAAATTAGTGATCCAACTAATGATGGTATTATCTTTGGGTACAGCAGCATGAGTTGTCGAGATTAGACCTGACAGGCAGAGGGTTATATAAATAAAATTCTTTTTATTCATTATGATTTCTCTTTAGTGATTAAATCTGAAAGCGGTCTTGACGGAGTCTCCCCCAGCTCTTATCCGATCATAGGGAAACCTTCTTACTTTTCAAAGATGAAAAGTAACAAAAATCTTTTGTTAGACTGACGGTACGTCCTGAGCAATTTCAAAACAAGGCTTTGAAAGCAGCGCAAGGCACTCTAACTTGGCGGCATCCTTACCGCCCATCACGATTACAGATATTTACTAGACAATAAATATCTAAAGCTATTTAAATTTTTCCAACTCAATCCATTCTGCTTCTGGAAAATGCTTTGTCAAATAAGCTTTTAAATAATCAGCCGTATCTTTAGAAATAAGTGGATCTTTCGACTCATCCTTTAAGTTATACACCAAAGCATGCAAATTCAAATCACGCTGCTTTAATGCCTCTAAACTCAATAAGGTATGATTAATACTACCTAAACGCCCAGAAGTCACTAAAATCACAGGAAATTGATGTTGAGCAATATAATCAATGGTCAACAACTCTGTGGTTAAAGGCACCATTAAACCGCCCGCACCTTCTAATAGCACCACATCAAAACGCTGAGCAAGCTCTTTAGTTGCAGCTTCGATCTTGGCAAAATCTAGATCACGCCCATCCAAACGCGTGGCTAAATGTGGCGAAGCTGGATAAGTAAAAATTTCAGGCATAGTCAATTTTTCATGATCTTCCTGAAACCAACCACTTCCCATAATTTCACGATGTTTTTCAATGTCTTCAGACACATCGACATTGCCAGTTTGCACCAACTTCTGGGTGATAACACGCTGCCCTTGTTCGGTCCAAAGTTTGGCAAGATAACCTGTGGCATAAGTTTTACCAATTTCAGTATCAATACCGCTGACAAAATAAATTGCTGCACTCATGCTATTCTCCGCGCAATCACATAGATCGGGTGATAAGTCAGGCTAAAACCCTGCTCACCATAAAACTGTTGATAATCTGCATAAAACTTCTGCAAGGATTGCTTGGTCCAGCGATGTGATTTCGCTGTTGCGGTCACGCCTGTCGCTTTTAAATGCTGCAATACCGATTTTGGATGATCAAAATAAATCTGCTTCACTTCTTGCTCAATGAACAGCACTTCAAAGTTTTGCTGTTCAAGCTGTCGTTTTAAAAACTCTAGGCTAATATAATTTAAGCCTTGCCCTGTCAACTGCTTAATTTCATTGAGATTATCTGACCCAAAAGTGGAAAAACCGAAATATGCATTGGGTTTTAAAGCATCATGAATTCGGTGCAATAACGTAGGTAGATCAGTCATCCACTGTAATGCTGAACTAGAAATCACTGCATCTAAGGACTGCGGTAAATGCAGTTGCTCAATATCTCCGATCAACCAAGCTATATTTTCAATCGTTGAAAAATGCTGATCTACATCCTCATAAAGATCATTTAAAAATAGTTGATCAACTTGAAAATAAGAATGAAATAAGTGAGTTAAATTACCCGAACCGCAGCCAATCTCAAGCACAGAGGCTAAGTTCTGCGGACAATACACTTTAAGGTATTTAAATAATTGTGCACTAATCTGTTTCTGTACCACAGCATGCTCGACATAGCTTTGCCCTGCTTTGGCAAAACGTTGGGCAACCAGTGCTTTATTAATACTCACAAACACTCCACTAGTTGTTGCAATTCATTTTTTTGCACCAAAGAGGTTAATGAAATTCGCAGGCGTGAACTATTTTGTGGCACTGTTGGTGGGCGTACTGGCATAGCATAAAAACCTTGTTGTTGTACATAGCGTGCTTTTTCAATGGCCGCTTGGCTTTCACCTACGATAACTGGAATGATATGACTGCTCGATGGGCTTGAAAAACCTTTTGCAATTACCGCTTGCTGTAAATACTGACTGATCTCGGCCAAGTGCTGACGCTGTTGCTGCATGCTCAATACTTTATTAAAAATAAAATCTGACCATGCCATTGAGATCGGTGGCAATGCGGTACTAAAAATCAATGGACGCATTTTATTGATCAGATAATCACGGATAATCGAATCACAAATGATATAACCGCCCACTGAGGCAATTGCTTTGCCAAAGGTTCCCACCAAGAAATCAATCTGATCCAATACGCCATATTTTTCAGCACACCCCAGACCTTGCTCTCCCCTAACCCCAATCGCATGTGCTTCATCGACATACAACATGGTTTTGGCAAAGCGCTGCTTTAACTGCACCAATGCAGCTAAATCCGTTTCGTCGCCATCCATACTAAAAATACTTTCAGTCACCACAATAATGCGTTCAACTTGTTCATCTTGATGATACTTTTGCAATAACTGTTCCAGATGCTGCAAATCATTATGGCGATAACGCACATATTGAGCATTCGATAGACGAATACCATCAATCATACTGGCATGTACCAATTTATCGGCTAGAATCACGGTTTTGCTATCACACAAGGCCGGCAAAATACCAATATTCATGTGGTAGCCGCTATTGAAAAGTAAAGCTGCATGACCAAAGGCTATGCTTAGGCTATTTTCAAATTGTTCATATTCTGCAAAATTACCCGTCAGTAAGCGTGACGAAGATGAACTAAAGAGCGCTCGTTCAATTTTCAGCGTATCAAGAAATTCTTCTCTTAAATTTAAGTCAGCGGCCAAGCCTAAATAATCATTGGATGCCAGATTCAACATGGTTCGATCTTGAATCGTGATCCATTTTCCCTGCTGTTGATTTGCAGTAAATTGGCGGAAATTACCTTGCTGTTTGAACTGATCAAGCTGCTCGGCATAATGATCAAGCAAGGACATTGGCATTTACTCCTTGCATATTTTTGACCACTTCACTCATCTGTGCTAATAAATAATGGAGTTCGTCATCTGTGATCACATACGGCGGCATTACATAGACCAATTTTCCAAATGGTCGTACCCAAATACCCCGTTCAACAAACTGTTGCTGCAAGGTTTTCATATCGACATTGCTGGTTAATTCAACCACACCAATCGCCCCTAAAACCCGTACATCCGCAACATGATCGAGCTGAGCTAAATCCGTTAATTGTTCAGCAAGAATCTTTTCAATCCGTTGAATATTGCCTTGCCAATCCTGTTCCACCAATAATTGGGTGCTTCTCAATGCTACTGCACAGGCCAGCGGATTCGCCATAAAGGTTGGGCCGTGCATAAACACACCCGCTTCACCACGACTAATGCTTTCAGCCACTTGCTTGGTGGTCAAGGTTGCAGACAGCGTCATATAACCGCCCGTTAAACCTTTGCCAATACACATAATATCGGGTTCAACTTGGGCATGTTCCCAAGCAAACATTTTGCCTGTGCGCCCAAAACCCGTGGCAATCTCATCGAAAATTAACAATAAATTATGTTGCTCACACAGAGCCTTGGCTTGGCGTAAATACTCAGGATGATAAAAACGCATGCCACCTGCACCTTGTACAATCGGCTCGATAATCAGTGCTGCAATAGTGTGATGATGCTGTTCGATCTGTTGTTTGAGTTGCTGAATATCGTGTGGATTCCATTCACCATCAAAACGACTTTGTGGTGCGGGTACAAAAATTCGATTCGGTAAACTTGTACCAAAAATTTGATGCATCCCCGTGACTGGGTCACAGACAGACATCGCATTCCATGTATCGCCATGATAGCCAGATCGGGTGGTAATAAAATTTGTTTTCGCGGGTTGATTCAACGCAGCCCAATATTGCACGGCCATTTTTAAGGCCACTTCTACAGCAACTGAACCTGAATCTGCATAGAAAATTTTATCTAAACTCGGCGGCGTAATTTTTAATAGTAATTTACCTAATTCAATTGCAGGGTCATGGGTCAGACCGCCAAACATGATATGCGCCATGTTTTGCAATTGGTCAGCAACTGCCTTGTTTAGTTCTAGATGGTTATAGCCATGAATCGCACACCACCATGACGACATACCATCAACTAAAGTTCGACCATCTTCTAGTTCGATGGTTGCGCCATAAGCACGTTTCACTTTAAAAGTTGGCAGTGGATTTAACATCGAAGTATAGGGATGCCATATATGTTCTAAATCAAATGGGTCTGTCATCCGTTATTTACTCTTCATCCTAAGCCAATTAAATTCATGGCAGTACCTACGATAATTGAGGCGGCATGGATGCCGCCTGTTAAGCTGTGGTATCAAGGATGTACCATCAGCTTAACAAGTGCCTTTCTTGCAAAGCTTCGCTTCTCATTTGGGCGAAACCAAAGTAAGTCTAGCTGAAAGCTTATCCTGAAATTAAATTAACACTCAGCACGCCCCGCCCTAACAGATTTAAAATTTGTATGCATAATCTTAAACGTGTCAAAACCTAAAATATATTGCGAGAACTTTCAATTCAAGCAAGATTAAACCGTCTATTGAATAAAATCTTCAATTATTTGCACAGTCTGCTCTACCATAAAGCATGGAAAGCCATGTGAAGCACCTTCAACAGAAACGATAGATAAATTATTTGCAGCTAAATCTTTAGTTTTTTGCATAACTTGGTAAGGAACTAAAGCATCATACTCGGCAAAGACATGCAACTGCCTACCTTGATAATTTTCATACAACTCAACCAAGTTTAATTGCTTTAGCAACTGTAACCCGCCCCTAAGCAATGCAATCGGTTGTGGACGAATCAATTTCTGCATAGCTATGAAATCTTTCTTTGCAGAACTTGCACCCTGACACACCAATAAACCAAACCGTTTTAGCGTGGTAATGGCATCCTGTTCAAATGATTGTTTAAATTGCATAAAGCTTTCAACAGGCATGGCAGTCATCCAATCTGCTTGAGCAACAAAACATGGATTCGACGCTAAAGTGATTAAAACTTTCTGTTCAGCATATTGTTGTTGTATTTGATTGATCAAGATTGTTGCCAGTTGTCCGCCAAGCGACCATCCAATAATCACATCAAACTTCACGGCAAGTTCGACATGCTGTTGCAAAACGTCATCATTCAAGACATTAAAAATATTAATCCGCTCAACACTATGTCCCTTTTGTTCTAAAGCCTCATGTAATGGCTTTAATAATTCTGCTCCACCGCCCCATCCTGTGATGAGTAGAATCCTATAAGTCACGCGCTTGCTCAATTCCAAAAAGTTGAATGCAGTATACTCTCCGATTTATACGAGTCATTATTTTCCTAATCAATTCCTTTCATAATGCTTTGCTCAAAAGACACCATAAAACGGATCAAAATTCTTTAAAGAATTTTCTAACCCATATGATTTCGAAATTTGCTAAAGTAGAGTCTATTACACTTTGAGATCAACATGATGAATACGATAAAGTCCAAAGTTATTATTTTATGCAGTTTGTTTTTTTTACTTGGTATCCCTAGCCTTAGTACAGCGCAAACTTCTATTTTTTCTAAGCAAAATACAGCTCAAAAAGAATGGGTTGGACAGTCTGCACCAGATTTTAAACTGCAAGATCAAAGTGGTAAATGGCACACTTTAAACCAATATAAAGGCAAGTGGATTGTACTTTATTTCTACCCTAAAGATGACACTGCGGGATGTACTCAAGAAGCGAATCAATTTAAATCACTTTATCCCCAATTCTTAAAGTCGAATGCAGTAGTTTTGGGTGTTAGCTTAGATGATGTTGCATCACATCAAAAGTTTTCACAAAAGCTCGGTTTACCTTTCCCAATCTTGGCAGATGAAAAAGGCGAACTTGCTGGAAAATTTGGTATTGTCAGAAACCTCGGGATTACAAAAATTGCCAAACGTGAGAGTTTCTTGATTAATCCTCAAAGTGCAATTATGTATCAGTACACAAGTGTGAAGACACAAACGCATGCTGATCAAGTATTAAAAGATTTAAAAGAAGCCCAAACTAAAAAATAATTCATAAATAAAAAACTCAGCAGGTGCTGAGTTTTTATTTATTCGAAAATCTTAAATTTGCGATTGAATATAATTTTGCAAACCAATTAATTCAATTAAACGCAATTGTTTTTCTAACCAATACGTATGATCTTCTTCTGTGTCCGAAAGCTGCTGACGCAACATATCACGACTAATGTAATCACCTTTATCTTCACAAAGCTTAATGCCTGTCGCTAGTTTTTCACGCACATGATATTCAAGTGCTAAATCAGCTTTTAAACAACTTACGACATCTGTACCCACATTGATGTCTTCACGATTCATATTCGGTTGAGCACCCAAAAATAAAACACGGCGAATGATTGCATCAGCATGTGAAGCTTCTTCTTGCATTTCATGATCAATACGCTCGTAAATTTTACTTAAGCCCCAATCTTCATACATTCTTGAATGAATTAAATATTGATCACGAGCAGCCAATTCACCGCCAATGAGCATATTTAAATAGTCGATGACTTCTGGATTGCCACGCATAATATTTACTCCTATCGAATAATAATATTATGGTGAACTTAAATCATATTTGCAAAATTAAATTGTGTAAGTTTATGATTTTTATAAAATTAAAATGAGAAACATACGCATTTACAGTTTTAATTCGCCTAATTTATCTAAATAAAAGAAGCATTTGCATATCATTTTAACCTTTTAAAATAGATAATCTTATTGAAAATCATTTGTTTGATTTTTTGTAACGATTCGCAATGCTTCTTATTCCACTGCAATTTTGATCAAAAAAGATTAAAAAATGACTGCTCGGCTGTTGTTTGTTTACACAAAATTCGGTAAATAACATCAATCACAAAAACACAATGCGGAAATAAAATGGATAAAAGTAAGCCAATTCTGGTCACGGGTGCAACGGGTTATATTGCGAGCTGGATTATCGAACGCCTGTTGAATCAGGGTTATAGCGTTCATGCCACGGTTCGAGATCCATCTAAGAAAAATAAAATTCAGCACCTGTATGATCTAGCAGATAAATCATCAGGACAAATCCAGTTTTACCAAGCAGATTTACTCGAACCAAATTCCTTTGATGAAGCTATGCAAGGTTGTGAAGTTGTTATTCATACTGCATCACCTTTTGTAGTCACTAACTATAAAGATGCCGTCAAAGACATTATTGAACCCGCAGTGAAAGGCACAGAAAATGTCTTAGATAGTGTAAATCGTACAGAATCAGTCAAACGTGTGGTTCTCACTTCAAGTATTGCATCAACCTATGGTGATGCGATTGAGATTCAAAATACTGCGAATAATGAGTTTGATGAAAGCCACTGGAACAATACGAGTAGTGAAACGCACCAACCCTATCCATATTCAAAAGTCGCGGCTGAACGTAAAGCTTGGGAAATGGCCGAGCAACAAAATCGTTGGAGTCTAGTCTGTATTAACCCTGCACTGGTGATGGGGCCATCACTCACTGATGCTAGTCAATCAGGCAGTATCGAAGTATTACAACAATTCGGGAATGGTACGACCTTATTTGGTGTGCCGCCAATGTGGAATGGCATTGTTGATGTTCGTGACGTTGCCGATGCACATGTGGCTGCGGCAATCAATCCAGCAGCAAAAGGCCGCTATATCGTGTGTGGTGGCACATTAAGTCTGCTCGACATGGGCAAAGCCTTAACGCAAAAATTCGGTTATAGATACCCTTTCCCACATTTTACCGTGCCTAAAGCAGCTTTTTCCTTGATCGCACCAGTATTTGGACATTCCCGTCAATTTGTAAAACTGAATATGGGTTATCCTATCTACTTTAATTCACAACGTAGTGTGAAAGATTTAGGGATTCAATATCGCAATATTCGTGAAAGTGTTTGTGAACATTTCCAGCAATTGCTTGATGATGGGATTGTGAAAAAATATATTTAACACACTAAAAGGCGGCATCAACATGCCGCCTTTTTTCTTCTCAAGGATCAACTTTAAATTAACTCGAGAAGAAAGAAATTAATTTTCATACTGCGCCAAAAAGTCTAAAAATTCTTGTTCATTCATCACCCGAATGTCCAGTTTCTGTGCTTTATCCAGCTTGCTTCCCGCTTTTTCACCAGCAACGACACATTTGGTTTTACTAGAAACACTGCCACTGACACGTGCACCCAAAGCTTGTAACTTTTGTGTCGCCTCATCACGTCCCATGGTTTCCAGTGTACCTGTCACCACCCAACTCTCACCATTCAATGGTTGACGTGTTGGTGCAGTCGGTGCATCCCAATGAATACCTGCTGCCAATAAACGATCGAGTACTTCAATGTTATGTGGTGCTTGGAAAAAGTCCGCAATCCACTCTGCTGTAATATCACCGACATCTGGCGTTTTCTTAAGTGCTTCAACATCGGCTACTTTCAAAGCATCCAAAGTTTGGAAAGTATTGGCTAACATGCGTGCTGTAGTTTCACCGACACCACGAATACCTAAGCCATAAATAAAACGTGCCAAGGTAGTTTTCTTACTTGCTTCGATTGCATCAATCAGATTTTGAACGGATTTTTCACCCATTTTCTCGATGGTCAATAAGGTGTCACGATGTTCATGCAAATGATAAATATCAGCGACATCTTTGAGTAAATCGAGATGTAATAACGACTCTACCCAACGATCGCCCAAGCCCTCGATATCCAGCGCTTTACGGGATACAAAGTGACGAATGGCTTCAATCCGTTGTGCTGCACAATACAGGCCACCTGAACAACGTGCCAATGCCTCACCTTCTGGCATCACTACAGGTGAATCACAGACTGGACAATTGGTCGGAAGATGAACCATCTCTGCATCGGCAGGTCGAAACTCAGCCCAAACTTTTTCAACTTTTGGAATCACATCGCCAGTACGATAGACGCTGACAGTATCGCCTACACGTACATCTAAACGATGGATTTCACCAATATTGTGTAAAGTCACATTGGATACGGTAACGCCTCCCACAAATACAGGGGCTAAACGCGCAACTGGGGTAAGTGTTCCAGTACGTCCCACTTGCCAGTCAATATTTTCGACTTTAGTGAGCGCAGCCTGTGCTGGGAATTTATAAGCTGTTGCCCAACGAGGTTCACGACTTAGGAAGCCGAGTTGTTGTTGTTGTTTAAGGCTGTCCACCTTAATCACCATACCATCAATTTCGACTTTAAGATCTGGGCGCTCTTGTTGGATTTGTTCATAACGCTGTTGAACTTCTTCAATCGAAGCACACAAGAATTGACGTTCAGCAATTTCAAAACCAAATTTGGTCAGCCAATGCAGGCTATCATGCATCGTAGCCAAACCATGATTTGGGACACACTGCGCAATCCCATAAGCATAGAACGCCAATGGACGTGAGGCTGCGATATTTGGATCAAGCTGCCTTAGACTTCCTGCTGCGGCATTCCGTGGATTCGCAAAAGTCTTCTCGCCTTTCGCTTCTTGATCGGCATTGAGTTTTTCAAAGCCTTGCTTTGGCATCAGCACTTCACCACGCACCTCAAGAAACTCTGGAATCGCTTGATGCTGACTGGATAATACTTTGGGCAGGTTACGAATAGTTTTGACATTTTGGGTAATGTCTTCACCTGTCTCGCCATCACCACGAGTGACCCCACGAACCAATACACCATTTTCATACCACAGTGAAATCGCTAAGCCATCGAGTTTAAGTTCAACGTCATACTGGACTTTTTGATTAGGTAAACGCTCATCAATACGACGAGCAAAAGCAAACAGGTCTTCCTGATTAAACACATTACCTAAAGACAGCATCGGCACTGCATGAGTCACACTTTCAAATTTTGACAACGCTTGACCACCGACTTTATTGGTCGGAGTATCCGCCTGAATACATTCTGGATATTGTTGTTCTAAGGCTTTCAGTTGATGAAATAAATGGTCATATTCACTATCAGAAATGGAAGGTTGATCCATCACATAATAAGCATGATTATGTTTTGCAATCAGTTGAATTAACTGACGCATTTGCTCAATAACTGAGTTGTGTTCCATTTAAATTTCACCATATAAAAGGGCGGAAAAACCGCCCTATAATTTTTACTAAATTTATTATAAAAGATTCATTAGACGGTTGCTTGATTTGGACGATAATCAATCACATGATGACGCCAATGTTCTTTCAACTGCGGCGTGAATTCAAGATTGTTTTCATCGTAAACTTTACCATCAATCTCACGCGCAATTAAGCCTGCGATACTGGTCATCATGTCATAACCTGTCACCGCCTTGCTGTTTGGCAATGCAAGGAAAAATGCCAGACCCTGCACCTGTTCCGCAGACAATGTTTCCAAATCAAAACCAGCAGGTCCATTATCTGTGACACGTAATACAGAGAACATTAATGGGCTTGGCTCATCGGTATTTTCATAACGATGGAAGCAAGACATCTCTCCAAAACGCAGACCGTATTTCAACAATACTTTGAGAGCTTTATCACCAGACAAAGCACGGCGTGGGTTTGGATAAACATTAAGGGCAATGATCTGTTCAGCAGTCGCCAATGCACTTTCATCATCACAGCGTTGCTGCTCATGCAGATGCACATCCAAAATATTGCTTTCACCATCAAATTCTTCAATTTCAACAGTTGCAATATTTGGGTTTAAGCTAAGCTCTGTTTCAGCTTTCTCATCCTCAGCTTTTTCTGGCGTTGCTAAAAGCGCTTCAACTTCGTCTTGAGACTGCGATTCAAGAATTGTCTCTTGTTTATTTGCACTCGGAGTGAACTCAACGACTGGCTCAGGTTCAATCACAACATCAGTTTCACTCGCTTTTACAATATTTTTTGCAGCAGTTGTTTCAACTGGCGCTTTTGCTTCAATCGGTGCCGTGTTAAAACTTGGTTCAATGCGTTCAACTGTAGCGGCGACATTGCTTTGTAGGAGTTGATCTCGCACATGACGAGGAATCACAGGTTGCTGACTTTCAGGGTTAACATGAAGATCTGCTTCTAATGAAGGCTCAACTGGTTTTGGTTTTCTTAAAATCATGATCAAACCAACGAGCATAATCACAACGGCGATAACAATGCCTATTATTGTATTCATTTCCATATTAGGACTCCGCAACTAACCCGTATTCTTTTGCCTGTTCTAAATCGACAGTCACTAATTTTGATGTGCCTGGCTCTGGCATGGTCACTCCCAGTAAATCAGTTGCCATTGTCATCGCCAATTTGTTATGTGTAATGTAAATGAATTGCACTTGTTCAGAAAGCTCTTTTACCAAATTACAATACCGCTGCACGTTGGCATCATCAAGTGGTGCATCAACTTCATCTAATACACAAAAAGGTGCTGGATTTAACCTAAAGATCGCAAATACTAAAGCCAGAGCAGTTAAGGTCTTTTCACCACCCGACAATAATGCCAGAGAACTGTTACGTTTACCTGGCGGACGTGCCATTAATTTCACACCCGACTGCCAATCATCTTCAAGGCTTAAAGTCGCTTCACCACCACCAAATACCTTTGGAAATAGCAGTTGTAACTCTTGATTGACCTGATCAAAAGTGGTCATAAACAACTTACGCGTTTCCTGATCAATACTTTTCATCGCGTCTTTAAGCTGATCAACCGTATTTTGTAGATCCTGCATCTGATGACTCAGCTCATCAAAACGCTGTGAAACTTCTTCGTATTCTTTTGAAGCCGCTAAATTCACAGCACCGATTTTCTCGAATTGCTGCTGCGCTTTTTCCAGTTTTTGCTGATGATCTTTCATTTCTATTGACAGATCAGATAAAGCTTCCGCATTTAATTCTTTCAGCTGTTCCAGATAATGTTCACGATCTGATTTTGCTGCCTGCCATGCTAAACGCTTTTGTTCCAACTGCTCACGCACCCGCTCGTCTTTCTGTTGAGCTTGATGACGTTGTTCTGTGAGTTGTTGCTGTTTCTCTTGTACTTGATTTAGTTCAAGCTGCCATTCATTCCATGTTTTCTGTAGCTTTTCTGTTTGCTGGAATTGCTCGTGAAATTCAGACTCCAAGTTCGGCAGCTCAAGCTGAATCGGATCAACAAACTTCTTCGCCTGCTCAATTTGTTCGATGATTTGACGGTATTGTGTTTTCAGGAACGAGATATCTTTCTCTAACAATTCAATTTGCTGATTGGCTTGCGAGGTCTGGCGGCGTAAAGCTTCACGTTGCTGTTGTTGTTGAGTCAACTGCTGTTGTTGCTCATCCAACTGCTCATTCAAGTTTTCCACCTGAAACTGCAAGGTTTTATAATTTGGCAATACTGCTTCGAGTTTGAGTGCCAATGCATGTAAGTCAATTTCCAGATCATCACGCTGCATGGCATCTTCTTCAAGCTGCACATCCAGTTGTTTCAGTTGCTCTGCCAGTTGCTGCTGTTGCAGCACAAAAGCCTGTGCGGTACTTTGCAGTTTGGCAATTTGTACATCCAGCTGTTGCAGTTCTTTTTGCTTTTGCTTCACACTTTGCTGCTGTTGCTGCAAGATTTGTTGTTGCTGTTGCAGGCTTTGCTGTTGTTGGAAAAACTGGTTTTCCAAATCAAGCAACTGGGGTTGTTTCTGTGCCAGTTGCTGTTGAATTTCCTCTAAACGCACCTGATGACTGAGCATCCCCTGCGCAGTTTGACTGTCTTCATCATAGTGCAGTGCAATCACCCAGTCTGAGCCGACATGATAACCATCAAGCGTCAGAATAGATTGTGCTTGCTGGAGATGCACTTGGTATCGCAATGCTGCGGCTAAATCTTCTGCAACGGCGACATTTGTCCATAAAGAAGATTGTGGTGCCTCGATCCACTCACTTAAACAAGTCAGCTCTACAATTTGAATAGGCTGCTGTTGTGATGATTTTAACTGCCGTGCGATACCCTCTTGGAAGGCTTGCTCATTCCCAATCAACTGCGCTTGCAGCCACTTAGCCAAGAATTTCTCAATAATGCTTGCATGCGCTTTAGCTTGAGCACTTAAACGTAGGCTTTGCATCAGTCGAACTGCATGTTGATCCTGCTTCGGGCTTTGCTTTGCGACAAGCTGATTCAGGTTTTTTTGTTCAGCCAATAACACCTGAATCTCTGTTTTTAAACTCTGTACATCAGTCTTGCTTAACTGTTGTTGATCTTGCTTAGTCTGAACATCCTGCTGTAATTGTTCAATCGCAGTTTCTAACGTAATAATTTCCTGTTGCAGTTGCTGCTGCAATTGTTCTAACTGCGCCTGTTCATCATCCTGAACCTGAGCACGAATCTGAGTGGTTTGTGTTTGCAAGGTCTGCTTTTGCTGCTCAATCCGTAGCACATTCTTACCCAACTGCTCAATTTGCGCTGCCATCTGCAATTTTTTTTGTTGTTGCTGATCGACTTGGATTTTCAGTTGTTCAAATTGCTGTTGTGCTTGCTTATGTTGTGCTTGAACATCGCTAAAATTTTGCTCAGCCGTTTGTGTCTGCTGTTCTAAAGCAAGTAAGCTTTCGTTTTGCTCATCAAATTGAGTTGTTAAAGTTTCGACCTGTAACTCTGATAATTGTAAACGCTCTTTGGTTTGTAATTTTTGCTGTTCAAGTTGAACCAAACTACTGCTGTTTTGCTGGAATAAACTCTGTTTTTGTTCCAAGGTCATTTTTAATTCAGACAGCTTTTTCTCAGCCTGTTGCCATTCATGCTGCAGAGGCGAAGACTGCTGAATTAAACGCTGGAATAAAGCACTGGTGGCTTCAAGATCATGTTCAATGGTTTGAGATTCAGAACGAACCAGTTTAAAGTTTTCGCCCAGTGCCGTCATTTCAACAGTATATTCTTGCTGTAATTTCTGACTCTGATTGGCTTGGAACGAAAGGATTTCAATTTTTAAAGTTCGAATCTGCCCTTCTAAGGTCTTATATTGAATTGCGGCTTCAGACTGGCGCTTTAAACTTCTAAGTTGGGATTTTAATTCAGCCGCTATATCTTCTAAACGCGCTAAGTTTTGCTCAGTATGTTCTAAATGCTGCAAAGTCTCACGACGACGTGCTTGATAGCGAGATACGCCAGCAGCTTCTTCAATAAACACTCGCATTTCTTCAGGCTTGGCATCGACCAAACGGTTAATCATGCCCTGTTCGATCACCGCATAAGAACGTGGCCCTAGGCCTGTCCCCAAGAAAATATCGGTGATATCACGACGACGACAACGCGTGCCATTTAAGAAATATTCAGACTTACCTTCACGTGTGACTTGGCGACGGACGGCAAGCTCGCTATAAGCATTATAAGCACCGCCTAATTTGCCATAAGTATTATCAAAACGAAGTTCGACACTGGCAACCCCGACAGGTTTACGTTTGGCTGTCCCAGTAAAAATGACATCCTGCATACTACCGCCGCGCAACTGACGTGCATTGGATTCACCCATCACCCAACGAATAGCATCGATGACATTTGATTTACCGCAACCGTTCGGTCCAACCACCGCAGTACGGTTTGCTTTGAAATGTAATGTAGTACTATCGGCAAAAGATTTAAAGCCTGAAAGTTTTAAACTGCTTAAACGCATACTGCCCTAACTAGCGGCGTGAGCGTCTAGCCCAAGCCAATTCAATCTGTTTCATACGTGTCAGAGATTCCAACACAAGGTTACGTAAGTGTCGACAAAAATCTTCCATAAATAAAGCGGCTTGTTGTGATTTTCGGATCAAAATAGCATCAATCACTAACTTAAACAGGGTAAAAGATTCCTGTAATTCACGACGTGAAGTATTTAAGGTTAAAAAGTAGCTACGACGTAACGAAGGCAACAGTTCTTTATAAAATTGCATTAAATAGGGATTGGCCACCATATCATGCTGATCTGCTAAATATTTAAAAATCGAATCGTAGAATTTTTCAATGTCCCCAGCACGTACAAATTCAACCAGTTGATCTAATAAGGTCTGTAGCTGTTCAGTCTCGTTAACTCTCCAAGTCTCACTAATTCGTTGCACAATATGCCCAAGTACCATCACACTGGTATCAAACAAAGCTTTAACTTGTTGAGCTGACATTTCAGAAACAATTGCACCACGTCTTGGGAAAATTTCAATTAAATAAGTACGTTCTAGTAGTAGCAAAGCCTCACGAACAGAACCTCGACTCACATCTAATTCTTTCGCAATGCGCAGCTCCTGAATACGTTCGCCTTCAACCAGCTCGCCGCTAATAATTTGTTCACTAATGTATTTTGCAATCTGTTCAGAAAGACTATCAGCCTCTTCGAGATTCATGATCCCCTCGCTATCGTTGTTATACGCATATTCCAATGCTATTTGCGCTTTTTTGTTTTAACTGATCTCACGGCATAAATTCTATATCATTGTCTAACAATTTTATTGCTTTTTAAGTCAATTGAAAGATAAAAACAATATTTTAAGGAAATATTTGGTTAAAAATTTAAATTCCTTATGTTTAAGATCAATGAGTTAAGCTTACGAAATTGCGCTAACCGAATATCTGAAAATTAATTTATTTACCAAAAATTTATTGATATTAATCACATAAAACAATATATTCCACAAACATAAGCACGTTTTTATTAATTTTACTGAATTGCTCAGCAATTATGAGTAGCATTATGAGTCTTCATCAAGCTGTTAATATCGCAATTTTTGGGCTCAGTCTCAGAACATTGAATGAATTAAAAGAACATGTACAAACTGCTATTCCTAGTCATATCCAAGTCAATTGGAGCAATATTGCTGAACCACATCTCGATATTTTGATGATCAATCATATCTTTTTTGATTCACCGAATATCAAAAGCTTAATCCAAAATAACCATATTAATGTTCTACAAATTGCCAATAATGCTGATAAAAATAGTTCAATCGAAGATGACATTCTATATCTACCATTGAATCATCTTCACTCACTACATCAATGGCTAAATGAGCGCTTAGCTAAAAATGCTGCGATAGAGAAAGTATCCCCACCTCAAGCAACGAATACTACAATTCATCGGAAACAAATCGGGGAAGTTCTACAACAAATCCTCAATCCTAAAAATGGCAAAATTCAGTTGTTTGATCACAATGGTTTAATTGCAATTGCAGACCCTCGTAACGAATGGGTTTGGCAAAATCCGATGCTACAAACATTACATACAGATCCAAGCTTAAATTACACCTACGCCACACAAAATGACCAACTTTGGATCACAGAGACTCCACAACAAGATTTAAAACAATGGTTATGGAATTTACTTTGGGCATCAAAAGATTTTAATGAACTTTGCCCCCCCTCTGCATCAAGTTTCTATTTAGAGATTTGGCCACAACCAATAAATAAAATTGAGCGCCAAGATATTTTACGTATGGCTGCTTGTTTTGCTAAAGGGGCTGAAATTTCAGTTGTAGCCAGCCAATTAAAATTACCTGAACAGCGTGTCAAACAATTTGTTGCAGCAAGTTTAGGTGCAAATTACGGCAAAATTATCAAAGATCATCAAGCCAACTATCATCCGCAAAATAATCAAAATATGACTGAACAAAATTTTATGAAAAAATTGTTTGGTCGATTACGTAACCGTTTAGGCTTCTAACCTAGGATAACTCTATGATTATACAACAATATAAAATTGTCTTTGGTGGAACTATGGGGTCAGGTAAATCCAGTGCGATAAAGGCCCTCTCGGAAATTGATGTACTCAGCACCGAGGCTTTAAATACTGATCTTGAATCGCATGAAAAAATGCTCACCACTGTCGGTATCGATTATGGTGAGATTACTTTAGATGATGGCGTCAAAGTCGGGTTATACGGGACGCCTGGACAAGAACGTTTTGAGTTTATTTGGGCTGTAATTTGCAAAGGTGCAATTGGTACTATTGTCATGATTGACCACGCCACAGAAAATCCACTACTCGATCTAGCTCAGTATGTAGAAGCGTTCAAACCATTTGGCAATAATATTGTGATTGCGATTACTCATATTGATCAAAAACCAGAAAGAACGCTTTCGATGTACCGAGATTGGCTTGCAACACAAGGCGTTAATTATCCTCTGTTTTTCATCGATGCACGGCAACAGGATGATGTTTTGCTATTGGTAGAGACGCTGATCGCAAATATTGAAGTACATTATGGGCTGATAACTTAAATTAAACCTTTATAAATAAAGTAGCAGCCAACAACAACTAATAAGCCTGCAAAAGATTTTTTTAACATCGCAGATGATAAGCGATGTGCTACTTTTGCTCCCAGTTTAGCTGTAATAAAGCTCATTGCGCTAATACCAAGAAAAGCATTAATATGAACATAACCAATCGTATTTGGCACATTAATTTGCTCTTTTGCACCAAACCACATAAATCCGATTGCACCAGCAATCGCAATCGGCAATCCACACGCCGCTGAAGTTGCCACCGCCTTTTGCATCACCACACCATGACGGTTCAAATAAGGTACCGTTAGGCTACCACCACCAATCCCAAATATCGCAGATGCCACTCCAATTCCACCACCAGCAATAAACTGTAATGGTGCAGATGGTAAGTGGCGATTTGGATCAATAACAACATGCGCTCCGCTAAACATTTTGTAAGACATCCACACTGCAAATACACCAATAATTAACTGTAAATGCTGCCCAGAGAGTAAATCCGCCACACCTGCACCGAAGAAAGACCCCAAAACCAAACCTGGTGCTAAATTACGAAATACATTCCACAAGACAGCACCTTTTTTATGGTGAGCAGTCACAGAACTAATTGATGTTACAATAATTGTAGCTAGAGATGTCCCCACAGCTATATGCATGATCACATTCGGGTCATAATGCATTTGAGTAAAGACAATATATAAAATTGGTACAATAATTAATCCACCGCCAACACCAAACAAACCTGCAGTAAATCCAGCAATTGCGCCAATCAGCAAATATATGATTAACTCCATAAACACATGACCACTCTACTTATAAAACAATGGAAGATTTAGCAACTCGCCAGCTTCAGCAATTACTTAATGCAAAAAATCAATTTCCTGAAATCGTCTTGCTCAAAACGACGACAACATCGACAAATGATGATATGCGTGAAATTGCACAAAAAGGCATTAGCACAGGATTGGTATGCAGCGCACAGCAGACTCAGGGCCGTGGTCAGCACCAGCGACAATGGGTCTCTCCTGAAGGGAACATTTATTTAAGCACACTGATTCAAACCAAAACAGCTTTAGATGGTCGTCTTGCACTGGAAGTTGCTTTAAATATCCTACAAATGCCAAGCTTACAAGGTCTAAGTTTACAAATTAAATGGCCAAATGATTTATATAGTCCTCAAGGAAAATGGGGAGGTATTCTGGTTGAACCACTCTCCCCTCATCAAGCGATTGTTGGCGTAGGCATAAACTTGAACACACCCCCTGTAGAAAATGCGGATCAGCCCATCACCTCATTGCACATGCTCGGTTTGCATCAAATCGAGCGTCTAAGCTTGATTGCCGAACTGTATACCGCCATCCAGCAGGCAGCGCAATGGTTTGAACATGGCAGTTATAATTTAGCTGAACGCTTTAACCATCATGCAATATGGCTGAATCAACAAGTTGAGTTTGAACATGCACAAGGTAAGCTTCAAGGAAGCTTTCAAGGCATCTCCAATGATGGTGCTGTACTTATTAAAACCGATCATGTTCAAGCCTTCTATCAAGGCCGTTTACGCCTCGCACCCATTTAAGGAATGATCATTTTATGAAAAGTCTATGGTTGGATATTGGTAATACCCGTTTAAAGTATTGGATTACCGAAAATGATCAAGTGCTTGAACATGCTGCCGAATTACACTTACAGTCACCTGCAGATTTACTCTTAGGTTTAATTCAACATTTTAGACATCAAAATTTAAGTCAGGTTGGAATTTCATCTGTTTTAGATACAGAAAATAATCAACGTATTCAAATGATCCTCGATATTTTGGAAATTCCAATTATCTTCGCTCAGGTACATGCTAATTATGCAGGACTTCGTTGTGGTTATGATGTTCCAAGTCAACTCGGGATTGATCGTTGGTTACAGGTCTTAGCAATTTCAAAACCTGATCAAAACTTTTGTGTGATTGGCTGTGGTACAGCGCTGACCATTGATTTAGTAGAAGGGTTACAACATTTAGGCGGTTATATTCTGCCAAATTTATATTTGCAACGAGATTCACTGATTCAAAATACCAAAGGTATTAAAATTCCTGATTCTGCATTCGATAATCTGAAACCAGGACACAACACCGTTGATGCTGTGCATCACGGTATCTTGCTAGGTCTAATTAGTACCATTGATCAAATTATGCAACAGTCACCTAAACACCTGATTTTAACAGGCGGAGATGCTGAGATATTTGCCAAATTTCTGCAACACCATCGACCTTTGATTGAATCTGATCTCTTACTTAAAGGACTAAAAAATTACGTTCAACTTAAGTCAGCATTAACCAATGTTTGAAGTATCTGGAACAACTGAGGAAACATCGTATATCCATCTTCAGTGCGAAAATGCCCTGCATGAACAGCTTCAATCAGTTGGGCATTCAGTAAAAAGGCGCAATTTGCGCCTTTTCTAGAGAGCTTTAGGTTATTTTTTTGGTTCATTATTACCAAATAAAGGTCCCATGTTACCGCCACCAAATTGTTTTTGCATATTACCTAATGACTTCAACATTTTGCTCATTCCTGACGGATTCGCAAATTTCTTCATCATTTTCGCCATTTGAGCTTGTTGCTTAATTAATTTATTCACTTCAGCAACGTCCATACCACAACCCGCAGCAATACGTTTTTTACGGCTTGGATTCATCAAATCTGGGTTACGGCGCTCTTTAATGGTCATCGATTGAATAATCGCTTCCATTTTTTTCACTTGCTTTTCAGGATTTGCTTGTGCAATCGCATCTTGAATACCAGAGTTACTCATGCCAGGCAACTTATCCAAGAAGCCCATCATACCACCCATCTTGCTCATTTGCTCAAATTGCATCAGCATATCTTCAAAGTTGAAGGTTCCGCCTTTCTGCAATTTCTTCGCCATTTTTTCGGCTTTTTCTTTGTCGATTTTGCGTTCAACTTCTTCGACTAAAGAAAGTACGTCACCCATACCTAAGATACGTTGTGCAACACGATCTGGATGGAATGGCTCAAGTGCATCTAGTTTTTCACCGATACCCAAGAACTTGATCGGTTTACCTGTAATCGCACGAACAGAAAGCGCAGCACCACCACGTGCATCACCATCAGTTTTAGTGAGAATAACACCAGTCAAAGCCAAAGCATCGTTAAATGCTTTTGCTGTATTAGCAGCATCCTGACCTGTCATCGCATCGACAACAAACAGAGTCTCTGTTGGCTTAACTGCAGCGTGTAATTCTTTAATCTCATCCATCATGTCTTCATCGACATGTAGACGACCTGCCGTATCGACAATCAAAACGTCAGCAAATTGAATTTTTGCTTGCTCAATCGCACGATTGACAATATCAATTGGTTTTTCTGACGCTTGTGATGGAATAAAACCAACACCAACTTCACTGGATACGGTTTCTAACTGCTTGATTGCGGCTGGACGATAGACGTCAGCAGAAACAGTCATTACTTTTTTCTTTTGGCGCTCTTTCAGAAAACGCGCTAATTTTGCGGCAGTTGTTGTTTTACCCGCACCTTGCAAACCTGCAAGTAAAACCACGACAGGTGGCTTTGCACTTAAATCTAGAGTCTCATTTGCCTCACCCATCATTTTGGTGAGTTCATCATAGACAATTTTTACAAATGCCTGACCTGGAGAAAGCTGAGTCATGACTTCTTGACCGAGAGCTTCTTCCTTAACCTTCGCGATGAATTCACGAGTTACAGGTAATGCCACATCGGCTTCAAGAAGTGCCATACGTACTTCACGTAAGGTATCTTTAATATTGTCTTCGGTCAGCTGCCCTGAGCCAGTAACATTTCTTAAACTCTGTGTGAGTCGTTCTGTTAAGGTATCAAACATTGCGAAATCCGCTTAAAATGGCTAGTTGCAAAAAAATCTTTCTTAAAATAGAAAATTTATGCGTAAGATGCTATAGGATACTGTAGTTCGAAGCGAATTTACATCTTATATAGTGAATATTATTCAACCCCCTGAAAAAGGTTTGACATGATCAGTCTCCCCTTGGTTTACACAATTTTGGCACTTGTAGCCTATACCAGTTCTTTTTGGTATTTGTTTATACGTTTGATGTCAAAACGTACTCCAAATCTTTGGTGTTATTCGATTATGATTGGTCTAGGGCTACTACTGCATAGTACGGTGCTCTATCAAGACATGATGACACCAATTGGCGTGAATTATGATGTATTTAACCTAATGTCATTTACTTCGGGGCTGATGTTAGCACTCAGTTTAATTTTAAGTTTCATTCGACCAATCTTGCCATTAAATTTAATCGGCACTCCTGTTGCCGTAATTGGTTTAATTTTAGGATATGCTTTTAGTCAACCAAACCAAGTCATTGAACAACATAGCTTAGGTTTAGATCTTCATATCATCCTCTCTTTGTCAGCTTATGCTGTTTTACTAATGGCAACTATTCATTCCGTATTGCTTTGGTTTCAAGATAGAGAACTTAAGAAGAAACAAAAAAGACGAATTTGGGTTAACTTACTTCCACCATTCCAAGTGATGGAATCGGTACTCTTTGATTTAATTATCACAGGTTTTGGCTTACTTACTGCTGCACTTCTCTTTGGCTTTTTTACAATTGATAATTTCTTTGCTCAGCATCTTGCTCATAAAACCGCTTTTAGTATTATTTCATGGTTTTTATATGGCGCGCTTTTGATTGGGCATTACAAATTTGGCTGGCGCGGACGTAAAGCGATTCGCTTTACCATTACAGGTTTTATCTTACTTGCAATTGGTTTTATCGGTAGTAAGTTTGTTTTAGAAATGATTTTGGGACGTTGATTTCTAGCTTCAGAATAAACTAGACAGCCTATCTGAAAATGCGTATAACGCTGTATTGTTTTAATTAGGTAATAATAATCGTGAAACTTGTGCTCGCTCCAATGGAAGGTCTAACTGATCCGATCATGCGTGATGTGCTCACTCATGTTGGCAGTTTTGATTGGTGCGTAACCGAGTTTATTCGTATTACCGATAGTATTCTTCCAGATCATATTTATTATAGTTTTTGTCCCGAACTCAAAAACTCAGGTAAAACCGCAGCAGGCACACCTGTGCATGTACAGTTTCTTGGGAATAATCCAGAGATGTTGGCCGCCAATGCCGCGAAAGTTGTGGAACTCGGCGCACCTGCAATTGATCTCAATTTTGGCTGCCCTGCCAAAACCGTCAACCGTCATCGTGGTGGTTCTGTTCTATTGGATGAACCTGAAACCGTACATCAACTGGTCAAAGCTGTTCGTGACGCTGTACCTGCACATATACCCGTTTCGGCTAAAATGCGTCTGGGCTATCTAGATGAAAACCACACTTTAGATAATGCACATGCGATAGAAGATGCTGGTGCAAATTGGCTTACCGTACATGCGCGTACCAAAGCAGATGGCTATACCCCACCCGCTTACTGGGAAAAAATTCAGCCAATTACTGAGGCACTAAAAATCAATGTCATTGCTAACGGTGAAATCTGGAATAATACAGATGCCAAAGCTTGTATAGCGCAATCAGATTGCAAAGATATTATGATTGGACGTGGTGCGGTTACAACACCAGATTTAACCTTATGTATTCGAGAGAATAGTGATCAAGCTATCCTTTCTTGGTCAGAGTTAGTGCAACTCCAGCAACGTTTTTTAAGTGGTCAGTACAAAACTGAAATTGGAATGATCGGACGTTATAAGCAATGGTTAGGTATGATGACCAAAGCCTATCCTGAAGCTCAAGAGCTTTGGACAAAAGTAAAGAAAGAGAAACAACTAGATGAAATTTTAAAAAATTTAACTCGCTAATTATGCAGATCAAGTTACTGCTGGGCATTCTTTTCCCACCATTCTAGCATATCTTCATTTTTAACCTGACGGTAAATATCTTCAACTGAAACAGTCAAACCAATCGAATGAAAGGTAATATCATCACCTAAATAATAACTCCATTGCTGCCATTGTTGATTCTGATCTCGTGACCATAATTCAATTTCAACAAAACCCTGTTCAATTAATACGTATTCTTTTAAGGTAGGAATTTGAAAATACGCCAAGCGCTTAACGGTTTTGTCATGTTGTCGGGTCGATTTAGACAACACTTCTGCAATAATACTGGGTTGTTCAATATAGTAGTCTGCATCGACCTGACTACAATCCACCATTACATCTGGATAAAAGTATTTCTGATCAATTTTAACTTTCATGTCTGATGCATAGGATTGACATGGTTTTCCCAGTAAATGATTCGCAAATATCCGAAAGATTTCACCTGTAATTAGGTTGTGATATTTATGTGCTCCTATCATCGCATAGACTTCACCATCAATATATTCATGGCGAATTTCAGATAACAATTCGCCATTTAAATATTCTTGCTCACTGATCAAGTCATATTTTTTTGCAAGTGACATGTTCATTTCCTGTGAATCCGTACCATGAAATAGCATATAGCATTTTTCAGCCATAAAAAAAAGCGACCGAAGCCGCTTTGGAAAACCGAAAAATAATGAAATTACATACCACTAACTTTGACTTTTAAATTGGTCACTGAAGCACCGATTGCACCAATATTACCAATCGAGGCATTTGGTAAACTATTAAACGTTTCTATTGCAGAACTTCCTGTATTTCCTAAACTGACATTATTCAGCTTTAAGTCAAACTTACTACTCTCACCAGCATTACCAAAAACAAAACCACCATTATCAAGACTAGATTTCCCTTCCACCCCTGCATAGAACCCATCTAAACTGAACGGTGAACCATTATGTCCAGTAAATTGAAAGTCAAACCCCACCCCAACAGGGCTAGTTGAAACGTCTCCAGATGTTAGATAATCCGAAACCAACATCATATTACAACCATTTCCTGAACCACAAATGGAGTCAATTGCTCCACTGAACATCACCATTTTACCTTGTGGAACACTACCAAGCTGTATATTCATTTTTGGTTTATTGGCATTAAATAGAATATCAATATTATTACTCACACGTAGTAACTCTTTAATATTCGCAGATTTAAGTGTAGTACCTGTACTAAAAATAGACCCGCGCGTATAAGCAGACCCACTCAAAGATGAAATAACGCCAGTAACATCAGGTGCTAAATAAACTGAAAATGGGCGGATTCGAATTCCATTCACATTACCACCTAAACTTAAGGCAATATTGGCAAATGCACCATTTGTGCCTGTGCCTGCATCAGAGTCTATGACGGCTTTAAATAATTCAGACGAACTATTTTGAATGGAACCATTTGCATTAAATGTTTGCACAAAATCAACACCAATATTAGCAGGCCCACCTGGACTAGTAGCCATCACCAAAGCAGCTTTTCCGGGTAAAGTTGCAGAACTATTGGTAAAGCCATCAGTATCTATAATTGCAGCTTGTTTAAAGTCAATCTTAGAAATATTTACACTTACGGTCAGACCGTCTTGACCTGTCATAGCAGAAAGACTTTGATCGTCAAGGGGTTGCATTGCCATCGCCATAGGAGTGAACAACAACAGCGATAAACATCCTAATTTTTTGTTTTTTCCCATTGCCCTAATCCGTAGACAAATGTTTAAAATATGATCTGTAGTCTAGCATAGTTGAAATCGATAACAACCCTAAAAAGATAAAAGGCTTTAATAATTCAGCATGATATTCTATATACAATTGATCTTTTAACGGTAGCTGATCATATTAAATTAAACGAAAAAAGCAGCTCACGTGTAGCTGCTTTGAAAAAGATCAGAAATAGAATCTAACAGAATGTTAAATTACCAAAACAGTTATCTACAGGATATTGGTTTTGGTTCAAGTCACTCAATGTCAAACCTGTAAGTGCATCCAATCCAGCATAGACTGTACGAGTAGTAAAATCGCCGATTTTACCTTCAGGCAATTCCATCCACCAGCCCTTTTGTGCATTCAACCATTGTCCATTCGTATTCCATCTTACATCTTGACCTTGAAATGAAATACCAAAGTTTTTAACACTTTCACCTGGATCATATTTACCGTTATTATTCGGATCAGAGCCAGCAGTAATATTATGAATAAATTTAAGGCTTTGATCAAGGTTTGAAGTCAAATCTACATTGAAACCAAGCAACTGTGTTCGAACTCGAATTCCTTCCAAATAAGCACGGCTTGCACGGTTAAGTGTCAAATCAAAAAAGTTATCCCCTTGGTTCGGAGTATTTCGTTTAATTGTCGCGTTGCCCAAATCGATCCCATTTCCTGCAGTACACGCAGTATTGGTTGCATTTGCGCCCAAAATACACAATTTTACAGGAATGTTACCATTATCAATATAAGTCGGCAGATGCCCCGTAATAGAATTAATACCCGTATGGCTTGAAACTGAGTCTGGATCTGAACCTGGATCACCTAATGACAACATGCCCCACACTGAGTCTGCTCCAATACGAAAACCGACTACTTCACGTGTTGCCATATTGGTTGGATTTTTAATAGCAATATCATAAAAAGGATTAATTAAAGTAAAATCGGAAACTGGTCCCGCATCTGTACCACCGGCCTTTTCACGCGTTGGGACAATACCTGTGAAACTGACATTATCAATATCAATATCACATCCTACACCCTTAAAACCACCACAACCCAATTGAAATTTGCGAATATTGGCATTTAAATCCAATTGAGCTTCCATGCTTACTTTATAAAAACCAATATCATTTTGTGGATTACCCGAAGCACTTGGCGCAATATAAGACATATTAAATAGTGCTTGCCCTGTTTCAGCAGACAATTCGGTATCCGTTAATGGGATTAACCCTTCTTCTTGCATCGCAAAAGCATGTCCGCCCATTGTCGCTAGCACAATCAGAGCCAAATAACTCAATCCTTTCATCTCTTCTCTCCTATGCCAACTTAATGTGGTGTAATATTAAACTTACTGTTCAGCATTCCACCAGTCAATGCAATTTCACCTAAACGTTGCGCACTACCACCTGTGGGATAAAAATTCAAATCTTTAATACGGAACACATCTGCAGCTTGTTTATTTGGATTAATTGTCAATGCTGTATTAAAATCAATATTTCCATTATTGATTTTAATTTGATTACTAAAACCTAGCTTACCCGTAATATTATCAAGCCCAACAATTGAATCATCGATGGGTTCTACAATTTGTATTGCACCACTGGTCAGATTCAGATTTCCATCAAAACTAATAAAATTGGTTGCTGCCGTATTCCCTCCAGGTACCATCGTCATATCAACACTACCCGCCATACGCAAGCGCAGCCCAAACAAAACGTCTGCTTTACTTATTAAACCATTGACTGGCGCATATCCCTTGTTAGCAGTTTTATATTGCGAACCAGGCAAGTAGCCCACCGCCAACTGTCCAGAGGCAGCAAGCATAAATTCAGGAATGTACAAATTGAGTTGACCATTTTCCAGACCAATACTGCCATAACCAGACATCAGCATGTCGATATTACGCAAACCCACATAATAGTTAATTGGGTTATAGTCCGTTTCAGCACCACTTACATAGGCCACTCTGGTGTCTTTATGATACTTTTTACCATCAATCAATAGAATCGAAGTAGTTTTGCTACCATCATTACCCAAAGCTGCATTCGCTGCCGCGCTTAGGCTATAATCGTAGTTAATCCCTTTGGTGGACAAACCAAAACCAAAACCCAAACGTTGCGCATTAGTCACTGCTGTTCCACCATAAGGCGTACCTGTAAACTTGGTTCCGTAAATCGCAAGATTCGCATCCAGCCCATAAATGGGCAAGCCTACCCCCCAGGTCCCTCCAGCATTATTGGGTTGGGCCAAATCTGAACTGGCAATAAAACTGGTTTTACGGGAAATCGCCTGAAACTCTGCATCACGTACTGCCACAATCACCGCATTTGGGTTTGGCGTGGTGGTGTCAGTCGCAGCCTTACTCACTAACAGTTGGTAATCATCTGGCTCTGTGAGTTTAGTGGTTAAAAATCGAGCAGCGTTTAATACGGCATTTTGAGGTAATGCCATTCGTTTGGTATTGGCAAGGTTGACATAGACATTTCCAGAATCGAAATGCCCCGCCCCAGTATTTTCCTGACCACTACCGTTATAAGTGGTGATAAGTGGTGATAAGTTGCTAAATTGCAGACCATAGGCATTGCTGCCACCATGTGCAAGCTCCAGTGTGGTTGGATTCGCACCTGTATTGGTAAAATCGGCTTTCATCCGCATTGCCAGGCCTGTACTTCCCATGATATTGGCAGAACCTGTATCGGCTGTAGCCGTGGTATTTCCCGCAGCAAATGCCTTGCCTAAAATAGCGTTACCTGAACCACTTCGACCATCGGTTCCACGAAAAGTTAAGCTGGCATTTTTTAGATGTCCAGACGCACCGACTCGTATCAGCCCCTTTGTTCCTGTTGTTGCATCATACGTATTGCCTGTATCTTTTTTAATTACAAAATCAATATTTAGACCTGGTTTCGAGTTGGAAGAATCCAGTACCAAACCAGAAGCCGCACAGGCAGTCGCATCAAGAATACAAACCCGATTTAAATCGACATAGCCGTTGGCACCCGTTTCTAATATTAACCCTTTGGCAGCATCAACATACATATAGCCCTCACCTTTAAAATTAAAGTTGAAGTCCTTTAAAATAAGCTGGTTAATTTTAGTGCTCAGCGGTAGATTACTATCTTCCATCTGGCTTAAAAAAATATTAACCCGTTTCAATGAAATTTCAGCACTTGACAGGCTTGTCGGGCTGAACAAACCATCTTTGGTAATAAAATGCAAGGTGGCATTTTCATGAGACTGGACTGTTAAACCACCTGGACTATCACCACAGTTATTCCCTGCACCATCACAAATTTTAAATTCTTTTGCACTAATGGTACCATAACGTGACACAATACTAAGGTCTACGCCCGCTTTACCTGTAGCAGCATCCGATCCTGCATTTACTTTGTAGGTTGTGCCTAGATTATTACCTGTAATAGAGACACCATCCGCATAAGCACGTAATGCAGTATCACTACCATTCACCATACCGACTTTATCTTCCCAATAGAGGCGGTCGATATTAATACTGTCATACGAAGTGTCTAGCATAATTCCATCTTGAGCATTGGTTGCACGTAATTCCTGCTCATTCATGGCCTGCATGGCATAAACCGAACTGTGCACCGCACATAAACTCATTGCCAGCACAGTCATACGCATCATCGGGCGGTGTCCATTTTTTTTGTTATCTGACGACATACTTTCCTCCATGAAAAAATGAATTAGCAACGTTTCATTGAGGCATCACAACTAAACACCTTTAATGTGCCTTGTAACGCCAAATTGCCATTCATCATCATCCCTGTGAAACCCGTTTCACGACCTTGGTCAAATTGATTGGTTGTATCGGTATACACACCATTGGCATAAGCCGAAACTCCACTACCACCTGCACCCATTGCCAAATAACCTGGAATATTTCCTGAACTTTCATTTGCCACTGTATCCGTTTCAATTGACATGGCATTAAATCCAAAATTACGGATAAGAATCGGAGAAGTCTCCTTAATACTCAATTGTAATGCAGCCTTAATTTGGTCTGGAACAGCCGTCATATTGCTATCTGAGCTGTACAGCAAATCAACACCATCAATATCGACATTATTCAAACCTATGGTGCCTTGAATACCTTTTAGAACCAACCATTGTTTTTTGCCATCTGAAGTGGTGCGATTGTTAAACGACATTGCAAGACGACAAAACTTTACGTCTGTTCCATTACAGTATTGTCCTGTCGCATTCGCAAAAACACCAGGACTGGTTTGGTTTAAACTCAATGACCAATTAATGGTTGCCGCACTTTGTGCCTCCACAGCTTGCAACTCTTTATTTTCAAGAGGTTTAAGCTCTGCGTGAGTTGTTTGAAATAGCAAAACCAAAAGCGAAGCAAATAGCATTGTTTTTTTCATGATTTGCTCCTTATAACCCTTTAGTGGTCAATTTCATATGCTGGATCAATAAACCATCTATGACAGCAGAACCTAAATTATTGAGTGGAGATGGATTGACTGCTGTGGTCTGTGTTGGGACGAAATCTGCTTTTAGCGTTCCCATACTGTTATAGACGCTTGTTGCAGTTCGGTCATTACTGGCATTAAACCATCCCGCTGTACGGCTTGTATTGGTCCAACTGGCATTCGCTGCCGTGGTTGGTGACATATTATAATAACCATCAGTTATACGACTTAACCCCCGCACCCCTTCTGTAGGCCCCCCATCACCTTGACAATCAGTTCCACTTTGTCCCGTCCAACAGTCTTCTATACCAGCAATAAATCCTAAAGCCGTCAAAGCAGAATTCATTGCCCCAGAATCACGCCAACCTGCCGTCCAATCATTTGTTCGTTCTTGAGTGAGCGTGCTATGCACACCACCGACCCAATTGCCATTTTGATCCTTATATCCACCCGCCCCTGAAACAGCAACCCCACCCAAACACGTATAAGCTGTGGTGCATGTGTCATGCAAGGTTACCCCATTTACTGTATAAGTCCCCGCAATCAGGTTTCGACCCGCAGTATCTCCAAAAATCGGCTTACCATTGACATCATAACCTGTCACATACCCCCAATAGTTATGTGCTGCTGCAATATTGTACCAACGAAAATCATAGTTACTAGAAGCATCCCCTATGATACCAGAAGCATCATGGCGTCCAAGACCATATGGATCATTTTGTGTACCCCCCAAACTATACAAACGATAGCGATCTGTTACTACATAACTGGCTGTCTGTACCGCACGTTGTTGGTACTGGACTTCATTATATGACTTAGTAAATGTACCATTTTGATTATAAGTTGCAGGTAAGGCACCAAAAGAAATACCAATCGCATCTGCTTGCTGGTAAGCACTTAGCTGGCTTCTGCTTCCAGTATTATCATAAATTGTTGACCCTACACTAATACTACTGTGCGTAGCAGGATTGAACACCCCATCCACGGTACGGCCACATTGGTATACATTACAGGTCGAACCAAGGTAAGTAGTCGAAGTTGGGTTAGCATAATCGGTATAAATTTTTTGATAAACATTAGCCTGATTAGGTATACGCGTAATTTCCATAGTCAGGTTTCGATTATCATCAGCAACGCCAATGACGAGCGGTTGATAAAGAGAACCTAGCGTCAAATTAAAATTAGCACCATAGAAAAACAAACCTTCCGTAGCATCAAAAGTAGGTGCCGTAGCAGCAGCATCGATTGCAGGCGTACTTGCATTCTCCCCTGTCACCCCTCTGGTACTAAAGCGCAAGGCTTTCGCTGCAAGCGCAGGATCTAGAGACCATCGCACATTGGTTTGAGTGTCGGTGACCGTCCTGTTTCTAAAGCGATACTGACAATCGAGCGAGCTAAAGTTGTTATCACACCCACCACTCGGCGCAGTTGGTGTTGTGGCCGCATTCCAACCAGTAGTAGGATTGTAGGTTCGGCTAGAGCTATCCGCCGTAACATTCGCTCTTAATGTTGATGAATCACTATTGCCGCTATTAAATCTTAAGGTTCCTGACAAACCCAATGTATTATTATAAGAGGTACTTAAGCCTCCAGCATTGGTCGCCCCGCCCAAAGTTTGAAACAGGTTAAGTGAGCTACCATTGATACTAAAATCATTCCAAATTGCCTGTAAACGCAAACGATTAGATAGCCCAACACCCCAACCCGCTGGATTATTATCTGGCGCAGCTACGGTCGGATTCCGCATAAAGATATCCGCCCATAAACCAAGCTTTAAGTGATAATCATCTTTATTTACATCAGAAAACCCAGCAATATCGTAAGTCGGGGCCTCATAACTAAGATAAGAAAGCGAGCGATCTACTCCCGCAAAATCAGGAATCGTGGCAGATTGGACTTTCAATAACCAAGGGTTATCTGCACTTCCCCATGATTTTATTTGACCTGTACTAGAACTATTGTAACGATTATTAATATTGGAATCGGCACGCGAAACAGCTAAACCATATAGGAAAATGTCTGCTTTTTGCGCTCCACCTGCTGTTGCTTCAGGAGTTAATGGTCCAACAGGAATGTAACGTATATACCCGGTATCTTTTGCACGATTGGTATAATCGGTCAGTTGTTGTGTCGTATTATCATTTGCACCTTGAAAAACCATTCTAAAGTTTTCAGGTAACATCGCAATACCCTCACCTGTCGTGTCAGCAAGTGCGGAATCGTCTAAAGGTTCAAGATTTTCAAGTGCAAAAACTGACTGGCTTAAACACAAACCAATCAAACTCGCTAAAACAGTTTTCTGAAATGATACCGTATGAAATGTAGTCATCTTGACCTTCCTGTTACACGATGCTCCGCATCAGCGTTATTTTTCTTAAGTCCCTCTTGAGTGATTTCTTTCATCTACCCTCAATTTTAGAGTCAAAGACGTGCTTCCTAGCATCACTCAAATACAGGCAAATTCTGCCTATGCAATCTCACCTCTCATTATGCCGATAATTTACACAAATGCAAAATATATTAGGTAAACGTTCTATTTTCCGATGAATGAATTATTGTTTTTAAATAATTTCTTTTAAATATATGTCTGAATATTATATTTTTATTCTTTAAATATAAGGTTTATATTGCAACAACCAAAAAACTTTATGATTGTTGCAAAATGTAATTTACAAATCATGTTTTCGGTAAAGTTACACCTGTTTGACCTTGGTATTTACCACCACGGTCTTTATAAGATGTTTCACACACCTCATCACTTTCAAAAAACAGCATTTGTGCCACGCCTTCACCCGCATAAATACGTGCTGGGAGATTCGTTGTATTTGAAAACTCAAGCGTAACGTGACCTTCCCACTCAGGCTCTAGTGGCGTTACATTCACGATAATACCGCAACGAGCATAAGTCGATTTACCTAAACATACTGTTAGGACATTTCGTGGAATACGGAAATATTCAATCGTACGTGCGAGAGCAAATGAGTTCGGTGGAATAATACAAACATCTGATTCGATATCGATAAAACTTTTGTCATCAAAATTTTTCGGATCAACAATTGCAGAGTGAACATTGGTAAAAACTTTAAATTCACGTGCGCAACGGACGTCATAGCCATAGCTAGACACCCCATAAGAAATCAATTTTTCTCCGTTTTCATCGAAACGGACTTGATTCTCTGCATAAGGTTCAATCATGCCGTGTTTTTCGCTCATTTCACGAATCCAACGATCAGATTTTATTGCCATGACTTTTATCCAAAATCTAAGTTAATGATTGGAGAGTACTTTAACTTAAAACGACATTAATGAAAACAACAGAACCCTGCTACCTAGATGGTTCAAGGCAGCAGAAAAATAGAATTAGAGATTAATTAGAGCTGAATAGCTAATAGGAATGGCAAAGCTGATCAGTACAACTGATGCTGTACGCTGTAACTTAGATTGAGATAACCATTTTACTTTATTGGTTGCCAACACAGCACCAACTGAAATCCAAAATAGTGCAATTGGAAGAATGAGTGCGACAAAGCTACTCATATGCGCAACATAGATTTCTTGCGTTTGCCATGCTGTTGTTGGGAAAATTGCAGAAGCAAATAATAAAGCTTTAGGGTTTAATAATGTCGCACATAACAATTCTCTAGGTCGAATTGTAGGTTGATTTAAAATCACTTCTTGATTTGCTGTACGCCATAATTTAATCGCAAGGAAAATAATATACCCTGCACTTAATAGTTTTAAAAATGTTGGTAATAAAGGTAATGTCGCTGAGACTTTACCAATCAACATTCCCCATGCACTGATCGCAATAATATAACCAATTGCCTCCGCAGGAATCAGCAATAGAGATTTACGCAATCCTACCTGAATACCAGAGGATGCAAGTAAAGTATTGGTTGGGCCAGGAGTGAGCAAAATGGTTATCACTAAACCAATAAAAAACCATGAAATCATTGAATGACCTCACTAAAAGATAAATTCAGATTAATATAATTGCCAGTTGATAGCAAAATTTTAACTGTAAGCACTTATGACGAGAGCCTATTTAAATAAATGTTTTATCTATATTTTATTAATTACAAGTACACTCTACTCAAGAGTCACATGAGTAAAAACACAGGCTAAAATACAACACATATAACGTATTCTAAGTATTCTTATTTTTTAACAAGATAAACTTTGGTGCTATTTTAAGTTTTCAATAAGTAAATAATGTTATTTTATATACATTCGTTCACTTTTCTCTTTAAATGTGTTCCCTCGCTTATGCCTAAGAAGTTTTTTAACAAGTGGCTGCCTTCATCAGAGAAAGTTGCTAGTCTAAAATTTATGAGAATTTTTGGTGAACGCACCTTAAATCCTCTACTTTGGTATGTGAACCGTCGTTCTATCGCGAAAGCCATGTTTATTGGAACATTTTGGGGAATATTACCTGTCCCTTTTCATAGCCTATTCATTATTTTGACTGTGTTATGGTTTGAAGTGAACTTGCCTATTGGCCTATGTATGGCTTGGTTAACCAATCCGCTCACTGTCGTTCCAATTCTGTATTTAGGTTTTTGGTTTGGAACTAAAATTTATCATGTGCACATGATCAATAGCGATATGCTTTTAGGGGTTTTACACCAAATTTTGAATTGGCTTAAGAATTTTGGTCATGGTCATATTGATTTCAGCCTTGCGAAGATTCTCGTATCAGGGCTTGTGATTGAAGCAATTTTATTTGCGATTAGTTTTTATTTAATTACACATTTACTTTGGCGTTGGAGCGTAGTGAATGCTTGGAAAAAAAGAAAACAAGCACTGCAATCAAATAATGAAATTAATAAAAGCCTCTAAATTAGAGGCTTTTCAAATTTAGAAAATACGATTTTCATCACGCTGACGTTTTGGCAATTTATCCATTTGTTTTAATACAGCTTGTGCGATATTGAGGTAGCTCTCTGCCGCTGCATCCTGAGCAATCACACTTGGTTTACCATTATCTGCATGTTCACGAATTTTTGCGTCTAAAGGTAAACGTCCTAATAAAGGAATATCATATTGCTCAGACAATTGATCTCCTCCGCCTATCCCAAAGATCTGTTCTTCATGTCCGCAATTAGAGCAAATATGTGTCGACATATTTTCAATAACACCGAGTACAGGGATATTTACTCTGTTAAAAAGTTCGATTCCTTTTACCGCATCCATAAGTGCAACATTTTGAGGAGTCGTGACAATCACCGCGCCTGTTACAGGAATACGTTGTGCCAAAGTCAATTGAATATCACCTGTACCAGGTGGCATATCAATCACTAACACATCTAAATCTGGCCAAAGTGTTTGGTTAAAAAGTTGCATCAATGCACCAGTCGCTTTAGGACCACGCCAAGCCACAGGTGTATTGTGTGCACCAATCAAATGTCCGATTGAAAGCACAGCCATACCATACGCATCTAAAGGCACAAAATTTTCATTTTCAATTTGTGGAGTACGTCCCGCATTCCCCAACATGGTTGGAATACTTGGACCATAGATATCTGCATCCAAGACACCGACTTTTAGACCGAGTTGTTGCAATGCAAGCGCCAGATTCACTGTCGTGGTTGATTTACCGACCCCACCTTTTCCTGACGATACCAATATTACATTTTGAATACGTGGATGTGCAGCCACATCGCGTTGTTGCGGTGCAGCTTTTTGAATCGGTGGATTATTGGGATCGACTTCCGCTTTAGGAGAAGCATCCATTACAGGTGGTAAATTGCTATTTTCTGCTTTTGGCTTCGATGAGCAGCTATGACCTGCTTCACTATGCGATGCATGTTTTTGTTGAATAATATGTAAATTTAACTCTTGGATACCGCATTTTTCCAGAGCTTCAGCGAGTTCATCGTGAATCTGTTGTAAGTGATCTTTTTCTTGAGGAAAAGTATTAATCGTGAGTTGTAAAATTCGACCTTGTACATTCACTTGGCTGATACGATCTTTTAATGCATTTTCAGAATGTGGCAGCACATAATTTTGTAAAACAGTTTGAATTTCATCTTCCTTCACTTCTTGTGCTGGTGAAAAAACAGATTTTAAGGAAGAAAGCCACGACATTTTGTTTACTCCAAAAACAGACGATCAATATATCACTGAGTTTGGCTAGTTTAGCAGTATTGAAGATTGGACGCTCATATCAGAGAAGATAATTGCTCATTTTTTATGAACGTGTTTTCTTCTCTGAGTATAAGCATGATCTTAAATAGTCATCAAAAGATTAACCTTTGAATTTATTTAATGTATCTGTTGCAGCTTTCTTTAAATCATCCAGTTTATGGCTCGCTTGAGCTTTTAGATCTTCAAGCTTAGCAGCAGCTTCATCTTTTAGTTCAGCAGCTTTTGCTTTGGCATCTTCTAACTTATGGCTTGCTTCTTGTTTTAAATGATCTAATTTCTCTTTGGCTGCATGCTGAGTATCTGCCAATTTTTCTTTCAGCTCATCTGCTTTAGCAGATAAAGCAGCTTTGCCCTCACCATACTGATCCGTTGCATTTGTTTTTAAATCATCTAAAGTTTGCTTACCCTTTTGCTTCAACTCATTGGCTTTATCTTTTGCTTGTTGCAGATCAGTTTTCGTTTGATCAAGATCTTTAGCTGCAAAGTTTTTAACGTCTTCGACAGTTTCTTGACCTTTTTGCTTGATGTCATTTCCAAGTTCGCTGACTTTATCTTTGACTTGCTGTAAATCTGTTTTAGTTTGCTCCAAATCTTTTGATGCGAACTCTTTTAACTGATCAATTTTGTCATTACTCATGTCTTGTTCCTCTTGTTATATCGTAATAAATTACTGTTGCTTTCATTTATAGTTATACAAGATTCTGCGGATATTTAGAGGAATTGCTGCAAATTGAAACAAATGGGATACAGGATGATTCAAATTTATTGCTGATTAATAACCATTTGAATTTTCATATATAAAAATCATATAAATGCATAACACAACTAAATTACTTGATACGAGCAGACTGCTGAATCTCATACAATACATGCCAACTTAATGGATGATCTTGAGCTAGAGCAGGATGTTGAAATTCTGCTAATTTCCTCATCCCTAAGCTTTGCATAAGCGCTTCTGATCGCAGATTTTCTAAAGTGGTAAAAGACACAACTGTTTCAAGCTGCAAATGATTAAAAGCAAATTCTAAGGCGGCATTTGCTGCTTCTTTTGCATAACCTTTGCCCCAAAATGGTTGATCTAAGCGCCAGCCAATTTCAACACAGGGTGAAAATGAAAACTGTGTGGGTTGATCATGTAATCCTACCAAGCCTATCAATTGTTGAGTCTGTTTTAATTCTACTGCCCAAAAACCCCACCCCTGTTTTTCAATAATTGCCTTTAATTTATCTATATATACATCGCTTTCAGCGCGCGTTAAAACTTTTGGAAAATACCGCATAACCTCTGGATTAGCACTCATCTCTGCAAAAGGTAAATAATCCGTGTCTCGCCATTGGCGTAAAATCAGTCTTGGTGTTTCGATCATTTTTAGAACCATTAAATTTGTATTAAAAACTATTCACAATATAGGGAATAAGATCAGATATACTTTTGCGCTATCGTGAAATTAACCTGACTTATAAAGCTTTATATATGAATGAAAATGAACTTCTAGAAATTCAAAATGAACTGCAAGCTCAACAAAAGCGCCTGAACTATATTCTTTCGAGTAAAAGAAGAATCCAAAGCATGATTGATTCTTTTGAAGGTGATTTGGCAGAACAATTACTTCCTGTCATTCATAATGAAAGCAATGATTATGCGGGAATCGCAACAAGTTTGGCACTTTCAATTTGTTGGAAATTTTCAAAAGTTGAATTTCCAAAGACTGTTCATTGGTGCAGTGAATTAAGTATCAGCGATCTACAAGTTAAAGATGAATTTACCGCTGTAATTAAAGCTCAGGCTTGGTTAGGTACTTTAGGAAGTGATGAACTTTGGCAAACGCCACTCTTTGCCGAAATTACAGTTGATCCAAAAACCAATAGTTTAAAAAGCTATCACATCCATTTCTTATCTAAAGGGAAAATCATCTCTTTAAGAAAGAACTCTAAGCAAAGTGTGACCGTTAAGCAGATGCAAAGTATGTAATCCTTTGGGATACATACTTTTTTAAATCAAAATAAGATCATGTTCTTCTTTTGATTTACTTTATTCATCACAAAGTAACAACTGTTCGCCCCCATACAACCCAAAGCCAAAATCGGCAGCATCATAAAATACATCAAAATACCGATCTTTAAAGCTGAGAAATCAATTTGGTTCACTTGATCTTCGAACAGGATCATTAAGACCAGTAAAGCCCAAGCAATTAAGATCACAAAACTTATTTTTAAAAATTGCAATAAATCAAAAATCTGAGTGGGTAATTTCAATACCGCAAAAACAATCAAATAAAAGATAAAAGCCAAAACGATGAGTATTGGGGTCAAATACATCATAACTTCCATGCCATCACTGACTACATGAAGCAGATGATTCTTTCGATAATTTAAGAACAAACAAAATGGAATCACAAAACTAAAAACAGAAACTAAACTGGCTGAGACTGATGAAAAAACTAATGACCAAGACCTCATTTTTATTTTCCTCTCTTTGATATTGTGATTATTCTCGATCAAACAGATGAACTTTGATTGAAGCCAAAGTGAAGCTTGTATGAAGTTTCAAAATAAGATTCCCTTCAGGCTAAAAAGATTTCACCGATTCCCTTGTGCAAGTCGCTCTTAAGTCATGTAAAATCATCCACCTTGTAAATACGAATGAGAGAACAATATCCGTGCGTAAAATTTTAGTCACCAATGCCCTTCCTTATGCCAATGGTCCTATCCATATGGGTCACTTACTCGGTTATATCCAAGCAGATATTTGGGTTCGTGCGATGCGTGCAATGGGTCATGACGTGACTTACGTATGTGCGGATGATGCTCATGGTACAGCGATCATGTTACGTGCTGAAGCGAATGGCATCAGCCCTGAAGCGCAAATTGCCAATGTTCAGAAAGAACACATTCGTGATTTTGATGGTTTTGGTGTGCATTTCGATCATTATGATTCAACTCATAGCGATGCAAACAAAGCACGTGCATCTGAGATTTACATCAAAAACCGTGAAGCAGGCAATATCGCTGTTCGCCCTGTCACACAATTATTTGATCCTGAAAAAGGCATGTTCTTGTCTGATCGTTTCATTAAAGGCACGTGCCCGAAATGTAAAGCGGAAGATCAATACGGCGACTCATGTGAAGTCTGCGGTACAACCTATAACGCGACCGAGTTATTAAACCCACGCTCAACATTGAGTGGTGCAACGCCAGTTGAGAAATCATCAGATCACTATTTCTTTAAACTACCGAATTTCTCAGAATACTTACAGAAATGGACACGTGATCAAGGTCGTTTACCATTGTCTATTGCCAACAAACTAGATGAATGGTTTGAATCGGGTTTATCAGATTGGGATATTTCGCGTGATGCGCCTTATTTCGGTTTTGAAATTCCAGATGCACCAAACAAATATTTCTATGTTTGGGTAGACGCTCCGATTGGTTATATGTCGAGTTTTGAAAACTACATCAAGACTAAACGTCCAGATTTAAGTTTTGATGACTTTTGGAAGAAAGACTCTGACAAAGAAGTCTATCACTTCATTGGTAAAGACATCGTTTACTTCCATGCACTGTTCTGGCCTGCAATGCTTGAAGGTGCTAACTACCGCACGCCATCTGGTTTATTCGTCAATGGTTTCCTGACGGTGAATGGTCAGAAGATGTCAAAATCTCGCGGCACATTCATCAAAGCTGAAACCTATTTAGAGCATTTGAACCCAGAATATTTACGCTATTACTTTGCTTCTAAGCTTTCTGACAAAGTTGAAGATTCGGATTTGAATTTGGATGACTTCGTACAGAAAGTGAATTCTGACCTTGTTGGTAAAGTGGTGAATATTGCCAGCCGTTGTGCAAAATTTATTAACAGCAACTTCAATAATACTTTGTCGAATACATGCGCTGAACCTGAACTAGTTCAAAGCTTTATTGACGCTGGTGATTCAATTGCCCAAGCCTATGAAGCACGTGAATTCTCCGCAGCAATCCGTGAAATCATGGCGTTGGCTGACCGTGCCAATCAATATATCGATGAGAAAAAACCGTGGGCGCTTGCCAAACAAGAAGGTCAGGAACAACAAGTACATGATGTCTGCTCTGTGGGTATCAACTTGTTCCGTCAACTTGCTATTTATTTGGCTCCTGTGCTTCCAACGCTTGCTGCACAAGTTCAAGCCTTCTTACAGCTTGAAAGCTTTGACTTTGCATCACGTCAGCATATCTTGCTTGCACATGAAATTGCGCAATTCCAACCACTTATGCAGCGTGTTGATCCTAAAGCAGTTGCTGCAATGGTTGATGCATCTAAAGACTCTTTAGCTGCTGCGGCAGAAGCACCAAAAGTGGAAAAGAAAAAAGAGAAGAAAGCCGAGAAGAAGCCTGAACCTAAAGTGGGTGAAGCTGAAATCATTGGTATTGAAGACTTTATGAAAGTTGACCTCCGTGTAGCAGAAGTTTTAGAAGCTGCAACGGTAGAAGGTTCTGATAAATTACTTCAACTCACTTTAAATGTTGGTGAAGCTGAACCACGCAATGTGTTTAGTGGCATTCGTGAGTTCTATCAGCCCGAAGACTTAAAAGGCAAATTGGTGGTCATGGTCGCTAACCTTGCACCTCGTAAAATGCGTTTTGGTATTTCTAACGGTATGGTACTTGCAGCAGGTAATGGCGAAGGTGTTTGGGTGATTTCACCTGAATCTGGTGCAAAACCGGGTGATAAAGTGTCTTAAGTCTTTAAATTTAAGATGATGGAAAGCCTCTACTAATGTAGGGGCTTTTTTGTTTGTTAGCTAACTTTTTGTCCTTGCAAATCATTTACAAGAGAAATTTTACTTTCATCAGATAAATCATCATATTTAGACTTTAAATTTTCTAGTAAGAAATTATTAGATAGACTAAATTCGTCAAAAATAGGGCAGAGTAAAACTTGAAGTGCGACATAAACCACCTAATTAATTTAAAGGGTTTATGGAGTATATAAAATTGTCATACCATCATCTTAACTTTGAAGATCGTACTGCATTAATGCTTGAGTCAAGAAAAGAAGGCTTTTCACCCAGAAAATTTGCTGAACTTATTAAAAGACATCCTAGTACGATCTATCGTGAACTTAAAAGAAATAGCATCAATGACGTTTATCAAGCTCGATATGCTTCTGATAACACCTTCGCTAGACGTAGACGTGGTCACAGAAAACTCAAAATCGACTCAATTCTCTGGAGATTTATTGTTGAAGCGATCCGTTGTTTATGGTCTCCTCAGCAAATATCGAAGCGTTTAAAGACATTTCCTGATTTGGATCAAACAATGAATGTAAGCCATACAACGATTTACTCAACTATACGAGCATTACCAAAGGGTGAGTTGAAAAAAGACTTATTATCCTGTCTGCGTCATGAAAATAAAAAGCGAAAAGCTAACGGTGAACCTAAAAAAGATTCTATATTACAGGATATTAAAACTATTCATGAGCGCCCAGCCGAAGTTCAAGAAAGAAAAATACCGGGTCATTGGGAGGCCGATTTAATTAAAGGTAAAGACAATAAAAGTTCGATAGCAACACTTATTGAACGAAATACACGGCTCTGTATCTTGGCAACATTACCTGATGCAAAGGCAGAATCAGTGCGCAAGGCTTTAACTGAAGCTCTGAAATATTTACCTGCAGAACTGCGTAAAACGTTGACCTATGACCGTGGACGTGAGATGTCAGAACATAAAATACTCGAAGAAGATTTAGGCATAGATGTATATTTCTGTGACCCACATTCACCATGGCAAAAAGGCACATGCGAAAATATGAATGGTTTAATTAGGCAATATTTACCTAAAGGAATTGATTTAAATCAGGCAGATCAGCATTATTTAAATCAAGTTGCCATGTCACTGAATACTCGTCCTAGAAAAGCGTTAGATTGGCTTACACCATTAGAGAAGTTTGCTCAGCTTGTTGATTATCATAAGGCTTTTGAAACTGTCGCACCTCATGTTTGAATTCGCCTAGTATACCAATCTTTAACATAACATTTTATTTTTTCAGCTTGTAGAACTAAACCAAGCTCCCCTTTATCTTTATGGCTTTGTAGTTGTGCCTTAATCGAAAAATCATCTTTTGAAATTTTCCTACCAATCAAGATTAATTCAAAAACTAATTTTCCACTATTAAAACCAGGGTATTTAGCAATAATCTCTGCATAGTCGTTTAATTGTTGTAAATGTTTTTTATTCAAAGAGATACTTGGTTTTTTTATTTCAACGATAATACACTTGTAAATAGGTTTACCTAGGGCATCGAATGTATATTGTTTTCTTGCAAGAAACAAATCAACTTGCCTATTAAGTCCTTGAATGACTACTTCTGTATGATCATCAGAATCTAAATCATCTAACCCTATTTCATTGACTCCCTTAATTTCTTTTCTTAATTTCTGAGCAATTTTTGTAAACGTATCTTCTTCTGCCCCCAAAAGCTCATATTGTGAACCAAAAAGCCATGTATTTGCCTCAATAATTTTTTGTAAATCTGGCGTTTCTAATACCGATTCATAATGCTTATCCATTAACTCTTTAAGTTTGGCTACAGCTAACTCTCTTTTCTGTAGAATTTCAATCGTACTAATTATATTTTCTAACGTAGTTGATTTAAGTTGCTTTGCTAGCAAATTAACCTGAGTATCATTTAAGTCTAGGACATCATCTAAAACATCAAATATTGCATCATTTTCTTTAGATACCAAAAGCTTATCTAGCATTCTAATAATAATTTTTAAGGGCTTTGTATTAAGATTTGTAAAAACTTTGGGATCAGCTAAATAAATACTTCTCACAGCATCTTTTGTATTTTTCTTTCGCCATAATGCATAATTGTGCTCATAGCCAAGGTAAGATGGGAAATATCCTTTTTCATCATAACTTTCTATTTTGGCATCAACATAATCTCTTAAATAGTCTTCATATATTTCTTTCAGAAAAGAACTCATTTCTGAATTAATTTTTCTTAATATTTTTTGTTGTTGCTCAAACTTAGAATCCATTTCTAATTCATTTTTATTATAGGTATCATTCCATTCAGATAAAGCATAACAACTTGTAAAAAAATCTATCTTATTATTAGCCTTACTTAATTCTTTAAAAATTATCTTTTGATTAGAATCTAATAAATAGTTACATGATTTATCATGACTTAACTTTTCATGCCATCTTATAGCCTTTATTTTAAAATTAATATTCTCGATCTGTACATCTTTTTCAAAGCAAGAGTTTTCTAAGATAGGTACTTCAACTCCATTTAAGAATAGTTTTCTGTGCGGGTTTACTATTAATAGCCAACTAAATTCTTTTTTTCTCTGTACACGACAAATTTCATAGAGCCCTTGTCCTATCAGGCTTTTTCTTTCTTAAAATTGCGAGCACTTTCTTAAATTCTTCTTTTTTTCCAAAACCAATCAAACGTAGAATAGCCATCTGAACATAGTCTAAACCGTATCGAAATAAACTGACTGAAAGTCGTCCATGCTTCTTTATTTTTATCGCTTTTTTTCGATCATGTTGCCATTCACCTGTTAAATAGCACCAACAGAAACCGAT